>CAYMCQ010000058.1:0-25977 GCA_964389025.1 uncultured Verrucomicrobiota bacterium
ATGATCGGCCCGCTGCCGAAAATGTGCGCGCGAAGTTGTTTCTTTTCTGGCGATGCTTTGAATTTGTAGAGGCCGCGCAGGATTCCTTCCTCAACTCCGTTCGGCATCAGCGGCATTGCGTAGTTTTCGTTGTAGAGCGCGAGGTAGTAAAAAATGTCCTCGCCGTCGTGATACATGCGGCGCATTCCGTCGGCGATGATGACGGCGATCTCGTAATTGAACGCCGGATCATAGACGAGCAGGTTCGGGATCACGCTCGTCAGCAGCAGGCTGTGGCCGTCTTGATGTTGCAAACCCTCGCCGTTGAGCGTCGTGCGGCCGGCGGTCGCACCGAGCAAGAAGCCTATTGCCTTGATGACGCCGGCCAGCCACATTAAATCGCCGGTGCGCTGAAAACCGAACATCGAGTAATAGATGTAAAACGGAATCATGTGCTGCCCGTGCGTGGCGTAGCTCGTGCCCGCCGCGATGAATGACGCCATCGAGCCGGCCTCGGTGATGCCTTCCTCCAAAATCTGTCCGTCTTTCGCTTCGTGATAGTAGAGCAGCGACTTGCTGTCCACCGGCTCGTAAAGCTGTCCCTTCTGCGCGTAAATCCCGATCTCGCGGAACAGCGCGTCGAGTCCGAACGTGCGCGCTTCGTCGGGAATGATGGGAACGATTCTGCGTCCGATCATTTTGTTGCGAAGCAAAACGCTCAAGAGCCGGACAAAAGCCATCGTCGTCGAAACTTCAAAATGACCGGAGCCTTTGAAAAATTCGCCGAATGTGTCCAGCTTTGGAATTTCCAGCGGCTCGGCTTTGACTTCACGTTTCGGTAGAAATCCGCCGAGAGATTTGCGACGCTCCAGAAGATATTTCGTCTCCGCGCTGTCGGCGGGCGGGCGATAAAATGGCGTCTCACCAATCTCCTCGTCGCTGACCGGGATGCCGAAGCGCTCGCGGAACTCGCGAAGCTCCTTCTCGTTCATCTTTTTTTGCTGATGCGAAATGTTGCGGCCTTCGCCGGCTTCGCCGAGGCCGTAGCCCTTCACGGTCTTGGCGAGGATGACGGTAGGCTGTCCCTTGTGTTCCACCGCTGATTTGTAGGCCGCATACATCTTGCGCGTGTCGTGTCCGCCGCGCAGAAGTTTTCGGATTTGATCATCAGTCAAATGATTCACGAGCTTGAGCAGTTCGGGATATTTGCCGAAGAAATGTCTGCGCGTGTAACTGCCAGGCTCGACGGAATATTTCTGATAATCGCCGTCCACAGCTTCCTCCATGCGCTTGAGCAGCAGGCCGGACTTGTCGCGCGCGAGCAAATCGTCCCAGTCTGAACCCCAGATGACTTTGATGACGTTCCAGCCCGCGCCGCGAAACGCAGCCTCAAGCTCCTGAATGATTTTTCCGTTGCCGCGAACAGGGCCGTCGAGCCGCTGCAAGTTGCAGTTGATGACCCAGATCAAATTGTCGAGTTCCTCGCGCGACGCGAGCGTGATGGAACCGAGCGTTTCAGGCTCGTCGCTTTCGCCGTCGCCGATGAAGCACCAAACTTTTGGCTCGTCGCCGCTGGAAAATTTTCTCGCGCGCAGGTAGCGGTTGAACCGCGCCTGATAAATCGAGGCGAGTGGGCCGAGTCCCATCGAGACGGTCGGAAACTGCCAGAAGTCCGGCATCAAATACGGGTGCGGATACGAAGACAATCCGCCGCCTTCGGCCAATTCCTGCCGGAAATTCTTCAGATGACGTTCGTCGAGCCTGCGTTCCAGAAACGCGCGGGCGTAAACTCCGGGCGTGGCGTGACCTTGAAAATAAACCAGGTCGCCGGGAAAATTTTCCGTGCGCCCGCGAAAGAAATGATTGAACGCGACTTCATAAATCGTCGCCGCCGAAGCGTAAGTCGAGATGTGGCCGCCGAGTCCGCTGTGATCGCGGTTCGAGTTCACAACCATCGCCATGGCGTTCCAGCGGATTAGGCTTTTGATGCGACGCTCCATTTTCCAATCGCCGGGAAATTCGGGCTCTTCGCTGACGGGAATCGTGTTGATGTAGGGCGTGTTCGCGATGGCGGGAAGTTTCAGCCCGGATGTTTTGAGATTTTCGACGAGACTGTCGAGAAAATCCCGCGCGCGCTCCGGCCCCTGGCTTTTGAGCGCGAACTGAAGCACGGATTCCAATGATTCAAACCACTTTGGGTCAGTCGGAATTTCGGAAGCGGCGTTCGAATGGCGCTGGCTCGCGGGCGATTTTTCTTTTTTCTGCAATTTCACTTTTGCTCGATTCTTTCTGTCAAAGTTACATCATTCGCCGCAGGGCGTAAAAGTAAACGGGTTTTTGCCGATGCGGATTGGGGACTGCCGCTTGCGAAGCGACAATAGCAGCCCTGCGCGATGACGACAATGAAATATCTCGACCTGACTTTGCCGACGCCCGCGGAAAATCTCGCGTGCGACGAAGCACTGCTGGACTGGTGCGAGGAAAGCGGCGCGCCGGAAATCCTGCGGTTTTGGGAATCGCCGGAACACTTCGTTGTCGTCGGTTACGCGAACAAAATCATGAGCGAAGTCAACGTGGCTGAGTGCGAGGAAAATAAAATTCCAATCCAGCGCCGCTGCACCGGCGGCGGAACCGTGCTGCAAGGGCAGGGGAGCTTGAACTACTCGCTCGTGCTGAAAGTTTCCGACTATCGCCCGCTCCAAAGCATTTCCGCGACGAACCAATTCATCCTGAGGCGAAATCAACTGGCGTTGCAGCCGTTGCTCGACGGCAGAATCGAATTGCGCGGGCAGACAGATTTGGCCATCGGCGAGAAAAAATTTTCCGGCAACTCGCAACGGCGAAGGAAGAATTATCTGCTCTTCCACGGGACGTTTCTCCTGAACTTTGACCTGGCGCTGATCGAAAAGTTTTTGCTGATGCCGAGCAAGGAGCCTGACTATCGTGGCGGGCGCGGGCATTTGCAGTTCTTGACTAATCTCAGGCTGTCTCCGGCGATGGTGAAGGCCGCGCTGAAGGAGATTTGGCTGGCGGACGAACTGATGGACGATAGCCAGGTGCCGATAGCCAATAGCCGATTGCTCGCCCGACAAAAATATTCTTCGCGCGACTGGAACTGGAAGTTTTAATTTTCTTGCATTGGAAAACCCCGGCTTTTCTAATCGGCGCGATGAAACGATTTGTTTGCCTCCCGGCGACAGGAGGTTTACCCGTTGAATTGTTGATAACGTAATCGCAATGAAAGCGTTCATTCAAATTGTCGCCAGTCTGTTTGTGATCGCGGTGTGTGAGCAGACATTTTCGGCGGAGACAAACTCATTGCGGCGGCGCGACGCGCGTTGAAGGCGGCTCGTTGAAGTGGGATAAATTCCGCGCGCCGTGTCCGCATGGAAAATTATTTGTTGGCAAAGGAAAGATTTTCAACGGAACATTTCTTCGGATAGAGTTATTGCGCGATGCAACTTCAGCCCTCAGCCCGGTTCGTGAAAACGCTCGAAGGCCTGGCAAAGGCGGCGGGACTCTTCGCCGCGCTCATCGGCGTGCTAGTGCTCGCGGGCTGGTTTTTCAAAGTGGATTTGCTCAAGAGCATTTCCCCGCGGCTCGCGCCCATGAACCCGATGTCCGCAGTCGCATTCATTTGCCTCGGCCTGTCACTTTGGCTGTTGCAACCAAGCGGGGCTGTTTCGAAAAGCAAACTCCGCTTTGGCCGCGGGCTGGCAAGCATCGCCATTTTCATCGGAGGCGCAAAATTCATTTCCTACTTCTCGGACATTGACATCGAAATCGACCAATGGCTGTTCCACAAGAAAGTGCTGCATGGACCGGGAGGCGTTCCGAATGAAATGTCGCCCAACAGCGCGCTCAGTTTCATCCTCATGGGTTTTTCATTGCTGCTGCTTGAAGTGGAAATGCGCGCGCGTTTTCGGCCGGCACAAGTTCTTGCCCTTGCAGCGGGATTGATTTCGATGGTTGCGCTGATTGGCTACGCGTATCGCGTTCTCGCGTTATACGAAGTCGGGTCGTTCATTCCGATGCCGCTGAATTCGGCGGCGGTGTTTTTCGTGACGAGCCTGGGTGTGTTGGCGGCGCGGCCAGATCGCGGATGGATGCAACTGCTTACGAGCGAAAGCACGGGCGGGACGATTGTGCGGCGGCTGTTGCCGGCGGCAATTTTGATCCCGATTGCCCTGGGCGCGCTTCGCTTGATGGGGGAACGAAAGGGTCTTTACGATACGGAATTCGGAATTTCTCTTTTCGTTATTTCGAACGTGGTGATTTTCACCGGCCTGATTTGGTGGAACGCGCGTTTGCTTGACGCCGCCGAGGCCGACAGAATCCGCGCCGCGCAAGCCGTGAGAAAATCCGAGCAAAGATTTCGTCACGTCATGGAAGATTCTTTTGACGGCATGAGGTTGACGGATGCCGAAGGCAAAATGCTCGTCGTGAACAAGTCCTTCTGTCAGATGGTGGACATGCCTGAGGAGAAATTGATTGGCCAGCCGTTCACCGTGATTTACGCGCCGGAGCGCCGCGAGGATTTGCTGGGCAAATACAAACAGCGGTTTAACAAACACGCCATCGAGACGCGCTTCTCGCGCGAAACGCATTTGTGGAACGGCAAAAAAATCTGGCTCGAATTGTCGAACACGTTCCTGGAACTTGAAGGCGAAGAACCGCAACTCTTGAGCATTTTCCGCGACGTGACGGAGCGCAAACTCGCCGAGGCCGCGTTGGAACACGAGCGTCACCTTTTGAAAACGTTGATGGACAACGTGCCCGACCGGATTTATTTCAAGGACCTTCAAAGCCGCTTTCTGCGAAACAACCGCGCGCAGGCCAGGCGGTTTGGCTTGAGCGACCCTTCGGAAGTCGTCGGTAAAACCGACTTCGATTTCTTCAGCGAAGAACACGCGCGTCGCGCTTTTGAAAACGAGCAGGAAATCATCCGCACTGGCGAGCCGTTCAACAAAGAGGAAAAACTGACGTCACCTGACGGCCAAGTGAGCTGGTCAATGACGACGAAGCTCCCGTTGCGCGACGAGCATGGAACGATTGTCGGCACGTTCGGCATCTCGCGCGACGTCACCCAGCGCAAGCGCGCCGAGGAGGAATTGAAAAATCTCGCCGAGCAACTGCGGGAAAAAAACACGCAGATGGAAGCCGACTTCGAGATGGCGCGCGAAATCCAGGAAGTGTTCCTGCCGAACCGCTACCCGACTTTCCCAAGATCAGTCGCGCCGAAAGACAGCGCGCTGCAATTCTATCATCGCTACGAACCTGCTGCCGCGGTCGGCGGCGATTTCTTTGATGTCTTTGCCATCACGGACACGATGGCGGGAATTTTTATCTGCGATGTGATGGGCCACGGAATGCGCGCGGCGCTGATCACCGCCATCCTGCGCGGCTTGGTGGAGGAACTGATGCCCGTGGCCGCCGACCCGGGAAAATTTTTGACGGAAATCAACCGCAGCCTCCATGCGATTCTTGGCCGCACTGATGAGACGTTGCTTGCGACCGCCTGTTACATCGTCATGGACACGACTGGCAAGGAGATGAGGTTCTCGACCGCCGGGCATCCCAGTCCGTTGCGGGTGAGTCGCAGCGCAAACACAGCCGAGCCGCTGAGTTTTTACGCCCCGCAACACGGCCCGGCGCTTGGTCTGTTCGACAACTCCATATATCCAGTCTGTTCCTGTCCCGTGGCCGCGGACGATTTGATCCTGCTCTACACCGACGGCGTTTACGAAGTGCTCGGAGCTGATGGCGAAGAATACGGCAAGGAACGTTTCTTCGCCGCCGTGCGCAAACGCATCCAACTGCCCACCGCGCAGATCTGCGACGAAATCATGGACGAGGTCCGACAATTTTCCTCCGCGAAAGATTTCGGCGACGACGTCTGCCTCGTCGCGATGGACATTGCTCGGTGAAATTAATGCGACTGCGTGGAAGCCGAAGGCGAAGCCGGCCTGCGAAGCCGAAGCCCGCTGCGGGCGAAGGCTGGTGCCGGTGGTGAGACTCGAACTCACACGACTTTTTACAGTCCCAGGATTTTAAGTCCTGTGCGTCTGCCATTTCGCCACACCGGCTTTCATGGAAACGCTAACTGCGAATTCCGCCCAAGTGAAGCGCGAACTTTTACTCAATGGGGACAGTGTGAAAACAAACGGCGCGGGACTACGAATGCGTGGAAACGAACTTCGATTTCCAGCGCGACTGCCACCACGCGCGCCGGCAACGGCGGCGCCAGAGGCGCTCCCGCTGCCGGCGGTATGTCCCCACCCCGGACAAAATCTTTCATGTCGTCGATTTCTGCGAGCCGTTCTGCATGGTTTCCTGGCATTTGACGGCATAGTCGAAATAGTTCGCGTCTGCCACCTGCGCGGTGATTTGCGCGTCGATGAAAAAAGATTCCGCGCAACCGAATTGCCCGTTCGCATGAGGAGATTGCGCGATTGCTTGAAATGGCGTTTGGGCAATCATCGGGTTGTATCGTTCTGATCCGGGTCGGAATCCTGATCGCTGTTCCGGCCCAGCACACGAAGCAACAAGAACGCGCCCGCAAGATAGAGCAGAATCAATCCGATCAGACATTTGGCATAAAAACTCATGGGTGCGAGAGCAAGTGGAGAATCGAAACAGCATCTATACGCTGACTTGCGTATATCCGGGGCTTCCTGTATTCCCCGCTACCGCCCTCGCGGGGGTTCAGTTTGCAAGCAATCCTCCGTCTGGCGCAAAGTGGATGGGATGTTGTGTTCATGGGCACAATTCAATTCTAGTTACATATGCGCCATCTGCGGGGCAAAACGGACATGCCCGGGAAAGAATTTGGAAGAATTTCAACCTGTTGACCGGATGAAGCTGGGCCACCGAGCGGGGATTTAACAAGGCCGCGACTTGACCCTGAGCGGCTTCACTTCCAAAACCCTGCCTCAGTTGATGTCGCCGCGCGCCAGACGAATATCGCTTCGCTGCTCACGGATACCAGTGTGTCGCCATCGGACAAGAAGGCAAGTGCTTCGACGTTGTCCTTATGACCGACCAATCTGCCCACTTCCTCTTGCGTCCGCGCATCCCAAATTCTGATCGTCCTGTCGCTGGCGCCCGCAGCCACCCGTTGCCCGTCCGGTGACAGGGCGACGCAGCCCAAATTTAACAACGGCGCGTTGAAACTGGCCGACAATCGCCGAGTGCTCAGATGCCACAACTGGATTGTGCCCTTCGTCCGCGCCACTGCCGCCAAAGAGCCATCCGAGGAGAGCGCCACTCCGCTGATACCACCCGCTCGCGGCTGTCCGAGCACCGTCTCCAGGCGCCGCGCCGCGACGTTGACCACCGCGAGCGTGCCATTCCGCAATCCCACGACCAGTGACTTGCTGTCGTGAGAGAAGACGCCCGGCACGATGCTTCTGGAACTCAGCGCAATGCTGGCCAACTGGCGAACCACCTCGGTATCCCACAGTCGCAACACCCCCTCACCGCCCACGGTGGCCAGCGTGTTTCCGTCGGGAGCGAACGCCAGGGATTGCACTTGTTCTGAGTGGTTGGTCGGCATCATCAAGCTGCGGAATGACTCCCTTTCAGGCACCCACACGCGCACCGACCCATTCTTCTCACCGCTGGCCAACCGTAGGCCGCCGTTGGCTACTGCGCCACCAGTGAGGGTTGCCAGGCGCGGATTGAACCATGCCCTCTGCCGCAAGCCCGGCGTATCCCATATTCGACATGCTCCATCAATGTGCGAGGTGCTCAGGGTGCGTCCATCCCGCGAAAGGCTGAAGCCCACGATGTCGCTGGGTAGCGACAAAGAAGCTGCTCGATCGGCTTCGCCGGTGGCGTTCCAAATTCTCACGCTCCCATCCGAACCGCCGGAAGCCAGCGTTTTGCCATCGGCGGTGAGGGCCACGGCTTGGATCGAATCCAGATGACCACACAACGTCGCCAGAGGCCTCCGACTCGCCACATCCCACGTTCTAAGCGTGCGATCCTGACTGCCCGAAGCCAGGACTTTTCCATTCGCAGACCATGCCAGGCGATTCACCGTAGCCGTGTGACCATCCATGTTCGCATGTTCTCGCCGGGTCGCGAGATCCCAGAGTTTAACCGTATTGTCCTGACTGGCCGAGGCCAGCATCGATCCATCGGGAGAGAATGCCAGGGCGAGCACCCGACTGCGATGGCCGCTCAGAAACCCAAGGTTGGTTTTCGTGGTCATATCCCACAACCTGATTTCCAGTCGGTGCTCGTCAGCGATGGCTAGCCAGCGGCCATTCGGAGAAAATGCGATCACGCTGCCGGACTCCGGAACCGTCCCCAGTTCATGGCCGGAGACCACATCCCACAGTCGCACCTCCTCTGCGCCGCCCAGTGCCAAGGTGTGCCAGTCTGCTGAAAGTTCCATCCGCAAAATCGGGCGAGAGTTGAGCAGCGGGGTTCCGGCAGGCTCCAGCGTCGTCCCCTGCCAGAATCGAACCGCTCCATCCGGGCCCGCCGAGGCCAGCCGGCTGCCATCGCTGGAAAACCTGACATCAGAGATTCCATTGGCATGGTGATACCTGGCGACCTCGGCCCGGGTGCTTACGTTCCAAAGTTTGATCTCGCCGTCTCGACTTGCGGAAACCAACCCCGCGTCCGCAGGAGAAAACGCGACGGCTGTCACTCTGGATGAATGACGGCCCAGCGAGAACAATTCGTCGCTGCGGGATCGCTCCCAAATATAACGCCACTCCCAACCCGGCGGATCGCGCTGGCGGCCAGGGGCTGGAGGATGCCGTTCCAAAAGCGCACGGGCGCGCCTCATGTCCCTGTTTTCCACCGCCTCCAGTGCCAGACTCATGTCTGCCGAATAGAGCTTTTGGCGTGTGATTTCCTCCCGAGCCACAGATTTGCGCCACTGCGAAACGCTTACCAGAGTGGCTAGGATCAACACTGTTGCCACGCTTGTCACCGCCGCGAAGGCGGCTTTGTTCCGTCGCGCTAGTTTCCGAAGACGGTAAGCCGCACTGGGTGGCCGGGCGACCACTGGTTCGTGGTTGAGGTGACGCCGCAGGTCCGCCGCCAGGCCGTTGGCCGTCTCGTAACGGCGCGCCCGGTCTTTTTCCAGGCACTTCATGACGATCCAATCCAGATCTCCCCGCAGAAGGCGGATCCGCTCCTTTGTTTGTATCAGCCGACTCGAAGATTCTCTGATCTCTGCTTCGGATTTCGGAACTTGAAATTCAGATTTTGAACTGTGCCTTCTCACGTTTGCGGCTACAAGTTCGGTAAGCCGGGTCGAGGGGCGCGGCGGTTCCTGCTCCCGAATCGTGCGCCGCATCTCGTCGAACCCAGCCTTCATCAACTCTTTTGCATCAAAGGGTGTTTTGCCCGTGAGCAACTCATACAACAAAACACCCAATGCATAAATGTCGCTGCGCGTGTCCACGTCCAACCCGCTCAAGCTGGTCTGTTCCGGGCTCATGTATGCCGGGGTGCCTATGAACTGCTGGAACTGGGTGAAAATGGTCTTGTCGGTCAGCATTTTCTGGGTGGCTTTGGCGACGCCGAAGTCAATCACTTTGGCCACCGGTTTGTCACCATGCAGCATTACTAGGATGTTGGATGGCTTGAGGTCGCGATGGATGATTCCCTTCTGATGCGCATGCTGGATGGCTGAACATATGTCCAGGAACAGTTCCAGCCGATCCCGGGTCGGAAGATTGGCCTCGTCACAAAACTGCGTGATCGGCAAACCCTGGATCAGTTCCATCACGAAATACGGTCGGCCAGTCTCTGTGGTTCCGCCATCGAAAACCTTGGCGATATGGGGATGATCCATGAGCGCCAACGCCTGCCGCTCGGTATCGAAGCGCCTGATCACCTGCTTGCTGTCCATGCCCAACTTGATGATCTTCAGGGCGACCCTTCGAATCACGGGTTCATGTTGCTCGGCCATATACACTACGCCCATGCCTCCCTCGCCGATTCTCTGCAACAATTTGTAGCGTCCTATGGCAGTGCCCGGACCTTCGGTCACGGGTGCGCCGATGACAGCAGTCCCCTCGGGGCCGAAGAAATCGTTAGCCTCTTTGGCGTCGCGCAGCATGGTCTCGACGCGCTGGCGCAAGTCAGCATCCGAGCCGCAAGCCTGTGCGAGATAGGCCGCGCGTTGGCCCGGGTCTTCAATGTTCCGCGCGCTTAGAAAAAGGGTGTCGAGCGATCCCATACCCCTTTTAGTTTGTCATTCTTTCGGCAGTCGTCATTTGTCATTCCTCGCAGTCTTGATGATCTGGAACAGGCGCACCTTGGCCACTTCCCAATGACGCCGAACCGTCTTTTCATTCACGCCCAAAAGGGTGGCAATCTCTTCGAGGCTAAGTCCGACGAAGAACCGCAGTTTCACGATCTGCGCCTTCTCGGGGTCCTCAGCCGTCAATGACTCCAGGGCTTCGTGGACTTGAAGGACTTTTTCGTCCTCTACCGGCACGTCCGTGGCAAATTCGTCCAGGTCTACTCGTTGATTGCCGCCGCCGCGCTTGAGTCGCAGCTTGCGCCGCGCGTTTTCAACCAGGATACGGCGCATGGCCTCGGCGGCCGCCCCGAGGAAATGGGCCCGATTTTCCCAATTAGACTGGGAATCACCGCCCAGCCGCAGCCAGGCTTCGTGAACGAGAGCGGTGGGTTGCAAGGTTTGGCCCGGGGCTTCCCCCGCCATCTTGGCGGCAGCCAGACGTCTCAGATCGTCATATACCAGCGGCAACAATTGCTCGGCAGCCTTGGGATCGCCTTGCTGGGCTGCCTCGAGAATGCGCGTGACGTCGCTCATGCGTTCCAGATTAGGCGTGGAGCTATCCGCTATCAACCATCAACTTCTGATGCAGAGATACAGCTTAGCCGCCTCATCCACTGGCGTCACTCGCGCGATCCCGCACTACCAATCCTTCAAAGTTTTCTTTCGCACCTTTTCCTTCTCGCCAGTTGGTTTGAAGATTAAAACCTGCTCTCGGCCCTTCTGTGCGTCCAAAAGCTGTTTCGCCTGTTGCTCGGTCATTTGCCCGGCTTGAACGGGCTGCGGCTCCGTCTGTTGCTGTTCGTCGGACTTTTTTTCGTCCTGCGGATTCGATTTGGCCTGCTGGCGCTCCTGTTCTTCTTTTTGCTTCTGTTCGGCTTGAGATTGTTCCTGCTGCTTTTGCTCGTCGGACTTTTGTTGCTGCTGGTCCTGCTTCGATTGCTCTTGCTGATTTTGGTTCTGTTGCTGCTGCTGCTGTTGCTTGAGCAACTCCTCCAATTTTTTCAACTTGATGTCGTCAGGATAAATTCTCAGGCCGGCCTCCACGCGCTCCAGCGCGGCGGGAATGTTGTTGGAAAGATAGGACTGCGCGCCGCCGTGAAAAAAATCGTCGGCGGGCGCAAGCTGTCCGTCGGCTCGCTGCCAAGAGAGCAGCAGCGCGCTAAGGCTGACGAGGGTTCGCAATCGCATCAATGTTCTGTAATTTCTTTGTGTATTCTTCAAACGGTTTCGCCAACGGATTTCCTTGCAGCAAACTTGCCATGATTTCAAGCGCGCGGTGATAATTTCTTTGCCGGATGGCTTCGTCAGCCGCTTGCTTGGCGAGGCGGACCGCTTCGCGCAATTGATTGATCTGCTCCACGCAGCGGCTCGCATACGCAAGGTTGTTCGCGGCGTCGGCGTCGGTTTTGTCCAGCGCAACGGCGTTTTGAAAAGTTTTGATCGCGATTTCCCATTGCTTTTGAACTTCGTCCAAATTTGTTTTTGACTGGCCGATGCGGAACTGCGCATTGCCAAGGTTATAGTAAGCCGCCTGCTGCAACTTCAGGTCGCGCGAGGCCAATGCGGTGGTGAAAAGTCTGGTCGCAGCATCGTAATTCGTCGCGCGATACGCAGCTGCGCCCGCGTTGAAAACGAGCCGCGCGTCGCCGTCCTTCGCCTTTCCCGCCAGCAGTTCAAATTCCTTCTGCGCTTCGGAAAATTTGCCCGCCTTGTAGTCGCGTATCGCGCTCGACGGCGATGCGGGCGCGAACAGCGGGACTGCCAAAATCAAAACAGTCGCTGCCAGGCTGGTGACGCGCCGTTCGGATGCGCGCCCGCCCCGTTCGCGTTTTCGTTCCGGCAAAAACATTTCGATGATCAAAAGTAAAATCGCCAATCCCAGCGGCCAGAAAAATTGCTCGTGATATTTTCGCGCGAGCCGAGCCGCATTTTCCCGCTTCGGCAGCGGTGCGATGGCTTTTTCATAAAGTGTCTCCACCGTCTTCGCGCCGCTGAGCCGAAGATAAACTCCGCTTCCAGCGCGTGCAATTTCCTGAAGCAACTTTTCGTTCAGCCGCGATTTCACGACCGAGCCATCGGTGTCGCGGATGTAATCGCTGCGGCCTTTGGCATCCTTGATGCGCAGCAGCTCGCCTTCAGGTGTGCCGATGCCGACGGGGTAGATTTTCATGTTCTCCTTCGCTGCCCGCGTCGCGGCTTCGACTGCGCCTTCGTCGTTGTCCTCGCCGTCGGTGAAGATGACGAGAATTTTGTAATTGTCGTCCGCCTTGAACGCCGTGGCTGCCGTATCAATCGCCTCTGCCAACGCGGTGCCGCCTTGCGGGATGATGTTCACATCAAGCGTGTCGAGGCTTTGCTTGAACGCCACGTCGTCGAGCGTCATGGGGCATTGCAAAAACGCTGAGCCTGCGAATGCGACGAGACCTACCCTGTCCGACTTCGCCTGCTGAATCAAATCCAGCGCGGCGAGTTTCGCGCGTTCGAGGCGGTTCGGCGCGATGTCCTCGGCCAACATGCTCTTCGACGTGTCAATTGCCACGACGATGTCGAGGCCCTTTTGTTTCACTTCTTCGATGTGATAGCCCCATTGCGGTCGCGCGGCTGCGACGACGAGCAAAACAGTCGTGCCAAGCAGCAGGGCGAAACGAGTCTTCTGCACCGCACTCGAAACGCCGACGGAAAGATTTGGCAGAAGCCGCGCCTGAACAAACTGCGTCATGAGTTCGCTCCGGCGTTTCATTGACCACCAGAAGAACACCGCCAGCCCGGGAACAGCCGGGAGCAGCAGCAACAGTATGAATGGATTCGCAAATCTCATAACGCGATAGCCGATCGCCGATCGCCGATCGCCAACCAGCGCGTAAATCGTAAATCGTAAATCGTAAATCTCACGGCAGCTTCCTCCAAATCGTGTTCGCCAGAACAATTTCCAGCAGCAGCAGTGCTAGTCCCGGGAACAACGCCAGCGCGAACAATTCGTCATACTGCGAATACTTTTTGATCGTCGCCTCGGTGCGTTCCAGCTTGTCAATCTCATCGTAGATGGCCTTGAACTTTTCGGCGTTGTCGGCGCGATAGTATTTCCCACCGGTCTTGTCGGCGATTTTTTGCAGCGTGTCTTCATCAATGTCCACTGGCTGCGGCTGATACACCATCTCGCCGGTGAAAGGATTTCGGCCGGCGGGCATCGGTGCCATGCCTCGTGTGCCGACGCCAATCGTGTAAACTTTCACCTTGAGAGATTCCGCAGCTTCGGCGGCGGTCAGCGGCGCAATTGTGCCGGCGTTGTTTTGCCCATCGGTCATCAAAATCACGATCTTGCTTTTGGATTTCAGGTCGCGGATGCGGTTCACAGCGGTGCTCAAGCCCGAACCGATGGCGGTCTTGCTCGCGTCAATCGCGCCAAGCTGGAGGCGATCCAGATTCTGTTGAAGGAAATCGTGGTCGAGCGTCAGCGGCGACCCGATGAAAGCCTGCGAAGCAAAAACAATCAGGCCGATGCGGTCGTTCGGACGTTTCTCGATGAAATTGTTCAAAACATCTTTTGCTATCGCCAGCCGGTTCACGCGCGCGCCTTTCAAAACAAAATCTTCCGCCATCATGCTGCCGGACATGTCGAGCGCCACTGCGATGTCCACGCCGCTGGCGGTGACTTTCGTTTCGCTCTGGACGAAGCGCGGCTGCGCCAGCGCGACGATGAAAAACGCGAGCGTCAGCCAGCGAAACGCCAACAAAAATTTTCCCGCGCGCGAGCGGTTCAAACCTTCAAGCCCGCGCATGAGTTGCACGGACGAGTAAAGAAATGCGGAAGGCCGACCACGCTTGCCCTTGAGCCACGCGAGCAGCGGCAGCAGCAGCAACAGCAATAGAATGTAGGGTTTGCCGAAGGTCATTTGAGTGTGGGTTGGCTATCGGCTATTGGCGATTCCGCTGATGTTGTCTCGATCGGCTTCGGTTCGGTTTCCTCAACCAGTCGAATCGCAGCAGAGTGAAGTTCGCGCAACTCCGATTCGCGCGGCTCGTATTTTGCGAATTTCACGAGGTCGCAACTCTCAAGAAAATTTCCGAGACTTGATTTTTGGTCTGTGTTCAAAAGGTCAGTGGATTGAAGCTCGTGCAAAAATTCCTCGGTGGTCCGCTCCGGCGCGTGAAAACTAAACTGTTCTTCGAGATAGCCCCGAATCGTATCTGAAACCAAAACGCAAAAGGGCAGGGGATTGCCGATGAGGGAAAGCGCTTCTTGCAACTTCTGTTTCGCTCGAATGTGCGGCGGGACAATTGGCGGTGGTGGGATGAGTCTGCGCTTTCGCAGGAGGAAAAATACCAGCAACACAATTGCCGCGACGACTGCCAGCACTCCAAGAATCAACAAAATCCAAAACCACGGATTTGGTATTCCAACTGGCGGCTTGATATCGCGAAGACCATCGGTTGCCGCAGTGAGTTTGTTTGCGGCTGGCGAATTCGTGATGATGACGGCGGCAAGAAACATTTTCAGACGTGCAAACGGCGTTTTTCCCGCGCTTCAAAAAATCTTCCGAGCGCGGCGCCGTAGGGTTGGTCGGTGCGGAGTTGGATTGTGTCAATGCCTGCGGAACGGAACATTCGCGCAAGATTTTGGTTGGTCAAATCCTGTCGCTCCTTGAACGCGGCGCGGTTTCCGAAGATGCCGGTGTTCAGTTCGATCACCTGGCCGGTTTCAGCATCCTCCAAAATCATGCGGCCAAGCGCCGGCAGTTCCATCTCGTATGGGTCAGAAACGTGGACTGCAACAACGTCGTGCCTTCGGTTTGCCTGACGAAGCGCGGTGTAAACCGGCTGTGAAATCGGCTGCGTAAGCGTCGGTGCTACTGATTTTGGCGGCGCGCCCCTCACCCCGTCCCTCTCCCCATCGGATGGGGAGAGGGTGGCGTCTCGCCGGGTGAGGGGAATAGTTGGTGCGCTCTCCAGAAAGTCCGACACGACCACGACAATCGCCTTGTGCGGCGTTACTCGTCCAACGAACTCCAGCGCATTTCTTAAATTTGTCCCGCGCCGTTTCGGTTCGAAAAACAAAACTTCACGGATGACGCGCAAGACGTGGCCGCGCCCTTTTCGTGGCGGAATGAATTTCTCCACCTCGTCCGTGAACAGCAGCAGGCCGACTTTGTCGTTGTTGCGGATTGCGGAGAAGGCGAGCACGGAAGCGATCTCGGCGGCGAGTTCGCGTTTGGATTGCTCGCGCGAACCGAACAGCCCCGAGCCGCTCACGTCCACGACGAGCATGAGCGTGAGCTCGCGTTCCTCGACAAATTTTTTGATGAACGGATGGTTCATCCGCGCGGTGACGTTCCAATCAATTGAGCGCACGTCATCGCCAGGCTGATACTCGCGCACCTCGTCGAAGTTCATGCCCTGGCCCTTGAAGACGCTGTGATACTGCCCCGCGAGCGTTTCGGTCACGATGCGGTTCGTGCGAATCTCGATCTGCCGGATTTTTTTGAGAATCTCGCGGGGGATCATGACGGGGAAAAGGATGAAGGTTGAATGACAAATGATGAATGCGCGCGGCGGAAAAACCTTGCTTGCACGAGTAAAGCAAAAGAGTAGATTGCCGCCATGAGTGCGACGCAAGTTTTGGAGCAAGTTGAAAAACTTCCGTTTGAAGAACAACGCGAAGTCTTTGAACAACTCCGTGAAAAATTCGATGCCGAACCCACACCGGAACAACTCGCCGAGTTTGACCGTCGCGCCAAAGAACTGCGGCAGCATCCCGAACGCGGCATCCCGTGGGAAACGGTGCAGGCCGAACTCCACGAACGTTTGAAAAGCCGCAAGGCATGAAGCGCGAAATCGTTTTCGCGCCGCTTGCCCGTCTGGAATTTGAAGACGCGGCAGCGTGGTATGAAGAACAACGTCCCGGCTTGGGTGAAGAACTCAGAATAGAAGTCAACGCAACCCTCCAGCAGGTTTTGAAATCGCCTGAAAGATTTCGCCTCGCTTCGCCCTGCACACACAAAACGATTCTCAAGCGATTTCACAATTACAGCATCTATTACTCGATTGAATTGGACGCCATCAACGTGGTTTCCGTTTTTCACGGTGCGCGGAATCCGGCTGAACTGCGCCGCAGGCTGAAATGAAAAGCCCGCGAGCTTTTCGGTCACGATGCGGTTCGTGCGCACCTCGATCTGACGAATTTTTTTGAGAATCTCGCGGGGAATCATGCGACAACAAAATTTCCACTGGGGTCAAAACCAAATCGCAAAAACGCTTCACGCCACAAAAACCATTTCGATAAATTTGAATGATGTGCAACGTGATGGGAGACAGGATGTGCTGCCACTAATCCGGCTGAATGTGTAAAATGGTTTCCATCGTGAACCGCATGAGGCGAACCTTCAGTCCCATCGAAAATGTGATGAATATGCCAACCTTCATTTCCCCAAATTGGTCGTTCTCCGCCAGCGGCTTGAAAAGAATTTATTGCCGGCCCATTCGTTCGGGTATCAGGCTTTAATTTCAATCGTTCCAGATGGAGTATAAGTTCTGCTGGGAAAATGTATTCTCCATCCCTTTGTGTCCGAACACAACCCGGCCAAAACAATGCGCCGAATTGCGGCCACTGAAAAAACTGCTCTGGGTCGGTGAGAATGGAGAGGATTGCCGACCACTCGGTTTCGGAAGCAGAAGCGGTGAGTTCTTGCATCCTAACAGGCCACGGTTCTGTGTTGAGGAAATAAAAGCGATAGCTGCAATTACCATCCAAAATACCGGGAATGTTTTGCACACCATTCTTGTAACTGCTCAAGCGAGTGCGAAATTTTTCCGGCACAGATTCGAGAAAATTAGGTGCGCGCAAATCACAAACTTGCACCGCTTCGACATTTAAGGGAACGCGTCGTCCCGTGGTATTGCTATTTAGAAGCAAAACCGTTGCACCCAAAACAAAATTATAAGTTGGCGTATCGGGACATGAATAGACTCGATGTGCGAGTGCTGCCTCCCAAGTCATCCCAGCCTGAACTTCAATTAACCTGCAATTTTTCAAACTAGGTTTCATTTTTTGCGAGCTGCCTTTGAGCAATTCATTTTCAAGCCGCGCGGTGTCGTCGTCATTCAATAAACTAGATATAACCTTGGCCGTAATGCCGAGTTCTTTGGCTTTGGCGAGAACCACTTTTGGGTGCAAGACAAATTTCTTTGAAATATCGAAAATGGTCTTTGCCATAACTCACGGCACAGGCAACTCATCAAAAATTTTCTGAATAATTATCTCGCTCGTTTTCTCTTCCGCTTCGGCTTCGTAAGTGATGGCGACGCGGTGGCGCAGCACGTCCATGCCGATGCTTTTCACGTCCTGCGGCGTGACGTAGCCGCGCCCGCGCAGGAACGCGTGCGCCTTCGCGCAGAGCGTCAGCGCAATCGTCGCGCGCGGCGATGCGCCGAGCTGGATGAATTCTTTGACTTTGATTTTGTATTGTTCCGGGTCGCGCGTCGCACAAACCAAATCCACGATGTAATCCTTCACTTTGTCGTCAATGTAGATGTCGTTGATGACCTGGCGCGCGGCCAGAATCTGTTTCGCGTCAACAACGGGATGCGTGACGGGCGCGCCGCTCGTGCGCGCCATCAGATCGAGAATCTGCCGCTCCTCAATCTTGGACGGATAACCGATCTTCAATTTCAACATGAAGCGGTCCACCTGCGCTTCGGGCAACGGATATGTGCCTTCCTGCTCGATGGGATTTTGCGTGGCGAGCACAAGAAACGGCTCTTCGAGTTTGAACGTGTGCTCGCCGATGGTGACTTGCCGTTCCTGCATCGCTTCGAGCAACGCGCTTTGCACCTTCGCCGGCGCACGATTGATTTCGTCCGCAAGAACGAGATGCGCAAAGATCGGGCCTTTGCGCGTGGTGAAATATCCGGTCTGGGGATTGTAAATCTGCGTGCCGATGACGTCAGCGGGCAGCATGTCGGGCGTGAATTGCAGCCGCGAAAATTTTACATCGAGACAGTTCGCCAGTGATTTGACAGAAAGAGTTTTCGCAAGGCCCGGCACGCCTTCGAGCAACACGTGCCCGTTCGCCAGCAGCCCGACGGCGAGCCGCTCGACGAGATAGGTCTGGCCGACGATTACTTTGCTGAGTTCGCTGAAAAGCGGCTGGACGAATGCGCTGGATTGTTTGACCGCGTCGTTGATTGCAGAAATTCCTGTGTTCATGTTTCAAAAATTTTACAGACAGATGGACAACTAAACCAGCCGCGTGTTCAAGGTGGGAAAGAAAAAAATAGACACGGATTTCACGGATTGCCACGGATTTTTCCCATCTTAAATTCGCGCAAATCAGCGAAATTCGTGTCTAAAATCTTTTCTTTGCTTCAGCCACGTCCGATGCAATTTGTTTCTTCAATTCCTCGACCGACGAAAACTTTTTTTCATCGCGCAGTTTGTCCACGAACGTGATCTCCATTTCTTTGCCGTAAAGTGTGCCGCTGAAATCCAGCAGGTGCGCTTCGACGTGTAGCGTTGGATTCGGTTCGTGCAATGTCGGGCGAACGCCGATGTTCAACGCGCTGCGAAAATTTTTTCCGTCCACGCTCGCGCGCGCTACGTAAACGCCTGACGGCGGGAGAACAAGTCCGGTCGTATCGAGATTTGCCGTCGGGAAACCAAGTTTGTGACCCAGCTTGTCGCCTTCAATCACCCTGCCGGCAAGGGAATAAGTGCGTCCTAACATTTGGCCCGCAGCGTCGAGGTCGCCTGTGCGGATCGCATCTCGGATGCGCGTGCTGCTTACGGGTTGGCCATCCAACGCGACGGCGGCCATGCCGTGCACGGCGAAATTGAATTGCCCACCAAATGTTTTGAGCGCGGCGACGTTGCCTTCGCGTTTGTGACCGAATTTGAAATTGCTGCCGACGCAGATGCTTTGAACGTTTCCAAAATCGTTTGCCAGTCCGCGAATGAATTGTTCCGGTGTCTTTTCACTGAAGGCCTTGTCGAAATGAATCAGCCAGAGTGTGTCTGCACCAAGCGATTCAATGACACGCAATTTTTTCGGTTGCGAATAAATCAGCGGCGGAACGCGGCTTGGCGCGACGATGGTGCTCGGATGTTGATCAAATGTGACGACAACGGCAATGGCTTCATGCTGCCGCGCGTCGGCGATGGTCTGCCGGATGATCTGCTGATGACCAAGATGGACGCCGTCGAAGAAGCCGATGGCCACGCAGACTTTTCGTCCGGCAGCTTGAAGTTCATTTGCGCCGTGAATGATTTTCATCTTACATCGTGCTCAATTTCAGAAACGGAATCACGCGCTTCTCCAGTTCGTTGGGTTGAAGCCGTAGAATGTCGTCGAGAGGTTTTGCGTCGGCGACATCAAATTTACCGGAAGAAGTCCGCCGCAGCGTCGCGAGATGCGCGCCGCAGCCAAGTTTTTCGCCAAGGTCGTGCGCAATGGAGCGGACGTAAGTTCCCTTCGTGCAGGCGAGGCGAAATGTTCCAAACGGTTCGCGGTAATCCGTGAAACGAAAGTTGTAGATGTGAATCAGCCGCGCTTCGCGCTCCACCTCAATTCCCTTGCGCGCAAGTTTGTAAAGCGGCACACCGCCGTTTTTGACGGCGGAAACCATCGGCGGCTTCTGCATCAGGTCGCCGATGAAGCTTGCGGCGGCTTCGTTTAGTTGGTCGAGTGTGAGCGGCGGGACTGGCCGCGTTTGAAGAATTTCTCCGTCGGCATCGTAGCTGTCAGTCGTTTCACCGAACTTGATCTGTCCTTCATAAACTTTGTCGTCACTCATCAATTTTTCTGAAAGTTTTGTTCCGCGTCCGAGCACAATGACGAGCAAACCTGTCGCGTTCGGATCAAGCGTGCCGCAGTGACCGACTTTCTTGATGTTGAAGAAGCGGCGGATTTCGTCCACGACATCGTGCGATGTCATCCCGGCTGGTTTGTCCACAAGGATTGCGCCGTCCAGCGTGGTGAATTGTTGCATGTCTAAACGGATTTTAATGCGCGCTTGATCGCGGCGATGACGCGCCGCTGCGTGACGAGCGGCTTGCCGGAAATCCGCGCGCCTGCAGCCGCCGCGTGTCCGCCGCCGCCGAATTGCGCGGCGATTTCGCTCACGTTCACCTTGGCGCTCTTGGAACGAAGACTGATGCGTGTCAGCTCCGGCCCCATTTCCTCGAACACGCACGCGACCACGACCGGCTCGATGGCGCGGATGTGGTCAATCAAACCTTCGGTGTCGTTGCTCTCCGCGCCGGTGCGGGCGAGGTCGGCCTTCTTCAACCAGAAATACACGATGCGGTCGCTGTGCGTGAGCTTGAACTTGCTGTAAAGGAGCTTGAGCAATCGCGCGCGCGAAACAGGATACGACTGATAAACTTCGTCGCAGATTTTCGCGAGGTTCGCGCCGTGCGTGACGAGTTCGCCGCCGACATGAAACGTGCCGGGGCGCGTGCTGGGATATTGGAACGAGCCGGTGTCGGTGGAGACGGCGGTGAACAAACAGTCCGCGATGGGTCTGGTGACGGGCCAGCGCGCGGCTTTGAGCAGGCGGTAGATCAATTCGCCGGTGGAAGGGTCGCGCGGCGAAACCCAGTTCAGATCGCCGTAGCGGGTGTTGCTCTCGTGATGGTCAATGTTGATGAGCGGCTTCCGCCGGGCGATGAACGCGCCGGTCTTACCGAGTCGCTCGAAGCTGGCGCAATCCGTGGCGATGACGCAGTCGAACTTTTGTCCGCGTTTGGGTGATTGAAACAAGCCATCGGGGTCGAGAAATTTCAATTTCGCCGGCATCGAATCCTCGTTCCAGACGGCCACATCCTTGCCTTCGTTACACAGCGCCATCGCGAGGCCGAGCTGCGAGCCGACGCAATCGCCATCGGGGCGGACGTGGCCGACGATGCAGATTTTTTTAGCGCGCCGGATCGCCTTGATGATGCGCTCGACAATGGCTGGGTTGGATTTCATTCCTTGTTCTCGGCTGGCAAAGTTTTTTGGATCTCCTCGAGGATTTGCAGCACTTTGTTGCCGCGCATCACGGAATCATCCATGACGAAACGCAGTTGCGGCGTGTATTTCAAAACGACGGCGCGCGCCATCAATCCCTGGATGCGCTTGCGGTTTTTGACGAGCATACCGAAACCTTTTCTTTGCTGGTCGACATTTCCGAGGATGCTGATGAACACCGTCGCGTTCTTCAGATCGCCGGACACGTCCACGTCGTTCACCGTGACGAGGCCGGCTTCGCCCACGGGAAGTTCGCGGCGAAGCGCCTCGCCGATTTCGCGCTTGAGAAGTTCGCGGACACGTTGGAGTCGCAGTGAAGGCATTGGAATTTCCGATTTTTGATTTACGATTTACGATTGCATGCGCGGTTTCGACAATTTCCGCCGCAATCGTTCTTCAGAATGTCAACACCTCACAATTTCTGCGCCACTTTTTCGATTGTGTAAGATTCAATGACATCGCCGGTTTGAAAATCAGAATAATTTTCGAGACGAATGCCGCATTCCATTCCGGCGCGGACTTCGTTGACCTCGTCCTGAAACCGCCGGAGTGATTGCGCGATGCCTTCAAAAATAACATCCTTGCGGCGGCGGACGCGGACTTTGCCTTTTGCAAGCCGGCCGCTCGTGACCATGCAGCCAGCGACGGGCACGCCCTTGGACAACTCAAAAATCTTCCGGACCTCTGCGGAGCCGACGACGACTTCCTTCAAGAGCGGATCGAGCAAGCCGGCCATCGCCTCTTTCACCTGGTCAATCAACTCGTAGATGATCGCGTAAAGTTTGATCTGCACGCCTTCGCGCTTCGCGAGGTCGGCGGCGACGCTGTCAAGCCGCGTGTGAAATCCGAGGATGACCGCATGCGAAGCTGACGCGAGCAACACGTCGGACTCGGTGATCGTGCCGACGGCGGCATGAATGATTTCGAGCGAAATTTTTTCAGAATCAATTTTCTTGAGCGCCTCGACAATGGCCTCGACCGAGCCTTGAGCGTCGGCTTTGACGAGAAGTTTGAGCACTTTGGATTTGTTCTGTGCAAGCGTGTCGAACAAATTTTCGAGCGTGACTTTGGAGCGGGCTTCCTGACCGATGGTTCGCGCGTCGGTGAAACGTTTTTCCGCGATTTCGCGCGCCGCCTTCTCATCTTCCACGACGGAAAATTCCAGCCCGGCTTCAGGAATGCCATTCAGCCCGAGCACTTTCACTGCGACTGACGGGCCTGCTTCCTTGAGACGCTTGCCTTCCTCGCTGATGAGCGCGCGGACGCGGCCATAAAACGGGCCGCAAATCATGATGTCTCCGACGTGCAAAGTTCCTTTTCGGACGAGCACCGTGGCCGTCGGGCCGCCGGGTTCGAGGCCGGATTCAATGACGTTGCCGCGCGCGAGACGGTCGGGATTCGCCTTGAGTTCCAGCAACTCGGCCTGAAGTAAAACCATTTCCAGCAGTTTATCCACGCCCTGTTTGGTCAACGCCGAGCAATCCACAAAAATCGTTTCGCCGCCCCAATCGTCGGGCACGAGTTCTTTTTCCTGCAACTGTTGCCGAACCTTCATGGGGTTCGCGTTCGGATGATCGCATTTGTTGACGGCGACAAGAATCGGAACTTTCGCGGCCTTCGCGTGGTTCAACGCTTCGACGGTTTGCGGCATCACACCATCGTTGGCCGCCACGACGAGGATGACGATGTCCGTGACCGTCGCGCCGCGCGCGCGCATGGCGCTGAACGCCTCATGGCCAGGCGTGTCGAGAAAAGTGATCTGCTGCAAATCTTTTTTGCGCTCGGGATGCGGGAACGAAATCGTGTAGGCGCCGATGTGCTGGGTGATTCCACCCGCTTCGCCCGCCGCGACATTCGCCTTGCGGATCACGTCGAGCAAACTCGTCTTGCCGTGGTCAACGTGTCCCATGATGGTCACGACCGGCGCGCGCGGCTTTAAATCTTCCGGCTTGTCGGGCTTTTCCTCGACCACAACTTCAGCGGCAACCGGCGCGTGGACAAGCGCCGCGCTGCGTTCGCGTTTTTCAACTTCAAAACGGAAACCGTATTTCGCGCAAACTCGCTGGGCGATGAGCTCGTCAATCGCCTGATTGACGTGGGCAAGCACGCGAAGCTCCATCAGGTCCGCGATGATCTTGATGGGCTTCTGCTTCAGTTGCTCGGCGAGGTCGCGGACGACGATCGGCGGTTTGAGCGTGATGACTTTGTCCGTGACCGGCGGGACAAACTTCGGCTCGGCGGGTTTAGCCGGAGCGGGCGGTGTCTTGTGGGATCTCTGGCCGGGCATCGGCGGCCCTCCCGGCGGGCCAGAACCGCGAACGCTGCGGATGTCACCGCGTCGGATGAAATCTGTTTTTGGCTGGCCACCACGCGCAGCAGTTTTTTCCGGCACGCGCGGCGCGGGCTTCGTTGGCAACTGGACGAAGCCGACTTTTTCCCCAATCCTGGGCCCGACTGGAACAGGCGGCGGTGGAGGCTTCGGTGGCTCGACCGGCTTGGGCGGTTCCGCGATGGCGACTGGAGGCGCGGTGATCGCAGTCACGGCCGTTTCAGTTATTGCAGCGACTTTGGGCAATTTCGGCGGCGTGACAATTTCCGGCGGTGTGGAGACGACGACAATCGGTTCGTGCGCAGGTGGCGGCGGCGGAGGAGGCGGCGCAGGCGGAGCGGCTAATTCAGGATGGTCTTTGCGGATCTCGTCTTCAAGGAATTCCGCGGTGATCTTATCGAGCGAACTGGATGGGACTTTCGCGGCAATGCCCAGCGCCTTCGCCTTGGAGAGAATTTCTTTGTTCTCCAAGCCGAGCTTTTTCGAAATGTCGTAAATACGAACGGGCATAATCTTCTACAACTGCAACTTCAACTGCTTTGGGCGAATGTTGCCGCATAACAATCATCGCCCGAAATGATACACCGGATTTTTTCTCAACACACGCATAATCAAACGGCAGCCACATCGCCGCCAAGATTGATTCTGCGCCGGTCGGCTTCAGCCTTCGCCGCATCCATGACGGCTTGCGCCTGCTCGCCAATCTGCTCAATCGCCGCCAGATCGCTGACTTCCGCCTGCAACAAATCCTCCAGCCGCGTCAGACCGTGATGAACCAAAACGTCCGCCTGCTCTCGGGAAATTCCCGGAATCGTCGCCAATAAATCCACGGCCTCGGCAACTTTTTCCTCGAAACCTTTTGTCGTCACCACTTCCGCTTCGATGTCCACCTGCCAGCCGGTCAACTTGGAAGTCAACCGCGCGTTCTGGCCGCGTTTGCCGATGGCGAGCGAGAGCTGGTCTTCGCTCACGATGATTTTTACCTTGTTGCCGGTCGCGGCTATTTCAAAATTTTTCAACTTGGCGGGCGCGAGCGCGTTCGTGATGAATTCCCGGACGTTGGGCGACCACTTGATGATGTCCACCTTCTCGTTGTTGAGTTCGCGGACGATATTTTTGACGCGCTGGCCGCGCAAACCGACGCACGCGCCGACCGGGTCAACCTTTTCATCGCGCGACCAGACCGCGAGCTTGGTGCGGAAACCCGCTTCGCGAGCAATGCCTTTGACTTCAATCGTGCCGTCGTTGATCTCGGAAACTTCGAGCTGAAAAAGTTTGATGACCAAACGCGGATCGGCGCGCGATAAAATGATGTCAGGCCCGTGCGGCCCTTGCTCGACGGCCTTGACGTAACAACGAATCCGCTCGCCGGGCTGATACTCCTCCGTCGGCACGCGCTCGCGGTTCGGCAGGATCGCCTCGTATTTTCCCAAGTCAACGATGACATCGGAGCGCTCGAATCGTCGCACCGTTCCGCTGATGATGTCGCCAACGCGGTCTTTGAACTCCGTGAAGATCAATTGCTTCTCCGCGCGGCGGATATGTTGCATCACGCCTTGCTTCGCGAATTGCGCCGCGATGCGCCCGAACCCGGCGGGCGTCACTTCCTTTTCGATCTCATCGCCCAGCTTCGCATCCGGCTTGATGCGGCGCGCGTCGAAGACGGAAATCTGGTCGTGCTGAGAAACCACCTTGTCCGAGACGACGAGTTTTGCGAACGCCTTGATGTCGCCGCTCTTGGGGTCAATCACGCAACGAAGTTCGCGCGCCGGGCCGACAGCCTTTTTCGCCGCCGAGACGAGAGCCTCCTGAACAGCAGCCACCAGGACATCGCGGCTGATGCCTTTCTCTTTTTCCCAATATTCCAAAACTGCTAAAAAATCGGCGTTCATAACTCGTCACCACATTCCCCATCAGGGAAACAAAAAAGCCGGTAGAATTGACTCTTCCGACTTTGGCGTGCCCCGAAAAGTATTCGGGACGTAAAATTCCGTTGTGCGACGATTAGATTAGATGGCTTTTATTCGCAGTCAAGAGCAAAACCTCGGGTCACCGAACTTGCCTTGAATCCGGCTGGAAACTAACTTTCGCCTTGATTTACGTTGCAGAGAAGCGCATTCAACTTTCTTAATATTGGATGCGGGGAGCCTCGGACTCGCAATCTGCGATTGTAAGGAACGCCAAGTTTGCCAATTAACTTACGCACCCTGAGATTCAATATGCTCATTTTCGGCAACGTTGCGATTACAAACAACGAGTTCATTTGCAATATGATTACTTCTTTGGCTTTCCTATTCTACGGCCATGTTCAAAACCATAATAGTAAGCGACGCTCACAACTATTAATTCATAGGAAATCCTCCGGCTCTGCCGGAGGACTCCCGAAGTTTGACAGC
>CAYMCQ010000059.1:0-25890 GCA_964389025.1 uncultured Verrucomicrobiota bacterium
TCGACGAGGATGGCGATCTGCATTTCGCCGCGACCGGCGACGTTGAAAACTTTCGGGTCGGACGTGTCTTCGACGCGCAACGCGACGTTGGTGCGCAGTTCCTTCGTCAGCCGCTCCTTGATGTGGCGCGCGGTGACGAGTTTGCCGTCCTGACCGGCGAGCGGGCCGTCGTTGACGGCGAATTCCATCTGGATCGTCGGCGGATCAATCGGCTTGGACGGCAGCGCGGCGCGCTCCGGATTGTCCACGATCGTTTCGCCGATGAACACTTCCTCGAACCCTGTGACGCCGACGATATCGCCTGCGTGCGCTTCCTGCACTTCGATCCGTTTCAAGCCTTCGAAGTGATAGACCATCGTGATTTTGCCGGCGGTTTTCTCCCCGTGAGCATGAAGGCAAACGGCGGTGTCGCCGACTTTGATTTTGCCGGAATAAATTTTTCCAAACGCGATCCTTCCGAGGTAATCGCTGTAATCCAGATTCGCGACGAGCAATTGAAAACCTTCGCTGGCGCGCGCGCGCGGCGGCGGGATGTGTTTGATGATCGCGTCGAAGAGCGGCTCCATAGTCCCGCTGACGTGCTGCAATTCCACCTTGGCGTAGCCATCCTTCGCGCTGGCGTAGATGACGGGAAAATCAAGTTGCTCATCCGTCGCATGGAGCGAAACGAACAAATCAAAAACTTCGTCGAGCACTTTGTGCGGCGCGGCGTTGTCGCGGTCAATCTTGTTGATGACCACGATCGGTTTCGCGCCGGCTTCGAGAGCTTTGCGGAGAACGAATCGCGTTTGCGCCTGCGGACCGTCCGCCGCGTCCACGACGAGCAGAACGCCGTCAATCATGTTCATGATGCGCTCGACTTCGCCGCCAAAATCCGCGTGCCCCGGCGTGTCCACGATGTTGATGTGGTAATCCTTGTATTTGAACGCGGCATTTTTCGCGCGGATGGTGATGCCCTTCTCGCGCTCCAAATCCATCGAGTCCATCAAACGCTCCTCCGATGACTCGTGCTGGTTGGCGCGGAAAGTTCCGGATTGTTTGAGCAGGCAATCCACGAGCGTGGTCTTGCCGTGGTCAACGTGCGCGATGATCGCGATGTTTCGAATATGCTTCATTAAATGTTCGTGTCGTTAATCTATAAATTCAGGGAAAACTTAACCCGAAATAATCCCAAATCGAGCCGCACAGTTTGCCTTCAAAAAGCCAAAGGTCAAGGCCAAACAGCCAAGTTCCAAGTTGTTCGCGCCTGCCGATTGGTCTATTCTGGGCGTCATGCCCGCGCTGAATCTCACTGAAAAGCTGATCATTCTGGCTGTCAGCAGCGCGGTGATTTGTTTTCTTCTGCTGGCGCTCGGGCGAAATCTGAAACGGCGGCGCGGCGTCGGGTTGGGAGTGCTTTACAAACTTTTCTGCGGCGCGCTGGCGGTTTATCTGCCAGTGAGGCTGTTGGAAATCCGCTTTGATTTCCGACGTGAACTTGGCGCAGCGACGGCGCTGCTGGCCACGTTTTTTTTCATCGCACTAATCAAGCGTTACGTCTGGGAAATATATTTCCACGAACACCGGCAAACGAGAATTCCAAAATTACTTTCGGACGTTGTCGCGTTGCTGATTTTTGCCACCGCCGTGATTTTGACATTGCAGATTGGGTATGAGGTAAAGCTGCCGACGTTGAGCGTGCTGACCGGCTCGGGAATCGTGGCGATCATCCTCGGCCTGGCGATGCAGGATTTGTTGAGCAACATCTTCGCGGGCTTCTCGATTCATTTCGGCAAGCCGTTTCGCGCTGGCGACTGGCTCATCGTGGACAACCGCCACGCCGAAGTCATCGAAGTGAACTGGCGCTCCACCCGCCTGCGCACGAACGACGACGTCTGCCTCGACATTCCGAACCGCGAACTCTCGCGCCAGACCATCATCAACCTTCATTACCCGACCAGGCGCCACGCCATGCGCATGAGCGTCGGGGTGGACTACAATCTTCCGCCCGACCGCGTGAAAGACGTGCTGATCCATGCCGCTACAAACGCGACCGGCGTGTTGCCCGAACCGAAACCAAAAGTGTTTTTGAAAAATTTCGGCGACTCGGCCATCGAATACGAGCTGAAATTCTGGATGGACGACCACAAGCATTTCAACGAAGTCTCCGACGCCATCCGCTCGAACATCTGGTATGAATTTCACCGGCAGGGAATCAAGATTCCGTTTCCCGTCCGCACGTTGCAGATCGAGCGGCGCGCCGCGTCCGCCCAGCCAGAACTTTTTGTGACAGCACGCGCGGCGATCCGCCAGTTCCCCGTCCTCAATTGTCTTGACGACGCGCACCTCGACGCGCTTTTGCCGCGCGCTCATTTTCAACGCTTTGGCCGCGGCGAAAAAATCATCGAGCAGGGGCACGAAGGCGCTTCGATGTTCGTTCTCATCCGGGGCGAGGCGAAAGTTCTCGTGAACCACAACGGCGGGCTGACGCAGGTGGCCGTGCTGCGCGCGAGCGATTGCTTCGGGGAAATGTCCCTGCTCACGGGTGAAAAACGCAGCGCCACCGTCATCGCGCAGGGCGAATGTGAAATCCTGGTAATTGACAAGCCGATGCTCGCCGACGTCGTCGCCGAACATCCGCACCTGTTGCAAACTCTCAGCGAACTGCTCGCGAAGCGCCGGCTGGAGAACGAAGGCGTCCTCGCCGAAGCGTCGCATAAAAACGCCGAGGCCATGCAAACCGAATACGCAACGACTTTTCTGCACAAGTTGCGGAAGGTTTTTGAGTTGTAGAGCGCGCCTTTCCCGGCGCAAAGTCGCGGGAAAAAACGGTGCGGCATCACACGAAATACAAGCTTCCAGCGCGGGAGAAAAAATCGCGCGGCAAATTCTTTTGGATTCTGGCCGCGCTGCTCATCGCCGCGGGAATCTGGCTCTGGCGGGACTTCCAAAAATCAACTCCGCCAAAATCCAAGACCGCACAATTGCCGCAGACAAATCAATTTGTCACGAAACCAACTGTCGTCGCGCAACCAGCACAAACGAACGTGCCGCCGCCACCGCGTTTTCAGGCGAGGGACTGGGGTTCGCCGCCGCGGCCCGTCCAAAATATTTTTGAAGCGCAGGTTGCTCTCGAACGGCTCGGCATTTCATCCGGCTCGATTGATGGAGTCATCGGCTCACAGACGCGCGCGGCGTTGCGCGTGTTTCAGGAGACAGAATCGCTGCCGCTCACGGGCGAACTGGACGCGGCGACCAAAACCCGGTTGCTACTGACCAAACCTGTGCTGACGACTTTCACGATCACGTCGAATGACCTCGCGCGCTTGCAACCATTGAACAAAACGTGGCTTGGCAAGTCGCAGCAATCGGCGCTCGACTACGAGAACATTCTGGAACTTGTCGCCGAACGTGGCCACGCGCATCCGAATCTGATCCGCCAACTGAATCCGCATGTTGACTGGACGAACGTGGTTGCCGGAACGGTCCTGCAAATCCCCGACGCAACATTTTCCGGCGATGAAGGCAGAGCCACGTTTGTGTTCATTTCGCTGGGCGAAAAAACTTTGGAGGCGTTCGATGCGGCGACAAACCTGATCGCGCATTTTCCGTGCAGCATCGCCGCGCGCGTCGAGAAACGTCCCGTCGGCGAGCTGCACGTCGCAGTGGTCGCGCCGAATCCGAATTACACTTTTGACCCGGAGGTTTTTCCAGAATTAACGGAAGCACGGCAGTTGAACCGCAAACTCATCTTGCCGCCTGGGCCGAACAATCCTGTCGGCGTGGCGTGGATCGGTCTGGACAAATCGGGCTACGGAATGCACGGCACGCCAAGCCCGGAGCAGGTTGGCCGCACGGAATCGCACGGCTGCTTCCGGCTGGCGAACTGGAACGCGGAGCGGCTGGTCAACTTGGTTCGGGTCGGGATGCCGGTGTTCGTGGAGCCGTAGGTTGTGGAGCAATGGCGCACCCAAACAGGGACTTTTCAATCCAAAAAACATCGGCTATGTTTGTCGCCATGAGCACAGTCAAAGACATTGAAGCGGTGCTTCCAAAGTTGTCGCGCGCGGAAATCGAAGAGGTGCGCGAGTGGATAGACGATTACCTGGAAGACCAGCTTGAGTTGATTGACGACGTCAAAGCCAAGCTCGACCAGTCCCGCGCCGAGATTGCGGCGGGGCAATTCACGACGCGCCAGCCAAAGTAGAGTCGTGTCCGCCGCGCTCCAAATCTGGTCGCCGACATTCTCGAAAGCATTTGATTCCCTCCCGGCGTCCGTCCGCGACGCGATCCAGCGCAAGGTGGACGAGATGGGCGCGCGGCTGGAAAGTTTCCCGCACAAACGGCTCCAAGGCCGCTCCGAATTCAAGCTGCGGGTCGGCGATCACCGCGTGCTTTATGAATTTGATGTGGGCATGGGTCGTATCTATCTCCACTACGTCGGCAATCGCCGTGAGATTTACAAACGAAGCTGACGGAGAAATTCACCGAACGATTTGAAGTGCCTCGGCGCGCACGGAGTGACGCGCCCTACCATTTTTTTACTTTGCTGCGACGGTTTCTTTCCTCGGCGAGTGGTAACTGTGGCAAGTCGAGCAATTGCTCGCCACGCCGCCTTGCGGACTGTGGCACTCGACGCAGGTTGATTTCGATGGCAACAAAATATCCGCCGTTTCGCGGCTTTGCTTCACCGAATGGCATTTCTGGCAGTCCACTTTGAAATGCTTTCCGTGGTCGAACTCGCCTCGAACCAACCAGCGGTCGGCGATGAACGGCGCGGTGACTTGCGGCGCGCCGCTCCCGGAGGGCTTGACCTCGTGGCAGTAGGCGCAGCCGGGAAAACGCGCCGCGCCCTGCGCATCCAGCCCGGCAACCATCGGCACCGGCCCTTTCTTCGCGTCGCTGAAAAAGATGCGCTGTTCCATCGCCTCACCCGAGCCGAACTCCCGTGTGACCCGCGCGTAATTGGTCTGCACAAACTGCGAGAGCGCATCTTTGCTCATGCCTTTGCTTGCGCCGTATCCGGCATATTGATCCGGCAGGCTGCGGAGAAACGCGCGGACATGTTCGACCCGACCGTGCGGCAGACGGAGGCCGGGGTTGTTCACGTCGAATTGCAGCGAGTGACAGACGCGGCAGTTGTCCTCGAAGCTGATCTTCAGGTAATACGCGCCCGAAGCGTCAGGCTTGTGGCAATGGCCGCAGTCGAGCGGGCGGCCAAGCAGCGGCTGGACGTTCGGCGACGTGAGGTGCAACTGGTGATTGAACTTGAGCGTGTCCGGGTCGGTGAGTTTGTCCGCGATAAGTTGAAACTCGGGATGGTCGCCCGCGAACGAGTTGATGATCTTCGTGTAGCCTTGCGCGGGTCGCGGCGTCTTGAACAGGTTGCGCCCCATGTCCGGGCGGTAATCAAATTTCTCCGGCGCAATCGTTTTGCCTTTTTCCATCGCCAGTTGCATCTCGTGCGCGTTGGCGTGGCAGGAAAGGCAGTTCGCGTCGGTCGGATCTTTCATCACGCCTCCGCCGAGGTGTTCCTGATGGCACGCGGAGCAGGAGTGGTCGCGCGGAACGTTCGGCTCGTGGAAGGCGTGGCTGACGTGGCAATGCTGGCAATTCCGATCAATCGAATTCATCGCCGGATATGTCTCGACGGCGAGCTGGCGAAATTGAAACGGCCCGGGCGACGCGTGAAATCCCGCGGACAACCAGCCCGTCGGCCCGGCGGACGCAACCGAGTGGCATGCGGCGCAACCGGGATCGCGCTGGTTTTTTTCCGCAGCCAATTTCGCGAACGCCTCGGTTGAATGTTGCGATGAAAGTTTGCCGGGATTGATGACCCGCGCGCGGAACGGCCCGCACAACGCCACGAGCAAAATGCCCGCCGTCGCCGCGATGACGCCGATGGTGAAAACTTTTCGTTTGCCGCGCAGGCTGCGTTTCGGGACGCACTTGGTGATCGCGCGGCTGCAGGTGCCGTCCGGATGCGGGCCGTGGTCACAGGGGCCGCCGTATTCAGCGGGGCGCGTGCATTTGTAGCGGCCTTTGGTTTCGCCTTCCTTCGTTTCGAGCGCTGGCTGGCATTCGAACGTCGCGCGGCAATGGCCGCCCGGACTTGGCCCGACGCGGCACGGTTTGCCATCGGCTGCCTTGCCGCAAATCCATTCTTGATTTGGGCGCGCGTAGGAATCCGAATCGAAATCGGGCGCGGGCAATTGGTCTTTCATTTCACGCCCCCCGGATAGAATTTGGAACTCAGGAAATCGGGAAAAGAAAATTCTTTATTCCTGAGTTCCCGAGTTCCAAATAAAAAATCTTTCACTTAACGCCTCCAGAAAACGCGAAGACCAGAACGATGTGCGCGAAGGTGAACAGCAGCAAACTGTAAGTCAGCGGAATGTGGACGAAGAGCCAGAGCTTGAGCAGCATCTGCAGCGAGCAATGATAATCCAGTCCGTCCTTCTGGCGGACGAGCGCGGCGATCTGCGACATCGTCTCGCGCTCCTTGTCGTTCAAGTAGCGGTTGAGGTCGCTGATTTTGTTCATCAGCCGGTTCAGCGGGCTGCTGATCTCGAACCAGTGCAACGTCGCGTTTTTCGGGCCGTCAAAAAAATCCTTGAGTTCGCGCACGTAAAAATCCGCGATGACGGTGGACTTGACTTCGGGAACGGACTTGAGCGCGAGCGCTTCGGCCTGTTCCTGCAAGCTGCGGCGGATCGCCGGGATGCGCTCATACAAAACTTCGCCGCCGCGCGTCGTGAGGCGCTTGGGGATCGTGCGCGAAATGAACAGCCCGAAAAATCCACTCAACATCACCAGCGCATAAAGCCACGCGAGCGTTCCTTCGAACCAGCCGGTCGGCACCCGGTAGCTGACGTGGATCAGAAAAAGCACTCCAGTCAGCAAGCCCGCGTAGATGTGGACTTGCAGCCACGTCTCTGAAGAGAACAGCGGCAGGAACGGGATTTTTTTCCGCCCATTGTAAAACGTCAGCAGCAGCATGACGAACAGCAGCGCCCAGCCGGAGAGATAGGTGAAGCCGGGAATGCTGTCGGCGTATTTTTGTTGCAGCCAAATGCAAAGCGCCGAACTCGACAAGAATAAAATCCAACCCGCGCTGCGTTTTGTAGCGAAGGAAGTCATGTTTTTGCACTTGAATACCGGGAATCGAAAAAAACACAAATGTTTTTTCCGCCCAACGAAGCGAGATGCGCCGTCAAGCAAACCAGAAACGCATCAAACCATGCCGACCCGATTGCCGAACGGCTGGACAGGCCCCGGACATTCTGAAAAACTCCCGCGCCGTGAAACAATCAATCGTCACCCTGGACATGGAGGGAGTGCTGACTCCCGAAATCTGGATCGCCGTCGCCGAGAAGACCAAAATCCCGGAACTGCGCCGCACCACGCGTGACGAACCGGATTACGACAAGCTCATGCGCGGCCGGCTGGCCATTCTTGATCAGCACGGACTGAAGCTTTCGGACATCCAACGCGTCATCGGCACGCTGCAACCGCTGCCGGGCGGGAAGGAATTTCTTGATGAACTGCGCTCCATCGTGCAGGTCGTCATTCTTTCGGACACGTTCGAGCAATTCGCCACGCCGTTGCTCCAGAAACTCGGCTGGCCCACGCTGCTGTGCCACCGGTTGGTCGTGGAGAACGACCGCATCGTGAATTACCAGTTGCGCATCCGGGAACAGAAGCGCGAAGCGGTGGCGGCCTTCCGGCGGATGAATTACCACGTCATCAGCGCGGGCGATTCCTACAACGACACCGCCATGCTCGCCGAGGCCAACGTGGGTTTCCTGATCCACGCGCCGGACAACGTGAAGCAACAATTCCCGCAATTCAAACCCGTGGAATCACACGCGGAGTTGTTGAAGGAAATCAAAAATGCGATGGCCGGGTGATGAAAATCGCGAATTGTCCCCGGAGGGCAAACGAACGTCTCCAAGAATCCCAACGGGATTCCAGCCGTCAGCCCAGGGTTGCGAGGAACGAGCTACCCTGGGTGAATTGTGAAAAACAAATCAAACCCCAACGGGGTTTCATCAACCGTGCGAATCGGACGATACAACCCCGTTGGGGTTGAAACATATTTTGGGACGGTTGACCCAGGGTAGCCTCGCAAGCTCGGCAACCCTGGGCTGAGTGCTGCAATCCCTTTGGGATTGAGAGAAGGCGCGCAGCTAAACTCAAATTGGCCAAGTCCGCAAGATTCTGGCAAACTACAAACTGTTATGAAATTGAACTACGAGATGATCGTCTGGTGGAGCGCGGAGGATGAAGCCTATGTGGTGGACGTGCCGGAATTGCCCGGTTGCATGGCGCACGGCGCGACGCGACAGGCGGCCATCAAAAACGCCGAGGACGCCATCAAGTTCTGGATCAAGACCGCCAAGGACGACGGGAGGGACATTCCAGAGCCGCGCGGACGTTTGGTGTTTGCTTGATTTTGAAACGCACCAGCCACGCGCCGGAGAACGTGAAGCAACAATTCCCGCAATTCAAACCCGTGGAATCACATGCGGAGTTGTTGAAGGAAATCAAGAATGCCATGGCGGGTTGAAAGTGTGACTTCTCGCTGGACAAGTCTCTAGGTCCAAAACAGTATGCATTGATGGATCTACAGGAATTTGTAGCACAAACGTTGGTTCAAATTGCCGAGGGCGTATCAGCTGCTCGCAGTAGGAAGGGCAAATGCATCGCCCCACAGATTCACTTTACGCCAAAGGAAAGCGACCGTGTTTACGCGACTGCTGATGCCGAGGGCATCGCTTTTCTCGTTGAATTCGACGTTGCGATTACCGCAGCGGAGAAGTCGGAGGCCGGAGGTGGTGGCGGGATTCAGGTCATGTCGTTCCTCAGCGCTAAAGGCGAGAAGACACAAACCACGGAGAGTTCGTCCGTGAGCCGAGTTAAGTTCGATGTTCCGATCTCGTATGAATCATGAACCTCTTGAAGAAACTATTTGGTGATCCACTCAAGGAGGCGCAAGAGGCGAAGCAAGCGAAAAGTTTCAAGACGCCAGTCCGACCTCACCACAATCAAGGCTCAAGCCCTGCACAAAATGCGAATCATGACGAAGAATTGTCGCGCGAGTTCGTCCGCCAGGTCTTTGACGCTGGTCGTGAAACCTGCAGGTATGTAGCGGAGGGCGTCCGAACGACAACGGATGGCCGGTTTGCCTTTCCTATCAACAATAATGTGAGCAGCGAAATTTCAATGGCAATACTCGGAACGGCGCTCGCAATTTTGAAAGGGAACTCGGAACTCATGAGCGCCGAACGTGGAAATCAAATTGAAGGTTTTTGCAGGCGCTCGATCCGAAAAGACTACGGTATGCCTTCAGAATATGCAGACTGGATCGATAATGCGCTCGACGAATACCAAGCGGCATTTCGTAGCGCAATTACAGCAAAGAAGAATCCTTTTGGAGAAACTTTCGGGACAATGCTTGTTCGCTGCCTTGGGCCTAATGTAAGTGCGTTGTGCATTGCAGGGACATCAGCGCTGAATCCTGCCGTTCATGAAACCGTCGGTAATCTAGCCACGCTGACGGTGAAGCAAGTGTTGGAGTTTTGGAAAGGGAAATGAAGGAAATGAGTTCTCGGTGCACTGTGAAATAGGCAAAAGTCGTTTCATTTCTCTCTGCCGCACCTGAACGTTTCACTCAGTCCTCCGCCTTCGACACGCGCGCCGTCAAACGCTGCACCGCTTTGCGCACGTCCTTGCCCTCGTAAAGCATCGCATACACTTCATCAATGACCGGCGTGATGACCTTGCGCTGTCGCAATAATTCAGCGATAGTCGCGGCATGAAAAGAGCAGTTAAGCGGGAATTCAGCGTGGTCGTCGAGCGCGACGAGGAAGGTTATTACGTCGCCAGCGTTCCGGCCCTGCCGGGCTGCCACACGCAGGCGCGCTCGCTGGACAAGCTCATGGAGCGCATCCGCGAAGCCATAGAGTTATGTCTTGAAGTTGAGCGCGAGTCGGTGTCCGCGAACGAGTTCATCGGCGTGCAGCGAATCGCTGTCTGATCATGCCGCGCCTGCCTCGACTTCGCGGTCGTGAGGTGATGGCCGCATTGCGTCACGCTGGTTTCATGGTTTTGCGCGTCAAAGGCAGCCACCATTTTCTCCAGCATCCCGACGGACGACGAACGGTCGTCCCGATTCATTCTGGTGAAACCATCGGACCGGGGTTGCTCAATAAAATTCTCAAGGACGTGGAAGTTGAACTTGAGGAATTTGAAAGCTGGTTGTGAGTTTACCCGTCACAGAAAATTCTTTGCCACCGCGCAGGCTCGGCGATATGCCGTGCTCTGTTCGCAAAATTCTGTGGCAAAAAATTAATCCTCCACCTTCGACTCGCGCGCCGTCAAATCCTGCACCGCTTTGCGCACGTCCTCTATATCAGGCGGGACGCCTGACGCTACAAACCGGGTGCCAAGGTGCGACCCAGAACAAACGGACGACCGTTTTGAATTGACGTGGCTGGAGTCAAAATTATGATGCGTCCATAATGCACCCCAAACTGATTTCGATTTCAACCGCGTTGGCCGGTGTTTTGTTCGTAGGCGGCTGCGCGTCCACCGGTGGAGAACGTGCTGAAAAACTTCCTGTTTCCAAAGGAGTCCAGATCACTGAATTGACCAACCGCCTTCGCGTTGAAATCGGCGGCCAGCTTTTCACCGAATATTTTTTCAAGGACGTCCCGCGCCCGTATTGTCATCCGATGCTCGGGCCGGAGAGTTTGCCGATGTCGCGCGAGTGGCCGCTGGGCAAGGGCGACAACGAGGACCACGATCATCCGCACCATCGCTCCTTCTGGTTCACGCACGGCTCGGTCAACGGCACGGACTTTTGGTCTGAAGCAAAACAGTTCGGCAAAATTGTCCACCAAAGTTTTGACAAGGTTGAATCCGGAAAAAATTCCGGCGTCATCAAATCCCGAAACAGTTGGATCACCGCCGACGGCAAAACGGTTTGCACGGACGAACGAACGTTGACGATCTACAACCGCCCGAAGAACGAACGCCTGTTTGATTTTGCGATCACGATTCACGCCCCAAAAGATTCTGAAGTCGTCTTTGGCGATACGAAAGAAGGCTCAATGGCGATTCGCCTCGCCGAAACAATGCGCCTCAAGCCGAACAAATTCAACCAGGGCGCGCCGACCGGCCACATCGTCAACAGCGAAGGCGTGCGCGATGGTGACACCTGGGGCAAGCGCGCCGAGTGGGTTGATTATCATGGGCCGGTGCAGGGGAAAATTGTCGGGGTCGCCATTTTCGATCATCCGCAGAACCCGCGTCATCCGACGTGGTGGCACGTGCGCGACTACGGTTTGTTCGCGGCAAATCCGTTTGGCGTCCATGATTTCGAGAAGAAACCGGCCGGCGCGGGCGATTTCAAAATTCCCGCTGGCCAAAGCGCCACATTCCGTTACAGGTTTTACATGCATGAAGGAGACGAGAAGCAGGCCGGCGTCGCAGAAAAATACAAACAGTTCGCAGCAGAAAAAAAATAAACTTAAAGGAGTCACCATGAAAAATTTCACCCGCCGTCAATTCCTCAAAACCTCACTGGCCGCCGGCGCGTCGTTGAGCGCGTTCCCGCACGTCGTCATCGCGCAAGATTCAAAGCCCGCAGGCAGCGCGAGCGGCGACATCCGCGTCGCCGTAGTCGGTTTCGGCGGACGCGGCAGGGACCACATCAACGGCTTCAGCGAACTCCCCGGGGTGCGCCTCGTCGCGCTCTGCGACGTGGACAAGAATGTGTTGGAACGCGAAGTCAAGAAATGCGCGGACGCGGGCAAACCCGTCCAAAGTTACACGGACATCCGCAAGCTGCTCGAAAACAAGGATGTTGACCTCGTCTCCATCGCCACGCCGAACCATTGGCACGCGTTGGGCGCCATTTGGTCCATGCAGGCAGGCAAAGATGTTTACGTTGAGAAGCCGGTTTCGCACAACGTCTGGGAGGGCCGCCAGGTCGTCAACGCGGCGCGCAAATACAACAAGCTGTGCCAGACCGGGACGCAAAGCCGCTCCAGCCGCGAGGGCATCGCGAAGATGGTCGAGTGGGTCAATGCCGGCAACCTGGGCAAAATCCTCGTCGCCCGAGGCCAGTGCTACAAACCGCGCGGCAGCATCGGCAAGACCGAAGGCGCGCAAAAAGTTCCGGACCACATTGACTACGATCTCTGGTGCGGGCCTGCGCCTCTTGATCCGCTGCGCCGCACGCGATTGCACTATGATTGGCATTGGGTTTGGTCCACCGGCAACGGCGATTTGGGCAACCAGGGCATCCATCAGATGGACATTGCCCGGTGGTTCGCCGGCGAGAACGCGCTCTCGCCCCGCGTGTTGAGCGTAGGCGGGCGGCTCGGTTACGTGGATGACGGCGAGACGCCGAACACGCAGATCGTTTTTCACGATTACGCCAAAGCGCCACTGATCTTTGAAGTTCGAGGCCTGCCGGAGAAGAAGGGATCTTCGAACATGGACAAGTTCCCGGCCAAAAACGGCGGCAGTGTTTGCGTCAACATTCATTGTGAAGGCGGGCTGGTCCACGTGCCGAATTACAACCGCGCCATTGCCTACGACAAGAACGGCGAGAAGATCGTCGAGTTCCAGGGTGCCGAGAGCCACTACGCGAATCTGATCAAGGCCGTCCGCAGCCGCAAAGTCTCGGACTTGCACGCCGATATTCTGGAAGGCCATCTTTCAAGCGCGCTGTGCCACACGGGAAATATTTCCTACCGCGTTGGAAAACAGGAATCGCCCGACGCCATCAGGGAAGCGATCAAAGCGGACAAGGAAGCCACGGAAGCTTTCGGTCGCATGGCCGCGCACCTCGAAGCCAACGGCGTGGACTTGACGCAGACGAAGGCGACGCTGGGCGCCTTTCTGAAAATGAATCCCAAAACGGAAAAGTTTGTGAACAATTCCGGCGCGAATGCACTGCTGACGAGAGAGTATCGCAAGCCGTTCGTCGTGCCGGAGAAAGTTTGATCCCGGAGGGCGGAGTTCCACGACGCCCAAATGTATTCAGGGCGTCGTGGAACTTCGCCCTCCGAAATTGTTTTTCCAATTTTCCCCTTGCCCGCGACGCGCGCACTTCGCAGACTCGCGATGGTGAAACAATGCTTCCGCCACTTCGTTTTATTGCTGCTTCTTGCCTTCGCAACGCGCGCCCACGCCGTCAGCCTGATGACTTCGAACGACGTGGCGACTGTCATGGCGCAGGCGCTGACTCGCGCAAACTATTTTGTGGCCAACGGCACGGCGAGCCGCTCAAACGCCGTTGTGGCCGTGGTGGATCGCGAGGGTTTTGTTCTCGGTGTGTGGAGCATCTATCCGCTCACGACAAACCTGACCGACACGTTGGATGTCCTTGATGCCATCACGAAGGCGGGTTCGGCGGCGTTCCTGAGCAGTGACCAGCACGCGTTCAGTTCGCGCACCGCCGGCTTCATCGTGCAGCAACATTTTCCGCCGGGCATCCGCAACACTCCCACCGGCCCGCTCGTCGGTGTTAATTTCTCCAACATGTCGTTCACCGACGTGAACCGTTTCAAGAACCCGCACTCCGGCTACGTTGCGAACGGCTTGAGCGGCGTGAACGGCGCGCCAGTGACAACGATTGATTTGTCCGCCATCTCAGGCCTTGCGGGTTCCCCCGGCGGGGTCCCGCTTTACAAGGACGGCAAATTGATTGGCGGCATCGGCGCTGCGGTGACGACCACGGGTAATGGCCCCATTCCCGCGCTGGCCGACATCCAGATGCAGGCCAAGCAAAAATCGGACGTGGACGAAGACGTGGCGCTCGCCGGGCAAAAAGGTTTCGAGCCGGACAAAAAGATTTTCGGCTCGCGCGTGTTCGTCGCCGGAATCCGTCTGGCCTACATCAAGAGTAAAACTCATTTGGATGTTGTCGCGCCGCTCGGCTCAATCGGCGCTGTCGTTCCGCCGTATGCAATTGTCGCTTCGCCGGACGTGGATTATCCGAAGGTTGACATCCTCGGCGACGGCAATCCCGGCGAGATGCGCGCGCCGTTCATTGACGACCCGATTGGCGGGACGATTGATGGCGAAGCACGCCTGACCGCCGCCGAAGTCGAGAGCATCATCAGGCTCGCCGCAGCCCGCGCCAAAATCACCCGCGCCGGAATCCGTTTGCCGCGCGGCGTGCCGATGCAGATTTTCATTTCCGTCGTCAACAATCCGAACCAGCCGGGCGTGGCTCCGGCGGTTTTGGGAACGTATCGCACACCCGAGGCCACGATCTTCAGTTGGGACGTCAGTGTGCAGAAAGCGCGAACGGCGGTCTTTTTTTCCGACACCAACCGCGCGTTCTCGTCGCGCACAGTCGGTTTTCTCGCGCAAAGTCTTTATCCGCCGGGCATCGCCAGAACTTCGCCCGGACCGTTTCTCGGTTTGCAGGAAAAATTCTCCCTGATTCCGCTGGGCGTTGAAAACCCGTTGAACGGCGTCGTTTTCCTCCCGTTCGATCCGCCTCCAACAACGCCGAACCCAAACCTTCCCAATGGCATCACGATTTTTCCTGGTGGCTTTCCGCTCTACCGCAATGGGGTGTTGATCGGCGCCATCGGCGTCAGCGGCGATGGGATTGATCAGGATGACCTTGCCTCTGCTTCCGGCACGATTGATTTTCTGCCTCCGAATGAAATTCGCGCCGACCACATGAGATTTCGCGGCGCGCGGCTGCCTTACGCCAAATTCCCGCGCAATCCGTCGCTGTGACTCAAGCTCTCGGCCAGAACCGCAGCCAGAAACGCTGCGGAGATTGGATCAAAATTTCCCGGAGCAATTCCTCCATGCTTGCCGCTTCCGGTTCTTCAAGCCGTCGCGCAAAAATCAGCGTTGCCACAAACACCAACGCAACCGCCGCGTAAAAAATCGTGAACCTGTTCCAGTCCAACCCGAGCCAGACCGCGTGCCGCGCGCCGACAGCGTCAATGACCAGTCCCCAAAGTATCGGCGCGAGGCCGAGCGAGACGTTCGCAAGCACAGAGTAGAGCGCGAAGAAATGGTTTCGTCCCATGATAGGAACTATCGCCATTGCCAGGCGATTCTGCGCCATTGAAACCAGCGCGGCGAGCAAACCCATCAAAAATTGCAGGGCGACAACGAACGAAAGTCTTGCCGGAAAAATTCCTCCGCTCAACGCCGCCCAGCCAATCAAGACCACAAACCAGCCTGCAAATGAAAAGGCAAGCACCGGTTTGCTGCCGAGCCGGTCCAAGCGGTGGCCGAGAAACCAAAGACTGCTGAACCCGCCAAGAAATGAAATCGAGCTGACGAGCAGAATTTCTCCTTCGGACATCCGTGTTTCGGATTTTAGGAACACGACCGTGAACGCCGTCATTCCGCCGTAGGCGATTGACCAGCAGACGATCGTGCGCAAAAGTTTTTTGAACGGCGGGTAGCGCATCATTTCAAGCCAGGGCACGCGCATTTTCGAGGCGCGGACTTCCTCTGGGATTTCCACGTCAGGAATCCGTTTCAAAAAAATCAAGCTCGCCGCGCCCATGATCGCGCTGAATGCAAACAGTGCGGCGAATTGCCTCGGCTGCGGCTCGCCCGCGAGGCACGCTGCAGAAATCAAAAAAGTCCCGAAGCTGCAAATGTTCTGCACGCCCGCGTCGCGCGCCAGATATTTTCCACGCAACGACGGCGGCACGAGCGCCGTAATCCACGGCAACCACGCGCTGCTGGAAATACCGCGAGACAGGTTGAAGCAGAACAACAGCATCAACATCAGACCGAGACGGTTGCTTTCATCCAAAAATTTTCCCGTAAGCGGCGCAAGCGCCATTGCGAAGACGAACATCACGCGCGTTCCCCAGCCGGCATAGACAAAGCGTTTGAAGCCGACGCGGTTGATGTAGTTCGCGGCGGGAATCTGAAAAATCACCAGCAGCGGCATCATTCCGGCGATGATGCCGAGCACCGTCGCGCTCGCGCCGAGCGTTTTGGCGTAGAGCACCATCGGGCTGCTCAGGACGATGGGATACGAAAGCGCGTTGAAGCCGGAGAACAAAAAAGTGTTGTTCAGTCCTTGTGGAAAGACCGCTTTTGTTTCCGGTGAAATTTTTATTTCGGTTGCGGACATTTTTCGTCTGAAGGCGGAGTTCCACGACGCCCTGACCAAAGAATTTTAGGGCATCGTGGAACTCCGCCCTCCGAAAATCATTCGACTTGCAACGCCTGATCGAGAAGTTGCGCCAGGTGGCCCGTCACTACCGTTTCGCCGACGGACAAAGTCGCGCCGGCTTGCAACGCGGCGGCTTGCAAATCAGTTTTGTCGTCAGCGCCAAAACTGATGATTGGAAGATGTTTCGTCGCCTGATTCCGTTTCAACCTCGCGATCATTTCGCAGACGTTTCCATTGTTTGCTTCCAGATCAAGGAGCAGCACCAGCGGTTTTTCGCGCTCGGCGCACTCGGCAAAAAGTTTCGCGTCTGCGATGTGCTGGACGCGGTAGCCGAGATCTTGGAGCCGGTTCACCAACTGGCTTCCGGGCATGAGTCTCTCGTAAAAAACCAGCGCGAGCGGTTGCGTCATGCGCTGACTTTGGAACACGGCGATTCAAATTGCAAAAATTTTGTGGCGCGCTGAAAATTCGGGCGTGAAACCAAAAGGCATCGTCTATCTCGTCGGCGCAGGGCCGGGCGACGCGGGTCTGCTCACGCTGCGCGGCGCGGAACTTTTGCAGCGCGCCGACGTGATCGTTTACGACGCGCTCGTCAACCGCGACCTGCTCCGGCTCGCGCGCAACGATGCCGAAATCATTTACGCCGGCAAACGCTCGCGCGACCACGCGATTCCACAACTCGCACTGAACCAACTGCTCGTCGGCAAGGCGCGCGAGGGAAAAATTGTCGTGCGACTCAAAGGCGGCGATCCTTATATTTTTGGACGCGGCGGCGAGGAAGCGTTGGAACTGGCCGAAGCAAACATACCATTCGAAGTCGTGCCGGGAATTTCTTCCATCACAGCCGTGCCGAATTACGCCGGCGTTCCTCTGACGCATCGCGACCACGCCTCCAAGCTCACCGTCGTCACCGGCCACGAAGACCCGACGAAGCCGGAATCTGCGATTGATTGGGCGGCGGTCGCAAAAACTGACGGCACAAAAGTCATCGTCATGGGCACGGATAAAATTCCCGCCATCGCGGAAAAACTTGTCACCGCCGGGATGTCTGCGGACACGCCGATCGCGATGGTGAGCTGGGGAACGACTGGCCACCAGCAATCCATTTCCGGCACGCTCGCCACGATTGAAAAAGTCGCCGCCAAATCAAATATCCATCCGCCCACCGTCGTCATCATCGGCGAAGTCGTGAGGCTGCGCGATAAGTTGAACTGGTTCGAGACGCGCTCGTTGTTCGGCCAGCGTATCGTCGTCACGCGTTCGCGCCAGCAGGCGAGCCAGCTCACAAAACGTTTGCTCGAACGCAGCGCGGAAGTGCTGGAGATTCCGACCATCAAATTTGCCGAGCCGACAGACAGGCAAAACCTAGCCGACGCGTTGCTCGAATTGAATTCCTACGATTGGCTCGTTTTCACGAGTGCGAACGGCGTCACGACGTTCTTCGATTATTTTTTCAAAGCCTTTGAAGACTTGCGCGACCTCGGCGGCGCGCGCATCGCCGCGGTCGGCCCCGGCACGGCTGCGAAACTGCGCGAGCTTCACCTGAAGATTGATCTGATGCCCGACGAAGCCACCGCTGCGAAAGTCGCCGCCGCATTTGAAAAATGTCAGACGATTGAAAACCTGAAAATACTTCTGCTGCGCGCGGAAGTCGCCAACCGCGAGTTGCCGCAAAAACTTTCCGAGCTTGGCGCAATCGTGGACGACGTGGCCTGCTACAAAACTTTGCCCGAGACCGACGACCGCACTGGCGCAGCGGTAAAGCTGCTGGAGAGCGGCGCGGATTGGATCGTGTTCGCCAGCAGTTCGAGCGTGGAAAGTTTTCACGCTCGGTTCAACCTGCCCACGCTTCAGAAAAAATTTCCGCAAATCAAACTCGCGTCCATCGGCCCGGAAACGAGCAAGGCGATAAAAACTCTTGGCTTGAAACCGACAGTTGAGGCGAGGGAACACACGATTGAAGGTTTGGTTGCCGTGTTGGAAAAGAATTCCGGAGGGCGAAGTTACACGACGCCCTGACTCGATTTGAACATTTTTGATTTGGGCGTCGTGGAACTCCGCCCTCCGAATATTTCATTGGCGACGGTCGCGGGTCGCCGCTACAATTTTTCCATGAGCGAAATCATTTATCCCCGCAGTCCGCGCGAGATGATGGCGGGCTGGGTTTATCTTCCCCGTTTCATTGACAAGATCCGCCTGCACCTCGCGGGCAAGCTACACGCCGACTATCAGGAGAATTTCACGAAAGGTTTCGACGGCAAGTGGCTCGAAACCGCCGGGTTGAGGGCCGACCAATTCATCGAAGCCGTCAAAAGTTCCGTCACCGACGGGCAGGTCTGCGATTGGGTGTCGAAGAACGTGAAAAAATCCGACGCCGAAAAAAAGGAATTCAACGACTACATTTTGAATCGTGGCCGCGAAGGGGACGAACTCAAGGCGCGATTGAAGATGCGCAAGGAACAAGCGGGCATGGCCCATCGCGACGACATTCAGACGTTCGTTGATTTCATTGATGCGGACGAGAAACGGATTTAGAAGTTGCAGTTTGCGGTTCATCACGCGGCCCGCGCCGCGTGGCTTCACCCAGTGGCACGCCGAGACGGAGAAAATCTTTGGTGTTCATGCCGTTTAACAAATCATCAAGACTCAATACGGCGCAGCCAGTCGCTGAAACTTCATATCGTTGAAATCATAAAGCAGCTTCTCGCTCAAAAATTTTCCCCGGCCCAATCGTGCCGCACGGAGCTGGCCTTCAGACGCCCAAACCAGGCGACCGTCCACGAAGTCCGCCCACTCCCATTCGGGGAAGGCTAGCACCGTGTCCGTAGATTCGTGCCGTAACTCGTGTGCATCCCAATAGCAACCCCGGCCTGGCGGAGCGTCAATTTCGGCGAACGCCAGCTTCCGTAGCAGCCATGACTTGGGCAGCTTCTTCTCAAACAACGTCGCGCCTTGATATTCATCTTTGCTCATCACCCAACCGTCGCGTTGCAGCCGGTTGTAGTAAACCGTCAGACACTCGCCTCCAAAAAATCCGGGCGGATGGTAATGCGCGTTCCGACGCACGTCCCTCGCCGCCTTCAACTCCTTATGGCCGTAGCCGTCGTAGCCGTCATTGAGCCAGAATTCCTTGTCCGACAGAAACAATCCGCCGCCATGCCAACAATCACCTTTGGCGAACAAGCTCGTTGCTTTCAAATAGGGGACACGCGAAATGGCAGTCCAAGACCCCTTCGTCTCAGATTCCCAGCGACCGTTCATCGCAAAGTAAATGAAGCGCGAGCCATTCGGAGACAAATCACTGCGGCGTTCATAAACCCGGCCACGCATCCATTGCCCAAGCTTGAACTTGTCGCGGTCACGATTCCACAACACGGTGCAAACGGACTTTGATGGCCCGCGTCGGATGACGAGGCCAACCTTCGTATCTTTGGCGAGTAATATATGCAGACGTGCTGGGATTTTTTTGTTCTCCACTGGTGCGCTTAGCTTCATAGTTCGAACAGATTGATATAATTTTACTTTCAATTCGAGCGTGCAAATTCAAGTTATCATGAGAGAGCGAGCTTTGACACTCGTCCTCCCGTTGTTTCATTCGTTCAGGAACAGTTTCCATTCCGCGATGCCGTGGGCGTTGCGGAGGAGCGCCGTCACCGGCAGTTCCTTCGGTGCGTGCGGCACGTTGAGCAGCTTGGAATCTTTAGCCAGTTCTTGTCCAAGTCTGCGAGCATGGACACCAATTGAAATGGGTGACATTCAGCGGCTGGGATGATACAAGTTAAGGCAACCGTGTGGACTAACCTTGATGAAATGAAATCGGCGCGCTCTGACAATGAGCGGCCGTGGACCGCCGACGCGGCAACGTCGCCGTCACCTGCCGTCCCGCTGGCGGAGGCGCAGTCGTTATCGCTGCCCGAGGCTCCCGCAAAACCTCTTTTCAGGCACGGCTGGCCGGTTCCTTCAACAATCTGCCCCCACCCTGATGAAGCGCGCGCTTACATTCATTTGCCAGAGTTCGACGCAGCGGTGCTGGAAAAGGCGCGGGTCATTTCCGGACGATTCCCTTTCGCAGAGGCGGAATACCGGAACTTGCGGGGGAAAGAACAGCGCCCGGAGGAAACTGAAATCCCGCACTTTGAAAAAGTTTTTCGCATTGCCGCCGGGATCGCGGGCGTTCGCAACGTCAGCGAGCTTCATGACTACGACGAACTCCTCATTCTCACAGCATGGCACTGTGTGAGGCCGGGAGTGGAAGGTTTTCTCGGTTCTTATCCTAAATCGCTGCTCTGTCCGTTGTCCCACTCCGCGCCGCCAATCGCGTTGAACACTCTCCCGGCAGCGAAGCGAATGATTTTCGACCGGCGCGCGCCGGTTTACCTGCGCTATCTGCTCTGCGAAAAATTTGGTTTGCGCACTTGTGCCGACATCGAAAACGCCGACTTGCGCCACCTGCTCAGGAGCGCTGGCTTCCGCCTCATCCGGTCCAGCGCGGTTCCTGAAGTTGCTTTTGCCGGCATCACGCGGGGCGATGATCCACCCGCACGGCCATGGAAGCTGACGCTGCGACAGGAGTTGAGCGAAGACCGTGCCGCCAACATGTTGATTCAAGCCGCGCTCTGGCAAATCAAATATGGACTGCGGCTCGTGACATTCGAGCAGGGCGCGCCCCGCTGGAACATCGGCGCCTTCGAGCGCACGGACTGGGAGGACGCGTTCCTTTCGCTCGGCGTCCGCGTTTCACCGTCGCTGATGCGCGCGAGCGGGTTGCTTGACTGGCGCGCGGTGCTGGCGCGGTGTCTCGCGCAGATCGGCACCGGCAATCTTCCACCGGAAGTCCTTGGAAAGGTTTCCGCGCTGGCTCAACGAGTTTGTCACGACAGCCAGCAGGCGATTTGGGAGGTCCTTGACCGTGTCGCCCGCACCGTCATGGAACAGGCGCGTGCGTCCGAGCCGCAACTTTTCACTGGCGGCGGCGAATTGAATTATGAAACCGCTCGACGCTTTCGCCGTTGGGTGCGACTTTTCGATGAGGTTTCCCCGAATATTTTGTCCCGGTTTGGAGTGTCGGCTTTCACCGCGCTTCATCGAGTCGCGCCAGAACTTTTCGGCTGGGGCTGCTCGCAAATCAAACCGTGGGAGCTGGAGCAGGAGCGTGGAAAATGGAACGGGCCGCGAGGCCGCGCTCTTCTGAGAAGCGCCTATGCTTATGCGCTCTACGAAACCGGCCTCGGCTCGATAGAAACTCAGGAGGAACAAGTCGTCTGGCAATGCACGCTGAAACAATTCTCCGATTGGTCCGCGAGCAAGGCCGAACAAATGATTGCGGCCTATGATTTTTTGTATGGCATCGCCAGCCGGCATGGCCTGACGCCGTTGCTGAGTCGGGAGATCACGCACACGGCGGCTGTTTCATTGCTCGCGGGCGTAAACTTGCACGAGAATCTGCCGAGGATTGAGGGATGTTGGGACGTTTGCCTGCGCGCGGCGCTGGAACGTCACGGCGGCAAACTGGAGGTGCGACTGGTGCTGCCGGACTTGGTGCCGTTGCCGCTGCGACTGCGCAAAGCGGTTTTGTCACCGCTCGCTTACAGTTATCTGCACAAAGAAATCCGCCTTGTCCGGGACTTTGATTTGCGTATGGCGCGGGAAAGCCACCGCAAGTTGGAAGAAGTCCCGGGCTGGTGGGACGACGAACGCATCATCGGCACGCCGCTGTTGGAGCGCGTGAACGATCCGGCAGGCCCGGCCCGTGCGGCGCTCGGTTTGTTGCGTCCCGAGCCGTGGCTGGAACCTCCGGAGCAGAGAATCCGTTTTCGCGCCCTGCACCTGCTTCTCTCCAAGGGCGCGACGAATCGAACAACGCCGGGCGAGACAGGACTTTCATCCGGGGAAATTCGTGTTTTGCTCCGGCTCGCCATGGAGGCGACATTGGAGCACACGAACGTCGCGCACGTCTCTTTTCCGGCCATCCATCGCGGCTTCGAGCGCCTCTTGGCACGGGACGACACTCGCGAAATGCTCGACTCGCTGCTGCTGCACATCGGCACGGCCTACGAAACCGAAATCTGGGGGCAAGTCCGCAAGTTCATCGTGCTCGACGTCATCAACGATCTTCTCGCGCTCACCATCCGGAGTTCGCTGCTGCACATGATGAGTTCGGACTGAGGGGCGAAAAGTTCGGGGAAATCGGAAAGTTAAAATCGCGTTTGCTTTCGGCATGGATTCTTTCAACCTGTCGCCGGTGCGCTGCTTCAAAACATTTCTTGTCCTGCAACTCGCGATGGCTTCGTCTGCTTTTGCTCAGGTCGGTGAAAAATTTTTTGGCGAAGCCGAGTTGCTGGCCGTTGCGAAAAAATTTCAGCACTCGACGGACTTTCGCCACAAGCACGCCAGTCTTTTCCAATAAACAGCCACAAATCAGGTTCTCCAAGTAACCCTTAATTGTGCTATGCGCGTCAAAAAAAGCTAATGTAATGCTGTGAATAATTTTTGCTTGACAAGAAAGCCTCACAGGTCGTAAAAGCAAACCTTCGCCAGTAAAACAATCAACGAAAGAAATGCTTATTGAGAAAAACCCTTAACGAAAGAAATCCTATGAAACGCCAGTTCTTCTCAGCCGCAGTTGCGGGTCTTTTCATGGTCAGCGGTATGTTGACCAGTCGTGCTCAAGTATCAACCCAACCCGTCACAAACACGTTTCCGTCGGCAGCCGGCGTTACGTTCTTGCCGGGCAATGTTCCCCAAGACTGCAGCAATGCCATAACAATTCTGATGACCGGACCAACAACCGTGAGACGATTGCCCTCCACCTTCGGGGGGAATGGCCCCACGACGATTCCCACGGAAATGCTCTCGTTGGATTTGAGTGGCGGCGGCATGCAACTGATGGGGATGGGCACAGGTGCCGTGACCGGCGGTCCCACGAAGACCAACTTCTTCCCGGCAGAAAGTTTCTTCGATGTTTTTATTGCACTGCACACCGGAAGCGACGTTTTGACGAACCAGCAGCCGATTCGAGTGCAGACGCACATTATTAAGATTCCGCCCATCTCATCTACTTATACCAACATCAATCCGTGTCTACTCTTTAGCGCCCAATCCGGCCAGCCAGTCGGCACGTTGATCCAAGTCTGGCATCATCCGTCCCAGCAAGGAAAAGAAACCAAGTGCGCCGTATCGCTGGATGTGTTGAATGGGTTCATGACGCCTGGTCTTGCCAAGCTGACCGTTTGCAGCAATACGACGGGGACGGCATCGGCCGTGTATGACATCAAGCGGCAGCAGCTCGTCGGTCCAGTGACGATCAACGGATGCGACGACTGTGGTTACCCGTGTAATCTGACCTTCGTCGCCACATGGGCGTCCAACATTCGTGCGCCTGATTGGCGTGGCATTCACAAAGGGACTTGGCAGTTGCTTTGTGGCACAAACGTGTATGCCAAAGGAGCGATGTCCGGTTTGAACGGCGTGGGCACGCACCGGCCGCCGTTGAAAGCGGCTTGTGAACTGTGCAATGAGTGTAGCCACTTTGAAGGCGAGCTTATCGGCAACGTTTATAATATCAACACCGGGCTTAAAATTGGTAAAATCCAAGCTGTCTATGCGGGTGATTTCCTAGATGCGGCCCTCAATCCAATCCCGTGCTGCCCGCTGCCAACCAAGCCGCCGAACGGCCCGTTCAACATGACCATCGAAGGGATTGAGATTCTGCCTTGTCCGTGACCCTGGCTGACGCGAAGCAACAGAAAGCAGAAAACTTGTCTCGGCAGAGATTCACATAAAATCTCGCCGGGCTTGGAGCAAGCGCCCGCCGCTTCGAGCAAATGCTCGGCGGCGGGCGGTTTATTTTTTGCCCGGATGGATTTTTAAAGCTGGCACACCCACGGGCATTCGCTTCATTCGAAAACTTTTTGGCGAAGCCGATTTGCTCGCCGTCGCAAAAAAATTTCAAGGCACGACGGACTTTCTCAAAAAACTTCCTGTCATTGCGGAGTGAAAGCATTTATTGTTCGCTTCATCGCCTTATGAATCACGCCGCCGAAAAACAGCGCCTCATTGAGAACGCCTCGCCGCCGCACAAATGGAAATGTTGGGGGCCGTATCTTTCCGAGCGGCAATGGGGCACGGTGCGTGAGGATTACAGCGCGGGCGGCGACGCGTGGGATCATCTCACGCACGAGCACTCCCGCAGCCGCGCGTATCGCTGGGGCGAGGACGGCATCGCGGGGATTTCCGACGACTGGCAGCATCTTTGCCTCGCGCTGGCGATGTGGAACGGCAAAGACCCGATCTTGAAGGAGCGGATTTTCGGCCTCACGAACGGACAGGGGAATCACGGCGAAGACGCGAAGGAGCTTTACTACTACCTCGACGCCACGCCGACGCATTCGTATCTGAAGATGCTCTACAAATATCCGCAGCGGGAATTTCCATACGCGCAGTTGATCGAGGAAAATCGTCGTCGCGGGAAAAATGATCCAGAGTTCGAGCTTCTCGACACGGGAATTTTTGACGACAACCGCTACTTCGATGTCTTCGTCGAATACGCAAAGGCAAGTCCCGAGGATATTTTGATGCGCGTGACCGTCCACAATCGCGGGCCGGAGGAAGCCACGATCCATCTGCTGCCGCAACTTTGGTTTCGCAACACCTGGTCGTGGAAAAAAGATTCGCCGAGGCCGGAAGTTTTTGAAGTCAGCAGCAACATCATCGCTGCGAAGCACGCGGAACTCGGTGAGTATCAGCTTCATTGCGAACCTCTCAGTAGTGGCGCGGGCGTCTCGCCCGCGCGATCTCAAAGTGAACGCACGGGCGAGACGCCCGTGCCACTAAACCCGAAATTCCTTTTCTGCGACAACGAAACCAACACGCCGAAACTTTACGGCTCGAAGGCGGAAGGATTTTTCAAAGACGCCTTCCACGAACACATCATCGGCGGAAACAAAAAAGCCGTGAATCCGTGGAAGCGCGGGACAAAAGCCGCCGCACACTATCAACTGACGATTCCGCCGAACGGCGCAAAGCGTATCCAGTTGCGCCTGCAATTTTCCGCAGCCACCGAAGCCGCCAAGGAGATGAATTTCCACACGGTGCTCATGCGCAAGAGCGCGGCGAAATCATTCCAGGTTTCTGAGCAGGCGAAGCCTTTCTCCGACTTCGACAAAATTTTTCAGGAACGCATCCGCGAGGCTGACGAATTCTACGCCGACTTGCAGCACGATATTCCAGACGAGGACGCGCGCAACGTCCAGCGGCAGGCTTTCGCAGGTATGATCTGGAGCAAACAATTTTTTTACTACGACGTGACCGACTGGTTGAACGGCGACCCCGCGCAACCGCCGCCGCCCGCGTCGCGCCGCCACGGCCGCAACAGCGAGTGGACGCACCTCAACAACGCCGACATCATCTCCATGCCCGACAAGTGGGAATATCCATGGTATGCCGCGTGGGATCTGGCATTCCACACGATTCCGCTGGCGATGATTGACACGCATTTCGCAAAGCGGCAGCTCGATCTGCTGACGCGTGAGTGGTATATGCACCCCAACGGCCAGTTGCCCGCTTACGAATGGAATTTCGGCGACGTGAACCCGCCCGTCCACGCGTGGGCGACGTGGCGCGTTTTCCAGATTGACCGCAAGCAACGCCGCGAAATCAATCCGCACGACAAAGGCGACCTCGCTTTCCTTGAAAGAGTTTTCCACAAGTTGATGCTGAACTTCACCTGG
>CAYMCQ010000060.1:0-25643 GCA_964389025.1 uncultured Verrucomicrobiota bacterium
GCAACCCATTCCGTTTTATCGCCAATATGTGCCAATGTTATTGTTAATAGCTATACAATCCCAGTCAATTTGCGTTATCTACATACTCCCGAAAGTCACATAGGAGCCTCCTTACGCCGGCTCCCTATGATGGAAACGGTTAAAGCGTGTTTTCAGAATGGGTTTTTGAGCCAATCAAGAATTGCGGCCAAAAGAACGAAGGCCAGGTAATACGAATCACCTTGGCAAGCGACTTTGGTCGGCGCGCCAGCGTCTTGGGCTGCGGCAGGCCAAAATCTCGCGGCAGCTCAGGCCGTTGGTGGGGAAGGAGCGTCAAAGAATTGCGCGCACTGCTTTCAGAAGCGCATCAATCTCCTTCTCCGTTCCAATCGTGATCCGTAAATAGTCGCGGACTTCCGGGGCGCTGAACCAGCGCACGAGAATTTTTTTCGCGCGTAACTTCTCCAGCCACTCGTGCGCGGAAAATTTCGGCGGACGGACGAGGATGAAATTTGTCTGGCTCGGAAAAACGTTGAAGCCAAGTTTGATTAACTCGCGCGAAAGTTTTTCCCGCGTCGCGATGATGCGTCGAAAATTTTTCCGATAGTAAGTCAAATCATCCAGCGTGGCCGCTGCGCCGATCTGGCCGAGGCCGTTGACATTGTAGCTGTCGCGGATTTTTTGCAGCGCCGCGATGAGTTCCGCGTTGCCGACGAAATAACCGACGCGCTGAAAACAAAGCGAGTAAGCCTTCGAGAACGTCCGCGCCACGAGGACGTGCGGAAATTTCATCGCAAGGGACATCGCATTCTCGTTGGCAAAATCAACGTAGGCTTCATCGAGCACGATGACGCCCTTTTGCGCACGGCAGAGTTTTTCTAACTCGCCGGTCGCGTAACCGCGACCGCTCGGCGCGTTTGGTGTCGTGACGAGTGAGAGCGCGGCTTGAAAATTCCAAATCCCGCCGCGTTTCAATTCCGCGATTCCCGGCATCGTGAAATCTGGATTGAGCGCCACCGCATTTTTCACCGCGCCATGAATGTCCGCCAACACCGGATAAAGCGAATAGCTCGGCGTAAAGTATTGAACGAGTGTTTTTGATTCATCTACTCGAACAAAATAGGCATTGCCCAAATCCTTGCTTCGGTAAGATGCTTCCGGTTCAACAAACCCTCTCACCGCCAGCGCCAGCAATTCATCCGAGCCGTTGCCCACGATGATGTTCTCCGGCTTGCAGCGATGCATCCCGCCGAGGCGGGACAATTTTTCGCGCAGCAATTCCGCCGTCGGATTCGGATACAGCCGCAACCGCTGGTCAGTCGCCGCTTTGATCGCCGCCAGAACTTTCGGCGATGGCGGATACGGATTCTCGTTCGTGTTGAGCTTGATCAACCCTCTGATCTTCGGCTGCTCGCCGGGAACGTAGGCGTGGAGTTTCTCGACAAGCGGACGGACGAGGAATTTCATTTTCATGTTAGGCAAACGATTGAGCCGTTTCTCGCAACTTTGTCGTGACGCTCTTGATTGTGCTGGGCGTCTTTTCAGCCTCCTTCCGCAAGTGACGCACGTTAATGTATTTGGACTCGGTTCTTTCGCGACGAAGTTTCTTTGCGTCGTCTCGGGACAGTATCCACGCTTCTTTCACTGATGGTTCATTCTTTTCACGGCTGACGAGGAGCACCACGAGATGTGTCATGCCATCGGAACCGAATTTGTTGTCACTGCAATGGACAACAGCTGCCGGGCCATTCGGACCATTGGCTAGTTTCGATTTGACTTCGATCCTTGCGGGTTCGCCATCAATTTTCGCCTCAACGTCATAGCCTTTGCAATTATCGGGCATCTTCTTGCCGTCATAGGCAAGCGTCACGAGAATCTCGCCATACTGCTCCACGCTTAGATTGTATTTCTGGAAATAGTGTTCGTGCGTATTTTTCAATCGGGCAGAGTCGTGCATGAAAGTTAGTTTTTGATCCGGACTTCCGCCGACCTGCCGTGCGCATCCAATCCCTCCAGTTCAGCAAACTTCCTCACCGCGCCGAGTGCCTTCTTGAGTGAGGGCTTGTTGTATTCCACCACGCTCGTGCGGCGTTGGAATTGATCCACGGTCAGGCCGGCGAATGATGCGCCCGCGCCGCCGGTCGGCAGTGTGTGGCTCGGCCCGGCGACGTAATCGCCCAGCACCGTCGGCGACCACGGGCCGAGGAAAATCGCGCCGGCGGTCAGGATGCGCTGCGAAAATTTGCGGGCGTTGCGAGTCATGACTTCGCAATGCTCCGGCGCGAGCTGGTTTGTCAAAGCAATCGCGTCGTCCAAAGTTATCACCTGAATCAGCCAGCCGTTGTTGTCGAGCGCGCGTTGGATGAATTCGCGCCTCGGCAGTTTTGCCAGTTGCAGGGCAATTTCTTTTTCAACGGCTTTCAGCATTTTCCCCGAAGTTGTGACGAGCCAGACTCGCTCGTGGCCTGAGCCGTGTTCGGCCTGCGCCAGCAAATCGGCGGCGATGAATTTCGGATTCGCCGTGTCGTCGGCGAGCACGAGCAATTCGCTGGGGCCGGGCAAAAGATCAATCGCGACATGGCCGAACAGCAATCGTTTCGCGGCGACGACGTAAGCGTTGCCCGGCCCGAAAATTTTCTGCACGCGGCGGATCGTTTGCGTGCCCATCGCCATCGCCGCAATCGCCTGCGCGCCGCCGACGCGGTAAATTTCTGTCGCTCCAGCCGCGCGTGCAGCAAACAGGAGCGCGGCGTTCACGCCGCCATCGCGTCCGCACGGCGTGCAGACGACGATTTCTTTGCAGCCGGCGACCTTCGCCAGCGTGATGGTCATCAACGCCGTCGAAACGAGCGGCGCTTTGCCGCCGGGAATGTAAATGCCCACACGCTGAAACGGATCGAATTTTTCGCCGACGCTCGCGCTATGCGAATTTTTCGTCTGCCAGTTTTTGCGCAAAGATTTTTTGGCGAAGGCTGCGATGTTTTTCTCCGCTTCAGTCACGGCTGCGCGCAACGACTCATCCGCTTTCACAGAAGCCGCGAGCAATTCAGCCTGCGTGACGGCAAGTTGCTCCGCGCACAGTTTTGCGCCGTCAAATCGCTCCGTGAATTCCAGCACAGCCGCGTCGCCGCGCTCGCGAACGGCTTCAATGATTCCGCGCGCGGCGTTTTCGATTTGCGGATCAAACAGGCTCGATTGCGCGGCCAGTTCACGCAGTTTTCCGGCAAAGTTTTTGTCGTTATGGCGGAGCACCTTCATCGCGCAGCAGGCTAGGCGAAAAGGAAGGTAGAAGGAAGAATGAAGAATGCAGAAAAAGTCAGAGCCTCGTCACCTCGGCTGCTACGGTGGGGTGCGGATAAACTTTTCTTCCATGTTCATCCGTGTTTATCTGTGCTTCATCTGTGGCTGAAAAAATCCGGAATCCAATCATCGCCGCGCTGGACGTGCCGACGGCGGAACAGGCGCTGAAGCTCGCGCGCGAAATCGCGCCGGTCGTCGGCGCGTTCAAGATCGGCGGCGAACTTTTCACGAGCGCAGGGCCGGACATCGTGAAAAAAATCCGCGCGACGGGCGCATCGGTTTTTCTCGATCTGAAGTTTCACGACATTCCCAACACCGTCTCCAAGGCGGTCGCATCCGCAACGCGGCTCGATGTTCAGATGCTCACAGTTCACGCGAGTGGTGGATTTGAAATGATGCAAGCGGCTGAAAAATCCGCGCAGGAAACGGCGAAGCAACTTGGTTTGCGTCCACCGCTTGTTCTTGGCGTCACTGTGCTGACGAGTTCAAACAACGCGACGCTCGCGGAGATTGGTTGCGAAGCGGATGCGGAAAAACAGGTTTCGATCCTCGCGCAACTCGCGGTGAAATCCGGCCTGCGCGGACTGGTTTGTTCACCGCTGGAAATTTCCGCGTTGCGAAAAATTTTGCCCGGACATGTCCAACTCGTGACGCCCGGCATCCGCACTGGCGCAGAAAAATCCGACGACCAGAAGCGGACGTTGACTCCTCGCGAAGCGATGGATGCGGGTGCGAACTGGCTGGTGATTGGCAGACCGATCTATGGCGCTGAAAATCCGCAGGCGGCGGCGGAAAAGATACTCGCTACTTTGGGGCGATAACTTCTGAAATCAAAGGTGCTATCTTCGGCGGCCCCGCAGAAATTTCAAACGCGGTCTTGAGCCTCACACGAGCGGCCTCGGCTTGCGCGCGGTCGGCGGCGTGGATTCGTGTGAGGATTGAATTCTTTTTAACGCGCTCCCCCGGCTTGGCGATTCGGTCAACACCCACATCGTGATTGATGACGGATTCCTTTGTGAGCCGCCCACCGCCAATGTCGCGGACGACTTCGCCAATGATTCGCGCATCGCAACGGGAAATAAAACCTGCGCGTGGCGATTTCAATTCGATGACGACTGGCGCGGTTGAATCGCGGGAAAGTTTTTTGTTGAAGGCTTTCAAGTCTGCGCCTTGTGCGACGATCATTTCATCCCATTTGCGACGCGGTGCGCCCGAGTTCAGACAATCTTCAGCCATCTGCCGCGCAATCGCGAGTGATTTGGTCTTGCGAGTCTGGACAAGCAGATGCGCGGCGCAATCGAGGACGACCGAGCGAAGGTCGTCGCAAAGTAGGGCAGGCTTCCAGCCTGCCTTCGCCGACGAAGTCGGCGAAGAATTTTCAGACTGCTCGCGCCGATGTGCTCGCGGGACAGGCTGGAAGCCTGTCCTACTTTCCAGGCACGCCACAGATTCTTTCACTTCCAGCCAATTGCCAGCGGCACAGCCAAGCGGTGTGTCCATGTTCGTGAGCAGCGCACGCGTGCTCACGCCACACTCATTGCCAAGCTTGACCATCGCTTGCGCGAGTTTGCGTGCATCGGCTTTGTTTTGCATGAAAGCGGCACTGCCGAATTTCACATCGAGGACAAGCGCCTCCAGATTTTCTGCAAGCTTCTTGGAAAGGATGGAAGCGACGATGAGGGGGATGCTCGGCACCGTGCCGGTGACATCGCGGAGGGCGTAAAGTTTTTTGTCGGCGGGAACCATGCGGTCGGTCTGGCCGCAAATGACGCAGCCGACTTCCTGGACTTGCCGGATGATTTTTTTTGCGGGCAGCAACGTTTTGAAACCAGGGATGGAGTCGAGTTTGTCGAGCGTGCCGCCGGTGATGCCGAGGCCGCGACCGGAAATCATCGGCACGCGGAAGCCGAGGCACGCGAGCAACGGCGCGAGCGGCAGCGAAACTTTGTCGCCGACGCCGCCGGTGGAATGTTTGTCCACGAGCGGCCGTTTGTCTTTCGGAAATTTCAGAACATCGCCGGAATCACGCATGGCGAGCGTGAGCGCGCGGGTCTCCTCCGTGTTCAGTCCGCGAAAATAAATGGCCATGAGCATTGCGGCCATCTGGTAGTCGGGGATTTTGCCGACGGTGAATTCGCGGATGAATGCTTGAATCTGTTCCGGCGCGAGAGTTTTTCCCTCGCGTTTCGATTCGATTAGGGAAAGAAAGTTCAAATCTCAGCCGACGAACTTCTTCACAATCGTCGTCGCATTATGCCCGCCGAAACCGAAAGAGTTGTTCACGGCGGCGGTGACCTTCAGTTCGCGCGCTTTGTTTGGAACGTAATCCAAATCGCATTGTGGATCGGGTTTTTCGAGATTGATGGTGGGCGGGACGATTCCGGTTTCAATTGCTTTTGCGCAGACCATCAATTCCACCGCGCCAGCCGCGCCGAGCATGTGGCCGGTGGCGCCCTTCGTGGAACTGACGGCGAGCTTGCGCGCGTGGTCGCCGAAAACGGCTTTGATGGCTTGCGTCTCGGCGACATCGCCTTGCAGCGTGGCAGTGCCGTGGGCGTTGATGTAGGAAATTTCCTCCGGCTTCAGTCCTGAATTGCGCAACGCCATGTTCATGCAACGCGCCGCTCCTTCGCCTTCGGGCGCGGGCGCGGTCATGTGGCTGGCATCAGCGGTGTTTCCGTAACCGACGAGTTCGCAATAAATTTTTGCGCCGCGTTTTTTCGCGTGCTCCAATTCTTCGATGAGCAGCACGCCCGCGCCTTCGCCCATGACGAAGCCATCGCGGTCGGCGTCGAACGGGCGCGAAGCGTGTTGCGGGTCGTCGTTGCGCGTGCTCAAGGCCTTCATCGCGCAGAAGCCGCCGATGCCGATGGGAACAATCGTGGCTTCCGAGCCGCCGGCGAAAATTGCTTGGGCATCGCCCATCTTGATGGTGCGCCACGCCTCGCCGATGGCGTGATTTGAAGTGGCGCAGGCCGAGCATGTGGCGAAGTTTGGCCCGCGCAATTTGTAATACATCGAGAAAAGTCCCGATGCCATGTTCAGGATGAGCATGGGGATCATGAACGGCGACATTCGTCCGGGACCTTTTTCCAGCAGAATTTTGTGCTGTTCGGCAGTTGTGTGAAGTCCGCCGATGCCTGAGCCGATGAACACGCCGATTTCATCTGAATTGACTTTCTCGACATCCAGGCCGGAATCTTTCAGCGCCTGCCACGCGGCGTGAATTCCAAATTGCGAGTAGCGGTCGGTGCGCCGGACCTCCTTCGGCGATGGAAACGCAGGTGTCGGATCAAAATCCTTCACTTGCGCGGCGATCTTGCAATCAAACGCCGTCGCATCGAACGCCGTGATCGGCCCGACGCCGCATTGTCCGGCGACGAGATTTTTCCAAAACGTTTCCACATTGTTTCCAAGCGGAGAGACGATTCCCAGCCCGGTGACAACAACCCTGCGTTCGATGGAATTGCTCGGCATAAAATCAAAAGGGCAGCTTCACTGTCGCCAGTCAAGCTGCCCGAAATTTTTTCACCCGCAACTACTTTTGCTGGTCCTCGATGTATTTGATCACGTCGCCGACGCTTTGCAGCTTCTCGGCCTGCTCGTCGGGGATCTCGTTGCCGAATTCCTCCTCGAGCGCCATGACCAGCTCCACCGTGTCGAGCGAATCCGCGCCGAGGTCTTCGATAAATTTGGCGTCCGGCGTGACCTGTTCGGGCTTCACGCCGAGCTGGTCAACGATGATTTTTTTTACGCGTTCTTCAATTGATTTGTCTGCCATGGTTTTTTACTCCGGTTCTGTTTCGCATGTCTCTATGCCACGAGCGCAAAGGCGTCAAGCACTGAATAAAATATTTTTTGCTCAAAAAACTTGTTTTAGGAAATCAACCCACTTCCGTTCTTAATCTTAATCCTAATCTTGCTCTTAATCATTCCGGCGGATTTCGATTAGGATTAAGATTACGATTAAGAACCCGTTGCCCTACATCACCATCCCGCCATCCACCGTCAAAACCTGTCCCGTCACGTAACGCGCCGCCGGACTCGCCAGAAACAGCGCCGCGCCCGCGATGTCTTCCGCCAAACCGAATTTGCCCATCGGAATTTGCTTGAGAATGTTCGCCTTCAGTTCCTCGCTCAAATCTGAAGTCATGTCGGTTGTGATGAAACCGGGCGCGATCGCGTTGACCGTTACGCCGCGCGACGCCAGCTCGCGCGCCACCGATTGCGTGAACCCGATCAAACCCGCCTTGCTCGCCGCGTAATTGCACTGGCCGGGATTGCCGATGAGTCCGCTGATCGAAGAAATGTTGATGATGCTTCCGGCGCGTTGCCTGGCAAAAACGCGGAAGAACGCCTTCGTGAAAAGAAATGCGCCCTTGAGATTTGTGTCCAGCACCGCGTCCCAATCTTCTTCGCTCATCCGCATCAGCAAACCATCTTTAGTAACACCGGCGTTGTTCACCAGAATGTCCACGCGCTTCGTCTCCACCAAAATTTTCTCGCCGGCTTCCTCGACGGCTTTGGAATCAGAAACGTCAACCGCGTGCGCCCATGCCTTTCGTCCGAGCGATCGAATTTCTCCCGCGACTTTTTCTGAGTTTTCCTGCGTGCGCGAAACGCAGACGACGTCCGCGCCTTCGCTCGCGAATTTCAGCGCGATGGCGCGACCGATTCCCCGGCCCGCGCCCGTTACGATTGCGATCTGGTTCTCAAGTTGTTTCATGCTGGCAATTCTTTAACCACGAATGGGCACGCTTGTCACGCCGAAGCGAGCGAAGGCGGAAATGAACACGAAAATTTTCATTCTTCTTCCTCTCCCCGCGAGGAACGAGCGGGGAGAGGATTGAGGAGAGGGGCGTCCAGAAAAAACTTGTGACAACGCTCCTCTCCCCGACCCTCTCCTCTCTCCTTCGTCGCGAGGAGAGGGAGAAAACAGCGCATCCCGCATCACGCTGCCGTCGCTTTCACAGTTGCCTCCAGACTCGCCACGTCCGCCACGTTCAACAGCTGCGCGCTCTTATCAATCCGTTTCATGAAGCCGCTCAACGCCGTGCCTGGGCCAAGCTCGATGAACCGCGTGAAACCTTGCGACAGCAAATAACGCATCGAATCTTCCCATCGCACGGAAGAAGTGACTTGCTCGACCAGACGAGTTTTGATTTCTGAAACTTCGCCGTGCGGTTTGACAGTCACGTTTGAAATCACCGGCACTTTCGACGAATTCAACGCGACGCCATCCAGTGCGGCTTTTAATTTCGGTTGTGCGCTCGACATCAGCTTCGAGTGATACGCGCCCGCGACCGTCAATGGCAACGCGCGCTTTGCGCCTTTTGATTTCGCCAGTTCACACGCTTGATTGATTTTTTCCGCCTCGCCGGAAATCACGATTTGGCCCGGGCAATTCAAATTCGCCAGCTCCACGCCAGCAGCGTCGCAGACTTCGCGCGTCGCCGCTTCGTCCAGACCGATGATTGCCGCCATGCTGCCGCGCGTCGCGTCACACGCCTCTTGCATGAAACGACCACGCTGGCGGACAAGTTTCAATCCATCCTCAAAACTCATCGCGCCCGCCGCCGTCAGCGCTGTGAATTCGCCGAGCGAAAGTCCCGCCGTCGCGTCGAACGCGAGATTCGGCGCTCGCTCGCGAAGCAATTGGAACGCCACCCAGCTCACGAGAAAAATTCCCGGCTGCGCGTTTTCCGTTTTCGTCAATTCGGCTTCGGGACCGTTGAAGCAGACCGACGCGAGATCGTAACCGAGCGCGGCATTGGCGCGGTCGAACCAGTCCTTCGCGTTGGGAAAATATTCTGCCAAGTCCTTGCCCATGCCGACGACTTGCGCGCCTTGGCCTGCGAACAACAAAGCTGTTTTGCTCATGGCGGCTGTGAAATTGGCTTGCTCGTTTGGCGTTCGCAAACAAAATCACCTGTATGTTTTCACACGTTGTGATTTTCTGGACCGACCCGGCCAATCCGAAGGCCGCCGATGAATTGATCGAAGGCGTGAACAAATTGCTGAAGCCGATCCCCGGCGCGATGCATTTTCACGTCGGCAAAATGGTGGGCAGCCATCGCCCCGTCGTTGACCAAAGTTATCAAGTCGCGCTGAATCTGGCCTTCCCGAACAAGCAGGCGCAGGACGATTATCAGGTGCATCCACTGCACGTGCAATTTGTCGAGGGCGTCTTCAAGCGGGTGTGCAAGAAGGTAGTGGTCTACGATTTTGAATAGACCGCAAACAAAGCTCCAAATTCCAACATCCAAGCTCCAGAGAAGCTCCAAACTTCAAGCACCAATGCTCCGTTCAAACCACTTGCCCGCGTTTGCCCATTGGTTTAGCCTTCGAGGACTATGGAAAATTTCGAAAGCACTCCGCCTCCGCTCAATCCCGCGTCGCCGCCTCCGGTCATCACGTTGCCGCCAGCGCCACCCCGCAAACCCAGCGGGCGCGGCTGGATGATCTTTGGAATCATCGCGCTGGTGCTGCTTGTCATCAGCGTGCTCGGAAACTTCACGCAATTTTTCGGCGGCATGATGAGCATGAATGTTTCACATTCGCGCCAGGGCGGGCCGAAGTTGGAGGAAGTGGTTCTCGAAGACCACGGCACCTCGATCAAAATTGCAGTCGTTGAAGTCGAGGGGATCATTTCCAGCCAGATAAAGCAGGGCGGCTTTGACATCGTGGGTTTGGTCCGTGCGCAGCTCGAACGCGCCGCCGAATCCGACAAAGTCAAAGCAGTCATCCTCAAAGTGAACTCTCCGGGCGGCGAAGTGCTGGCGTCGGACGAAATCAACCGCGCGATTAAACAATTCCAAGCGAAGTTTCGCAAACCGGTCGTCGCTTCCATGGGAAGCCTTGCGGCTTCAGGCGGTTATTACGTTTCCGCGCCGTGCGAATGGATTGTCGCGAACGACCTGACGATCACCGGCAGCATCGGCGTGATTTTGCACAGCCTGAATTATCACGGGCTGATGGATAAAATCGGCTTGCACTCGGAAGTTTACAAAAGCGGAAAGTTCAAGGACATGCTCAGCGGCTCGCGCAGGCCGGAGGAAACGACCGACGAAGAGCGCGCCATGTTGCAAAAGCTCATTGATGAGACTTACAAAAAATTCAAAGGCGTCGTTTCGGATGGCCGCTCACGGCCATTCAAGCCCGATGGCAAAGCCGGAAAAAATCTGAGCAGCGACTGGGAAGATTACGCGGACGGGCGCGTGTTGTCCGGCCAGGAAGCTTTTGATCTTGGGTTTGTGGATGAACTCGGGAATTTTCAAACTGCTTTTGCACGAGCAAAAAAACTTGCCGGAATCCACAAGGCAAATCTCATCCAATATCGGCAGCGGGTTGACCTCGCCGATCTGTTTTCGTTGTTTGGAGAAAGCCAGTCGCAGTCTAAAGTGATCAAGGTGGACGTCGGAATGGAGATGCCGAAACTCGAAGCCGGCCAGTTATATTTTCTTAGTCCAACTTATTTGCACTGACTCTTACTCTTAATCGTAATCGTAATCTTCTTCGGGTAGATGTGATTAGGATTAAGAGTAAGATTAAGATTAAGAACCCTGCCACCCATGAAAGGCGTCACCGTCATCACGCATCCGCTGGTGCAGCACAATCTCACGCGGCTGCGTGACAAACGCACCGGCCCGCAGGAATTCCGCCGCGTCTTGAGCGAAGTCGCCGCGCTGATGATTTATGAAGCGACGCGGTCATTCCAAGTTGATCCAGAAACTGTCACAACACCGCTGGCGAAAACTCGCGGCTCGAAATTAAAACGTGAAGTAGTGCTGGTTCCCGTGCTGCGCGCGGGGCTGGGAATGCTTGATTCCATCCTGCAACTGATTCCGCACGCGCGCGTGGGCTTCATCGGATTGAAGCGCGAGGAGAAAAGCTTGCAGGCGATGTTTTATCACAAAAGCCTGCCGTCGGACTTGAGGCGCTTTGAAGTCATCCTGATTGACCCGATGCTTGCGACCGGCGGAAGCGGAGTTGCCGCGATGAATCTGCTGACCGAGTGCGGCGCGAAGCACGTCCGCGTCGTCAACCTCGTCGCCGCGCCGGAAGGGATCCGCCACGTCCGGAAATTTTATCCGCGCCTGCCGATTTTCACGGCAGCGATTGACGAGAAGTTGAACGGCAAAGGCTACATCGTGCCGGGCTTGGGCGATGCGGGGGATCGGTTGTTTGGAGTTTGATAGTATGAGAGTCGACAGCTTGAAGCTTTTTTCTTTGGTGTGCGCTTGTGCTGTGCTATTTCAAGCGTGTGATCAAAAGAGCTATTGGGAGCGAACGCTTGTTGGCCCTTTTCAAGGTGAACCATATAAGCGAGAGCCGTCATCGTCACCTGCTTCGTCGCTCAAGTTGTCGCCGAAGTTCGTCTTGAATGTCCACTGGGAAGGCGCGACTAACGATCCCATTCTCTGCCTTCGAGAAATAAGAGGAACGTCTGTTTGGGCTCGCATTTTAGTGCCCCGTCTTGAAGGTCAAAAAGAGCCTAGAGGTCGGATAACAGAACTAACCTTAAATAAGGTCAAGACTACTAAAGATGGATTCAAAGTGCAGCTTTCGTGCTACTGGATCGGCGGCGGCAAAGAAGGTGGCATTATTTACTTGGGCACCAACTATTCTTTTCGATATTTCGCGCTTGGGTGGTAAAGGGCGACTTGTCCTCGAATTCGGAACGGCTACGCAAACGAGGACGAGAGCGAGGTTAAATCACTTTATCAGCCGGTAAAACTTGCCCGAGCCTGCCGCCGGATTTGTGACGTTAAACTTGTTTCCAACCACCGCAGGAACATTGGTTACCGGCTGCCACGCGACGTTTGTGAAGAACGGGTTTTTGGATTCAAGCGCAAAGTTTGTCAGGTTCGTCGTCCAGGAAATGACCACGGTGCGGCCCGCGGCGTGATTGATTCTCAGCAACGGCGCCGCCGGGTTGTCGAACACCACCACTGTCACGCCCGCGGTGTTGTTGCCGGGGCTCAGGTCGGTTTCCACTGCGGTCACTCCGGCGAAATTGGTGAACGTGCCATCCTCGGAGGCGTTGACCTCGATGGTGATAGTCGCGCTGCCGCCGTTGGTCAGGTCATTGAGGTTGCAGATCACAACTCCGTTGGATTGCGAACAAGAACCTTGCGCCGTTTGGACCGAAAGCAGCGCAAACGCCAATGGCAATGAATCCGTCAAAACAATTCCGGTGGCGGGCGAAATGCCGCGGTTCATGACGGTGATAGTGAAAGTGAGATTGCTGCCGGTGAACGCCGGATTCGGAGAAGCGAATTTCGACACGGACAAATCCGCCGCAGCGACGACGGTGGCGCCGGCGGACGCGGCGTTGTTGCCCGAAACAGGATCGGTCACGGTGGAAGTGACGGTGGCGGTGTTCGTGAAAGTCCCGGCGCTGGTTGCGACTGCGGTGATGGTGATGGTGGCGGTGGCGTTGCTGCCCAAATTGTTCAGAGGGCAGGTCACGACGCCGTTCACTTCCGAGGAAGTGCCTTGCGAAGTCTGCGACGACACGAACGCGAAGCCGGATGGCAGCGCGTCCCTCACCACCACGGCAGTCGCCGTCGAAGGCCCGCGATTACTGACAACAACAGTGTAAACCAGATTGCTGCCCACAAAGACCGAGTTCGTCGAAACGGTCTTGCTCAACTGCAAATCCGCCGAAGGAATGTTCGTCGAGACTGCGGATGCAGAATTGTTCTGCAATGCCAGATCAGCCACGGCAGAAGCCACGCCCGCCGTGTTCGTGAAAGTCCCGTTGCTCGTTGCGACAGCTGTGATGATAACGGTGGCGGTGGCGTTGCTGTCCATGTTGTCGAGGGCGCAGGTCACGGTGCCGTTTGTTTCCGAGCAAGCGCCTTGAGCTGTCTGCGCCGACACGAAGGCCAGACCCGAGGGCAACGAATCGGTCAACACGATGTTTGTGGCCGTGGACGGCCCCCGGTTGGTGACAATGATAGTGAAGGTGACATTGCTTCCGGTGAACGCCGGGTTCGGCGATGCTGTTTTCGAAACGGACAAATCCGCCGCATCGTTAACCACCACTCCCGCGAAAGCGGAGTTGTTGGCTGAGGCTGGGTCGGCGATGCTGGAAGTGACAGCGGCCATGTTGAAGAGCAGTCCGGGCGAGGTCGCGGCCACTGTGATCGTCATGGTGGCCGTGGCGTTGTTTGCAAGGTTGCCGATGTTGCAAGTGACGGTGTTTCCGTTTGTGCCGGTCGTGCCCTGTGTGGTTTGCGCTGACACAAAGGCCAGTCCCGAGGGCAACGTGTCGGTCAACACGATATTCGTGGCTGTGGACGGCCCCCGGTTGGTGACGATGATCGTGAAATCCAGATTGCTCCCCACAAAAACAGCGTTCGTCGCGGCCTTCTTGCTCACAGCCAGATCGGCCAGAGGATTGATCGTCGCAACCGCCGATTCAAAGTTGTTCGTAGCGACAAAATCAACCACTCCGGAAGCGACGCTGGCCGTGTTCGTGACCGTCCCGGCGACGCCCGCTTTGGCGGTGATGGTCACCGTGGCGCTCAGGCCGTTGGACAGCGTCCCCACGTTGCACGTGACGACGTTCCCGTTCGTGCCGGTCGTGCCCTGGGTCGTTTGCGCCGACACGAAGGCCAGATTCGAGGGCAACGCGTCGGTCACCACCACGCTCGTGGCCGTGGACGGCCCCTGGTTGGTGACGACGATGGTGTAAACCAGATTGCTGCTCACAAAGACCGAGTTCGTCGCCACCGTCTTGCTCAATTGCAGATCGGCCATGGGAACGTTCGTCGTCACGACGGATGCCGAGTTGTTGGCTGAAGCGAAGTCGGTCACGCCGGATGTAACATTCGCCGTGTTCGTGAACGTTCCGTTGGTGATCGCCGTGGCCGTGATGGTCAACGTGGCCGTGGCGTTGCTGGCGATTGTGCCAAGGGTGCCGGTGACCAGTCCGTTTGTCTGGGTGAAACCGCCCTGACTTGTCCCCGCCGAGACGAACGCAAAGCCGTCCGGCAACGGGTCTGTTATCACCACGCCGCTGGCCGGCGAGGGGCCGCGATTGGTCACGATGATGGTGAAGGTGACGTTGCTCGAAACGAACGGGCTGCCGCTGGACACAGTCTTGGAGAGGGACAGGTCGGCCAGAGAAACGTTTGTGACCACGACAGACGCCGAGTTGTTGGCTGAAGCGAAGTCGGTCACGCCGGATGTAACATTCGCCGTGTTCGTGAACGTTCCGTTGGTGATCGCCGTGGCCGTGATGGTCAACGTGGCCGTGGCGTTGCTGGCGATTGTGCCAAGGGTGCCGGTGACCAGTCCGTTTGTCTGGGTGAAACCGCCCTGACTTGTCCCCGCCGAGACGAACGCAAAGCCGTCCGGCAACGGGTCTGTTATCACCACGCCGCTGGCCGGCGAGGGGCCGCGATTGGTCACGATGATGGTGAAGGTGACGTTGCTCGAAACGAACGGGCTGCCGCTGGACACAGTCTTGGAGAGGGACAGGTCGGCAACAGGATTTACCGCGGTGACAGCGGAGGCGGAATTGTTGGCCGTGTCCAAGTCAATGATGCCTGATGTGACGCTGGCGGTGTTGGTGATGGCTTCATCGCCGACGACGCTGACGGTGATGGTGACCGTGGCCGTGGCATTGCTTGAAAGGCTGCCGAGCATGCACGTCACCACGTTGTTTGTCTGGTTGTAATTGCCCTGCGTGGTTTGCGCGGACACAAACGCCACGCCGGGCGGCAGCGCATCCGTCAGCGCGATGTTGGTCGCCACCGAAGGTCCGCGATTGGTCACTGTAACTGTGTAAGTCAGTTCGCCTCCCCTGAAAACAGCGTTGGTGGATGCCTGCTTGCTCAACGCCAGATCCGCGACTGGAATGACTGTGGTTGACGCAGAGGCGGAATTGTTGTTCATGTCCAGGTCTGTTTCCACCGCCGTCACCGCAGCAAAATTCGTGAACACGCCATCCACTGTCGCATTCACAAGAACCGTAATCGTCGCACTGCCGCCGCTGGCCAAATCATCCAGGTTGCAGGTGATGACTCCGTTGGACTCCGTGCAGGAACCCTGCGCCGTCCCGACTGACAGCAGCCCAAACGTGGGCGGCAACGAATCCGTGAGGACGATTCCCGTCGCTGGGGAAATGCCATGGTTCGTGACGATGACTGTGAACATGACATTGCTGCCGGCGAACACAGACTGCGGCGAACCGGTTTTTGTGACGGACAGGTCGGCAGCCGCCACGACGGTCGCATTGGCAAAGGCGGCGTTGTTGTCCGAAACAGGGTCAACGACGGCGGAAGTGGCGCTGACCGTGTTGACGATCAGTCCGGGCGACGTCGAGTTGATCGTGATCGTGACCGCAGCGCTCGCGTTGATGGCGAGATCGCCAACGGCGCACGTGACGACTCCGTTCGTCTGGCTGGAACTTCCCTGGCTCGATTGTGCGGAAACAAAATTCGCGCCCGGCGGCAACGGGTCGGTTATCACGATACCGTTCGCCGTCGAAGGGCCGCGATTGAGGACCGTGACAGTGTAAACCAGGTTGCTGCTCGCAAAGACCATGTTCGTTGCAACAGTCTTGCTCAATTGCAAGTCCGCCAGAGGAACATTCGTCGTCACGGCGGACGCTGAGTTGTTGGCCGAAGCGAAATCTGTCACGCCGGACGTGACGCTCGCCGTGTTCGTGAACGTTCCGTTGGTGGTCGCAGTGGCCGTGATGGTGAGCGTGGCCGTGGCGTTGCTGGCGATTGTGCCGAGGGTTCCAGTGACCAGCCCGTTTGTTTCGGTGAAGCCACCTTGCGTCGTCTGAGCGGAGAAGAACGCAAAACCGCCTGGCAGCGAATCCGTGACCACGATGTCGCCGGCGGGCGAGGGTCCGCGATTCGTCACGATGATGGTGAAGGTGACGTTGCTCGAAACGAACGGGCTACTGCTGGACACCGTCTTGGAGAGGGACAAGTCGGCGACGGGATTGACTGTGGTGACAACGGAAGCGGAATTGTTGGCCGAGGTGAAGTCAATCACGGTGGAGGTCACAACGGCGCTGTTCGTGATGGCTCCATCGCTGACGGCGCTGACGGTGATGGTCGCTGTGGCGGTGGCGTTGCTTGCCAAAGCTCCCAGCGCGCAAACCACGACGCCGTTGGATTCAGTGTAATTTCCCTGGCTGGTTTGCGCGGACACAAACGCCACGCCCGGCGGCAGCGCATCCGTCAGCACGACTCCCGTGGCGGACGACGGGCCGCGATTGGTGACGCTGATTGTGTAAATCAATTCGCCTCCCCTGAAAACAGCATTGGTTGACGCCTGCTTGCTCAACACGAGGTCGGCAATGGGAATCACCGTCGTCATGGCCGATGCCGCATTGTTGTCCAGCACCGGGTCGGTCGCCACCGAACTGATGCCCGCCGTGTTCGTCACCACGCCGTCGTTCACCGCCTTCACGTCAACCGTCAACACCGCCGTTGCGCCGTTGGTCAGCGTGCCGAGAGTGAACGTCACCACGCCGTTGCTTTCACTGAAACCGCCTTGCGACGCTGTCGCGGACACAAATGCGCATTGCGGCGGCAGCGGGTCCGTAACGACCACGCTGGGCGCAGTCTCCGGACCCCGGTTGGTGGCGAAGATGGTGAACGTCAAATTGCTTCCCACCAAAACCATGTTCGTGGACGCCACTTTCCCGACCACCAAATCTGACAGTGGAGGGCTTGGCGTAATCGCAGACACCAAAACCGCCGCGCTGTTGTTGCCGGGATTCGGGTCGCTCGTGCCAGAACTGGCGCTGGCGCTGTTCGTCAAAGTCGTTCCGCCTGAGCCAGGACTGGTTTGCGCCGCGATCGTCAACGTCGCGCTCGCGCTCGCGCTCAAACTCCCGAGGTCAAAGGTCACAACCTGTCGAGAATTGTTGGTCGAAAGTTGAAAACTGCCCTGCGTTGTTCCGGCTGAGACGAAGGTCAGACTTGCCGGCAATGCGTCCGTGACCGTCACCGAGCTGGCCAACGAAGGACCTTGATTGGTGACGATGATGGTGTAAACCAAATTGCTGCCCGCCACCACTGCATTGGTTGAAGCCCTCTTGCTCAAACTCAAATCCGCCGCCGGAGCAACCGTGGCTACTGCTGCTGCGGAATTGTTGGCCGGCGTAAAATCAACCACGTCCGATGTGGCGCTGGCGCTGTTGGTCACGCTGCCTTCACTGATCGCGCCGACGGTGATTGTCACCGTCGCTGTGGCGTTGCTTGCCAGCGCTCCAAACGCGCAAACCACGACGCCGTTGGATTCAGTGTAATTTCCCTGGCTGGTTTGCGCGGACACGAACGCCACGCCCGCTGGCAGCGGATCCGTCAGCATGGTTCCCGTGGCCGTCGAAGGCCCGCGATTCGTGACGACGATGGTGTAAACCAGTTCGGCTCCTCGCAAAACAAAGTTCGTTGACGCCCGTTTGCTCAACGCAAGATCGGCAATGGGAATGACGGTCGTGAGGCTTGACGCTGAATTATTAGCCAGCACCGGATCCGTCGTCGTCGAACTGACGCCCGCCGTATTCGCCACCATGCCATCGCCCACGGCCTTCACGTCAACCGTCACCGTCGCTGTCTCATTGCTTGCCAGAGTCCCGAGATTGAACGTCACCACGCCATTGGTTTCACTGAAACTGCCTTGCGACGCCGTCGCGGACAAAAATGCGAATTGCGCCGGCAACGGATCCGTCACCACCACGTTCTCTGCCGGTTGTGGCCCGTGATTCGTTGCCGAAATCGTGAAGGTCAGGTTGCTCCCTACCAAAATCGTGTTTGTCGAAGCGACTTTGCCGACCACCAAATCCGCCAACGGATCGACTGGCGTAATCACCGACACCACAACCGCTGCGTTATTGTTGCCGACGTTCGAATCGCCAGTGCCCGAACCGGCGCTGGCGATGTTTGTCACGGATGTCCCTCCCGAGTCGGAACTCGATTGCGCCGTGATCGTCAATGTTGCGTTCGTGTTTGGATTCAAACTTCCGAGATCGAAGCTCAGAACCTGTTGAGAGTTGTTGGTTGAGAGTTGAAAGTTTCCCTGCGTCGTCTCTGCGGAAACGAATGTCAAAGTGGCCGGCAATGTGTCCGTGACCGTCACCGAACTGGCCGATGACGGGCCTTGATTGGAGACGATGATGGTGTAAACCAAATTGCTGCCCGCCACCACTGCATTGGTTGAAGCCCTCTTGCTCAAACTCAAATCCGCCGCCGGAGCAACCGTGGCTACTGCTGCTGCGGAATTGTTGGCCGGCGTAAAATCAACCACGTCCGATGTGGCGCTGGCGCTGTTGGTCACGCTGCCTTCACTGATCGCGCCGACGGTGATTGTCACCGTCGCTGTGGCGTTGCTTGCCAGCGCTCCAAACGCGCAAACCACGACGCCATTTGATTCGCTGTAATTTCCCTGGCTGGTTTGCGCGCCCGCAAACGCCACGCCCTGCGGCAGCAGATCGGTCAGCACAACTCCCGTGGCGGACGACGGCCCGCGATTGGTGACAACGATGGTGTAGGTCAGGCTGCCGCCAATCAGAACCAAGTTCGTGGAAACGTTTTTGCTCATGGCCAAGTCCGCGATAGGAATGACCGTCGTGAGGCTCGAAGCCGCATTGTTGTCCGGCGCCGGATCGGTCGTTGTCGAACTGACGCCCGCCGTGTTCGTCCCCTCTCCGTCACTCACTGCCTTCACGTCAACCGTCATCATCGCAGCCGCATCCTTGGCCAGAGTCCCCAGGTTGAACGTCACCACGCCGTTCGTCTCACTGAAACTGCCTTGCGATGTCGTTGCGGACAAATATTGAAATTGCGGCGGCAACAGGTCCGTCACCACCACATTTTCTGCCGGCTGCGGCCCGTGATTCGTTGCCGAAATGGTGAATGTCAAATTGCTCCCAACCAAAATCGTGTTCGTCGAGGCCGCTTTCCCGACCACCACATCCGCCAACGGCTCACTTGGAATGATGACTGATGCGGCGGCGAAATCAGAGTTGTTCGCGCTGACAGGGTCGCTGACAACGGACGTGACGTCGGCAATATTTGTGATCGGGCCGGCGATGCCCGCGTTGGCGGTGATCGTCAGCGTGGCTCCGGTCTGCGAGTCCATTGTTCCCAGTTCAGCGCTCACAATCACCTGACCCTCGCCATTGGTGGCCGTCTGCAAGGATCCGGCGGTTGTCTCGGCGGAAATGAAGGTCAAAGTCGCTGGCAGGGCGTCAGTGAGCACAACTGAGGTCGCCGCAGACGGACCCTGGTTCGTGACGATGACGGTGTAAACGACGTTGCTCCCAAGCACAACAACGTTGGTGGAAACCGTTTTGCTCACGCTCAAATCCGCCACGGGGTTCACGGTGGCGATGACCAAGGCAGAATTGTTTGCCAAAAAGAAGTCGGTCACTTCCGAAACCACGCTTGCGCTGTTCGTGGCCGGGCCAACTGCGGTTGTGGTCACGTTGATCGTCACGCTGGCAGTGGCGTTGCTCACCAACGCTCCGAACTGGCATGTGACAACGTTGTTCAAGTGGCTGTTATTGCCCTGCGATGTTTGGGCTGAAACAAAAGCGACCCCGGGCGGCAGCGCATCCGTGAGCACAACATTGGTGACCGTTGAAGGGCCGCGATTGGTGACTACGACCGTGTAGGTCAGGCTGCTGCCGATTGGAACCGAGTTCGTCGAAACAGTTTTGCTCACGGCCAGGTCGGCAATGGGGTTGACCACCGCGACTGCGGACGCGGAGTTGTTGTCCAAATTCAAATCAGGCCGGGACGAAGTCGCGCTCGCGGTGTTCGTGATGGAGCCTTCGGTGGTCGCGGTCACGGTAATCGTCAGCGTGACCACTGTATTGCTGTCCAGGTCGCCGACGTCGCAAGTGACCACGCCGTTTGTCTCCGTGCAGTTGCCCTGAGTGGATTGGGCGGAAACAAATGTTGTTCCTGCCGGCAGCGTATCCGTCACGACCACGCTGGTTGCGAGCGAAGGGCCTGCATTTGTCACGACGACGGTGAAGGTGATGTTGCTCGTCAACAAAACGGGGTTCGGAGACGCGGTTTTGGAAACGGACACATCCGCGACAGGCACTATCGTCGCAACCACTGAAGCGGCGTTGTTGGATGACACGAGGTCCGCCGTGGCGGAGACGACGGTGGCGGTGTTCGTGACGGAACCTGGAATGACCGCATTGACGGTGACTGTCACCGTAGCAGACGCATTGTTGGCGATGCTGCCGAGGTCGCAGGTGACGACTCCGTTCGTCTGCGAGCAGTTCCCCTGGGTGGATTGAGCGGCAACGAAAGTTGTTTCCGCCGGCAGCAGATCGGTGAGCAGAACGCCCGCAGCCGTTGATGGTCCCTGATTGGCGACAACGATGGTGTAGGTCAAGTTGTTTCCGGCAAAAGCGGAATTGGTGGAAACACTTTTACTGACGGCCAAATCGGCGGCGGGATTGACCGTGGTGACCACTGATGCCGAGTTGTCGGACAGGAGCAAATCAACCAGCGCAGAATTCACCGTCGCTGTGTTTGTGATGGAGCCTGTGACGACGGGACGAACGGTGACGGTCACTGTGGCGGTGGCTCCGGTCGAGAGGTCTCCCACACCGCATACGACTGTCACGACCGCCCCATTGGTGCTCTGGATGCAATTGCCCTGAGTGGTCTGCGCGGAAACAAAATTTACTCTTGGAGGAAGCGGATCGGTGAGGACAGTGTTGGTGGCCGTCAATGGCCCGCTATTGGTGATTGTAATGGTGTAGGTGAGATCGGTTCCTATGAAGACAGAATTCGTGGAAGCGGTTTTGCTGACGGCCAAATCGGTGGAGGAATCAACGACTGAGACGACGGCGGATGCGGAGTTGTTCGAGGAGACGATGTCGGCCAGCGCGGAGATGACGTTGGCGGTGTTCGTAATCCAGCCGCCCACACTGGAATTGGCCACAATCGTGACCGTGGCAGTGGCGTTGCTGGCGAGGCTTCCCAAGTTGCAGGTGAGCACGGCCGTTTCGCCATTGGTTGCCGGAGTAATCGAGCCTTGCGAGGTCTGGGCGGAGACAAAATTCGTTGCGGGCACGAGCCGGTTTGTCAGCACAACGCTGGTGGCGAGGGAGGGGCCGTTGTTTTTTACGACGACGGTGAAGGTGACGTTGCTGGTGATGAAAACCGGGTTCGGCGAGGCGTTTTGCACGACGGACAATTCGGCTGCGGGATTGACGGTGGTGACGACGGAGGCGGTGTTGTTCGAAGGTGTGATGTCTGTGATGGCGGAACTTGCGCTGGCGGTGTTGGTGATCGAGCCTGCGCCGACGGGGCGCACTGTGAGGGTCACCTGTGCGATGGCGTTGCTAGCGAGGGTGCCTATGTCGCAGGTGAGCAAAGTGCCCGCGCCATTGGTGGTGGAAGTGCCCTGGGTGGTTTGGGCGGAAATGAATTGCGTGGTGGCGGGCAGCGGGTCTGTGAGGAGAACGCCTGTTGCGGTTGACGGCCCCCGGTTGGTGACAAAGATGGTGTAGATCAAACTGGCCCCGGCATAAACGGAATTTGTCGAAGCTTTTTTGCTCACCACCAAGTTCGCTCCGGCGGCAACGGTCGTGACGGCGGACGAGGAGTTGTTCGTGGAGGTCGGATCAACCATTGCAGAGGTGACGCTGGCGGTATTGGTCAGTGAACCTGTTGCGACCGGAGTAACGGTGATGGTGACGGTGGCGTTCGCGTTGCTGGCCAGAGTTCCGAGGGTGCAGGTGACGATTCCGTTTGTTTGGGTGGCGCTTCCCTGGCTTGTCGTGGCGGAAACGTAATTTGCCCCGGCGGGCAGTGTGTCGGTGGCCACGACGTCGGTGGCGGTGGATGGACCCCGATTGGTGACTAAAAGTGTGTAGATCAAATTGGCGCCAGCAAACGTGGAGTTGGTAGAAACGGTTTTTTTCAACACCAAATCGGCGAGTGGCGAAATCGTAACGACCGTGGAGGCGGTGTTATTCGTTGAAATGGGATCCAGTTCGTAGGCCCGCACTCCGGAATTGGCGGTGGCTGTGCCGTTCGTCATGGCAACGGTGGTGATGGTGGCCAGCGCGCCGGCGCCGGCCGCGAGGCTTCCCAGGTTCCATGTAACGACATTGCCACTGTTGCTAGAACTTCCCTGTGTCAAGGCTGCGGAGACAAATTTCACGGCGGCAGGCAGTGAATCGGTCACGACCATGGAGGTGGCTGGCCACGGGCCAGTGTTGGTAATGGCGATGGTGTAAACCAGATTGCTGCTGACAAAAACGGGATTCGGCGCGGCCGAAGCCGTGAGCGCGAGGTCGGCGATGCCGCGAACGGTGGAGATGACTTTGGCGAAGTTGTTCGCGGTGTTCGGCTCCGCATCCGTAGAAGTAATAGTCACGGCGTTGGTGAGCGAAACCGGCGTCAGAGGCTGGAGAACGATGGTGTGAAGGACGCTCGCATTGTTCGTGAGCGAGCCGAGGTTGAAAAGGAGCTGTGTGCCGTTGGTGGTCCAGTCGCCTTTTGTCGAGGTGACGGAGATGATTTGGACGTTTGGCGGCAGTTGGACGGCGTTGGTGACGGTGTTGAAGGTGGAGCGGCCATTGTTATTCACCTGGATGGTGCAGGTGATGTTGCTTCCAACGATGACCGGCTCGATTGAAGCAGCAATCGTGACTGAAAGATCAGGCGGCGAACTGTATTCGGCGGCGAACGCGTCGTAAAGCCCGCCGCTGTTCGTGCTGCGAAACACGCTGGGCGTGACCGGAAAACCGGACGTGGAGGCGGTGTGCCCGGCAACGTAGAAATTGCCGTTGGTGTCCACGGCGATGCCGGTGCCGCGCTCGTCCTGGTCGCCGCCCAGCAGCGTGGAGTAAATCAGCGATGCTGGACCCGGCACGGCGGGATTTATCTTCGCGACAAACGCGTCGCTGTAGCCGGCGCGGTTGGTCTGATCGGCCCCGAGGGTCAATGGAAAATTTGACGAGGCGGTTTCGCCTGTGACGTAGATGTCCCCAAAGCCATCCACCGCTATGCCAGAGCGATAAAAGAAAAAGCCGGATTCGTAGCCTGCGCCGCCAAGATAAGTGGAATAACGAAGGCTCGCGCCGTTGGTCTGGAATTGCGCGATGAACGCGTCGGGCGGGGGAAAGCTGCCGCCGGCGCCGCCGATGACTGACTGGATGGCGTTGGTGACTGGAAAGTCCTTGGAGCTGGTTTCACCGATGACGCAAATCCTGCCGGCAGGATCCAACGCCACGCCCAAGACCGAGTCGTCAATCTGGCCGCCGAGGAAGGTGGAAAAAACCAAGCTGTTTCCGGCGGGGTTGAGTTTCGTCAGAAAACCATCCGTGCTTCCGGCCAGCGGATCGGTGCTGCCGCGGTTAAAACTGGATTGAAAAGCATTCTGGATCGGAAAACTTGAAGATGGCGGATCCGGATAAGTCGGGAACGAAGCGACCACGCCAATGACATAGGCATTGCCGCTGGTGTCAATCGTGATGGCGTTGGCTTTGTCCTCGGAATCGCCGCCCAGGAAAGTGCAATAGACGAGGGACGCAGAACCGGAAGAGGCAGTGTTGATCTTCGCCACGAACGCATCACGTCCGCCTGCGTTGTTTGCCTGATAAGCGCCTTGTGTGGATGGAAACCTGGTGCTGCTGGCTCCAGTCCCAATGGAATAAGTGTCGCCTGCAAAATATGCATTGCCGCTCGAGTCCACGGCAATGGCATTGGCGCTGTCGTCGTCGGTTCCGCCGAGGTAAGTCGAATAAAGCAGGTTCGTTCCGTCGGGGCCGAGTTTTGTCACGAATGTGTCGAAGCCGCCGGACCTGGAGGTTTTGAACGCGTTTAATGTTGGGAAGTTGGCCGAGCCGGTCTGGCCGGCGAGGTAGGCGTTGCCGCTGGCGTCCACGGCTATGCCTCCGGCGTAATCGTTTGCGCTGCCGCCGAGGTAGGTGGAATAAATCAGCGCGGTGCCATTGGAATTGAATTTCGCCACGAACACGTCGTTTGATCCAGGCGGCGCAGGTCTGAACGCATTCGTCGTCGGAAAGTTGAGCGAACTGGTGTCGCCCATGACATACACTCCTCCGCCCGAATCAATGCCAACGCCGCTGACATAATCAGCGCCGCCGCCGCCCAGGTAAGTGGCGTAAACGAGAACCGGATCAATGATCAATGGTCTGCTCGTGTCATACGCTGCAATTTGGAAAACGACTTGCCCGCTCTTTTTCAGGACAAAGTTCGCGGCGATTTCCTGCCGGCCTGTTTCCGTGTTTTGATAAGCAAAAGGTTTGTGCCATCGCACCGTGCCGCCGACGACGTGCGCGATAAGGCCGCCTTGCTCATCAACCTCCAGCCGCTCTGCCCCGGAAAACTGGAGCGCGATGCGATTGGGGTCGGCATTCGCAGCGACGATGAAATCATACTCGACCTGCCTTTGGTTGCCGTAGTAAACGAGATCCACGCCGGGATAGACCTCCGAGAATTTTATTTTTCCAAACGTGCGGATGCCGGCGCGCCATTGCTTGGGGTCGGCACCGAGAAAATAATTGACCGTGCCGGGCAGTTCATCCAGCCCTTCGCCCTGCGGTTGGGGATTCGCGTCCACCAGAGACATTCGCAATGCAGCCACGGAAGCCCCGCGAACTTCCTTGCCGCCTGAACGCAATGAAAGAATTGCCTGGGTCGGTGTCAGGAAAAGAGTGTAGCCCGGGCCGCGAGAAAGAAATTTGACTTGATCGGCTGTTTGTCCTGCGTTCGCCTCGAACTGCATCGGGAGGGAAAACATCCGGCTTGCGGGACTGCGCCACGCCGAAATGTCCGTTGACGATCGTAAAAATGAAGCTTCGGCCACGCGGTCGGGCGCAGGAGTCCCAAGTTTGAAACCAGTATTTTGTTCGCCGTCAGCCGCTGCAAACATTGTCACGCGCCCGAGCAACAACACAAAAATTCCAGTCTTCTTGAAAATGGATTTTTGGACTTCCAAAGATGGTTCCTTTCTGACGGCGGTGATCTGAGTCTTTAATTAAACGCCTTTGCCAATTTTGAATAGATAAATCGCGACCGTCTCAAAAAATTTCGCCCAAGCATACCATGCGCTTTGCTGGCGCGCTTGCTTTTTTAAGCTCTTGAGACGGAGTTTGTAACGGCGACCTAAAATCGAGAAGCTATGGCCCGAAAAAACGCGTTGAGGACTCGCCCCGGGTTTGCAGACGACGCTACTCGACGTGCGCATCTCTTTGATTAGAATTCGCCCCGTGTTTCGCCGACTTGGCCATCTATTCCTGATTACCGCGTTGCTTGCCGCGGTTGGCGGGCATTAGCAGGCTGCTGCAAAACCGGGTAATTTTTGTCTGAACTGTTTTCGGTCACGGT
>CAYMCQ010000061.1:0-25521 GCA_964389025.1 uncultured Verrucomicrobiota bacterium
TGCTACGACACTTACGACTTCACAGAATAGAGGTGCTCCGCGTGACGCTTACGAAGAAGACCCGTGATACGACTCTTGTAATTGAGATTTTCTATGAAATCTTGGTTGGTATGCGCATTGCAATGAGTTGTTTGCCGTTATGAAAATTGAAAACGTTTCCATTCTTTTCACGGTGTTTCTTCTATGCGCTCCTCTTCACGGGCAGACTAACTTTGTTTACGACCAACAATCCTCTGATGAAAACCATATTTTAGAGGGTGGAACTCAAATTCAGCCCACGCTCGGCCAGTCCTTCACACCCGCTCTTCCTGTTGTCGGGTTTATACGCCTTTTCATTTATAATGGAATTGGAGGAGACACTTCTCAAACGACCATCTACCTAGATCTGTATGCTGGCGCGACAAATGGTCTTTTTTTGGGTTCTACGGCACCTGTCTTAATACCTAGTGGCTTGTTTGTAGGAATGATAAATTTTATTTTTACTAATCCGATTCCTATCAATGCGGGCGATCAATATTCTTTCCGACCCATCGTTAACCGTAATAATTTAGGAATGGCTCGTGGTGCTTACAATTATTCTGGCGGAACGGTCATTTATCAGGGAACAGCTTATCCGGAATACGATTTTTGGTTCCGCGAAGGCATCATCGCCCCAAAAATTTCCATAGAACTGACGAACGAAAAGCCGTTGCTTCGTTTCTCCACATTTTCCAATCAGAATTATTCCGTGGAGCATTCGCCGGACTTAAGCTCTGGCAGTTGGAGCAATCTGCTTGGCACAAATATTATTGGCAATGGGCAGGAAGCAACCTTACTCGACACCAACGTCACGATGTCCGTCAACCGCTTCTACCGCCTCAAACTTTTTCCGTGAGTCGGCTGCCTATTCCTTCCCATCCTTGAGAATTTCAAACCGGCTGGATTTTGAATTGATGAGATTGAAGATGACGCCTTTTTTGAAATCGGCGGACTTGATAGCTTCGCGAAATTGTCTCGGGTCTTTGACTTCGCGATGATTGATTTCCGTGATCACGTCGCCGGGCTTGATTCCCTCGCGCTCGGCGAGGCTGTTTTTTTCAACCGCCGTCACAATGACGCCGCTGATGAAATCCACGTCGAACTGTTCGGCAAGTTCACGGGTCAGCTTTTGAACTGTCAGTCCAAAATAGTTCGTCGCGGTTTGCTTCGGCGCGACGTGCTTTGCTTCGAGAACAGGGGTTTCGGTTTCTGTTTTCTCGACCCATTCGCCAGGCTGGACTTTCACGTTCAAATTTTTCCCGTCGCGGAAAACATTCAGCACCACGTCCGAGCCGATTTTTTTGCCGCGGATCTCATCGCGCAACTGTTGCACGGTCGCGACACTCCGGCCATCCACTGCAACGATGACATCGCTCGGCTTCAGATCGGATTTCCACGCGGGGCCATCCGGCATTTTTGCGGTGACGACCACGCCGTCTTTGACTCCGGCGGCGAAATCACGGTAATCCGTCAATTCATTCAGCGACGCGATGCCGATGCCGAGCCACGCGCGGGTGAATTTTCCGTCGCTGATGAGTTTCTCGGCCACTTCCTTGACGCGATTGCTCGGCACGGCAAAACCGATGCCCGTGCGCATCCCGCGAATAAGCGTGTTGATGCCGATGACTTCGCCGTTGATGTTCACGAGCGGGCCGCCGCTGTTGCCGGGATTGATGTTTGCGTCGGTCTGGATGAAATCCTGGTCCGCATTCGGATCGTAAAACACGCCGGAGCGCCCTTTGGCGCTGATGTGGCCGAACGTGACACTGTAATCGAGGTTAAATGGGGCGCCGATGGCGATGGCAAATTCCCCGACACGAGTCTTTGACGAATCCGCGAGCGTGGCGACCGGCAAATCTTCCGCGTCAATTTTGATGACAGCTACATCCGACCGCGAGTCCGTGCCGCGCACGGTTGCCTTGAACGTGCGTCCGTCCTGCAAACGCACCTCGATTTTCTCCGCGTCCTCGACGACGTGACCGTTCGTCAAAATGTAACCGTCTTTGCGGATGATGACTCCCGAACCCTGACCTCGCGGCGGCGGCATGTTCGAATCGTCGCCGGGATGATGAAAGTAGCGGCGGAACTCGCGCGGCATCGAGTCCCAAAATTTCGTGTCCTCTTCCCCGGATTTTTGCGGCTTCTGCACGACGTTGATGACCACGACCGCAGGCGAAACTTTTTCAGCGACTTCGACGAATGCCTGGTTCAACTGGCGCGCGAGGTCGAGGCTTGGCGAACTGCGCAAAAGCGGCTGGACTGACAGCAGACAAATTACAATGGCAGCGGACAGCTTCAAAATTCTCATACAGACTTGACCAACTATACCGCGCTTCAGTTCAAATAAAATTTAAAATTTACCAATTGCTTGTCAGCGCGATGCAGCCAATCACCAATTCAGAATCTGCTGCATTGCCGGACCGATCTCCTCCACCGTCCACGGCTCGGTTGTTCCAACCTTTGTCGCGCCGTGGCTGGTCATCATTCTGTAGGCAAAGAGATGGTTGCCCTCGACGCCGAACGTCTGCCCGGTGACTTGCGCCGCCGCGTCAGAAGCCAGCCACACGACCAACGGCGAAATGAATTGAGGCCCCATGGTCTCGACGGTGTATGTGGCTTTCACCTGTGGCAAATCCGCCATCATGCGCGTCAGCGCCATCGGGGCAATGGCATTGACGGTGATTTTGTGTTTCGCCAGTTCCAGCGCGGCAATGCGAGTCAACGAATGAATGCCCACCTTGGCCGCGCCGTAATTGGCCTGGCCAAAGTTTCCGAGCAGGCCGGTGGTGGATGAGGTGTTGATGATCCGACCGCCCGCGCCCTGGTTCTTCATCGCCGCTGCCGCCGCTTTCAGACAGGCGAACGTTCCCTTCAGATGAACTTGGATGACGCTGTCCCACTCGGCCTCGCTCATGTTGAGGATGGTGCGGTCGCGCAAAATGCCGGCGTTGTTGACCAGCACGTCAATTCGTCCAAACGCTTCGAGCGCCGCCTTCACGATGCGCTCGCCCGCTTCCATCGTTCCAACCGCTTCGCCGTTCGCGACTGCCTCGCCGCCCATCGCCTTGATTTCTTTGACGACAAGTTCAGCCGCGTTGCTCTGACCCGTGCCGTCGCGATTGCAACCCAGATCATTGACCACCACCCTGGCACCTTCCTTGGCGAACAAATGCGCGTGCGACCGCCCGATGCCGTTGCCCGCGCCGGTGATCACCGCCACTTTTCCATTCAAGCAAGCCATGATTTTATTCTCCGTTTAATTTTTTCCAATTACTCGTTCCATCCGTGGTTCTCGCGCACCTGAATCATTGAAGCGAGAATATTGTTCCAGGTTTCCTGCTTCATCATCACGTCGTTCGGGAACATGCAGCCGTCCCAGCAGATGTGCTTGAACTTTTTCGTGACTTTGCCTTTGTCGTCGCGCAGCCAGTAGCCGCTGTCGCGCGCGATGTTCAACTTGCCGTTCGGGTCGGTGGCCATGCAATGCTTGCCGGTCTTGTCGTGCGTGCCGCTGCCGCGAACGGTCGCGTCGTTTTGCGCAACGTGAAAATCAATCGTCCAGGGACGCAGCGCCTTCGTCAGCTTTTTCATCGCGGCGTGAAATTCATCCGGCTGCCAGCGGAAATCTTTGGGCACGATGCGATGTTCCGGCGCGTTGTAGCCGAGCGTGTAAAGAAGCGTGTGCGCCATGTCCGCCTGAAAACCGACGAGCTTCGGCTGGCCGACTTCTTCGAGCAGTTGAATCATGTATTTCCAACTGTGCATCGCGCCCCAGCAAATCTCGCCTTCGGCGGCGAGCCGCTCGCCGTGGTCTTTGGCGATCTTCCCCGCCTCCTTGAAACTTTTTGCGATGAGTTTGGTGTTGCCCTTGGGATCCTTGTCCCACTCCGTCACGGGCGCGGCGGAATCAATCCGCACGATGCCGTAAGGCCGGATGCCAAGCTCGCGCAACTTTTTCGCGATGCCGCAAGCCTTGCGGACGGCGGTGAGCCAATTCTTCCGTTTCGTTTCATCGCCCATCGCCGAGCCGTCAAACCACACCGGCGCAACGACCGAGCCGACCACAAAGTCTTTCGCGCGAATTTTATCGGCGAGTTTTTTCAAATCGTCGTCGCTGGCGTCAATGCTCGTGTGCGGGTCGTAGAGAAACAAATCCACGCCGTCGAACTTGACGCCGTTCACCTCGGCCTTCGCAGTGAGGTCAAGCATCGTGTCGAGTTCAATGCACGGCTCCGCGCCCGGCGAGCCTTTGCCGACGAGGCCAGGCCACATGGCGTTGTGAAGTTTGGGAAAGTTATTGCTGGCTTGAGCACTCATATATTTTGAAAGTCCACGAACGCTAACAAGAGAACTTTTACGCAGGCAATCCAAAAGTTCTGCAATGGCCAAACCTCCACTGAACATCTCACCGGTGTGGGTGGCCCGCTTCCGGGCGGTCGAGTTCCAGCGCCACGACCCAGTCGTGGTGGTGCGCGGGAGCGGGAAGATTCAACTCGCCGCGCGCGTCAGTGGTCACAGGTGTTGCAGGCCGGATTTGCCCGGTCACTGGATTGAAAGACGTCAGGCGGTAACGGGTTTGCGGGCGCAGCGCGTTCACGGCCAACGGACGTGGAGCGATGGCGTAGATGATTCGCAGTTTGTCAGCAATTCCCATCGCGTAGGGTGACGTGGCTTCGGGCGCTTCATCGGTGGATCGTCCCCACGGCTTCTCACCGTAAGCGGCCACCAGCTTCGCCCTCGGCCACTTGGAATCATCAAACCCACGCTCTTGCCAGTGATGTGCGGTTAGTTGCGACGCGCGCCATTCGGAATCTGAAACGAGCGTCTGGCTTTCACCGCCGCTGAACTGGATTTCCAAAATCGCCATGAGGGCGGCGGGGTTCGTGTTGCCCGCGCGCGGCAGATTCTCGGCCTCCACCGCAAGGACGTTGCCGCGCCGGCGCAGCAAACTTGTGACCTCAAACTCCTCCGCCGCCTTGTGGTTGGTCGCGACGCCGAGTTTTTTTCCGTTCAACCAGACCGTCGCCCGGTCGTCGGCAGCGATGCGCAACGTCGCGGCTTGCGGTTTTCCTTTCCCGCTCAAGTCAAACGCGCGGCGAAAGAACCGCGCCGCCACGGGCGCATTCTCGCGCGGATCACCTTCGGGAAACCAAATCCAGTCGCCCCACTGGTTCGTGCGCGTGCCGGTCCAGGCGACTGTTTCGGGCAGCGGCACGCAGCGTTGCCAGGGAAACCGTTCCAGGAATTTTTTTGCGTCGCCGAACTGCCGCGAGCCGGGCAGATGCATCGCTTCGTTCCACGGCAGCGCGCCGTAATTGCCGCCGGTGGGCGAGTTACCATGCGGTTGGCCGGGGCGGTTGCATTGCCAGATGCCGTTCGCCCCGTAAGTGTGACCAGCAGCGCCGTTGATCATGCAAAGCCAGAAGAACGCCCGCGGCCAGCGCGCGATGATTCGGTCGCTCAACATTTCGTAACTCGCCTCGCTGTTGACCACCGGCATGGGCGGCGCGGTCTGGTAGGCGTTGGTGAAAACCTTCAAAGTGGACTGCACCGCTTCGCTCTGGCCGTGGGCGGTTTGCAGAAAGTCGAAGTCGAGCAGCGAATCGTCACCGATGGAGTTGCGGGCGTTTTGTTTGCCGAGTCCGGTCGGATGAATTGTCACCAACCGGTGAAACGGATCGGTCGCGCGGACGTAACGCGCCACTTCCGTCCACCCGCTAACCTGGTTGGTCTCCAGGTAGGGAAAACCTTTTGCCAGATACCACGGCAGATTGGCTTCGCCCGCCACGCACCACACGACTGGCCACGCGCCGTATCGCGCGATGAGTTCGCGCCAATGCTGCTTCGCCCGTTGCTCGCCCATCATCGGCAGGAAATAGCCCCACGCGCCGACGATGCACGGCGTGAAACCTTGCTCGATGAGATAATGCAGTCGCATGTCCGCCGCGTCGAAGTATTGCGGACGAATGCTCGTGTAATTTGTTTCCCACGGAAACCCGGCCTCGTTCGCGCCGCGCGGATCGAACGGAGGCATGTCTGGATACAAGCCCGCGACAATCTGAATGACATTGAACCCTTTCTCCTTCCGGTCGGCGGCGAGTTGGTGGAACTCATCCGGCCAATGCAGCCGATGGCACAATCCCATCCACCAGGTGTCGCCGAGCCAGAAAAACCGCGTGCCGTCGGCGTGTTGCAAATGGCGTTTGTCCGGCGCGACTTGCAATGGCCCATGCTTGAACAACGGATTGCTGCCGCGATACGCCGAAATTTCAAGCGCTCCTTTCACGCCATTCAAGCCTTCATCCGAAGCATCGTTACACTGACTTTGCCAGCGATGCCTTCCCGTCAACGGCGACGCGTAACGAACTTTCCAGACATTGCCTCCGCCCCAAAACGCCGGGACAAGTTTCCGCCCGCCGTTCGGGTCGGTGAACAACACATCCACTTGCACGGTGTTGAACGGGTCGTAGTGCGGCTTCTGCGCCGTCAAAGTGATTTCAACGGGGACATTCGCCCCGGCTTTAATCGTCGCGCGATCTGCAAAAGCGGGAAAGCCGGTAATGCAGAGAAACAGCGTGGCAAGAAATTTTTTCATGAGACGCCGCTAAACTTGCGAGTGCCGGTTCAATCGTCGAGAAAAATCGTTTTGGTTAGAGTGGTTTAAGTTAAAGCGAAGCCATTTGGGAAGATCAAACGACCCTCCCTCACCCTAACCCTCTCCCGCTGGGAGAGGGAACACCTGTTGGCTGCCACAGATTTTCCGAACCGCTGTTGCGCCAACACAGCGACACGATTTGCATCGAGGCGGTAGAACAATTCTCCCTCTCCCAGCGGGAGAGGGCCGGGGTGAGGGAGAACAAAGCACCCTCAACCTGCGGTCACAGTCTTTTGAAAATGCTCTAAACGTCCCCGTCCCTCCGTAGTCCCGCCCAAGCAGGACGGAGGGTGGACAACCCGTCACCGTTTAGTTGTTGATGGAAATTCGCAAAGCGGCTTTCATAAGCCGGGCCTGATGGAAACACTTGAAAAGAATAATGCGATATACGAACCCGTTGTTCGCATATTAAAAATACAGCGACAATTAGTCTTAGATTACTAAAAGAATAAATAGTTAGGCGGCATCGCGCGCCCTCTCGCTTCCAACGTCGAATATGAAAGTCATCGAAATTGCATTCACCGGCACGCCGGTCACAGACATCAAACGCGCCCGTGCCTTTTACGAGGGCGTCCTCGGCCTCAAGCCCACCATGGAAGCCGATGGCGGCATGTGGGTCGAGTATGACATCGGCCACGGCACCTTCGGCATCGGCTGTTTCGGCGAGTTCTGGAAGCCGTCGCCGGACGGCACTTGCATCGCGTTCGAGGTGGACGACCTCGACGCCGAAATTTCACAGCTCCAATCCAAGAGTGTGCCGTTTGCGATGGGCGTCACTGACACGCCGATTTGCCGATTTGCCGTCATTTGCGACCCGGACGGGAACAAGATTATGATTCATAAGAGAAAGACGTGATGCGGCAACACAAGTCACTCAAATGAATCGAGCACCTTCAGACCTGATTGGTCTTCGCAATCTTGGTCCGACCATCATCCGACGGCTTGCGGAAGTTGGCGTTCGTTCCAAGGCCGACTTGCAGCGACTCGGCGCGGTTGGAGTGTATCGCCGGATACGCGCAGCGAGCGGCGGTCGCACAGTGCCGGCTTGCTACTACCTCTATTCCATTCAAGGCGCACTGATGGATCTGCACTGGGATGACTTGCCGGACGACTTGAAGACCGAACTGAGAAAGGAAGCGGATGCTGCTTAACCAGGGCGCTGTCGCCGCCCCGCAGGGCAGTCGGACGGTTCAGATAATTCGTCAACGATTGTTGCAGCCGACCGGGCGTTTCCGGCGGCGGTCGCTGAACTTGATGTCGTTGGCGTTTCCTCACGCACCCCGAGAACCAAAACCAATCATCAACCATGAAGGGCACGTCCAAGCGTTCGATTCTCCGCACGATTCATATTCTCTTTGCCATGCCGCTGCTCGGTTACATTTGTGGGCCGCCGTCGAAGACCGTGCAGTATCTGCCCTACTTCCGATTCATTTTCTTTCCCGTCGTGGTGCTTTCCGACCTTTGGATGTGTAAGGGCCATGTTGTCCGTCGTCTGTTTTCGGGAACCGAGCCAAAATGAAATCCACAAACACGTCACGCAAACCGGTTGCCAGGGCCAAGCCAGTGAAACTCCTTTCCGGCGGCAACCCGCAAATCGCGAAGGCCGACGGCGACGCGCCCGTGCAGGCCTACATCGCGGCGATGCCCGGCTGGAAGCGCGACATCGGGAAGCGCCTTGACGCGCTCATCGTGCGGAACGTGCCCAACGTGCGCAAGGCCGTGAGGTGGAACTCGCCATTTTACGGCATCGAGGGCCGGGGCTGGTTCCTGTCGTTCCACGTTTTCACCCACTACGTCAAGGCGAGCTTCTTCCGAGGCACGTCGCTGCGACCTGTTCCGCCCGGAGGCACGGGCAAGGATGCGCGCTGGATTGACATCCACGAAGGCGACCTCGACGAAGCGCGGATGGCGACGTGGGTGAAGCAGGCGGCCGCGTTGCCCGGCTGGGTTCCGTAGCCGACCGTCCGTCGCAACTCCCATATTGGTTTCGGGGCTGGTCCCGCCCTGCGTGACAGGATCCCGCCAAGGCGGGATTATGAGACTGACGAGCGTTGCAGTCCGATGGCTTTGTAAAACCCTTGTCCGCCTTTTTGTCTCTTCAAGTGGTTCTCAAGTTTCCGCGCTTCGCTGAGACTGAGATGGTTGCTCTTCCAGACAATATCCCACTGGCCTCGATTTCGCGTCCAATTGGAAACGCCAGTATTATGCTGTTCCAATCGGGCAATCGGATTTTCGCTCAAACCAACATAGAATTTTCCCTCTGCATTTTGGAGCACATAAACTTGGTAGAGCGTTTCCACAAAACAAAACCTGCTTCGAAATATTCCGAGGCAGGTAAAAATTGGTTGCGGGGCTGGGATTTGAACCCAGGACCTTCAGGTTATGAGCCTGACGAGCTACCGGACTGCTCCACCCCGCGTTCCAAAAGCGCTTTAAGTTGCGGGCTGGGATTTGAACCCATGATCCCGCCGAGGCGGGATTATGAGCCTGACGAGCTACCGGACTGCTCCACCCCGCGATAAAGCCTGCTTACACTGCATGTTCACACTCGCCAAGTCAAGCGTCCCGCGTATCCTTCGCCCATGCGCGTTGTGAAAGTCAAACTTGCCGAGCGAAGCTATTCGATTCTCGTGGGTAAAGGGCTGTTGTCGCGTTTGGGCGAGCAATGCAAAAAACTTAAACTTGGGCAGCGTTGCGCAATTATTTCCGACCGAAACGTCGCGCCGCGATTCGGCAAAGCCGTTGAAAAAAATCTTCGGGCGGCTGGGTTTGAACCGATTTCAATCATAGTTCCAGCCGGCGAAACCGCGAAAAGTCTTTCGACAGTCCAAAGTTGTTACGACCAACTTGCAGCCCATCGGCTCGAAAGGAAATCCTTCATCGTCGCTCTTGGCGGTGGAGTTGTTGGCGACCTCGCGGGATTTGTGGCGGCGACTTATTTGCGCGGAATTGATTTCGTCCAAGTCCCGACGACGTTGCTTGCGCAAGTGGACAGCTCCGTCGGCGGAAAAGTTGGCGTGAATCTCAAAGCAGGCAAAAATCTCGTCGGCGCATTTCATCAGCCGAAGCTTGTGCTTTGCGACTTGGACACGCTGAAAACTTTGCCGCCAAGAGAATTCCGCGCCGGCCTCGCCGAAGTCATCAAATACGGAATCATTTACGACGCAGAATTGTTCGCACGGTTGGAGCAGGAGTTGCCCAAACTTCTCGGAGGGATCGGAGGGACGAGTTACACGAGTCCCAAATCAAAAAAATCAGGGGCTCGTGTAACTCGCCCCTCCGAAACGTTGCGAGAAATCGTCGCGCGCTGCTGCGAAATCAAAGCTGACGTTGTGAGCCAGGATGAAACGGAAAGCGGCCTGCGTGCGATTCTGAATTTCGGCCACACCATCGGCCACGCGCTGGAAGCCATTTCCAGCTACGGGAAGTTTTTGCACGGTGAAGCGATTTCCATCGGCCAAGTCGCCGCCGCCAAACTTTCGGCAAAAGTTCTTGGATTGCCACAGAGCGACGTCGAGAGAATTCAAAGTTTGTTCGAGCGCGCCGATTTGCCGACACAAATCAAATTGAGTTCAGCGCAACGAAAAAAACTCTTCGCCGCCATGAAGCTCGACAAAAAGGTTCGTGCTGGCGAAATCAAATTTGTCCTCGCCGAACGCATCGGCAAAGTTTGCTGGGGACAAAAAGTTTCAGAGGAGTTGATCGAAGAGAACCTGAATGGTGCACCATCACTTCTCACGAAACGGAGTATTTGATTCGTAAAGCTTTAGCCGATATACGAAATCTTTTTTCATTCCTTCATCGTGCAAAAGTTCCATTGCTTCTTTTTGTGTGCTAATTGCATTCGTGAATCGGCCAGCTTCAGCATAGGCTGCGGCCAAAGTGTCCAAAATGTAGGGTGATTTTCGATTTGTTGCTGAGACTGCTTTTTCTGCAAGTGACACTGCCCGTTGCCCATCCCTGACCGTTGAATCAGTGCAGGTAGCTAAAAACCATGCGAATGAATTCAAAACTGAAGCGGTTGGGTTTGAAGTTTCGACGATTTCGTCGCGATACAGATATAGCGCTTCTTTAGTTTTTCCTTGTCGTTGCAGCACGTTTGCCAAATTTCCGAGCGACTCTCCTATGTAAGGATGCCTACGTGGCAATAATTTCTTACGCATTAAGTAGGCTTCCCGTGCAATCGCTTCAGCTTCGGTCAATTTGTTCTGCTTTTCGAGAGGACTAATCAACTCGGTCAGTATGTCCGTAAGCTCGGAACTTTCATTGCCAAACAACCTCCGGTTTATCTGCAATGCTTCACGCATAGCGACTTCAGCCTCCTCAAATTTCCTGCGCCTGTTGAGCGCGTTGCCCAAATTGTTGAGTGCGCTACAGACATCAATGTGGTCAGTGCCGTAAACTGTTCTTCGTATCGTCAGCGATTCCCGAAGTGCATCTTCTGCTTCGGCGAATTTACCTTGCCAAATGTATCCACTGGGCAAAGGAGATTGCCGATCCACTGCTTCGGCAGGACTTGGAAAAATGTTTTGCAGGTAATCCGCAGGAACGATTCACAGGCGCGGGACAGTTGGCGAAAAACCTTCGTTCATTTGAACAACGCAAGGCGGCACGGGAAAGTCCGCAAGAACTTTCCTGACGACGCCATGATGGTTCTGAATGAAGGTCGTTCCTTGAAGATCGCCAAAATCCTGCTTGAGCTTCGTCGAACCGACGATGTCAGTGAACAGGAGTGTCAGCAGTGCAGTGCGGTGCTTGCGACGGAACTGCTCAACTTTCGCCCGTTGCTCGGATGCCAGCGGCAGGTTCATGGCGTTGTGGGCGAATCTAAACTTCTCATCGGGACGGGCAAGACAAAATGCGGGAAACAAAACTTGTCCGCGCGCGGATTACGAATATATTCAGCGCCATGAGCACGGCTCTCGAAATTGAAAAAGCCATCGAACACTTGGCAACGGACGAGCGGGCGAAGCTTTGTGACTGGCTGCTGGCGAAGTCATTTGCCGCTCCGCCTTGGCGGACTGGCGCGGAATTAGCGAAGTTGTGGCCGACACTCTTCCATCTTACTCCTGAAGAGGCCGCTGATTTTGAAACCGACCTGACCAACTCGCGCAAGAGCCAAGCATTGCCGCGACCGCTGGCGTGGGAGTGATCCTCGACAGTTCGTCGTTGATTGCGACGGAGCGTCGGCGCTTCGACTTGGTTGGTTTTCTGTCCGCAAACTCAACGGAAAATTTCTTCATCACCGCCGTCACTGCTTCCGAACTTTTGCACGGCTGCGCTCGCGCGACGGATGATGTCATCCGGGTGCGCCGCACGCGGTTCGTCGAGGGTGTGTTGCAGGCTTATCCGGTGCTGACGTTCGGTTTGAAGGAAGCGCGTGAGCACGCCCGGCTTTGGGTTGAATTGGAATTGAAGGGCAAAGTCATCGGCGAGCGCGATTTGCTGATCGCCGCCATTGCCAAAGCGAACGCTTATTCTGTCGCGACTTTGAATCGCGGAGAATTTGAGCGCGTCAGTGGATTGGCTTTGGCTGAAACAGCGCCGTGGCTCAAGGATCAGTGATAAACTCGCGTTGCTTTAATTTACGTTCTGAATTACCAGTGTTGGCGCAATGCTGCTCGTCATAGACAACTACGATTCGTTCACCTACAACCTCGTCCAGTATCTTGGCGAGATGAACGTGCCGATGCAGGTGCACCGCAACGACCAGCTTTCGCTCGACGAAATCCGCGCGCTCAAACCGGAGCGCATTTTGATTTCGCCGGGGCCGTGTTCGCCGAAGGAATCCGGTCTCTCGAACGAAATCATCCGCACGTTTAGTCCGACGGTTCCGACGCTTGGCGTTTGTCTCGGGCATCAGTGCATCGGTCACGTGTTCGGCGGGAATGTCGTCGTGAATTACCGCATGATGCACGGCAAAACGTCGCTGGTGAAACACAACGGCAAGGATTTGTTTCGCGACATGCCGAATCCATTCGCCGCCACGCGCTATCATTCCCTCGTGATCCAGCGCGACACGCTGCCCGACTGCCTCGAAATCACCGCAGAGACCGACGAGGGCGAAATCATGGGTGTGAGGCACAAGCAATATCCGATTTGGGGTGTGCAATTTCATCCCGAGAGCATTTTGACAGAGCACGGCCGGGACATTTTGAAAAATTTCTTGAAGCTGAAGGCATAGAACGGGCGTTCGCTGCCCTTTCAATTCTCTGAAGGACGAGCAAACCGATTTTCATTGCGGCGTTGGTTTGTCCGCTGATTGCGACCGGCACTTCCAAAACTCTTTGGATGACGGCGCACGGCCGATGCTCAATTTCCCTTCAGAAATTTATCCGCGCCACTTTTCTTTAACACGTCGCGCAGTTTCACCGTTGCTCCGTCATGTGCCTTGCTCTCATCCGCCGCTTCCATGAATGCGAAAAGTTCAATCGTCTCACGTGGTTCGACCGGCGGCTTTCCTGTCTGGAAAAACTTTACGATTTCGACGACAAGCGGCGCGTAGCCGTCGAACGAGCCAACGCCCATTTCGCCCTTCTCACCTTTTGCGTGGCCTTGAAACTTGCCTTCACGAAAAATTCCCTTGCGACCACCGGGCCAACCGCCGATGACCTCGATTTTCCCGTCGGCGGTTTTGCCGCGTTGAACCGTCTTGCAGCCCGTGCCCATCACCGTGAAAAGCGACTCGACTCCGTGGACTCCATACCAAAACAAATCGGGATGATGCGGCTCCAGTTCGCAAGGCCCTGAAGTTTCAGCATAAGAAATTTTTCCGATCTGTCCGGCGCGCGCGGCTTGGGAATCTTTCGCGAACCGCAGCGACGACGAACTGAAAACAGGGACGTTCGCCCTTTTCGCGATCGCAAAAATCTGCACGACATCTTTCAACGAGCCGGCCATCGGTTTGTCAATGAACACAGGCTTTTTCGCTTTTATCACAGGTTTGATTTGTTCGAGATGCGGTCGTCCGTCCACACTTTCGAGGCAGACTGCGTCCACGTTTTTGCAAAGCTCCTCGATGCTGTCGTAAAACTTCACGCCGTATTTTTCCTGAAGCGTCCTGGCGTATTCATCCACCCGCGATGCGCTGGATTTGATGTCCGGGCTGCCGCCTTTGAACGCTGCAACGATTTTTCCGCCGGCGACGTGGTCTTTCGCGCCGGGATTGTTCAACATTTCCGTGAACGCGATGGCGTGCGATGTGTCCGTGCCGATGATCCCGATCCTGATATCGTCAGCGAACGCGACGGTGGAAGTCATAAAAACAAGAGATGCAGCGCAGGCCAAAGGAATTTTCATGGAGGCGCTACGTTAGTAGTCATCGGCAAAAACTCAAAAGACTTTTTTGTGCTCCATTCCGCATTTGTCTTGAACGGACAATTTTCGCCGCATAATTTGGTTTGACGGATTGAACATGCAAGCAGTCGAACAACTTAAACCGCAAAAGCGAAAATCAACCCTCGCGAAAATTTCCCATCGCGATGCTGATCTCGTCGCGCCGCAACAAGTCGTGGCCGAACTGGAGAAGCACCTGCTTGTGGACGGCTTCAAGCTCGTGTTTGACACGGAGAAAAGCCGGGGCTCAAGGTTTGTGGATGCAGCAACCGGGCGCGAGCTGATTGACCTCTACGGCTTTTATGCGTCGCAACCGGTTGGTTTTAATCATCCGTATTTCAACCGTCGCGAGGTGAAGGCTGATTTGCTTGCCGCTGCCAAAATCAAAGTGGCCAATGCGGATATTTACTCGGTGCAGATGGCGACGTTCGTGAAAACTTTTTCGCGCGTTGTCGGTTTGCCGCCGCTCGACAGATATTTTTTCATAGAAGGCGGCGCGGCAGCGGTCGAGAATGCGCTGAAAACGGCGATGGACTGGAAGGTTCGCAAGAATCTCGCTGCTGGACGCGGCGAACGCGGGACTGAAATCATTCATTTCACCCGCGCGTTTCACGGGCGGAGCGGTTACACGATGAGTTTGACCAACACTGACCCGCGCAAGACCCAATACTTTGCGAAGTTTCCATGGCCCAGAGTTTCTTCGCCTTCGCTTGAGTTTTCCTTGCCGCCGTCGCAGCGAATTGCCGAAGTCGTCGCCAGAGAAAAAATTGCCGAGGCGCAAATATGCAAAGCCATCGCGGAAAAAGGCCGCGACATCGCCGCCATCATCATCGAACCGATCCAGGGCGAAGGCGGCGACAATCATTTTCGCGGAGAGTTTTTGCGGACGCTCCGGCGCATCTGCGACGAGAGCGACATCTTGTTGATCTTCGACGAAATCCAGTGCGGCATGGGCATCACGGGCAAGAATTGGTGCTGCGAACATTTCGACGTGCTGCCCGACTTGCTTGTGTTCGGCAAAAAGGCGCAAGTCTGCGGTGTGATGGCCGGTCCTCGCATTGATGACGTGAAGGAAAATTGTTTCCGTCTGCCCAGCCGCATCAATTCGACGTGGGGCGGCAACTTTACCGACTATGTCCGCTCGACGCATTACCTGCGAATCATTGAAAAGGAAAAACTCGTTCAGCACGCGCGAGTGCAGGGTGAATATTTTCTGTCTGAACTGGAAAAACTTTCCCAGCGCCATCCGAGAGTCATCAGCGCGGTGCGCGGTCGCGGTTTGATGCTGGCTTTTGATCTGGCCGATGCGAAAACTCGGGATGAATTTTGGCGCGGCGCTTACGAACTCGGCTTGCTCGTCGTCCGCTCTGGCGACCACTCGATCCGCTTGCGGCCCGTGCTCGACGTGCAGGACGACATCATCGAAGAATCAATCCGAATCATGGACGGCGAATGCCGGAAATTGGAGAGTTGAATGCGAGCGCGACCGCCCAAACTACAATTCTCATTAACACCCGACTTCAGTCGGGTGTCAGAACGTGGAGAAACTGAAAACCGTTTCAACGGTTTTCCCGGTCGCATCGAAAAACCGTTGAAACGGTTTCATCGTTGGCTTGAACCGTCACACCCGGCTGAAGCCGGGTGCTAATGAGAGGATACAATTCATGGCAAAATCCATTTCCAACAAATCGCTCTTCAAAAAGCTCGGCCTGCGCGAAGTGAATCCCGGCGCGTTCTGCGGCGATTGGCTCGGCAGCGGAAAAATTCTCGAAAGTGTTTCGCCGAACGACGGAAAAGTTTTGGCGCGCGTTCGACAGGCCACGCCAGCGGAATACGAAAAAGTGGCTCGCCGCGCGGTCGCTGCGTTTCAGAAATGGCAGACGATCCCTGCGCCGAAACGTGGCGAAGTCGTTCGTCAACTTGGCAACGCGTTGCGCGAGGCGAAGACAGGTCTGGGGAAACTCGTGACGCTCGAAGCTGGAAAAATTATTGCCGAAGGGCAGGGGGAAGTTCAGGAGATGATTGACATCTGCGATTTCGCAGTTGGTTTATCGCGGCAACTTTACGGGCTGACCATCGCGTCGGAGCGTCCCGGCCATCGAATGATGGAACAATGGCATCCGCTTGGAGTCGTTGGCATCGTCACCGCGTTCAATTTTCCCGTTGCAGTCTGGGCTTGGAATTCTGCGCTGGCGGCGGTCTGCGGCGACTCGACGATTTGGAAACCTTCCAGCCAGACTCCGCTCACCGCGATTGCCGTGACAAAAATCGCTGAAAAAGTTTGCCGCGCGAACGGCGTTGACCCGGCGATTTTCTGCCTCGTCATCGGCGGCGGAAAAGAAATCGGCGAGAGGCTGATCAGCGACAAACGAGTTCCACTCATCTCCGCCACCGGCTCCACGCGCATGGGACGTCACGTCGGCGAAATCGTGACGTGCCGGCTCGGTCGCACGCTGCTCGAACTGGGCGGCAACAACGCCATCATTGTCGCACCGAGCGCAGATTTGGATCTGGCGTTGCGCGGGATTTTGTTCGGCGCGGTCGGCACGGCGGGCCAGCGGTGCACAACGACTCGCCGAATCATCGTCCACGATTCCATCCGGGAAAAGCTGACGAAGCGGCTCGTCGCGGCATACAAACAGGTTCAGGTCGGCAATCCCGCCAACCCGAAAACGCTTTGCGGCCCGCTCATCAATCGCAAGGCGGTCGAAGACATGCAACGCGCGCTCGAAGCTGCGCGGCGTGAAGGCGCGAAGATTCTTTTCGGTGGCGACCCATTGAACGGAAAAAAATATCCCGGTGGCTGCTATGTTCGTCCATGCATCGTCGCAGCGAAACACGACGCAAAAATAGTTCACGAAGAAACCTTCGCTCCGATTCTCTATGTCATTGGCTACAAGAAATTCGACGACGCGATAAGGTTTCACAACGAAGTGCCGCAGGGATTAAGCTCCGCGATTTTTACGAACGATGTCCGCGAAGCCGAGCAATTTCTTTCCGCGCGCGGCAGTGATTGCGGCATCGCGAACGTGAACATCGGAACGAGCGGCGCGGAAATTGGCGGTGCGTTCGGCGGCGAGAAGGAAACCGGCGGCGGTCGCGAGAGCGGCAGCGATTCGTGGAAGATTTACATGCGCAGGCAAACCGTCACTGTGAATTACTCGAAAGAACTTCCACTGGCGCAAGGAATTGTTTTCGGATGATTTGCGCTCCGCCAGTCCTCTGGCGCTTTTGGAACGCGAGTCCTCCAATTAAAGCGGCAGAGGACTGCAACTCCAAGGCTGCTATCGCGCTCGCAGCCGCCCATGCTCAAATTCTTCGCCCACAGTCATAATTGCGCCTATCGCGAACACCAGACGCAATCAGCCTCCACCATTGAAACAACCGAAACTCGTCAGTTGCTTTCGCAGCAAACCGTTGCTGGCGATCATCTGGAATTTTTCCGAGCCGGGTATCGGCTTGTGCCAGAACTCGCCGCCCGCGCATTCCACAATCAAGCCGCCAGCCGCGATGTCCCACAAGCTGATGCCGCCCTCGACGTAGGCGTCAAAACGGCCAGTCGCGACATAAGTCAGCGCCAGCGCCGCCGAGCCCATGATGCGGACTTTGCGGACGCGATGCACGAGCTTGTTGAAGTATGGCAATCCCGCACTCAAAGTTTGCCTTGTCTTCGCAAAACCGTTGGCGACGACCGTGTCGCGCAACAGGCGGCGCCTGCTCACGCGAATGATTTGGCCGTTCAACCGCGCTGGTTGATTGCGAATGGCCGTCCAAAGTTCATCCTGAAACGGATCGTAAACCACGCCGACAGTCGTCTCATAATCGGCTATCGTCGATCGGCTATTGGCTCTTGCCTGACGAGTTTGCAACGCGATGCAAACTGCCGCGTGCGGAATGCCGTAGGTGAAATTCACAGTGCCGTCAATCGGGTCAATGATCCAGCGCTCGGGTGAATTCGGATCGCCAGCGTTGCCTTCTTCGCCAACGACAGAAATTTTTGGAAAATTTTTGTGGAGAGTCCGCTCAATCAACTTCTGACAGCGCACGTCGAGTTCGAGCTTGATGTCGTGGAGCGTGGCCTCGTTGACTTTCTTCGCTGCGTGCAAATTTTGCAGCATCAATTGTCCAGCAGCACGGGCGGCTTCGACTGCACAGGCGAGAGACCGTTTCTGTTCAGAGCGGTTCATGAGTTGGGCTGTTTGGTCGCGAGAGCGTCTTGGGCTGCGGCAGTCCTCTGCCGCTTTGGAACTAGCGCGTGTTCGTGCGAAAGCGCCAGAGGACTGGCGCAGTCCAAAACCTGTCGGAACTTAAAGCGATAGTCGGAAAATTTCACCGTCGAAAGGTTTTTTCACCGCCCGGTTCTTTTTGCGGATCTGCCTGAGTCGAGTTCCGTCCAAATCAGGCTGTAGGAATATTGATCGAAGTAGATGTTCGTGTTGCCATATTCCAATTCGCCGCGCTGGAAATCCACGTCATCGGAGCGGAAGGAATTTTTGGGGGGCGTGAGTCGTTGGCTGTGGTCGCTGTTGGCAGCCATGCGATATTGATCCAGTCCGCCGAAATAAAAATCACGCGCCTCGCGCTTCTGCTCCGGCGTGAGCGTCGTGGCGTAGCGCATCGCCCAGATGCTTTTGTAAGGATCAACCGGGATCCAGCCGTAGGGCGCGACGTAAATCTCGCACCAGTCGTGAATGGATTTTGCGTTTGGAAAAGTGTTCCAGCCGGTCTGCCAGCGCGCGGGGATGCCGTTAAGCCGGCAAAGCGTCATGAACAACAGCGCTTCCTGCCCGCAATCGCCGTAGCCGCGCCGCAGACATTCCTGGCTGATGTTGCGAATCGTCGAATACTCCAGTGCATAGCTGTATTTGATGCTTTCGCCGATCCAATCGTAAAACGCTTTCGCTTTGAGCAACGGATTTTTTTCTGAGCCGGCAATCTTTTCCGACAACGCGCGAATCTCAGGCGTGAACACGACATGCGGCGCTTCGCTCGTGAATTTTTTCAAATCTGTTTCGCTTAAGCTGCTTGCCGAATCTGTGGTGCGGCCGTCCCGGCTGCGGGTTCCAGCAGCGTCTCGCTGCGAGTTTCCGCTTGCGTCACCTTGCGGTGAGACGCCGCTTGAACACGCAGGCGAGGACGCTTGCGCTACATCACCCGAACTCAAATCAAAATGCACGCCATACATCGTGTAATCGTATTCTATCTTGAACTCCGTCGGTTTGTCCTTGCGTGCGGGTTGTTCGAGATAGACGGCGCGAATCGGGCTTGTCTCGTCGTCGAGATGCTTCACGGGCGACGACGCTTTGAGAAACTTGAAATCCGTCTGGAATGGATAGCTGCGCGGAATCGGCAGCCAGGCGCGGATCACTTTGCCGTCCGGCGCGGCGTTGGATTTCGCCGTCACGGTCATCGTCACGTGAAAATGTTTCGGCAGCACATAAGGTCTTTTCTCGGCAGCGGCGGCGCGTTTGATGGCGCGGATCGTTTCCAGCACGGCTTTGTCATGCGCGGCGGTGTCCTTGGGCGGAATGCGGCGCGGATTCAGTTCCGGGTAACGAAAGAAAAGATTGCTGACGCTCGACCCCATGAAATAGCGCTTGCCATCAATCTCGCGGCTGTCGAACCGACCCTCCTCAACCCACTTGTCGAATTCTTCCTGTGTCAGACCTTTCACCGACTTTTTGAGTTCGGCGAAAAGCTCTTCCTTCGTGTAGGGAAAATCTTTTTTGATCCGGTCGAGGCGGTCGAGTTCCCATTGCAATTCCTTCAGCGGATAAGGATTTTTCGGATAATTTATGGCCGACCGGAGAAAATTACTTGCGGCTTTGAAGTTGCCATAATCTGCGTTCTGCTTTGCTTGTTTAAAACCGTCGCCACTCAAATAGTGACCTTGTCCAAAACAAATCTGATTCAACGTCAGGCAAATCATAACTCCCAAAGCCAATCCGGTTCTTTTCATGGGCGGCAGTTTGCCCGCGAGACGCTTCAAGCGCAATTCAGAGACGTGGAGCGCGGCTGTCCCAGCCGCAGCGTGCGGAATGGCAACGCGCCGCGGGTGAGACACGCGCGGTCCGGTCTTTTTAAGGCACTTTGACGTTTTTTCACGAGAAATGAGCGCTTCGCAGATTCACAAAAGCGTTTTGTGCTTACCCGAAATCGTTTTGTGTAAGCACAAAAAGGTTTTGTGTAAGCCCGAAAGGCCTGCGGGCAAGCCCGGACGACGTTTGTGTGTCCCCGCAACGCGTTTGTGGATGCCCGGAAGACCTTCGGGGATGCCCGCAAAGCTTCCGGGTGTGCCCGGACGATGTTTGTTTGTGCCCGCACGAGTCGCGGGGATGCCCGGAAGGCGTTTGTGGATGCCCGAAGGATCTTTGTTGATGCCCGGAATGTTTGCGGGGATGCCCAAAGGAGGTTTGTGTTTGCCCGAACAGCGTGTGTGACAGTCCAGCCGCTGCCTGGCCGTCAAATTTAACGAAAATCATCCACGCTCAAAATGCTTCCTTCGATAATACTTTAGCGCTGCAAACTGAAAAGTGCCGGCTCACGGCAAAGCCACTTCGAGCAGCTTGTCTCCTTCGGCGAGTTCTCGGGGCGCAGGTTCGAACCACAACGCCAACGCTTCCTTGGCATTCCCAATCGCTTCGGTTTCCGAATCACCGGCGGACGCGCAGCCTGGCAATTGCCGGGAACACCACCGACCATCGCTTCACGTTGGAATCGAATTGAACGAGAAGGCGCAATTTCATAATTGGAATTTAGACGTGTCGGCTTGGGATGACAAGGCGGCGCAATCCATTAGAAAAATGGGGAGCGCAGGCGTCTCGCCTGCAGTTTTCGGCGTCCCGCCGAAAACCTCTGCGCATCGAAAAATGTTTGCGGCACGGATGCACCAGTCGGCCGGACGCCGACTGGTGCAACCGAGACGGTCGCGCTCCCTGAACGCAAAAGAGTTGTAAAATCTGAGAACAAACTGGTAGTGATGGTTGCAATCCAGAAGGCTGAATCGAAGGAACAACATGACTACTAAACCACTCACCCAACGTCCCGCATGGAAAGCGCTCGTGGCGCACCACAAAAAAATCAAAGGGCTGCACCTGCGAAAACTTTTTGCGAGCGACCCAAAACGCGGTGAGCGAATGACCGCTGAAGCCGCCGGACTTTTCCTGGATTTTTCCAAGAACCGCATCACCGACCAGACTCTCAAACTACTCGTCCAACTGGCCAAGGAATCCGATTTGAGCAGGCGCATCAAAGCCATGTTCAGCGGCAAGAAAATCAACATCACAGAAAATCGCGCCGTGCTGCACGTGGCGCTGCGCGCGCCCAAAGGCGCGAAGATCATTATGGACGGGAAAAATGTTGTGCCGGAAGTCCACGCCGTTCTCGACAAGATGGAAGCGTTCGCAAAGCGCGTTCGCAGCGGTGCGTGGAAAGGACACACCGGCAAGCGCATCCGCAACATCGTCAACATCGGCATCGGCGGTTCTGATCTCGGGCCGGTGATGGCTTATGAAGCGCTCAAGGATTACAGCGACCGCGGCCTGAATTTCCTTTTCGTCTCGAACGTTGACGGCATTGATTTTGTGGAAGCGACTCGCGCCCTCGATCCTGCGGAAACGATGTTCATCGTTTCATCCAAAACTTTCACGACGCAGGAAACGATGACGAACGCGCAGAGTGCCCGTAACTGGTTGCTCAAAGGTCTCGGCGGAAATCAGAAAGCCGTGGTGAAACATTTCGTGGCGGTCTCGACCAATGCGGAGAAAGTGTCGGCGTTCGGCATTGATACGGCGAACATGTTTGGCTTCTGGGATTGGGTGGGCGGACGTTACTCGATGGATTCGGCTATCGGTCTTTCAACGATGCTGGCGATCGGCCCGAAACATTTTCGCGCCATGCTCGCCGGTTTTCACGAGATGGACGAACATTTCCGCACCGCGCCATTCGCGAAAAATCTTCCGGCGCTCATGGGGCTGCTGTCGGTTTGGAACACAGATTTCCTCGGCGCAGAAACCGTGGCGGTGCTGCCTTACGAACAATATCTGAAACGCTTTCCTGCGTATCTCCAGCAGTTGACGATGGAGAGCAACGGCAAGCACGTCACGCTTGACGGCCAAAACGTGAATTACCAAACCGGCCCGGTTTACTGGGGCGAGCCCGGCACGAACGGCCAGCATTCGTTCTATCAATTGATTCATCAAGGCACGCGGCTTATCCCTTGCGACTTCATTGCATTCGGCCGCGCGCTCACTTCGTTGGGACGTCACCACGACATTCTGATCGCGAATGTTTTTGCGCAGGCCGAGGCGCTTGCTTTTGGAAAAACCATTGCGGAAGTGAAGGCTGAAAAAGTTCCGAACGCACTGGTGCCGCATAAAGTTTTCGACGGCAACCGTCCGTCGAATGTCATTCTTGCTGACCGACTCACGCCCGAGATGCTCGGCAAGCTCGTCGCGCTTTACGAACATTGCGTCTTCACGCAGGGCGTGATCTGGAACATCAATTCATTCGACCAATGGGGCGTTGAATTGGGCAAGGCGCTGGCGCAACGGATCGTTCCAGAACTCGAAAGCAAAACCGCTCCCAAACTCAAGCACGACAGTTCGACGAATAATTTGATCCGGCGGTATCGGAAATTGAAATCGCGCTGATAACGAATGAGATTGAATCGCCGGAGCGATTAAGCCAAAGCCGCTAGCGCAGCCTTTGCGTGCTCCCGTTTCGCTTTCCAATCTTCCAGTCTTTTCTGATGCTCGGCCAGAACTTGCGGTGCAGCTTTTTGCGCGAAGCTCGGGTTGGCAAGCTTCTGTTCAACTTTCGAAATCTCAATTTCGTATTTCTCGATCTCTTTTTTGAGCCGCGCGGTTTCGGCGGCGACATCCACCAAGCCTTCAAGCGGCAGAAACAGTTCGCCCATCGCGGCGCGGACAGCGAGCGTTCCTTTCTTTGCCTCGTGATTTGGATCAATGTCCAGCGACTCAGCGTTGAGCAGCAGTTTCAGGACTTCGATGTCGTGCGGCGGCAACTCGTTCGCCGGCTTGAGGATGAACCCGACTTTCTTGTTCGCGGCAATGTTCGCTTCGCGGCGCATGTTGCGGCCAAGCGTGACGAGTTCGTATTTCTGCGCGGCGAAATCGAGGTAGCAATCGTCGAGGCCGTAATGGTCGCGGAAATCCTGGTCGAACGGCTTGGGCCACGGCGCGAACATGATGGTCTTGCCGCCTTGATTGTCCGGCATGTCCTCGGCGTAACTCATCCCGTGCCAGAGTTCTTCGGTGATGAAAGGGAGGAAGGGGTGGAACAAACGCAGTGTGTGGTTGAGAACGAAATCGATGACGGCAACGGTGTTTGCTTTTTTCTTTGCGTCGCTGCCTTGAAGGACCGCTTTGCTCGCCTCGACATACCAATCGCAATACTCGCTCCAGAAAAAGCGGTAGAGCGTTTGAGTGGCAATGCTGAAATTGTAGGTCGCTAGTGCGTCGGTGATTTCGCGAATGGCCTGATTCAGCTTCAGCAAAATCCATTTGTCGTCGTTGTTGAGCAGGCGTGGATTGATTTCGCCCTGAACGGGAAACTGCTCGGGCGGGGCACCCTCGCTTGCACCCGAGGCGGGTGCGCTCCCCTGCATCTGACGGAAACGACAGGCGTTCCAAAGTTTGTTGCAGAAATTTCGGCCAAGCTCCACGTCCTTCTCGTCGAACAACACGTCCTGACCGAGCGGCGCGCTGCGCATCGTGCCGAAGCGGATGGCGTCCGCGCCGTATTTGGCGATGAGGTCGAGCGGGTCAGGCGAGTTGCCGAGGGTCTTGGACATCTTGCGGCCCTGTTTGTCGCGGACGATGCCGGTGAAATAAACGTCGCGGAACGGCATCTCGCCCATGTATTCGAAGCCGGCCATGATCATGCGCGCGACCCAGAAGAAAATGATTTCCGGCGCGGTGACGAGGTCGTTGGTCGGATAAAATTTCTTCAGCGTGTCAGTTTTTTCCGGCCAGCCCATTGTGGCGAACGGCCAGAGCCAGGAACTGAACCAGGTGTCGAGGACGTCGGGGTCTTGCTCCCAACCCTCGCCGGGCGAATCAATCTGGCAACGCGTTGTGGCTTTGTCCTTGTTGACGTCCACAATCAAATCGGCTAACTTCACAACTGCCGGGCCTGATGTAGGCCAGTGGGCCAACTTCCCTTTGGGATGCGCCTCTGGAGACTTGTTACCATCAGGTCCGTTTTTCGTTATCTGGACGCTTTGATGGTCATAGAGCTTTCGATGGTCTCTAAATTCTTTGACCGTGAACTTCACGCGATAAAGCCCCTGTTTTGTGTTCAACGCTGCATAAAAAACGTGCACGCATTTAACTTCAGGTGAAAACGGTTCATGCGGTTCGGTGGCAATCAAGATGGCCTCGTGCATCAATTCAGGCAGCACAGAGACAAGTTTCAGATTCACAACGCCAACGTTGGAGAAAGCGTGTTCCAAACTTGATTTCAAAACTAGAATATAAAAACCGGTATTTTGGTTGCGAAACGTGTGGCCAAGAATCGAATGGATCTCCGCCCATTTCCACGCCGAGTCCCGGATTTCCCGGATGTTTTTTCCGGTGATCAGATTTGCATCCAATGAAACAACCCGCACTTCTTTTCCCAACGCCTGCGAATCGGTTGTCTGATACCACACAGGAATCCGATGCCCCCACCAAAGCTGGCGGCTGATGCACCAGTCTTGAATGTTCGTCAGCCAGTGGTCGTAAACCTTCGCCCAGCGCTGCGGATGGAAATGCATCTTCCCATCGTTCGGAGGGCGGAGTTCAACGACGCCTTGGCTTGAATTAGGGCGTCGCAGAGCTCCGCCCCCCGAATTGTCGGATTGTTCCACACACGCTTTGGATTTCTCCACGCTCGGATATTTCAAAAACCATTGCTCGCTCAAGCGCGGTTCAATCGGCACACCGGCGCGTTCACTGAAGCCGACGTTGTTTTCATAAGGCTTTTCTTCCACGAGCGCGCCGAGTTCAGTCAGCTTTTCCACGGCGACTTTGCGCGCTTTGAAACGATCCAAGCCTTTCAAGTCCGCGCCGGCGAGGTCGTTCATCGTGGCGTCGGGATTCATGATGTCGAGCAGCGGCAACTTGTGTCGCTGGCCGATTTCGAAGTCCGCCTTGTCGTGCGCGGGAGTGACTTTCAAAACGCCGGTGCCGAATTCAAAATCCACATGCTCGTCGCCGATGATGGGAATGAGCTTTTGCTCGCGCGGCAATTCGTGGGGCAGGGGACGGACGATGTGTTTGCCGATGAGATGCGCGTAACGCGTGTCCTTTGGATTCACGGCCACGGCGGTGTCGCCGGGAATTGTTTCAGGCCGCGTTGTGGCGATGGTGAGCCAGGTGTTCGGTTCTTCAGCCACCTGAACTTTGAAGTGATACATGAAACCCTTTTGCGGTTTCATTTCGACTTCCTCGTCGGAGAGCGCGGTCTGCGTGGCGGGACACCAGTTCACCATGCGTTTGCCGCGATAGATG
>CAYMCQ010000062.1:0-25339 GCA_964389025.1 uncultured Verrucomicrobiota bacterium
TTCCCATGCCGTTACGCACAGACAAGGTTAGATGGAAATTCAGATACAAGAGGGAACAGCTGTTGGTCGCCACGGATTTTCCGAAAGGCTGTTGCGCCAACGCAGCGGCGCGATTTGCTTCGGGGCGGTGGAAGGATTCTCCCTCTCCCAGCGGGAGAGGGCCGGGGTGAGGGAGAACGCAGCGGTATTAACTCGCGGCCACAGAACTTTTGAAATTGCTCTGCCTGTCAACATTCAGCACTCAGCGGGTTTCGTTCTCCACGATCTCTTGGTAGCGCCGGTGAATTTTTTTCACGAGGCTTGATGTCTGCAAAGGGTGCCCGTCCAGCGATGCCGCTTCGACAATCCCAAAACTGCTCATCGAAAGAAAAACGCCTTGCGCGTGCAGCAACTCCTTTGGTCGCGGCGCAATTTCATCCGTCGAGATTTTCAGTTCCTTGCAGATTTCCAGCACGACCAGCCGTGTGACGCCCGGCAGAACTCCGCTCGCCAGCGGCGGCGTGCAAACGGTTCCTTTGCGTATCCAAAACAGATTGCTCGTCGTGCCTTCGACCACGAAGCCGTCCGTGTTCGTCAGCAATGCTTCCTGCGCGTCCGCGTCGTCGGCCTGCGCGCGGGCAAGGACTTGCGGGAGTTTGTTGCACGTCTTGAAAAGCGCGAGGGGTTCGTTGGCAGGCAGGCGAATCGAAGACGTGATCACCTTCCACTCCGGCGGATTTTCCAGATCAAATCTCGGCAAGGGATGCAACGTCATCACGAGCGTCGGCTTGTCTGCGCCCTTCGGCGAATAACCGCGCTGCCCAACGCCACGCGAAAGCGCGATGCGCAGCAACGCCTCGGACATTTTGTTTTTTGCGATGAGTTGAACTGCAAATTTTTTCAAAGTGATGGACGAAAACGGCAGCGCGATTTTCAACACCTTCGCCCCGTTTTGTAACCGTTTCACGTGCTGCGCCCAGCGAAATGGCCTGCCATTTGAAATCGGAACAGCCTCGAACAAGCCGTCTCCGTAGAGAAAACTCCTGTCAAACACCGAGACGAAGGCTTTGTAGCCGGGAACAAATTTGCCGTTGAGAAAAACGAGCATGGTGATTCAAATACGCGAGCAGACAAAGCTCGGCGAGAAGAAAAGCTCCAAGCCTCAAGCCTCAAAAACCGTCAGCGCTTAAATTTTGGAGTTTGGACTTTCTCTAGATGTTGGAGGTTGGTGCTTGGAGCTTCCGCGAAGCGCAGCGCATCAAGAAATCCGCGCGCCTTCGTCAGCGTCTCCTCGTATTCCGCCTCGGGATTTGAATCGGCCACGATTCCCGCGCCGACATTGAAGTGCGCCCCGCCGTCTTTGCAAACCGCCGAGCGGATGATGATGCTCAACTGGCTTTCGCGGTTGAAACCAAGGTAGCCGAGCGCGCCGGTGTAAGGGCCGCGCGCAATCGGCTCAAGCTCGTCAATGATCTCCATTGCGCGAAACTTCGGTGCGCCTGTCACGCTGCCGCCGGGAAAACATGACGCGAACGCGCCAAAATGGGTCATGTCGTTTCGCAGATGGCCTTCGACGGTTGAAATCAAATGTTGCACATGCGCAAACTTTTCCAGCCGCGCCAGTTCAGGCACGCGAATCGAGCCGAACTCGGAAACTTTGCCCAGATCATTTCGCAACAGATCCGTGATCATCAGCAACTCAGCCGTTTCTTTGGCGCTGGTCTGGAGTTCGTAGGAAAGTTGCGCGTCGCGGTCCGCGTCGTTCGAGCGCGGGCGCGTCCCTTTGATTGGCCGCGTGGAAATGTGCGAGCCACTCAACCGCAAAAAAAGTTCGGGCGACGACGAGGCGATTTGAAATTCGCCGCAGTCAAGAAAAGCCGAAAATGGAGCGGGGGACACGGCGACCAACCGCTGAAAAAACTCCCAACCCGAAAACTCGCACGCCGCCGTCAGCCGCTGCGAAAGGTTGACTTGATAAATGTCTCCGGCGCGGATGTAGCGCTGCGCGCGCTCGACTTTGGCGATGAAGGACGGACGTGTGAAGTTCGAACTTATCTGGCCTCGGAGGGGCAAGTTACACGAGCCCCTGATTTTTTCCCGGTCTCGAATATTGGGGACTCGTGTAACTCGTCCCTCCGAAACAAGGACTGCGCGCCAGAATTCCATTTGTTCGCGCGCGCGAACTTCGCTTCGCGAGCCGTCAGCAGCCAATCCCGTCGAAACAATCCACGTCTTGCCAAGTTGATGGTCGAACACAACAAGGCTGTCGTAAAAACCGACGCAGCAATCGGGCAATTCCAGATCGTTGACCGCACGTCGCGGGAGTTTCGGCTCTGTGAAGTTTTTTAGGTCGTATCCCCAGTATCCAAAGCACCCGCCGAGCGGAAACGGCAGATCAATTTCGTCCAGCAGTTCGTAGCGGGACATGAGCCTGTCAAGCAGATGCCATGGATCGCCAAACTGGATTTGGGTTTCGCGGTCTGAGCGCAATTCACACCGCGATCCAAACGAATGGAAGGTCAGAAATGGCCGCGCAACCACGAACGAATACCGCGCGTGCGGCGAATCGAACGCCGAACTGCGCAACAAAATGAAGCCCGGTTCGCCGTGAATCGCTTCACCCAGCGACTCCGGCGTGTGCGCGGTCTGAATTTCTTCGATGAGCGGGCGCATGTTGTCTGTCGCACAAGGGTAGCAAGCCAGGTGACAGAAGGAAAATTGATTTCCAAAAAAGCACAGGCCGGAGAGCGGGAAAACTCTCCGGCCTGTCTTGTGCATTGTCTTCCCTACGAACAGCCCAAACTCTCGCCGCAATTCAGACACTTGAAACAAGCGCCGTTTCTTACCGCCACGTGGCCGCAGCTCGGACAAGTCGGCGCGTCTTTGACGAAATGCGACACGGCATCGTTCAAACTGTTTACGGTGCGCGTCGCGGCTTCGGCGTGGCCGCCGTTCCCGGTCGTCGTCTTCGCGGCCTTTACGTCGAGCACCTCCGTGTCGTCTGAAATCGCGAGGTCGCGGACGGGGCGGTTCACCCGTTTTTTTTCTTCCTCGATCAAGCCCGGCATCGCCAGTTCGGGTTGCGTCCGGTTCTTGTTTTGCGCGTCGCGGTAGCCGGGGATGAATTGCAGCGCCAGCCAGCGGAAAACGTAGTCAATGATCGAAGCCGCGTTGCGGATCTCCGGATTCTTCGTGAAGCCTGACGGCTCGAAGCGCTGGTGTGCGAATTTTTTCAACAACGTTTCCAGCGGCACGCCGTATTGAAGCGCCATGCTTGTCAACGTGCCGATGGTGTCCATCAGCCCGCCGATGGTCGAACCTTCCTTCGCCATCGTGATAAAAAGTTCTCCCGGATGGCCGTCGTCGAACAGGCCGACGGTGAGATACCCTTCATGTCCCGCGATGTCGAACTTGTGCGTGAGCGCCTGGCGCGTGTCGGTCAGACGGCGGCGCAGCGGCTTGCCGGATTCCGCGCGCAGTTTGACGGTTTCCAATTCGAGTTCCTTGATGCTCGATTCGAGCGTGGCGATTTGCGACGCGGAATCCACCTTGTCGCCGCCTTCGTTTGTTTTTTTGGTGTTCAACGGTTGCGACCGTTTCGAGCCGTCGCGATAAATCGCCACGCACTTCAATCCCATCTTCCACGCCTGGACGTAAGTGTCGCGAATTTCTTCGACGGTGCTTTCACTCGGCATGTTGACGGTCTTGGAAATCGCGCCGCTGATGAACGGCTGCGCGGCGGCCATCATTTTGAGGTGCGCCATGTATTGGATGCTGCGCTTGCCCTTGAACGGCTTGAACGCACAATCAAAAACTTCCAGATGCTCCGGCTTCAGTCCGCTTTGGATCGCGTGGCCTTCTTCGATGACGTCCTCGATCGTGTCGTGCTTCTCGATGTGCGCGATGATCTTCTCGATTTCCTGAGCGGTGTAGCCGAGCCTCCGCAACGCTTCCGGCACCATGCGGTTGACGATCTTCAAAAGTCCGCCGCCGGCCAGCAGTTTGTATTTCACCAGCGCGATGTCCGGCTCGATGCCCGTCGTGTCGCAGTCCATCAGGAAGGCGATCGTGCCCGTCGGCGCGAGCACGGTGACCTGCGCGTTGCGGTAGCCGAATTTTTCGCCAGCCGACAACGCGCGATTCCAGCAACCGCGCGCTTCATCTTTGAGATAATTAAATTCCTCGCTCGGTTGAATTTCTTCCACGGCGTTGCGGTGCAATTTGATAACGCCGAGCGTGGAAGCCACATTGTCCTTCGCCAGCGGCTTTGAAATATGCGCGCAACTCGCGTCACGGTAGCCGGGAAACGCTCCCATCGTCTTGGAAATTTCCGCCGACTGCTCGTAGGAATGACCCGTCATGATGGCGGTGATCGCGCCGGCGAGCGCGCGGCCTTCGTCCGAATCATACGGCAGGCCGTAGCTCATGATGAGCGAGCCGAGATTGGCGTAACCGAGGCCAAGCGTGCGGTAAATATGCGAGTTTTCGGCGATGTCTTTGGTTGGATAACTGGCGTTGTCCACGAGAATCTCCTGCGCGGTGATGAAAATTCTGACTGCGGCTTTGAACCGTTCCGTGTCGAATTTTCCATCGTCGCGTTTGAACTTCATCAAGTTCAGCGACGCAAGATTGCAAGCGGTGTTGTCAAGGAACACGTATTCACTGCACGGGTTCGTTGAGTGGATCGGCTGAGTGCCTTTGCATGTGTGCCACTTTTGGATCGCGCCGTCGTATTGCATTCCCGGATCGCCGCAAGTCCACGTTCCCTCGGCGATTTTATGGAGCAATTTCGACGCGTCCTTTTTTTCGAGCGGTTTGTTCGTCGTGATGGAGCGCGTCCACCATTCTTTGCCGTCCACCGCCGCCTGCATGAACTCGTCGCTCGCGCGCACGGAAAGATTTTCGTTCTGATACATCACGCTGCCGTAGGCCTCGCCGTTGTATGAGCCGTCGTAGCCCTGCTCGATGAGCGCCCACGCTTTTTTTTCCTCCTTCTGCTTCGCGTCAATGAACTCTTCGATGTCGCCGTGCCAGTCGCGGAGCGTGTTCATCTTCGCCGCGCGACGGGTCTTGCCGCCGGACTTCACGACGTTGGCGACCTGGTCGTAAACTTTCAGGAACGAAAGCGGCCCGCTCGGACGTCCACCGCCGCTCAATTTTTCCCGGCTCGAACGCAGCGGCGTCAAATCCGTGCCCGTGCCCGAGCCGAATTTGAACAACATCGCCTCGCTGGCGGCCAGTTGCATGATGGACTCCATGTTGTCCTGCACGGACTGGATGAAACATGCGCTGCACTGGGGAAATTCGTATTGGGTGTGGGCGCGTTCGGCTTTCCCGGTCTTGCGGTTGTAGAACCAGTTGCCCTTGTCAGAATTTTTCCCGACGCCGTATTGGTGGTAGAGGCCGACGTTGAACCAGACCGGCGAATTGAACGCGCCGTATTGGTTCACGCAAAGCCACGTCAACTCCTGATAAAACACTTCTCCGTCCGTTTTGCTGAAGTAACCGTCAGCCACGCCCCAGTCCGCGATCGTGCGGCAGATGCGATGGATGAGCTGGCGCACGGAAGTTTCGCGCTCGGAGGTGTTCTGCTCGCCGTAAAAATATTTCGATACCACAACTTTCGTCGCGAGCAGCGACCACGACTTCGGCACTTCCACATTTTCCTGTTTGAAGATGACCTTGCCGGCATCGTCGGTGATCTCGGCGGTGCGGCGTTCCCATTCGAGCTGGTCGAACGGACTTTTTTTCGCGTCGCTGAAGACGCGCTCGACCGGAAGAAATTTTTTTGTCGGACGATTTATGATTTCGGCTGGACGAGTGCGCGACACTGACGGCCTGCTGCGTGTGTGCTGCGAACGAGCGGACGAGGAAACCTGTTCCTGGACATCGATCATGGCAAATCCTTTCGCTTCGGTTAAAATCTTGGACGCGCCGGCCTGTTTCGAGAGGACAACCTGACCGGTAAAAAAACCAGCCCCCGCACTCCAGGTTTTCTTGCTTCGCTATCTTCAGCAACAAACCCCATTGGTGGGGGACTTGCGAGACTTAAGCCCAATTAGTTGTGGATTACAAGAAGTTTTTTTCCGGGAAAGTTGTTTTCCATTTATTCCCAAGCGAAATCGGATGAAAAAGTTTTTGTTCGCTGATTTTCCGCCCGTTGTTCACACCTGTGAGCAGCTTTGAGGTGAATAATTCCGGGTTGTGAACATTAAAAGTAAATCCAGAATCCTAAGTTGATTTTTTTACCCGTTCCCAGAGCGGATCCGGCAGGTGATGCCGACAATGTGTTTTCATTTAGAAAACTGCTCTCCTAGACTGCGCTCATCTCAAACGCATTCGTTTTTTGATTTTGAAAGCACGCCATAATCTTAATCTTGTTCCATCATGCGCATCACCGGCGGTAACAGCGGCGGGCGGATTTTGAAAGTCCCGAAAGGTCTCGACGTGCGTCCCACGCCCGACCTCGTCAAGCAGGCGGTCTTCAACAGCCTCGGAGCGCGGGTCGTCGGAGCGCGTGTGCTGGAACTTTTTGCCGGCACCGGCGCGTTGAGCCTCGAATGTCTGAGTCGTGGCGCGGCGCACGCCGTTTGCGTCGAGAAATCCCAGCGCCACGCGCAGACGATCCGGCACAATCTTGAACTGGCGAATCTGCCCGGAGAAAAATTGGAAGTCCGCGCGCAGGATGCGTTCACCGTCATCGCGCAACTGGCTGCGGCCAGCGAACAATTTGATGTGGTCATCGCCGACCCGCCTTACGGCGAAAAAAACATTGGCCGCCGCTCCACCTCATTCGCGCAACAACTGCTCGACGACCCGAACCTCCCGAAACTTCTGGCTGACGGCGGAATCTTCATCCTCGGCCACACCAAGCGCGACACCTTGAGCTTTCCTGAAACCTGGATTGAATCCAAAACCCTCAAACACGGTGACACGATGATGCGGTTTTTGAAGCTGTGAATCCTTGCTGGACAAGCCTGAAACCCATCTTTACCGTCCAAAATAGTGGAAGTGATAAACAACAGCTTTGTCGCTCGACATAATGTTCGGTTTTTCTAACCGCTTACCATGAGCGAAGGCGCACCAATAACATGGATGTGGATGGCGTTCCCATTGGTCGGCTTGGCCATCAATCTTGTCTGGCCGCGCAAGCGGAGCCTCAAGGCCGTTGGCATTGTTCTCCTGCTCTTGACTGCCTATCTCCACGGGTTTTCTGGACTGAATCCGTTGGACCGAGTTGTCGGTCTTGCGGAGCGCATAGTGACCGGACAGCAGGTTGGCACGCCAGAGCAGGTCGTCAGCAACCTTCGCATAGGACAGGCTCTGGCACACCAAACGATGTTCGACGTTTCACTTGGCCTTACACTAGCCGTGGTCTTTGCAGCGACGCCGGTTGACATTATCGCACGCATTCGTTCTCGTTCTCACACAAGGCCCGAAGCCGATGACAAATCACGGAACGCCTAATACTGAGATTGGCCGCAATTTTTCTTCCTTGTGACTTTCCGAGCGGATGATGAAATCTGCGCATGAAATTCCAAACCTTCGCTCCCATTTTCGCCGCAGCTTTGTTACTTTGGCCCAACGAAATGCAGCCCGCGCAGACCAACACGCCGTTTTCCAAATCCGAGCCGCAGCAAAAGATCGTGGACAACGCCGTCCGTCACGCGCTCGAAAAGTTTGCGGACAAAAAACTCAAGACCAACGAACTCGCCGTCACGCTGATTGATTTACGCGACGCGGAGAAACCGGCGCAGGCCAGCTATCGCGGTGGCGCACAGATTTATCCCGCCAGCGTCATCAAACTTTTTTATCTCGCCGCCGCGCATCGCTGGATGGAGGACGGCAAGTTGACCGACACCGAGGAACTTCGCCGCGCGATGAAGGACATGATCGTGGATTCCTACAACGAAGCCACCGGTTACATCGTGGACTTGCTGACCGGCACGACGAGCGGCCCGGAACTTTCGCCCGAGGAATTGGAGAAGTGGTATGACAAGCGCAACGCCGTGAACCGCTACTTCGCATCGCTCGGCTACGCGAACATCAACGTGAACCGCAAACCGTGGGGCGAAGGTCCCTACGGTCGCGAAACGCAATCGGTGAAACTCCACAAACCGAACCACCGCAACTGGCTCACGACCGACGCGACCGCGCGATTGCTCACAAGCATCGTCACGCACAAGGAAGTTTCCGCGAAGCGTTGCGATGAGATGTTGAAATTGCTCGAACGAACTCCTTTCGACACGTCGTCATCGGCGAACCGGCAGGCAACGGAATATACCGGCAAAGCCTTGCCAAAAGGTTCGAAGCTCTGGTCAAAAGCCGGTTGGACAAGCGAAACGCGCCACGACGCCGCCTACGTCGAATTGCCCGGCGGAGAAAAATTCGTCCTCGTCACGTTCACCGTCAACCATGCGAACGAAAAGGAGATCATTCCGACTGTTACCAAGACCATTGTCGAAGGGATGACCGCGTCGAAATGACAAGCTGCCATCGCGCCGCCGCCAGGTTTTGGACTGCGCCAGCCCTCTGGCGCTTTCTCCATCGAGCCGACGCACTGAAAGCGGCAGAGGACTGCCGCAGTCCAAGACGCTTCGCGCCAAAAATTTCCCACTCGTTCTCGGAATAACCAATTGCGTTCGAACGCAGAATCCGTAACTTCTGTCTCTCATATAACGACGTGCGACAATTCACGACCATCGCAGCCAACGCTTTCATGGAACTGGTTCGGCAGCCGATATTTCTGCTGCTGATGACCAGTTCTGCGCTGTTTGAAATCTTTCTCGCAACGCCTTACTACTTCGCGTTCGGCGATGAGCCGAAACTTGTCAAAAACAGCACCCTCGCCGTCATGCTGCTGGCTGGGTTGCTCGGGGCGGTTTTGAGTGCTTCTGCCTCACTTGCGCGTGAAATTCACGCGGGAACGGCGCTCGCCGTCCTTTCCAAACCCGTCGGTCGCGCAAAATTTTTGCTGGCGAAATACGTCGGCCTCATAGCAGCGCTCACCGTGGTAAGCTACGTCAATCTCATCGCCGCGCTGCTTGCCAGCCGCATGGCTTTTGACGCCTACGGCTCGACCGATCTGTTCGCGCTCGGGATTTTTTTCCTCGGCTTCGTCGTCGCGTATCTCATCGGCGGCTTCACGAATTTTTTCCTGCGACGCCCGTTCGTTTCCGACGCGGTCTTTGGCGTAGTGCTGATGGTCACCGTCACTTTCGTGATCATCAGTTTCTTCAATAAAGACGGGCATCCGCAAGCGTTCGCATCTGGAGTGGACTGGCGGATTGTGCCAGCCGGAGTTTTGATCCTGTTCGCGCTTTGGATTCTCGCTGGGATCGCGCTTGCCTGTTCGACCCGCTTTGAAATGATTCCGACTTTGACGATCTGCACGGCGATTTTTTTGATTGGGCTGGTCTCGGATCATTTTTTCGGAAAACGCGCCGAAGACGGCACTTGGTGGGCGTCCGTGCTTTACGCCGTCGTCCCGAACTGGCAGAATTTTTGGATAGCGGACGCGCTCGAATCGAGCAAGGCGACGGTGCATTGGAGCTACGTTGGCAAAGCATTTGCCTATGTCGTCTGTTACGTCGGCGCGGCGCTGTCGGCAGCGGTGCTTTTGTTTGAAGAAAGAGAACTAACGTGAATTTGGAACTCAGGAAATCAGGAAAAGAAATTTGCTGGCGAAGGCACAAAAGCTTTCAGTTAATTGAAATGCAATGCCTCGGACGCGTATGATTCACAACCGCTATTTGCCGGTGTGGTTGCACCGAGTTTGCAACGGTGTTTTTGGAGCGGCGTGGTTACTCGGTCTAGGCAGCATTTGGTTCGGAGAGCCTGCTGGTAGCTGGCGACACATTGTGTCGCGCTGCCTGATTTGGTCTAGCGTTCCAGTCGGCGTCCTTTTGGCCATTGCTACAAGACGCTTCTCGATTGTCGAGGGTGTCGCGGGCGGCGAGGGTTACGACGAGCTGCATGAAAAAGATGAGAATAACTCGGTCTGATGGCTATTGGACAAAAAAATTTCCAGAGTTCCTGAGTTCCAAATTAAAATGGATCGAAACATAAAAAAAATCGGCCTGATAAATTTTCTGGCGCTGCTGGTCATTGGACTGGCGGCGCTGGCTGTCGCGCAATACGCAAACTCGTTCGCGGGAATCGTCAGCACGATTTTCATCGGTGTCGGCGTGCTCGTGGCGGCGGTGAGCTGGTTTCAGATGCGGCTCGAAGACCGCGAGCGGCTGGAGAAGCTCGAGTTCGACGAAATGGCCAAAGCCCGCGCCGGCTCCGGCCTGTTTGAGACCAAAGACGCCGAACTTTTCCCGGCGCAACGCTCCCGCGAGCAGTTCGAGAAATTTTTCGTGCCGGTCTTCACCGTCGGAATTTTTCTCGCGCAAGGCTTCGCAGCGTTGGCGCTCTGGCGGCTGACGAGACTCAATCCCACCCTGCACAAGGAATCCACGCTCATGGCGCTCGGGTTCTTCGCGGTATTTTTCCTGATTCTGTTCCTGCTCGGAAAATATTCCGCTGGCATCGCGCGGCTGGAAAAACAGCGGTTGCTGCGGCCCGGCGCGGGTTATCTGCTGTTGGGCGCGTTTCTGTGTTTCCTCGTTGCGGCAGGAATAGTCGCCGTCGCAGCAGGTTTTCCGAAGGCGGACGTGTGGCTGGCGCGCGGGCTATGCGTGCTGCTCGCGCTGACGGCGGTTGAAACGCTCGTCAATCTCATCCTCGAAATCTACCGCCCGCGGGTGCGCGGCAAGGAAGTCCGTCCGCTCTACGAAAGCCGCCTCGTCGGTCTGCTCGGCCAGCCCGAAGGTCTGGTCACAACGGCGGCGCAGGCGATTGATTACCAGTTCGGTTTCAAAGTTTCCGAGACGTGGTTTTATCAGGCGCTCGCGGAGAAATTACCGATGCTCATCCTTGCGCTCGCGGCGGTCATGATTTTGTCGTCCTGCATCGTATTTATCGAGCCGGGTGAGCAGGCGTTGGTGGAACGTTTCGGCAGGCCGGTTGAAAATCGGCGCGTGCTCGGCCCCGGCCCGCACTTGAAACTGCCGTGGCCTGCGGATAAAATTTACCGATTCCCCGTCCGCGAAGTGCAGTCGTTCAACATCGGTTTCGTTCCCGACCCGGCGCGCGAGAAGGACAAAGTGATCCTTTGGACAGTGCAGCATTACAAGGAGGAGTTCAACCTGCTCGTCGCCAGCCGCGAGCAGCAAACTCTTTCCGGCACGAACCAAACCTCGACCGAAAAAGCCGTGCCTGTGAACCTGCTCGTCGCGGGAATTCCCGTCCAGTTCCACATCACCAACGTCCTCGCGTGGGCTTACGCGCACGAAGACGCCAAGGTGTTGCTCGAACAACTCGCCACGCGCGAAGTCGTGCGCTACCTCGCCGGGGTTGACCTCATTGAAATCATGTCCACTGGCCGCGAGCAGGCCGCGTCGGATTTGCAACAGCGTATTCAAGACCGCGCGAACGAACTCGATCTCGGCGTGGAAATTCTTTTTGTTGGTCTGCAAGACATCCATCCGCCGACGAAAGTTGCGCCTGACTATGAAGCCGTCGTCGGCGCGCGGCAGGAGATCGAGGCGAAGAAATTGAAAGCGCAGGGCGAGGCCGCCATAACTGTCCCCGCCGCGCAAGCCGAGGCGCAAAGGAGAATTCGCGAAGCCGAATCCGAAGCGTTGAGCCGCGTGACCGCCGCTGCCGCGACCGCCGCGCGGTTCACGAATCAGATCGCCGCCTACAAAGCCGCGCCGGATGTTTATTTGCAGCGGCTTTATCTGCAGACGCTCGCGCAATCCAGCGGCGGCGCGCGCAAATACGTCATCGGCACCACGAACATCGCCGAGGTGGACCAGCTCAATCTCGAAGACAAGCTGTCCTCCATCTATGAACGGGTCGGCGTGCCGCCGCCGGACAAAAAATGATCTGATTTTATGAAACGAAATTACGCACTCATCATCGGAATCCTGCTCGCGCTGATTTTCGCCTCGCTCTGGTGCTGCTACCAGGTGCGCCAGACGGAGATCGCGCTCGTGACCACGTTCGGCAAGCCGACCCGCGATGTCTTCGAGCCGGGACTTTATTTCAAGTGGCCGCCGCCGATCCAAAAAGTCCAGATGTTCGACAAGCGCATCCAGAATTTCGAAAGCAAATTCGAGGAATCACCGACGAGGGACAGTTATCTTGTTTTGTTCTCCGTTTACTGCGGCTGGACGATCAACGACCCGGCGATGTTCCGCGAACGTTTCGGCGGCTCGGTCGCGCGCGCGGAAAACGATCTGGACGGTCTGATCCGGAGCGCGAAGAACGCGATCATCAGCAAGCACCCGTTCTCGCATTTCATTTCCACGGACGAAAAAGAATTGAAGTTCGAGGACGTGGAGAAGGAAATCCTCGCCGCAGTCCAGCCGCAGGCGAAGGCGAATTACGGCATGGACGTGAAATTTCTCGGCATCAAACGCATCGGCCTGCCCGAAAGCATCACGCAAAAAGTTTTTGAGCGCATGACGGCGGAACGGCAGCGCTTTGTGCAGAAGTTGCAGGGCGAAGGCGACAAGCAGGCCAGCGACATCAAGAGCGCCGCCGACCGCGAGCGCCGGGAGATTTTGGGCGCAGCTGAAAGCTCCGTCATCAAAATCAAGGGCGAGGCCGACCTCGAAGTCGCCAAGCACCTCGCCGTCTTCGAACAGAACCCCGAACTCGCAATATTTTTGCTGAAGCGCGAATCGCTGGAACAAACATTGAAGGAAAACGCGACGCTCATTCTCGACCAGCGCACGCCGCCATTTGATCTGCTGAACGGAACGCCTAAGTCGTCGGAAAAAAAATGATTTCGATGAACGACCACCAACACGAAAACAAACCCGCGCCGCCGGAAACACCGCTGGACACCGGCTCGAAAGCGCTCGAAGAAGCGTTGCGCAGCAGCTTTGTCATTGTCAAGGCGGTGCTCGTGGTGATGGTGGTTGTTTTTATTTTTTCCGGCGTGCGCAGCGTCGGGCCGCAGGAGCGCGCGGTGGTTCTGCGTTTTGGAAAACCGGTCGGCACGGGCGCGGAACAACTGCTGAAACCTGGTTTTCATTGGGCGTGGCCATATCCGATTGATGAGGTCGTCAAGATTCAAGTCGGCGAAATCCAGACCGTCACTTCATCTGTCGGCTGGTATTCGCAGCCGCCGGGACAGGAACTCGCCGGCGTCGAGCCGCCCGCGTTGCCGTCGCTGAATCCTTCGAGCGAAGGCTACGCGCTGACCGGGGATGGCAACATCGTCCACGTCAAGGCGACGATGCGCTACCGCATCAGCGACCCGCTGGCGTATGAATTCAATTTCACGAATGCGGCGCAGATCGCGCAAAACATTTTGGACAACGCGCTCGTTTACGCCGCGGCGCACTCGACGGTTGACGACGCGTTGAAGATCATCCGTTTCAAGGAAAACCTCTTGGCGCGCGTCAGCCAGCAAATCGCCGACCGCAAACTCGGCATCACGCTCGAGCCGTTGGACGTCACCGTCGTCCCGCCGACGACCGTGAAGGCCGCGTTCCGCGCGGTGCTCGACGCAGAGCAGGATCGAAGCTCGGCCGTCCTCGCCGCCGACCGTTACGCCTGGACCAACAAGCTCGCCGCGCAAAGCGAGGCGACGATTTTGACGAACGTCGCGCAGGCCGACCGCGCGAATCTGGTGCTGAATGTCGCAGAGGAGGCAAAAATATTTTCAAATCTGCTGCCGCAGTATCAGATCAATCCTGAACTGCTCCGCCAGCGTTTGTTGACCGAGAAGTGGCAGCAAATTCTGACAAACACCGCGGTGGACAAATTTTTCCTGCCCGACCGCGACGATGGAAAAGCGCGCGAACTGAGATTACTTTTGAACCGCAAACCGCGCGCCGCGCAACCGCAGCCGCAACAGTAAAATTGAAACTGATTTAACAAATGCAAGTCACTTCCCTTCTCAGCCGCCACGAGCACGAGCACGTTCACGACGAGTCGTGCGCAAGCTGCGGCCACGAACACGAACACGAACACACGCCGATTCACCTCACGCAGACGCTCATCGGCCTCATCTTCGTCGTCAATGCCTTCCTCGTGGACTGGATTTTCGACCGGGGCGGCACGGTGGCGAGCGCCAGCGCGTTCATCGGCTCGGTCATCCTTGGCTATCCAATCATGCTGACTGCGATCAAAGATTTGCGTCGCGGAGTTCTCAGCATCAACGAGCTTGTCGCCATCGCCGTGCTCGCCGCGTTCGCGTCCGGCGATTACAAGACCGCCGGACTCGTCGCGTTTTTCATGCTCATGGGCGAGTTCATCGAAACCCGCACCGCTGAAGGCGCGCGCGCTTCCATCGAGTCGCTCATCAAACTCACGCCGACAAAGGCGCGGCGCATCCGCAAAGAAGGAAATGAGGAAGAAGTCGCCGCCAGTGAACTCGCAATCGGCGACGTGATTCGGATCCGTCCCGGCGACAATGTCGCTGCCGACGGCGTCATCACCAACGGCCAAGGCTCGTTCAATCAAGCAACGATCACCGGCGAATCCTTGCCCGTTGACAAAAGGCCCGGCGACGAAGTTTTTGCCGGAACGCAAAATTTGACCGGCGTTCTGGAGATCAAAGTCAGCCGCGCTGGGACGGACACCACGCTGGGTCGTGTCCGCGAACTCATCTTGGCCGCGGAAAAAACCAAGCTGCCCATCATGAAGATCGTGGACCAATACATGGGGTTTTACACGCCGCTCGTGCTGGTCATCGGCGCGCTGGTCTGGGCGTTCACGCACGACTTGACCCGCGTCATCGCCGTGCTCATCGTCGCCTGCCCGTGCGCATTCATTCTTGCAACGCCCACAGCGATGGTCGCCGCGCTCTCCGCCGCCGCGCGCCTCGGAATTTTGATCAAGAACGTCGCCGACATCGAACTCGCCGCCAAGATCAACGCCTTCATCTTCGACAAAACCGGCACGATTACTACCGGGAAACTCGCGGTGAGCCGTCTCGCGCCAATTGGCGAAACGAAACCCGCCGAACTTTTGCTGCTCGCCGCATCCGCTGAGAAATACAGCAACCATCCCACGGCCAAAGCGCTCGCTGAACTGGCTGGCGAAGCCGGCGTTCCCCTCGCCGAGCCAAAAGATTTTACAGAAACAGCCGGTCGCGGCATCAAGGCGAATGTGAACGGCGCGACTGTTTTGGTTGGCCGTGCGCAATGGCTCAAGGACAACGGCGTTACAGATGATTTTCTAAAATCCGTTGACCTGAACGAGACGGAGGGCTTCAGCCTGATCTTCGTCGCGCGCAACGGCAAGTGCATCGGCTGGGTCGGCTTGCAGGACAAGACGCGAACCGAAGCGCGCGAAGCCCTTGCCGAACTGAAGGAAGCCGGTGTCCGCCGCATCGCGATGGTTTCTGGCGACCGCCAGCCGGTCGCCATCCGAGTTGCGAAGGAGATCGGCTGCGAAGAAGTTGTCGGCGATTGTTTGCCGCAAACGAAAGTAGAGTTCGTTCGCGCCACGAAGGCCAAAGGCTACCGTGTCGCCGTCGTCGGCGATGGCGTGAACGACGCGCCCGCGCTCGCAGCGGGTGACATCGGCATCGCGATGGGCGCAGCCGGAAGCGAGGTTGCCATTCACAGCGCGACGATTGCGCTGATGAACAACGACCTTCGCCGCCTGCCGTTTCTCGTGAAGCTTTCCCGCAGCACGCGCGCAGTCATCAACCAGAATTTTCTTTTCGGCGTGCTGTTCATCATCATCGGACTCACCGCCGCGTCGCTCGGCTACGTCGGCCCGATTGTCGCGGCGATCTTGCACAACGTCGGCTCGCTCATCGTCGTCTTCAACAGCGCGCGCCTCGTCCGCAAAGGCGAGGAGTTGGAGCATTATCATCCGGAAACGGTTGAAACGCCACGCGCAACAGGTCAACTGACGCCGAAGCTCGCGTGATGTTCGAAGGCTTGCTGGCGCTGTAAAATGCAGTTAATTTATCGCCATGAATGCCACTGAAATCATGCAGCAGATTGAGGAATTGCCCGACAAGGAGCAGCAGGAGATTTTTGTCCTTCTCACCAAGAAGGTGGTCGGCGGTCAAGGCGCGAACGCGAAGCCGTGGCTCGGAAAAAAACTTTCGTTTGAGGAAGCCTGCGATGTTGTCTTCCGCGAGAACCGCGAGCTCTTGAACGCGCTGGCCAAGTGAACGAGCCGATTTTTCTGACGCTTGATGAAGTTCTCCGCATCCATGCCCGAAGTCTGGCTGAACATGGCGGCAGCGATGGAGTTCGCGATCCGGGACTTGCTGAATCCGCTCTGGCGTCGGCGAAAAATACTTTTTACTACGCGGCAGGCGACGTGTTTGATGTTGCAGCGAGTTATGCGTTTCATTTGGCCGAGTCGCAGGCGTTCATTGATGGAAACAAACGCACAGCCGTGGTTGCTGCGCTGGTTTTTCTCGCGTGCAACGGTGTTTATGCGCGGCCAGCGACGTGGGAACTTTATTCAGCGATGATTGACGTGGCAGAAAAGAAAAAGACCAAGGCGGACTTGGCAGAAATTTTTCGCAAGCGCGCTCAAGAAAATTAACTCGTATGACTTTGACTGAATCCAATCCGCGCTCAACCGACACCATCATCGCCGTCCAAGGGTTAACCAAAATTTTCAAAGACTTCTGGAACCGCCCGAAGGCGCGCGCGGTGGACAACGTCAGCTTTGAAGTCCGGCGCGGAGAAGTTTTCGGGCTGCTCGGGCCGAACGGCTCGGGAAAGACGACGACGGTGAAGATGCTTCTCGGTTTGCTCAATGCGACGAAGGGACGCATCGAAGTCTTCGGACATTCGCCTCGGCACATCGCCACGAAATCGCGCATCGGTTATTTGCCGGAAGAATCCTATTTGTATCGCTACCTCGATTCGCGCGAGACGCTGGACTTTTTCGGAAATCTTTTTCAATTGGACAAAGGCGAGCGCAACAATCGCGCGGAGCAATTGCTGGAAATGGTCGGCTTGAACCAGACGCGCACGCGCGCCGTCGGCGAATTTTCCAAGGGCATGCAGCGGCGCATCGGCCTCGCGCAGGCGCTCATCAACGATCCCGACCTCGTGATTCTCGACGAGCCGACGAGCGGCCTCGATCCCATCGGCTGCCGCGAGGTGAAGGATTTGATCCTCGCGCTCGCGCGTCGTGGCAAGACGGTCATCTTGAGCAGTCATTTGCTGTCGGACGTTGAGGACGTTTGCGACCGCGTGGTGATTTATTACGGCGGAAGGATCCAAGCGGCCGGAACGTTGAAGGAGTTGCTGGCGAAACCCGACGCCATTCGCATCACGACGCCGGTGCTGCCGCGTGAGACATTGCAGCGCGTATTGGAAGTCATCCGCAAGGACGTTTCCGAGGACAAAGTGAAAATTGATAATCCGACGCAAAACCTCGAAAGCTATTTTCTCGACGTGGTGCAAAAAGCGCGTCAAGCCGCCGAAGAAACTTCCGGCGCGACTTCCGGCCATCGCGTCGCGGCGTATTTGCGCGGTGGCGCTGAAACTTCGACGACTGAAAAAGTTTTGGAACGGCTCACGCTGCCGGAGGCCGCGCCCGTAGAGACACCGAAGCCGGAGCCAATCGAGACAGTTGATCAACAAAAACTCGCTGAGCTGACAAAGCCGACGGAGCGAATCGAACCAGCAAAGGCACCTTCGGGACAAAAGCCAGCGGACTTGTCGAAGGCTGACGAAAAACTCTCGTCGCTGCTGGGAAAACCGAAATGAGACACGGATTGCACGGATTATCACGGATTCAATTCGTGTGAATTCGTGAAATTCGTGTCTAAATTTAGATGCAAAAACTTCTCGCCATCGCCGGACTGACCTGGAAAGCCGCGTTTCGTTTCCGGCTGTTCCTCGTGCTTGCCGTGTTGCTGCTCGCGGCGGTCGTTGGCCTGCCGATGTTGCTCAAGGACGACGGCACGGCGCGCGGGTTCACGCAGATTCTCATCACCTACACGCTTGGCGTCATCACGGCGCTGCTCGGTCTGTCCACGCTCTGGCTTTCGTGCGGCACGCTCGCGCGCGACATCGAGGAATCGCAAATGCAAATGGTCGCGGTGAAGCCCATCGCGCGCTGGCAGATCTGGCTGGGCAAATGGTTGGGCATCATGTCGCTGAACGCGGCGTTGCTCGCGCTGGCGGGCGGGAGCGTCTATGGTTTGCTTCAATGGCGCGCGACGAGGTTGCCGGCCGAGGAACAAAAAAAATTGCGCGACGAGGTTTTGGTCGCGCGCGGCTCGGCAAGGGAAAAAAACTGGGACAAGGAAATCGAGGAGGACACCAAACGCGTCCTTCAGGAGCGGCTCAAGCAAAATCCCGGATTGGCGGATTTGTCGGATGAGGAGAAAACGGAGGTGCTCAAACAAATTCGTGAGCGCGTCAAAGCCGAGTATCAAATTGTCCGACCCGGCGACAACCGCGTTTGGGAAATTGATCTCAGCTCGAATAAAAATCGGTTGCGCGACAAACCGCTTTATCTCCGGATCAAATTCCAGACCGCGGACGGTGGCGGTTCGCTTCAGACTTTTGGCGCGGTGTGGTTCGTTGGCGTGCCTCAACAGGGAAAATACGGGCGCGTGGAAATGCCGAGCCTGGCCGGCGACACGTTTCATGAGTTCGAAATCCCGCCAAGTTCCTTCGATGAAACCGGCATTCTCACGATTACCTTTGTCAATCCGAACAACACTGCCCTGCTCTTTTCACTCGATGAAGGCATGGAAGTCTTGTATCCCGAAGGTGGCTTTGCGCTGAATTACGCTCGCGGTCTTGGAATAATTTTTTGCTGGATGGCGCTGCTCGCCACACTCGGGCTGGCCTCGGCAAGTTTTCTTTCGTTTCCCGTCGCCGCGTTTTTTTCGCTGGCGGTTCTGGCGATTGCGCTGTCGAGCGGCACGCTGGCGAGCGTCGTCGAGCAAGGCTCGGTGATGGGCATGAACGAAGAAAGCGGCGAGGTCGGCAGATCAATTTTGGACGTGGTGTTCGTGCCGCTGTTTCGCGGTCTGCTGCATCTGGTCAATCTCGCGAAACAATTTTCGCCGATTGACTCGTTGAGCACGGGCCGCAGCATTCCCTGGGGCCAGCTCGGTCTCGCCTTCGGGCAAATTGTTTTGCTGCTCGGCGGAGTCATCGGCGCAATCGGCATTTTAACTTTCAACCGGCGCGAACTGGCGGCGGCGCAGACACAATGAGCCGCAAACTCCAAAAAGTCCTCCTCCTCGCGCTCATCGCCGCGCTGATCTTTGGCGTTTCACAAATCCAGCGCGCGCTGAATCTCGACCGCGACCGCCTTGGTCTCACTCGCGTTCAAGTTCTGGACAACGCGCCGCCGGTGCTGGCGTTCACGACCGTCGCGCTCGGCGGTTTTCGCGGGTTGATCGCCAACGCGCTGTGGATCCGCGCGAGCGATTTGCAGGACGAGGACAAATTTTTCGAAGCCGCGCAACTTGCCGACTGGATTACCAAACTTGAACCGCACTACGTCCAGGTATGGCTCGTGCAGGCGTGGAACATGGCCTACAACATTTCCGTCAAGTTCAAGGACGCCCCCGACCGCTGGCGCTGGGTGCAGCGCGGCATCGAGTTGCTGCGCGACGAGGGGCTTAAATACAACCCCAACGAAGTCCTGATGTATCGCGAGCTGGGCTGGTTTTATCAGCACAAGATGGGCGCGAACCTCGACGACGCGCATATGTATTACAAACGGATGTGGCGTGACGAGATGCAGCAGATTTTCAAATCGCCACGCCCAAACTGGGACGAGTTCATCCATCCAAAAACCGCCGACCAGACAAATCGCGCGCGGTTGCTCGTGGAAAAATACAAAATGGATCCGCAGTTCATGAAAGAGTGCGACGAACAATACGGCCCGCTGGAATGGCGCCTGCCAGATGCCCACGCGATATACTGGGCTGCGATGGGGCTGAAATACGCGTCGCAAAACGAGCGCAAGATCAACCGCGACGACCTCATCACTCTGCGCCGTGTGATTTACCAGTCGCTACAGCTCGCCTTTCGCCGGGGCAAACTGGTCAACAACCCGCTTGCGCCGGCGGGAATTGATTTCGGGCCGAACCTTGATGTCATTCCGAAAGCCAACGCGGCATACGAACAGGCGATCATTGACGAGGGCGAAAAATATCGGAACAACATCAGCACCGCGCATAAAAATTTTCTGCGCGACGCGGTTTATTTTCTTTACACCTACAGGCTCTCCAAAACCGCCGCCGAGTGGTATGCCTATCTCGGAAAAAAATATCCCGACAAAACATTGCTGGACTTCGATACGAATTCGTTCCCGTCAAAAATATCGCTCGACGATTACGTCACCGGACGCCTGCAAGGAGAAGTCGGCGATCAGTCGAACGAACAAACCCGCGCCGTGCTCGAAAGCGCCGTGGGGACTTCGCTGTTCAGCCTAGCCACCGGCGAGGATGACCGCGCGGCGTTCTTCAAAGAGTTCGCTGAGAAAGTCTGGGCGCGCTATGAAGAAAAGGTCAAGGGCCGCACTGACGCAAAAGTCACGTTGCAAATGCCGCCTCCTTATCAGATAAAAGACCAACTACTGACGGAAATTTTCAATCCCACGAACGGATGGCCGGCCGAAATGCAGCTCGTTCTCCGCCAAAAACTCGGCCTGCCGCCACCAACGAACGCTCCGCCTGCCGGCGCGCCGAAATAATTTGTCCGCCCTGAATTGCATTGAGCGAAATCCCGACAAGGTTTGCCGTTCAAAATGAAAACTACTTCCGCAAAACGTCCCGTTCGCGTCGGCCTGATTTCCCTCGGCTGCGCGAAAAATCTCGTGGACGCGGAAATCATGCTCGGCTCGCTGCTCAAAAGCGGCATCGCCATCACGAACGACGCGGCGCAAGCCGACGCCGTCATCGTGAACACCTGCTCGTTCATTGACTCGGCGCAGGAGGAAAGCGTGGACACGATTTTGGAATCCGCCGAAGTGCGCGAGGCGAAAAATCGCGGGCAGGCGCTGATTGTTTCCGGTTGTTTGACGCAGCGTTTCCGCGACGAGCTGCCGGAACTCTTTCCCGAGGTGGACGCGTTCATGGGGATTGACCAGGTGGCGCAGGTGGCGGAGATCGTGGGGCAAGCCATCACGCATCGAACCCAAAGCTCCAAGCTCCAGGCTCCAAGCTCCAGAGAAACTTCAAATTCCAAAAACAAAAAACAAATCGTCAGCCGATTTGCTGAAATTGAGGGCGCTAATCCACAATCCGCAATCCGCAATCCGCAATCGAACGCGCCTGTGTTTGACGTCGCCGCACGTCCCACTTTCATTCCCGACTTCGCCACGCCGCGCTTTCGGCTGACGCCAAAACATTTCGCCTACGTCAAAATCGCGGAGGGCTGTAATCATCCGTGCAGCTTTTGCATCATTCCGCAGATGCGTGGCTCGCATCGCAGCCGCCGGCAAAACGACATTGTCGCCGAGGCGAAGCAACTGATCGCCGAAGGCGTGAAGGAGTTGAACCTGATTTCGCAGGACTCGACTTACTACGGCCTTGATTTGCGCGCGAACCACACCCGCGCGATTTCTTCGCCGGAAAGATTTTCTGCGGCAACAAAATCTTTGGCCGTTGATGCCACGACAATTTGTTCGCTGCTCCGGGAATTGAATTCGCTCGAAGGAGTTTTTTGGATTCGACTGCTCTACACGCATCCCGCGCACTGGACGGATGAATTGATCCAGGCCATTGCCGACTGTCCGAAGGTCGCGCGCTACGTGGACATCCCGCTCCAGCACATCCACGAAAACATGCTCGAACGGATGCGGCGCGAGACTTCGCAGCAATACATCGTGGACTTGCTTAAACGAATCCGCGCCGGGATTCCCGGCATCGCACTGCGCACCACGTTCATCGTCGGCTTTCCCGGCGAGACAGAGGAATATTTTCAAACGCTGCTTGAATTCATTCGTGAGACAAAGTTCGAGCGGCTGGGCGTTTTCACTTACTCGCAGGAGGAAAACACGCGCGCAGGGAAAATGGCCGGGCAGATTCCAGACAAAACAAAACGAAGGCGCCGCAAACTCGCGATGAAACTTCAACATAGAGTCGCCGCTGAAATCTCAAAATCGTTCGTCGGCAAAACGATCCGCGTGCTCGTCGAAAAGGAGGCTGGCGCAAAAGAAGTTCAGAATCTAAACGTGAGCTCATGGGAGCACGGCCAGCTTCGTGACGCAACAACTGAAAACTTGAAACTGAAGACTGAAAACTTTTGGGTCGCTCGCGGCGAGGCGGACGCGCCGGACATTGACGGGCGGGTTTTCGTTCGCGTCCCGCGAGGCGGGATGCCTGTCGGCGAGTTTGCGCAGGTGAGAATCATTGCCCACACGGATTACGATTTGATTGCCGAGCCGGTTTGATATTTGGGAGGAAATTGTTGCCAGCTTTTCTTTGCGTCTTTGCGCCTTTGCGTTAAAACTTGCGCGTGAATTTGCCGAACAAGCTGACGATCTCCCGTTTCGTTTTGACGGCGGCTTTTCTCGGTGCGCTTTATTCCGGGCTTCCGTGTCGCGAAACAATCGCGCTGTTTGTGTTCAGCGTTGCGAGCTTGACCGATTATTTCGACGGAAAAATCGCCCGGCGCGACAAAATCATCACCAACTTTGGCGTCCTCATGGACCCGCTTGCAGATAAAATCCTCGTCTGCTCCGCGTTCATAGCATTCGTGGAGTTGAAACAAATGGAGGCGTGGATGGTCGTCATCATCGTCGCCCGCGAACTGGCGATCACCGGCTTGCGATTGCTGGCGGCGAGCAAAAACGTCGTGCTCGCCGCCGAAGGTTACGGCAAACACAAAACCATTTCGCAGATCGTGGCCATACTCGCCATCCTCGTGTTCATGAGCTACGGCCAATGGGGCGCACTCGGCGAAACCGTCGTTTTCAAACTGTTCGGCAGGCCGTGGATTGTGTGGGTCGCAGAAATTTCAAAATGGGTCGCAGTCGGGCTGACATTCATTTCGGGATTTCTTTATCTTTGGAAAAATCGCGGGCTGTATCTTAACGACATGTGATCCGCGAACTCGCTCACCGGGTCAATGACGCGCGGGCGGCAGCGGCAAAGTTTCTCCCGAGTTCGACTTCGATTGATAAACTCCCGCAGGAAGATTTTTGAGTGGATTTGAATTTTTATTGCGACGGAACGCGACGACACTCAACGCCACAATGAGAATCACCACGGTTGCGCTGCCGAAGATCACTGCCTTTTTCAGATCAACGCGCGAAAAATAGAGCGTCAGGAAATCAACAATGGTGCGCTGGCGTTCGACGAGCGGCGGCGGGTCACGGAATTTTTCCGACTTGCCAAGCTCCGCGTCGAGGGCCGCCATGGTTTGCGGGATGTCGAGTTTTAGCAGCGTCGCGTAAGTGCGGACAAATCCCCGGACATAGACCTGTGCGGAAAAGACATTGTAATTGCCTTGCTCGACCGAGCGGATGTGGTCGGTGCGGAATTTTGTGATCTCCGCCACTTTTTCCACGGAAAGCTTTTGCGCTTCGCGCGCGTGGCGCAGTTGTTCGGCGACCGTTGGCATTCGGCATGTTTTAGCGTGTCAGCGCGGAACTTGGCAACAAGGGAATCGAACTGCAAGTCCGCCCGTCTGGCGGCTCTCGTGTGTTTTGAGTCTCATTTATCGGAGATGCGGCGGGGCATTGTCCAATTTGCGCCCACAAATAAAGGATGATTTCGAAGCAACATCCCTTTTGCCCGCCAGGAACGGCGTCAATGCGGAGGTTGGCGAACGGGCTTTTTTCTATCGCAGAAAGAGCCTTCTCCGGGGCGGCTGGCAACATTGTTGCTTAATACAAGTTGAAATGAAGCGGTTCATGCTCGCCACTCGCAAAGCGCCAAGCCTTCCAGCAGTGATAGTCCAGCCGCCTTTTAACCTGCAACCCAAAATCCGTTATGAAATTCTGCATTGAAATCGGAACCGTCGAAAAACACACCATTGAATTCACCTTCAACCAATTGTTTGGCCGTTTGAGCATCAAAGTGGACAACCAGGAAGTCAAAAAAAACCAGTGGCTCTTCAATGAGCCTTTGGCTGAAACTTATGATTTGAACGTCGGGGAGCGCGAAAATATCGCGGTGCGGATTGAAAAGCGCCGAAAGCCTCTCTTCGGCAACCGCTGCCGCGTCTTTCTGAATCAGCGTTTGATGAAAGTTCAGGACGGAGTTTGAGCGCCGTTACTTTTTCGGCGGCAGTTCGCGGATGAACGCCCACGAGACTTCGGCGGCTTGACCGTTGTCGTAGTGGACGAAGAAACCGTGGCGGAATTCTTCCTCCAATTCCACGCTTTGAACGATAGCCTTCGCGGAGATTTTGTTGGCTTTGCGAATCGCGCTGTGCGGCTCGAGAAACGAAAGGCCGTCGTCAAACTCAACTTCAAAAGCGTCTTCCCATTGGCGGTAGTTGACGTTTTTGACACGCGAAAACTTTGCTTTGCCAAATGGCGCTTTGAGAGGATTCAGAACTTTCATAACCGGCCTTCGCCTATCAGTTGTCGGATTATCTCTACCACTTTCCGCGATGGTTTCCAATCATCAAGTGGCCGCATATCGTCCAAGGCCACGCGCCCGAGCAATTCGCCGTTGCTGTCGGATACATGGATGTGTCGAGGTGGATGATCACCAATCCACCACTCGAAAAGATAACCACCTCGACGAACCTTGCCCATAAATCACGCCGACGACTCCGGTTGCCCTGCGTCCAGATCAATCAAAATATCCCTCGGCTCCGCGCCTTTGCCCGGGCCGACGATGCCGCGATCTTCCAACTCGTCCATGATCCGCGCCGCACGCGTGTAGCCGAGCCGCAGACGGCGTTGCAGCAGTGACACGCTCGCCTTTTGTTCGCTGCGGATGACCTCGATGCACTGCTGGATCAAATCTTCGTCCTCATCAATCCCGTTTTCGCCGTCGTAACCGCCGGCGGGTCGGGAAAGTTGCTGGTGAATCTCCACTTCGTAACTCGGCTTGGCCTGCCGCGCGATAAACTCCACGATGCTGTTGATTTCCTGATCGGTGATCAGCGCGCCTTGTGCCCGAATCAATTTCGCCGAGCCGGGCGGCAGATAAAGCATGTCGCCCTTGCCGAGAAGTTTGTCCGCACCCATCGCGTCGAGAATCGTGCGCGAGTCCACTTTGGCCGCGACCTGGAACGCGATGCGCGCAGGGATGTTCGCCTTGATGACTCCGGTGATGACGTCCACGCTCGGCCGCTGCGTGGCGACGATGCAATGAATTCCCGCCGCACGCGCCATTTGCGTGATGCGCGCGATGGCCATTTCCACGTCCGCCGGCGCGACC
>CAYMCQ010000063.1:0-14979 GCA_964389025.1 uncultured Verrucomicrobiota bacterium
CGAACCCTCGTCTCAGCCTTGGGAAGGCCACATTCTACCATTGAACCACACCCGCATCCCCGCCTTGATAGCAAAGTTTTTTCTCTCGCGCAACTAATCAGTTCGGGTAAAACTTTCTTCCCTAATGAACACCGATAAAACTTTTTCACGCCGGCAGTTTGTCAAAACTTCCTCGGCTTTTCTTGGCGCTGCGGTGATTGCGCCGGGTCTCGTCGCACAAAACGTCGCCGACAGTTCTTCAGCCAAAAAGCGCGGCATCAAAAAAGCCATCATGCTGGCGACGGTTCCCGGCGGGGGTTCAGTCGCGGAAAAATTTAAGATGATCAAGGATGCGGGACTCGAAGGCGTCGAGCCGATGGGCAGCATGGATCGCGATGAAGTTTTGAAGGCGAGAGATGACGCAGGCCTCAAAATTCCCAGCGTGTGTTGCGCGACGCATTGGGCCAAGCCGTTGTCCGACCCAAATCCGTCTGTGCGCGAAGAAGGTTTGGCAGGGCTCAAGACTGCGCTCAAAGACGCGAAGGCTTATGGAGCGTCGTCGGTGTTGCTCGTTCCAGCAGTCGTGAACAAACAGGTTTCCTACGACGAGGCTTACAAACGTTCACAGGCAGAAATCCGCAAAGCCATTCCGCTTGCCGAAGAACTTGGCGTGAAGATCGCAATTGAAAATGTCTGGAACAATTTTCTTTTGAGTCCGCTCGAAGCGGCGCGTTACGTGGACGAGTTCAATTCGCCCGCAGTCGGCTGGCATTTCGACATTGGGAACATCATCGCCTACGGCTGGCCGGAGCATTGGATTTCCGTTCTCGGCAAGCGCATCCAGAAACTTCACATCAAGGAATACAGCCGCGCGAAACGCGACAAGGAAGGAATGTGGAAAGGTTTTCAGGTGGACTATCTCGAAGGCGACAACAACTGGCCAGCCATCATGAAGGCGCTCGATGAGGTCGCTTATCGCGGTTGGGCGATTACAGAGGCTTGGAACCCGCCGAACGTGGAACCGGCGGCGCGGTTGAAGCAAATCTCCGAGAAGCTGGATAAGATTTTGGCGATGTGATGGCGAAATTCAGATTCAGTTCATTGTCGAAAAGGCCATTCACCAGTTGAAAGCGGAATGCGCCAGGCTTGGGCTTTTCCGGCAATCCGCTGCATTTGGCCTCCCGGCGCGGTGTGTGCGATGAAAACTTCATCGGATAATGCGGCGACAAGTTCGTTGCGACGGGCGGCGGTGGCGACGGAGGCACGGCGTTGAGTGGAGGGAAATGGGGAGAGAAGCAGTAGGCGTCCGGCGTCGAGTGCGCGTTGCCAATCGGCCAGAAGGCGCATGCCCTTAAGTGTCCGGGCGGGGCATATGATGATGGGTTGCTGGCCACGCAGCAGGATGCGCAGACATTCTTTCTCGATGGGCGAATGGAAGCCGCTGATGACGGTGACGCCACGGTCGCGCAAGGCTTGAACGTGTTCGTAAGTGTGGAGAATACGGTCGCCAGGACAGCGGGCGGAGCAGAACAATCCCGTCTTGTGCGTTTGAAGAATGGCCACATTGCCGCGCAGATGGACGCATTTCGGAGCGCCAACACCAAGTCTTTGGTTCAAGACCGGCGGGTAATCAGGATTGTCTTTTTCCAATCGCTGCATGGCCGGCGGACTATTTCTTTTTTGGGCGGCGCTTCTTGCCCGCCTGCTTTGCCAGCGCTTCGACTTGTCGCAGCAACTCCGCTTCGGCTTTCGCCTCGACTTCCGCCCGGCGGCGCCGCTCGAACAAATCAAATTCCTCCTGCGCCTTGCGGTCGGCCTCTTCGCGCGATACCCGGCCCGCGTCCGGCAACACCTCCCGCTCGTTGAAACGAAGAAAATCATCAAGCTTCGTGCGCCAGTCGCGCATGAACACCTGCTTACGGCGCTTGGCCTGATCCTCGGCGAAATCGAGGAACATCGTCACCACGCGGTTCAGTTCGGTGATCTCCGCCTCATTCAGATAATTCTTCGCCACCGTCACGTCGCCCCGGCGCACCACCGCGCCGCGCCAGCTCGTCAACCCCATGTTGGGCTTCGCGCTGTCGGCGCGTTCGGCGATCAATTCCGGCGCGGTCTTTCCACTCACGGCGAAATGCAGTTTGTTCTGCACCGTCTGGAAAAAGACCTGCGTTGCCGAGTCGTCTGGCTGGTAATCCGCCGCCAGCGCCAGAATTTCCCGCACCCGCAGATACATCCGCTTCTCGCTCGCGCGGATGTCCCGGATGCGCTCCAGCAGCTCGTCGAAATAATCCGGCCGGCCCGGCCCGGGGTTTTTCAACCGCTCGTCGTCGAGGACGAATCCTTTGATGAGATATTCGCGCAACCGTTGCGTGGCCCAGATGCGAAACTGCGTGCCACGCTGTGACTTTACCCGGTAGCCGACCGAGATGATCACGTCGAGATTGTAGAACTCCACGTCGCGCTCGACGCTGCGCGCGCCTTCCGATTGAACTATCCGGAATTTCCGGATAGTTGGTCCCCGTTGCAACTCACCTTCCGTGAAAATGTTCTGGATATGCTCGTTGATGGTGCGGACATCCTTCTGGAACAGTTCGGACATCAGCTTCTGCGTCAGCCAGACCGTTTCATTCTCCAGCCGGACTTCGAGACGGGTGCGGCCATCTTCCGTCTGGTAAAGGACGATTTCCGAGCCGGTCCGTGCGGCGGGCGGGTTGGATTTTTTGTGCCGGCTCATGTTTCCTCCATTTCGATGTTGGCCACGACCGTCAGGCTTGCCCCGACGGGGCAAAGGCAATCAGCCCAGGGTTGGAGCAACGTGACTACCCTGGGAACACGGATCAAAATCATCATCAACCCTGAAAGGGTTGTGCCGGTTTTCCGAAACGCGGATGCAACCCCGTTGGGGTTGAAATCATTTTTTGCGCATGACCCAGGGTAGCTCATGCCTCGCAACCCTGGGCTGAAGGATGAAATCCCATTGGGATTTGGGCAGGGCAGTTTCATTCCGCCTCCTCCTCGCTCTCGCGGCCCAGGCGATACTTGATGTCGTAGTTGATGATGAAATCCAGTTCCTCCGCCGTGAACCCGTAGTGCGTCGCCAGCACCCGGTCGATTTCGTCAATGATGGGTTTGGCAGAACTCACATAATAGACATCCTGAACGACCTTCCCGCTTTTTTTGTTGTCTGTCGTCAGTCGTGATTTTGTTTCTTGGAGTCGAGCTTCAAAGCTTTCGGCCAGCCGTGAAAGCTCGGCTTTTGGCCGTTCTTCTAGGAAAGATTTTGCCAGCGGAAAAATTTCAAGCTCTCTGTTGGTAAGATGCCTGCAATTCGATACAACTCGCCAGAACCAGTAAAACAATGAAGAGCTAAATACGCTCACAAAAAGAAAGGCTTCCTCTTTGTTCACGCAAAAAACTTTCTCGGTGGATGTAGATTTTGCTCCAGCCTCCGAACGAAAATATGAAGGGAAACTTTTCACCAAGCGCCAATAACGCCCTCCCGCGTTGCGATAATAGATTTTTTTTGAGGAAGTTGCTGACATAAGCGTTCCGCTGACTACATGAGGCGTAGCTACAAGTTTAGCCAAAAGTTTGGTTTCAAGATCGGAAGCGATTTTTGGTAGAACATCTGCGACGCGCTTTCGAGGCGATTGTTTTGAGTAACCGAGCGTCTTAAAAATCATCTCACGCTCATTGCTCACCCAATGCCGCATTGCTGTCACGAAAGTGTCTCGCTGAACCCCAGCGATGCGCTGGATGTGAATTGATAGCTGCTGATCAACTCCATCAAATAGCTTGGAGGGTCTTTCATCCCAAATGCTAATCCACCCAAATTGAAATCTGCTTTGGAAACTTTCCATCAGAGGATTCATTCGTGGTGTGCAAAGGCTCGCAGATGGCATGATGAAAGAAAACGAACCATCAAGACGGCAAATCCGAAAACATCTTTCCGAAACGAAGGCATACAGGTTGCCGCAGCTTAAAGTTGTGTATGACTTGGCCGGTAATTCATAACCAACTTTGGACACCGAGTATTCTACAAAGGGTGGATTGCCGATTATCACCGCAAAACCACCACTTTGTATGATGCCGTAGAACTCGACGAACCAATGAAACGGCTGGTGCGAGTCGAGCCACTTGTCGTAGGCGTTTTTACTGGCCGGGTTCACGCCGTAGTCGCGGGCCAGAAACTGGTTCAGTTCCTTTTCCAGCGCCTTGAGTTTGTCGCGCAGCTTGAGCTTGTGTTCGGGCGGCACAGTGCCATCGCCGCGCAACTGGTAGTGGCGGAAAGTTTCAAACGTCTGCTCCACGTCCGCGCAACGGCGGTTGAACGATTCAAAGCTGCCGAGTTCCGCCTCGCCCAGCAGTTTCATCTGGCCGCCGCCAAAATCGGTGAACGCGCGTTTGGCTTCCGCCGCCGTGGCGTAGCCCACGAGCGTATTGCCCGCGCGGATGTTGAAGTCCACGTCGGGCAGCGGTTCGAGGCCAAGGTTCTCTTTCTTGTCGTCCTTCTCCACCTGCGAGGCGAGCTTGAGGAAGAGCCGCAGTTTGCAGATTTCCACCGCCTCGCGCATGATGTCCACGCCGTAAAGGTTGGCGAGCACGACGGATTTGAGGATGAAGTATTCGCGGTTGGGGTGGCGGGATTTGTCGTCCATGTCCGCGAGCACGGCACGGAAGTCGGAGAATTTTTGTGTAGGAGACGACGTTCCCGACTTGCCGGGATGACTTTTCTTTCCCGTGTCGCCAGCCGAGGGAGTTTGAGCCTCGTTACCTCGGCTGCTACGATCATAGTCGGCCACGAACGCGTCCATGCGCTGGAGGCAGGCGTCGTAGAGCGGCTTGAGGACGTTGAGCGCGGCGAAGAGGAACGCGCCTGAACCGCATGTCGGGTCGAGCACGCTCAAAGGCAAGGTCGGTTGCTCGGTTTGCTTTTCAGGCCGATGTCCGGCGAGCGCCCGCCAGAACGCGCGCACGAGTTCCGGCCCTTCGGTTTCCTGAATCACATCCTGTGCGAACTGGCGGATGTCGAGATTGAGCGTGATGAGATCGTTAATGTCGCGGACTTCGCCAGCGGCAAGTTTCCTTTTCACTTCCACGTAACGAGTGTGGCGAGCGACGACTTCGCGCCATGTTTCCGTGGGCAAAGCGAAGTCGGAGGAAGCGGATTTATTCCATTCGCCGCGTTTGGAAATATCATTAACTCCGGCGGCGATATTCTTGGGCAGCTCGTTGTCTGCACCGTGACGAACAGCGGGGTAAATGTATTTATCCGGGTTGTCGCGGAGCAAGCGCCAGATGGAGTTGTCGCCCTCGAAAGCGACTTTGCACTTGGCACGGGCGGCATCGAACAAGAACGGCACGATACAGTTCTTGGCGATGTATTCGGTGATGTCTTCCTTGGTGTAATAAGCGCCCTTGGCCTTCTGTTCGCCGGGCTGGATGGCGTTGATGTATTTCTCGAAGATGTAGCCGAGCACGTCGGGATTGATCTCCTTGCCGCTGGCGATGGGCCGGTCGTCGAGATGCCAGTGCCACTCGTCGAAAAAAGCGAAGATGTGTTCAAAGGCTTCGTCGGGGATCTGGATTTCCGGGTAGCGCTCCTCGATTTCGTGGACTTGAAACAAGCCACCGTTGAGATAGGGCACGCGGCCAAGCAACGCGTCGAGACCGGTGCGTTTCTTTCGTTCCGATTCCGGCAGGCCGAGACCTTCATGGAAAAGGCGGATGAGAAAGTGACGGTAGAACGTGTGAAACTTGCCTTTGCCCTGCGTGGCCTGAACCTGATCCAGCTTGGTGCGGAGATATTTTTTGTTGCCGTCGAGAAAGCCTTTTTCCTGGATGAAATAGACGAACATCAGGCGGTTGAGCATGAGCGAGGCATACCACTTTTTGTCCATCAACCCGGCGATGCCCTCGATGAATTTCTGAAAGCGCTGATGCTCGTTGCCGAACTGGACGTAAAAACTCTTGGTGACTTTCTCGCGGTCGAACGTGTCGCGCAGGCGTTCCTTGACGGCAAAAAGGTTGAGGCTTTCCTCCTCGTCGAGCCGGAAGCGGATGCCATGAAGTTTCTGGAGGATGGCCTCGCCGGACTGGTCGGCGCGGAAACGGTATTCGCGGAAGGCGGTCGGCTCGCCGGGCAGCCGGGCGACCCATTGCCACACTTGTTCCGTCTTCGCGGCGTCGGTGAAGATGATGAGATGTTCAAAGGCGCGCTTGGTGAGTTCCTGCTCGATCTTTTTGCGCACGTCGTAAGCGGGAATGAGTCCGTTGTCACCGCCGGAACAGTGATAGACCTGAACGCCAAACTTTTCCGCGACACCCTGCAGCTTGAATTCCTGATCGCCTGCGGAAACCGACAGCGGGATGTCGAAATGATTCCAGCCAATTTGCAGGAAGAGGCCGGAGAAGTCGCAGGACTTGAGCAGGGTTCGTAGTTCAGGCATGGCGCGAGATTCCTATTTGGCCGGCGGCGGACGCAAGCCGAGCGAGCAAATGAGTTGCGGCGGCGGCGTGGTGTCGGTTTCCTCGCGCACCTGACAGAGTTGATCCTCGCGCCGGAGATTGAGAATGAGTTCAGCGATGGCGTCTTCTTTTGCGCCAAGCCGGAAGTGGCTTTTCAAAATCTCCGAAGCCGCCGAGCGAAGCGGGAATTTGTAGATGTCCTGCATGGCGTCCTGAATCTCGCGTTCCATCGCGGGCTGGCCGAACAGAGTTCCCTTGTTGCGCTGGAGGTAATCGTTGAGCGCAGCGTAGGCACGAAAGCGAGCGCCCCGCGGGCTGCCAAGTTGTCCGCCGGGATTTTTACTGGCCTGCGCGGAGAGCTCGACGGCCTGTTGAACGAGATCGTGATGATTTTCGGCGCGCTCGGCGGCTGGCGTTTCCGGTTTGCAGGCCGCCGCATCGAGGATGGCGAATTGCGAATCGGTGACAGGCTTGGCGTCGGAATTCAGCCAGGAAAGATAATCGTTGCCGTCGTTGGTGCGTGTGAAAACAAGAACCCCTGGCGGCGATTCCTGGGCGGGCTTGGTTTCGATAGCGGCGGGTGGCGTGCGCAATTCCTTGGCGGAGTAAACCACGTTCGGGAGAAGCGGGATGGATTTTTCCAACGACGGGTCAGCCGTGATCGCGTTTTTCCAGATTTGATAGGCGTAGGAAACCAAATCAATTTCGGTGTCTGATTCGCCGTTCAAGATACCCGCTTTCTCGTGGTAGAGGTCAAGCAGCGTGGGCTTGCCGTCATCACCTTCAAAAAAGACTTCATCGGTGCCGACGACTTCGGCGTTCTCGCTCAACCGCTGGCGCAACCGGCCACGGAGGCGGATGATGCGATCCACGCCGTCGGCGGGCAGGAAGGTGTAGGCGAGAATCTTCGCCGCCTCCTGACCGATACGATCCACGCGGCCCGCGCGTTGGATGAGTCGGATGATCGCCCACGGCAAATCGAAGTTCACGATGATGGCGCAGTCCTGAAGGTTCTGACCTTCGCTCAAAACGTCCGTGGCCAGAAGCACGCGCAATTCATCCTTGGGCGAAATTTTGTCGCGCTTCCGGTTGCTCACCGGGCTGAATTGCCATGCGAACGCTGTCGGGTGTGCGTTATTGCCGGTAACTCCGGCAAGCCGGGTCAAACCACGCGCTTTAAGATTGCGCGCGAGGTAACGGATGGAATCGGCGAATTGTGAAAAGATCAGAACCTTGGCCTTGGGATGCTTCGCGACGAGAAGGTCGGCCAGTTCGGTCAGCTTGGCGTCGCGCGCGGCGTCCCAATCCCCGGATTCCAAGAGCAACTTGATGAGGATGCGGGCATCGCGCAACAGATTGGTTGGAAGCGCTTTTGAAAACAGATGCGGGCTGATCCACTTGAAGCGTTTTTTGTGCTGGCCGGAATAGGACTGGTAAACCTCGGCGGCGCGTTGGCGAAACTCCGGCTCGGTGCGCATCGGGCGATAGATGCCAACAGCATCTTCACCGGTCGAAGTCTCGGTTGCGGCATCATCGGAATCATCGTCGTCGAATTCGGTCTGCGCGGCCAAATCGTCGGCATCTTCGTCTTCCACCAGCGGATCAAGCAAGTCAGCGGTCTGCGTGCCGATGGGAAGCGGCAGATTATGTTCGATGGCGTGAAGGAAAATAAAATTGCGGAGCGCATGGCGTTCCACCGACACAAGAAAGGCAAACCCGGTGCTTTCGAGTCGCTTGAAAAGATTGGTGCGGCAAAAGCCCTTGAGCCGTTGTCCCGCGCGCGAAAGATTGTCGAGGATTTTGGCTTCTTCCTTCGTTGGCGCTGGTGACGGTTTCTTGACGCGATAGATGTCCAGACCGAGACCGTAGCGTGGCAGGTTCAAATCGTTGATGGCTTGAACCACGGCATCGGAATAAAGGCGCGCGTATTGATCCGTTGGGTCGGCGTCGTTGATGGTAAATTTCACCGTCTTCGGCTCACGTTCAGGGAACGGCTTAAATGAGCCATCGTGCCATTTCAGAGCGGGACGCCCGGTTTTTGGATCGGTTTCCGCGTAGTGCTTCATGATGAAGCTGCGCGTGCGGCGCACCATGTAGAGCTTCATCAACTCGCGCCAGTCCTCGGGGTAATTGCCATGCTCGAATGCGGCCAGTGTGTTCGATTGGCTCTGATGCTTGCGGTGAAATTCCACTTCCGCCGTGGTCGGGTCGGGGCTGAAATCTTTGAGCAAGCGATTCGGACGGACATTCAGCGGCTTGTCTTCGGCGAGAAAAAGCCGCAACTGATTGGAAAGGTCGAGATAGGTTTTGTTATAAGGTGTGGCGGAAAGCAGGATGCACTTGCTATCGTTGCGCTGGATGTATTGGAAGATGGCTTGATAGCGTTTGCTCTCGCGATTTCGCTGATTGTGGCTTTCATCAAGAATCACCAGCCGGTAGCGCCAGAGCGTCGGCAACTGTTTCTGAACTTTCCCAACGGACATCACCTGCCCGCGCAGGCCGTAGCGTTTGCGGTAGTCTTCCCACATCTCAACAAGATTCGCCGGGCAAATGATCAGGGCGTCCATGCCCTCGTCTTCAAAAAGCCGGGCGAGAGCAGTGGCCATGAGCGTTTTGCCCAAGCCGACAACGTCGCCAAGAATGACACCATCGCGGCGGTGAACTTTTTGTGCCGCGATTTGAACTGCCTTCTTCTGAAAATCAAAAAGCTCATCTTCGAGCATCGGCGGAAGCCGGAACTCGCGGATGCCTTCGCGTGCTTCCGAACACAAGTGCCAGGCCATCTTGACGTAGATATGATACGGCGGGAGTGGGACGGAACGCGCCCAGCTTTCCTCCAGAATCTGAATCAATTCGTCATTGATTGGCAAACACCAGTCGTCTTTCCAGCGGTCGTTGAACCAGTCGGCAAGTTTCTCAACATCGCTCTTCTCATCAACGTCGCCCTGTTCCTTTTTACCGAGCACATCGAGATTGAGTTCGGCATTTCTGCCAAGTCCAGAGAACGTCAGGTTACTGCTGCCGACATATCCCAAACCGACCGGCAACTGAGGACCAAAAAACAGATAAAGTTTCGCGTGGAGTTGTTGACGCAGATACAACTTCACAACGAGCTTCTTGGCGCGGAGTTGAGCGATGAGCCGGCGCAATGCACCTTCGTCTTTGCCCGTTGGCAAGCCGATGGTGAGTTGTTGGCGGAAATCGTGAAGAACCGCACGCTTGAGTCTGGCGATCTTCCCTTGATCCAGCACGGCGGGTTTTCCGCCGCCTAAAATATCACGCAGCTCATCCTGCGGCAGCCTTTGCATTCCAACAATCAACCGGCAGCAGTGTTCGTCGCCGCCGGAAAAAACTTCGACTCCGTCATCCACCAACTGCCAGCCTCGGAGATTAAAATAGCCAACGCAGAAATCCGAACGTTCCGCAACTTTGAGTGACTGTTGCAGAGCGGGCAGCAAGTCTGACGTAATGTTGTCGAAGATCTTGGCCATTTTCAGGAGTCGATTGCCATAGCGTTGAGTTTTCCATTAGCCATGCAGATGGCGGGCATCGTAAGCGGCAGAAAGTTTTAGGCAATTGCAAACGCGGGACAGCCAGGCCGATTCCCTTGCGTCTTTTTACAAAATCATTACCCTCAAATTTATGAACTCAACTTCTGAAAACCTCACTTCACGCCGGGAATTTTTGAAAACGTCTTCCGCGCTCGCCGTCGGCGCGATTGCGGCACCGGCAATTTTGACGAACCAAACCCGCGCGGCTGAAAACAGCGGCACGCTGCGCATCGGCTTGATTGGCTGCGGCGGTCGCGGCACCGGCGCGGCAAAACAGGCGATGTCTGCGGACAAAAATGTCGCGCTCGTGGCGATGGGCGATGTGTTTGAAGATAATTTGCAAACGAGCCTCAAGTCGCTGAAAGAACAGTGTCCCGACAAGGTCAAAGTTGATCCTGAGCATTGCTTCATCGGTCTGGACGCCTACCAGAAAGTGATTGACTCGGTGGACGTGGTTTTGCTGACCGCTCCGCCGGGGTTTCGCCCGGAGCATCTGCGGGCTGCGGTGGACGCGGGCAAACACATTTTCACGGAGAAGCCGATGGCGGTGGACGGGCCGGGTGTCCGTTCCGTTTTGGAATCGGCGGCAAAGGCGAAGAAAAAAAATCTTTCGCTCGTGTCGGGATTTTGCTGGCGTTACAGCCTCGGCGAGCGCGCGGTTTACCAGCAGATTCACGATGGCGGTGTTGGCGAGATTCAGACGATTTACGCAACTTACAACGCCGGCCCGCTCAACAAATTCGACACGTGGACGCGCGACAAGTGCAAAAGCGAAATGGAGTTTCAACTGCGCCGCTGGTATTACTATCCGTGGCTTTCGGGCGATCATCTAGTCGAGCAGGCTGTCCACAACGCGGACAAAATCATGTGGGCGATGAAGGACAAGCCGCCGGCGCGCGCGATTGCGACGGGCGGCCAGCAAGTGCGAGTCGGCCCGGACATTTTCATTTACGACCACTTCGCCGTGGTTTACGAATGGGAAAATGGCGCGCGCGCGTTTCTGTTTTGCCGGCAGCAGGACAATTGTTCCGGCGGCGTGACGGACACGATTTACGGCACGAAGGGCGTCTGCAAAATTTTGCCGGGCAAGTCGCAGGAAATCAAAGGCGCGAAGAACTGGCGTTACGAAGGCGCGCGGCCGGACATGTATCAAGTCGAGCACGACGAACTGTTCGCCTCGATCCGCGCGGGCAAGCCTATGAACGACGGTGTCTGGATGGCGGGCAGCACGATGCTGGCGATTCTCGGTCGCATGGCGGCCTACACCGGCCAGACGATTTCATGGGACGACGCGATGAATTCACAGGAGAAACTTGGACCGGACAATCTGGATTGGAACAACGCGCCGAAGAATTTTTCAGTCGCAATGCCGGGGAGGACGAAGTTTGTTTGAGAACGGCGGGGCCAGACTCCGCGAACCAGCTTTTCGGGACTTAAGCTGCAAGGGTTCAATTGATTGCGCCGGAGATTTTTAACGAAGCCGCAATCAATGCCGGAAAAACCCCGTTCTCGTCCTTTGTCCTCGTTTTTTGTCCTGGCGAGGAATAGAACTGTGAAAAGAAATATGCAGAAACATTTGTTGCAGACCGGGCTATTGGGCGTATCTTTCGGCCTATGGACTGGCAACAGGCTGTTTCATTGACGATTGTCGCGCTGGCGGCAATCGCTTTTCTTTGGGCGAAATTTCGCCCGCGAAAATTTTCGCTGAAGCACGGCTCGCCTTGCGGCTGCGGTTCGGCGCACACTCCGAAGTCGCAAGGCTCGATTACTTTCCGCGCGCACAAAGGCGGGCGTCCCGAAATCATCGTAAAAATGAAATGACGCCGGTCTTGCAAGAAACGATTCACTGATATAATTTGCGGCCAATCCACGATTCAAATGGCGATGTATAAAGTCAGTTCTGCTGTCCAGTATGTGAAACGAGCCTCGGTTGTTGGCGGCAGGGAACATTCTGGCAAGGCGCATTGGGTCCCGAACACGGACGTTTATGTGACGGACACCGGCATGGTGGTCAAAGTGGAACTGGCCGGGATGCGCAGCGAAGATTTGCAGATCACGGTGGAGGGAAACCGCCTTCGCATCAGCGGCCAGCGCAACGACGGTTGCCGCGCGCCAAAATGCACTTTCCTCGTGATGGAAATCAACTACGGCTCGTTTGAAAGCGTGCTGGAACTTCCCGCCGGTTACGATTTGAGCCTGGCAAAAGCGGCTTACTTGAACGGCTTTTTGCGGATTGACGTGCCGCTGGCAGTGCATCGGCCTGAACAAAAAATCGCCAAGGTCGCAATTTCGTCGTAGCGCCATTTTCAATCCGCCGGTCGCGCTACTACAAGAGCCGAGAATCACCCTATGGAAAATATGGATGCCGGAGTTTTAATTTTTGACGGGCTGCGGCGTCTATACTATCAGAAGTCGCGACAATGAGCGCACCCGACACAGAATTCATCAGTATTCTGGGAGCGTCCTCCGGCAGTCCGGAGGTGGCGCAACGCATCTCCTCGCGCGCTCTGCCCGAACTCATGCCCATCCTCGGCCTCTCGGACATCGTGATTTTTCCGACGATGGTCGCGCCGTTGCTCGTCGAGACGGCGCAAAGCATCAAGCTGATAGACGACGTTGTTGGCGGCGACCGGCTTGTCGGCGTCGTGCTTCAAAAAAGGCCGGACGCGGAAAACCCTGCGCCGCAAGATTTGTTTGAAGTCGGCTGCGCGGCGCGCGTGCTCAAGATGCTGAAGTTTCCCGACAACACCGTTCGTGTGCTTGTCGAAGGACTCTGGCGGATCCGCATGAAGGAATACGAAACGCAAACGCCCTATCTCAAGGCGCGCTTTGAAGTTTGGAAAGATGAAGTCGAAGATTCCGTCGAACTTTCCGCCCTCGCCCGCAACGCAAACCGGCTGTTTCAGGAAATCATCAAACTTTCGCCCGCGTTGTCCGAGCAGGTCAAAGTCGCGGCGCTGAACACCGAAGACCCCGGCCACCTCACCGATTTGATCGCGGTCAACCTCAATCTCAATCTCGACGAGCGCCAAAAACTTCTTGAAATCAATTCCGTCAAGGAGCGCCTGCAGAAGTTGCTGCCATTGCTGAACCGCGAGCATGAAGTCCTGACGCTTAGTTCCAAAATCCAGTCCGATGTCGCCACTTCGATTTCCAAATCGCAGCGTGATTTTTTTCTGCGCGAACAACTGCGCGCCATCCAGCGCGAGCTTGGCGAGTCCGAGCCGGGCACGGGCGAGCTTAAAACCCTTCGCGACCAGATTGACAAAACCGAGATGCCGCCGGAAGCCAAGAAGGTGGCGATGCAGGAATTGGAGCGGCTTCAGCAAATGCCGCCCGCGATGGCTGAATACGGCGTCACGCGGAACTACCTCGACTGGATCATCAACCTGCCGTGGTCCAAGGAGACCGAGGACAAACTGGACCTGGCCGCGGCCAAAAAGATTTTGGACGACCAGCATTTCGGCCTCACCAAAATCAAAGACCGGCTGATCGAATTTCTCGCTGTCATCAAACTCAGGAAACAACTCAAAGGCCCGATCCTTTGTCTCGTCGGGCCGCCCGGCGTCGGCAAAACCTCCCTCGGCAAAAGCATGGCTGACGCGCTTGGGAGAAAATTTGCCCGGATTTCGCTCGGTGGAATGCGCGACGAAGCGGAAATTCGCGGGCATCGCCGGACTTACGTCGGCGCGTTGCCGGGGCGAATCATCCAGACGTTGCGCCGCATCGAAAGCCGCAACCCGGTCATCCTGCTCGACGAATTGGACAAAGTCGGCGCGGATTTTCGCGGCGATCCCGCGTCAGCATTGCTTGAAGTCCTCGACCCGGCGCAGAACAACACGTTCACCGACCACTACCTTGATCTGCCGTTCGACTTGTCGCGCGTGCTGTTCATCACCACCGCGAACTGGCTTGACCCGGTTCATCCGGCGTTGCGCGACCGGCTTGAAGTCATCGAATTGCCGAGCTACACCGAGTCCGAGAAACTTGAGATCGCGAAACATCATCTCATCCCGCGTCAACTCGAAGAACACGGCCTCGCGCCCAAACAGGTGAAATTTCCCGACGCGACATTGCGCCACGTCATTCAGGATTACACGCGCGAAGCCGGCGTTCGCCAGTTGGAGCGCGATATCGCCTCGCTCATGCGCAAAGCTGCGCGCCGCATCGCGTCGAACCATCACGCGCCGCTCGTCACGATCACATCCGACGAACTGGCTGATTTGCTTGGCACGCCGCGCGTCGTCTCCGAGATGAAAGAACGGATCAGCATGAACGGCATCGCGATGGGTCTGGCGTGGACGCCCGTCGGCGGGGAAATTTTGTTCATCGAAGCCACGCGGATGCCGGGCAAGGGAAATTTGATCCTCACCGGCTCGCTTGGCGACGTGATGAAGGAAAGCGCGCAGACGGCGTTGAGTTTTTTACGGAGTCAGGCGAAAAAACTGAACATTGACATGGCGGATCACAGCAAGTTCGACATCCACATCCACGTTCCCGCCGGCGCGACGCCAAAGGACGGGCCGAGCGCGGGTGTGACGATTGTCGTGGCGCTGGCGTCGCTGCTGACGCAGCGGCTCGTGCGCTCGGAAATCGCGATGACGGGAGAAATCAGTCTGCGCGGACGCGTGTTGCGCGTGGGCGGCGTGAAGGAAAAAGTTCTGGCGGCGCAACGATTTGGTTTGAAGCAGGTGATTTTGCCGGAAGGAAATCGCGGTGACTGGCTCGAAGTGCCCGCTGAAGTGCGCAAGAAACTGAAGCCGCATTTCGTGAAGCACATTTCCGAGCCGATTGGGATTGCGCTGCGATGAATCGGGAGAACATTGAACGTGAACTGCTCCGGTAGAAATAATTTGGTCGGGCGGCGGTTCAACTCCTTCGGTTTGACATCTCGTTTCCCCACCCCCCGGCCCGCGCCCCAGGGGGGGGGGTGAATAGTATACCGCCTCACAAAATTTGGTGGGGCGGGTTTTGGCGGAGC
>CAYMCQ010000063.1:14989-25000 GCA_964389025.1 uncultured Verrucomicrobiota bacterium
GGAGCGCCCTTCCCCCTCACCCCGGCCCTCTCCCCTGGGGAGAGGGAGAATCGTATCCAGCCTCTCAAAATGTCGAGCGGCTGGATTTGCCGGACAACCTTCAGAAAAACCCTTGAGCAGCGGCTGCTGTTCCCTCTCCCCGAGGGAGAGGGTTAGGGTGAGGGGAAACACGGCGATCTTGCACGTGTGCCACCGGCAATTTCTTCCAGCGTTCTGCGAGATTTTATTTTTCCTCGCACCGGCACTTGCGTGTTTTGGGCAATCTCAAATCCTCATCACCAATCTCGCGGAGCAACAAAAGCTGGGGCGGGAGTTCGTCCAGGAACTTTTGTCGCTGCGGCCGGAAGCGGATTCTTCTGCGCAAGGCGTCGTGAAGATTCGAGATGGTGGCGGCAAACAGCGGGAAATTCCAATTCGATTTCAAAGCGTTCTTACCGCGACAAATTGGCTGAGCATCTTTGAAAAATTTCCAGGCTCAAACGCGCCGGGACCCAACAAGCTCGTCATCGCCCATGACACGCCACAATCAAACCGATATGAACTGACGCTCTATATCGGCGGCGAGTCGGCAGCGCAGTGGACGAAACAAAAGTCAGAAGTCATCCTTAAACTTCCCTTTGCGGGAGATTTTGGAGCAGCGGACTTGGGCTTGGAATTCCTGCACTGGCCGGAGCAGCGGATGATCAAAAAGGAAATGAGCCGCAGCCAGTTTTGCAAGGTCATCGAGAGCATCAATCCACAGCCCGCCACCAACGCTTACTCGAAAGTTGTTTCATGGATTCAACACGAGGGCGGAGGCATCGTCCACGCCGAGGCTTATGACGCGAACGGCAAATTGCTGAAAATTTTCGAGCCGAAAGAAATCGAAAAAGTCGGCGGCCAATGGCAGTTGCGCGAAATGGAAATGCGCAACGTCCAAACCAAATCGCGCACGCGCATCGAGTTTGATTTGGAGACGAAGTAGAAGCTCCAAATTCCAAGCTCCAACATCCAGAGAAATTCCAAGTTCCAAACTTCAAACTTCGTGTTGGCCGCGCGTTTGGTGTTTGGTTCTTGGTGCTTCTCTGGAGCTTGGATGTTGGAGCTTGGAATTTTTTGTTTAGAGCCTCGTTACCTCGTCTCCTGCAATATTTTCCTTGCGCTCCATTCGTCGCAGCCAGACCTTGACTCAGGTTCTCCATGAGTGATCGAACTTATCACATTCTTTGTGGCGTTGTCGCTTTCCTGGTTTGGGCGGTTTTGTTCATCCGCTCGCTGAAACGCAGCGATGATCCGATGTGGCTCATCAGCAAATGGATTTTTACAGCGATCACGCTTGGTTTCATGATTTGGAAGATTATTCCGCTGGCTTTGTCGAATCCATTCATGGGCGTTCCGTTCGTGGCTGCTTGCGGAGTGATTTTTGCGGCGATCTGGCGTCGGAGCATCGCGAACATCATCGCCAAACCCTTCGGCAGCCTTTATGACGGCGGCGATCAGGAAGTCGAGCCTCGCCCGATGTATTCCATCGCAGTCGCAAAACGCAAGAAGGGCAAATACAGCGAAGCCGTCGCGGAAATCCGCAGGCAACTGGAAAAATTTCCCACGGATGTCGAAGGTCATTTGCTGCTCGCGGAAATCCAGGCTGAAAATTTAAACGACGTTCCCGGCGCGGAAGTGACCATCCATCGCCTGTGCAATCAGCCCGGCCACAGCCCGCGAAACGTCGCGCTCGCGCTGAATTTTCTGGCGGACTGGCATTTGAAATTCAGCCAGGACCGCGACGCCGCGCAGGCTGCGTTGGAAAAAATCATCCAGCTTTGTCCCGACACGGAATTCTCCGTGATGGCGTCGCAACGGATCGGGCGGCTTGGCACCACCGGGCATTTGCTTTCGCCGCACGACCGGCAGCGGCTGCATCTTCACGAAGGCGTGAAAGACATCGGGCTGCTTCAATCCTCCACGCATCTCATGCCAAAGGAAACCGATCCGGCGAAGCGCGCCGTCGAATACGTGAAACATCTTGAGCAACATCCGCTCGACACCGAAGCGCGCGAGGAACTGGCGATGCTTTACGCGGAGCATTTTCAGCGCGTGGATTTGGCGATTGATCAACTGGAACAGCTTGTGAACTGCCCCAACCAGCCGGACAAGCGCATCGCGCGCTGGCTGAATTCCATTGCCGATTTGCAAATCAAGCACAACTCGGACTTGGACGCCGCGCGCGCGACGTTGCAGCGCATCATTGAAAAATTTCCACGCGCCGCCGCGGCGGAAAACGCGCAGCGGCGACTGGACCTCCTGAAACTCAGCCTCAAAGCCAGCGAGGAAAAGCAGGGCGTGAAGCTGGGGACTTACGAGCAGGACATTGGGTTGAAACGGTGAAAAGTTTTCAGTTTCAAGTTCCAAGTTTTCAGCGGGACTGAAAACTGAAAACTGAACACTTGAAACTTCACCGCAGCTTCAGCGCGATTTCCTTTTCGAGCTGGTGCGCGAGGTCAATGTCCGTGCCGCCCAATTTGGTGCGGGCCTGCACGGAGACGGCGCTGACCTTCGGATCCACCTGCTCCACGCGCACCCACACGGTGCGCTGGTTCACCTTGCCTTCGGCGGCTTTGACCATGTTCGTTTCCGAACTCAGGATGCTTTCCTTGATCAAAGTTCCGTTGGCGCGGATGACATCCTTGGCGGCATTGAAAACTTCATCCGCCGGGCGCTCGTAGCGTCCCTCGATTTTATCTTTGACGAAAGGAACGGCGCCGGTGCGCCCTCCTGAAACCGTTTTTACACAGCCGGCGATTAAAGCCATCAACGCGACGCAACCGAGCAGCGACAAAATTTTTGTTTTCATTGGTGCAATGCAATCAAAACCGGGCGCGGCGTCAAGCTTGAAGAAATGCAAAAGTAAAAAGGAAAAATTAAAAATGCCAGCGAGAATTTGCAGCCTATGTGGATATTAGGCCACGTCAATGGCCAATGACTGATGCAATCACCGCCGCTTTCGCACCCCGCTCGTCACGCGTCGAACGCGGCGCGCTCCGAAAACATCCGGGGGCGTTGATGGCAACGATGAAGCTCAGCGACAGACAGCCGCAGCGTAGCTGCGGGTGGCTGTTCGATGCAGCGCCGGGTTCGGCATACTGTCTTGTTTGGAATCAGACATTTAGTGATCTCCTCCAATAACTAATCCTCCAATAATCAGTCCTGAGCAAATAAGGAAAATAGCCGCGCCAACAAAAACACCTTTCAGCAGGCTTTTTTTCCATATAGCGACAATGACAGCAATTATGCTGCTACCCGCCAAAATATATGAAAGCAATTGTATCATATAAGTATGCCGAACTATTGATATACGATACGCCATGCACGACATCGTGCACGATTGTTTTTTGCAACGGCAGCTTTTATCATGGGTTTATGAAACCGGACTTGCGAATTTCCATCAAGGATTATTCTCCGCCTTCGCCTTAGGCTTCGGCGTGACAAGCCGGAACAAAAGTCTCAAAGTCTTGCTCGCTCGCGTTCCTTTTGGCACGCGGCAGTTCTTCGTGCGCATGAACGGCCAGCCCTGGCCGAAGGATGGAAAACCGGCTTCGATGACGAGGGTTATGACTGCGTTGCGAAAGGCGTTAGTAAAATCAACGGATAGAGCGTAGGTAGTGGTATGATTTGAATTTAGGAAATGTAGTGAATCGCCCGACTACAATTTGTGAAAATATACCACTACCAGAACGTAACCGCGCTTGCGCCATTGAAAGAAAATGTCATTCTGAAAGGGTGACGAAGTTTGAACAGTTGCAGGAATTGCTCCGGTCGTATGGCTCATGCCTCGTGGCGTATTCAGGCGGAGTGGATTCGGCGTTTCTGGCGCGAGTGGCGCACGATGTCTTGCGCGAAAAATCTCTGGCAGTCATCGCGGATTCGCCGAGCCTGCCGAGGCGCGAGTTGGAGGAGGCGTTGAGCATCGGCAAGCAATTTCATTTTCCGGTGCGCGTGGTTCGCACGAGGGAATTTTCAAATCCGAGCTATTTGTCGAACCCGGCAAACCGCTGTTATTTCTGCAAGCACGAGTTGTTCAGCGAACTTGAGCCGCTGGCGCGCGCGGAAAAATTTTCCGTGATCGCCTACGGCGAGAACGCGAGTGACGTGGGCGATTTTCGTCCAGGCGCGAAGGCTGCGGGCGAGTTTCAAGTGCGCGCGCCGTTGAAGGAAGTGGGTTTGACCAAGCAAGAAATCCGCGAGTTGTCGTCGCAGCTCGGTTTGCCGACGGCGGAGAAGCCGCAGATGGCGTGCTTGAGTTCGCGCATTCCGCACGGCGAAGTTGTCACCGAGGAAAAGTTGCGGATGATCGAGGCGGCGGAGAATGTTCTGAAGGATTTTGGTTTTTATGATGTGAGAGTGAGGCATCATGAGTTGGCTATCGGCCATCGGCTATCGGCTATCGGCAGAGCGGGTGAGGCGATAGCCAATAGACAATCGCCGATAGCCGATGCTGCCAGTCAATCGCCGATAGCCGATGCTGCGCTGGCGCTCGCCCGCATTGAAGTGGGCGCGACGGAGCTACCAAGGTTGCTGGAAAATGGTTTGTCGGAGCGCGTGGCGGAGGCGTTGAAGAAAATCGGTTACGCGCACGTGACGGTGGATTTGCAGGGGTATCGGCGGGGGAACTTGAATCAACTTGCGGATTCACGCATCACGTTTCACGCATCAGGCGAGGTGGCGGATGTGAAGAGTGATGCGTGATGCGTGAAACTTTTCACCGGAAACGGTTTTAGAACAAAGAGTTTATGCCACAATTTTCATACAAGGCGCGGCGGCGCAGCGGCGAAGTGGTGCAAGGCGTCCTCGAAGTCGCGGACCGCGGCGCGGCGCTGATTCAAATCGAGCGGCTTGGGCTTTTTCCAGTGGCGGTGGAAGCGGCAAAGGGCGGTGCGAGCGCGTCCGGCGCAAAAACACCCGGCGCGAAGCGGGATTTTTCCGAGTTGCTGCCGCAATCGGTGCGGGCGTATCTCAAGCGCAAGCGCAAACCAAAGTTGCAGGAGCTGGCGACGTTCACGCAGCAGTTGGCGAATTTGCTGCAATCGGGAATGCCGCTGACGGTGGCGCTCAACAGCATGACGCACCTGCAGTCCAAGGGAATTCCCGCCGAGGTCACGACGAATCTCAAGCAGGAAGTGATGGAAGGCAGGAGTTTGTCCGACGCGATGGCGAAACAGCCGGTCATTTTTTCCGACCTTTACGTGAACCTTGTGCGCGCTGGCGAATCGTCCGGCGCGCTGGTGGAAGTGTTGAGGCGAATGGCGACGCACTTCCAGCAGTTCGCAGAAGTGCAGGGCAAGGTGACGACGGCGATGATCTACCCGGCGATGGTGTGTCTGGTCGGCGTGGGGCTGATCCTGTTTTTCATTTATTTCATGCTGCCGAAGTTCATTGACATGTTCAACGACTTCGACGTGGCATTGCCGTTGCCGACGCGGATATTGATCGGGATCAGCAAGGTTTTCACGGGCTATTGGTGGCTGGTGATTTTGGTGATGGTGGTCGCCGGGGTGATTTTCAAACGGTTTCAGGCAACGGAGGAGGGCAAGCGCCGGATTGACCAAATAAAGATGAAATTGCCGGTCATCGGGAAAGTGGTGAGGACGAATTTGTTCGCGCAGTTTTCACGCACGCTCGCCACGCTGCTCGAAAATGGCGTGCCGGTCTTGAACGCGCTGAAAATTACCGAGCAGGTCATTCCCAACCGCCTGCTCAAAGACGCCATTGCAAAAACGCGCGAGGCGGTCACCGACGGCAAAACCATCGCGCAACCGCTGGCGCAATCGAAACTTTTCCCGCAGCTGATGATTGACCTCGTGAAGATCGGCGAAGAGACGGGCAACGTGCCGGGGGCGCTGACAAATCTGGCGGACACTTACGAGAGCGAGCTGCAAATTTCTTTGCGCATCATGATGAACCTGATCGAGCCGGTGCTGATTGTCGTCATGGCGGTGGGCGTCGGCTTTCTGTTGTTAAGTGTGTTGCTGCCGATGTTCCGATTGATTGCCAGCATCAATACAGGCAGCTCAAAGTGAAGTTCGTCTCTCACAAGGAAAAAATGCCCGCCGGCGTGAATCGCGGTTTTACGCTCATTGAAATCATGATCGTCGTGGCGATCATCGGTTTGTGTGTCGCGGGGTTCGTTCCGATACTTTTCAACACGTCGCGCAAGGAAGGATTTCGCAAAACGGTGGCGGACATCGTGGAAGTGTGCGAGGGCGCGCGGCGGCGCGCAATCATGGGCGGCTCGATGACGGAGGTGCATTTTTATCCGCAGGAGCGGCGAATGTCAGTGGGCGCGTCATCGGGCGAAGGCGAAGGATCGTCTGTGACGTCGGCGTCGTGGCCGGACACGGTGGGCCTTGAAATGCTGGACGTGAATTTGACCGAGTGGAAAGACACGGAAGAAGCGCGGGTGCGTTTTCATCCGAACGGCACGTCGGATGAAATGACCATCATCCTGCGCTCTGAAAAGAATGAGTATAAAAAAATAACTTTGGAGCCGTTGACTGCGCTGGCGTCGGCGGAGCCGTTGCTGCGATGAAAAGGATTGTGACGAGTGACGAATGTCGGGTGACGAGTCGAGCGCAATGCGTCGGCGAGACATTTTCTCGTCACACGCCACTCATCACACGTCACACCAGAGCTTTCACACTGATTGAAGTGATGATTGCCCTGGCGATTTTTTTCTCATGCATGTTCGCGATTCTCGCCCTGGTTTCCACCGCGTTGCGCAATGCGCGTTCGCTCCAGGCGACGGACGCGGACGCGGGGATGATCGCGTCGCAGCTTGCGATGACGAACCGGTTGTTTGAAGGAGGAACTTCTGGCGATTTTGGGGATATTTACCCGGATAGCCGGTGGGATCAGGATGTGGGGGAAGCTTCGTCCAACGGATTGTTTCAAGTGGATTTTCTTGTGACGCGCCGGGTGGGACAACGCGATGTGATGACAACGATGAGTATTTTGCTTTACAAGCCGGAATCGCCGCCGGGCAGCATGAGCAAAGGACTGTCCAGATGAAACGATTTTCAAATGACGCATCACGCGGCCTGCGGCGTGGAAGAGCTTTCACGTTGATTGAAATCATGGTGGCGATGGCCATTATGGGCATGATCGTCATGGCGATTTACTCGAGTTGGATGGCGATTGTGAAGGGCCGCGCCGTCGGCGTGGCGGCGGCGACGGCGGCGCAACGCGAGCGAATGTCCATCCGGGTGATCGAAGAAGCGTTGATGTCGGCGCAGTTGTTTGCGGAGAACGCGAAACTGTATTCGTTTGTGGCGGAGAACGGCGGCGATGACTCATCGCTGAGCTTTGTTTCGCGGTTGACGGATTCGTTTCTGCGCAGTGGAAAGTTCGAGGGGTTCAATGTGCGACGCGTCACGTTTTCAATCGAGGCAGGGAAGTCGTCATCGGGATATGGTTCCGAAAACCGCCTGGTGCTGCGGCAGAACCCAATCCTGCTGGAAATGGATGAGGACGAAGTGGAGAATCCAATCGTGCTGGCGCGAAACGTGAAGGAGTTCAAAGTGGAATTTTGGGACACGCGGCTGGGCGACTGGATTGACGAGTGGACGACGACGAACCAGTTGCCGAAGCTGGTGAAAGTTTTTCTCAGTGTGAACAGAGAAAACCAAAAAGGCTATCAGCCTAGCAAGGCTTACGATGAAGTGACGCGGATCATCGGCCTGCCCTCGACCGGCGTGCCGTCTGGCTGGCAAATGCCGCAGGCCCCGCAGCCGGCAGCAGGCGGGAATCCCGCGGGAGGCAGCGGTTCGCAGCCAGGCACACCCAATCGCAACCCGCCGGGCGGCAACAACCGAGTTCGTCCGCTATGAGGATTTTTCTGCACCGCAAAAAAGATGGAGTCGCTTTGATCATCGTGATGATCGCGGTGCTGGTGATGGCGGCACTGGCGGGCGGATTTGCCTACTCAATGAAAGTGGAAATGAAGCTCGCGCGCAATTCGTATAACGAAGTGGAGTTGGAATGGCTTGGCCGCTCGGGCGTGGAACTGGCGCGCTACGTCCTGGGACAACAGTTGGGCGTTCCGAACGAGCCATACGACTCGTTGAACCAGAAATGGGCTGGCGGCCCGGGCGGAATGGCGGGCACCAACAGCGTGCTGTCAAATATTTCCCTCGAGGGCAATCTGCTCGGAAACGGAAAATACTCCGTCAAAATCACCGACCTCGAACGAAAACTGAACGTCAACATGGTGAAGGATTATCAGGGAGTGTTCGAGCAGGCGCTGGCAAAACTTGGATTCCAGGATGCGCCTTCGATTGTCGCGTGCATCACGGATTGGACCGATCGCGACGATTTGACGAGTGTGAACGGAGGCGCGGAGGGCGATTATTATCACGGCCTTAGTCCGGCGTATGACGCCAAGAACGGGCCGATAGATGATTTGTCAGAGTTGTTGCTGATCAGAGGTATCACGCCGGAAATGTATTGGGGAACTTCTTCGACGAATTACAGGCTGGCCGCATTTCAGGCACAGCAAGTGGACGCTTTTGGCCGAAGCACCGCGCCGACTTATCCGATCGGGCTTAGCGAAATCTTCACGCCTGTCTCGACGGGAAAAGTAAACATCAATACGGCGGATCAAACTGTGCTGAGTTTGATTGTGGATGAAAACATCGCGAGTGAAATCATCCGGCTGCGTGCTGGACCCGATGGCGCGGATGGAACGGAGGACGATACGCCGTTGCGCAATCCGGGAGAATTGGTGAACGCAGGAATCAGCCGGCAAATCGTGCAGTCGCTTTCACGCATTTTTGATGTGCGCAGCAGAACGTTCGAAGTCCAGGTGGATGCGGAGATCAGCGGCTACAAACGCACGTTTGTGGCGATCATCGGGCGCAACAGCGCGAAGGACATCCAGGTGTTGAGGTTTTTCTGGAAATGATTCACGACGGAAAACGCGGACAGGGAAAAATAATTTTTGTCACCGGCACAGACACGGGAGTTGGAAAGACGCTGCTCGCCTCGCTGCTTCTTCATCACCTCAGGGAACAAGGCTGTCACGCCTTGGGAATGAAACCGTTCTGCTGCGGAAGTCTTGATGACGCGAAGTTGCTTCGGGCGGCGCAGTCGAACGAATTGACGTTGGAGGAAATCAATCCGTTTTATTTTCCAAAACCAGTTGCGCCATTGGCCGCGGCGCGAGACAGACGGCGGAGAGTTCGAATGAGCGACGCGCTGGAAAAAATCCGGCGTCTGAAAAAAAAATGTGAGTGTCTCGTGGTCGAAGGCTGCGGCGGATTGTTTGTTCCGCTTGGCACAAATTACACGGTGGCGGATTTGATTCGCGAGTTGGATTGCCGGGTTGTCGTTGTCGCGAGAAACAGATTGGGAACGATCAATCACACTTTGTTGACGGCACGAGCGTTGAGGGAAATCGGAGCGGAGGATTACATGATCGTTTTGATGGAGCAGCGGAAAGGAGATTTTTCCTGCAAGACGAACCGAATAATTCTTGCGGGCTTGCTTGGGAAACCAGTAGTTGAATTTCCATTTTTTCACGGGAATACAAAGGAGTTTGCCTCTCTGAGAAATAACCACAAAAAAGTGAAAAAAACTCTTGCGCGCATTTTGGAGTAATGTATTTTCAAGCCGCTTTCCGAAAGGAAAGTAACCTGACTGACACGAAAAAGTTCGTTGACAGTTGGCGTCGTTAGAATAGGATCTCCGACGCTTCAAGCCGGCTGAGGTGCCGAAAATCAAACAGCGAATTCGGCGCTCGGCTTTTTTGTCCCCTAGATGGGAAAGCTTTTGAGACGGAAACGTCTTGATGCTCTTTGAAAATTGAATTGTGCGATGAGTGAAGAGCCCTTTGAAATTGACTGAGTTAGTTCAGTCATTTTGAAGTTTTAATCATTAAAACCAAGCCAGGCTTGAATAACCTGGCAGGAGTCAACTAACGTTTTTTAACGGAGAGTTTGATTCTGGCTCAGAACGAACGCTGGCGGCGTGGATAAGACATGC
>CAYMCQ010000064.1:0-24299 GCA_964389025.1 uncultured Verrucomicrobiota bacterium
ACTCCGATTTTGACACTTCCACTGACCAACAACTAATGACACTTGCCCGATGAACACGGATGGACACGGATGCGGAAAAACTTTGACACGAATTTCACCGATTCTCACAAATTGAATTCGTGTGAATCCGTGAAATTCGTGTCTAAAAAATCCGTGGTTATCCGTGTTCATCCGTGGTTGATTCATTCAGGAGAAATAGAAGCTTGTTTCTCGCGCCATTCGTCGCGCCTGCGCTTCGCCGATTCAAAAAATTTCTGGAGCTTCGCCGCGTCGCCGCCGCGCAGCAACGCCTGCACGCGCTGAAGTTCGCGGACAAACTCGTCCAGCGCTTTGCGAACGTGCGCGCGGTTCGCGAGCGCGATGTCGCGCCACATCTCCGGCGAACCGGACGCGATGCGCGTGCTGTCGCGAAAACCGTTCGCGCACAGCGCGGCTTGTTGTCTCGGATGTTTCGGGTCGAGCACCGTCGCGGCAAGCGTGGCGGCGACGACGTGCGGCAAATGACTGGAGCGGCTCACCAGCGCGTCGTGCGCCTCCGGACTCAGCGTGAGCAATCGCCCGTCGAGAGATTTCCAGAACTGCGCGACTTTCCGCAACGCTGCTTTGTTCGTGCGCACTGTGGGCGTGACGACGCACGCCGCGCACTCGAACAAATCCGCCCGCGCCGAAGCTACGCCGATCTTTTCCGCGCCGGCCATCGGATGACTGCCGACAAAATGCGCGCCCGCTTTTGCGATGAGCGATTCAAGTTCGTTGACGACACAAGTTTTGGCGCTGCCAACGTCGGTGACGATCGCGCCGCGCTTCAGCGACGGCAACATTTCCTTCGCCAGTTCGCGCATCCGGCCAATCGGCGTGCAAAGAATCACCAAGTCCGCGCCCGCAACTGCTTCGCGCAGATTTGTCGTGGCTAAATCCACCGCGCGGAATTTCTTGCACTCGGCGATGCTTGCGTTGCGGCGAACGTAGCCGACGATTTGCCGGGCGAGTTTGCGTTTCTTGATCGCCAGCCCGAGCGAGCCGCCCAGAAGACCTACTCCGACGATTGTGATTTTTTGAAACTTCACGGCGCAAGTTTCACGTTTCGAGTTTCAGGTTTCAAGTTGCAAGTTTTTGGTGGAACGGGCCTCCGGCCTGTTGTTTCGGGCATCCCGCCCGAAACCGTCGTGGGGGCCGCGTTTCGGATTGGATTACATCAAACGGAAAGCGAAAGTCTCTCGACGAAATTCGGCGGGACGCCGAATTTGACGGGCGAGACGCCCGTGCCACCCACAACCGTTCATGTTTGTTGGTCTATGTTATGCAACCTGAAGTTTGATGTTTCTTTGCCGACTCATTTTTGCGATTTGTCTCCCGGATGCACATTCACGAAAAGATTGATTTCACGGTGGCGATTTTTGTTGTTCACGAGGGAAAGGTTTTGCTCATTCATCATCGCAAGCTCGACAAATGGCTGCCGCTCGGCGGACACATCGAGTTGGATGAAGACCCGGAAATCGCGGCGTTGCGCGAGGCGAAGGAGGAGAGCGGGCTGGAAGTCGAGTTGCTCGGCGAACGTCCGCCAACGACCGGCGACGGCACGCGAGCGCTCATCGCGCCGCGATTTCTCGACATTCATCGCATCACCGGCACGCACGAGCACATCGGGATGATTTACTGGGCGCGGCCAAAAAATTCCGCCGACGCAACATGCGCGACTGCGGAGCACCATGACATCCGCTGGTGTTCTTCAAAGGAACTGGATTCACTTCAGCCGCAAATGTCCGACGCGGTGAAATGGTATTGCAGGAAGGCGGTCGAAGAAGTTTCTGGTTTTCAGTTTCAAGTTTCAAGTTGAGCTGCAAACTTACGACGCAAATCACGCATCAATGCTCCTTAAGCCAAAAACCTACGTCTTCATCCTCGAAGGCATCAATGCCTACGCGACGGCTTATTATTTCAACTACCTTTTTTTTCTGCTGAACAAACGCTTCGATTTCGGCAGCCGCGAAAACCTCGCAGTTTCGGCGGCGCACGGCTTTATCTACTTTTTTGCCGCGGTGCAGGCGGGAAAGTTCGCGGAGCGACGCGGATTTTTGACGAGCTTGCGCGTGGGATTTGCCGGCATGGCGCTCGCGATGGCGGCGGCGGGAATTTTCACTTCGCTCGCCGGCCAATTTGTGGCGCTGGCGATTTGGACGATTGTGATGATGTTCACCTGGCCAGCGCTTGAGGCGCTTGCGAGCACAGGCGAGAACCGTGCCGGCATGCAGCGCATGGTGGGCATTTATAACTGCGTCTGGGCAGGCGGCGCAGCGCTGGCTTATTTCACGGGCGGCGCGCTTTTCGAGCGGCTCGGTGTGCGAAGCATTTTCTGGCTGCCGGCAGGCTTGCACATTTTGCAATTCGTCATCGTGCTCCGGCTCGCAAAAAAATCCGCGCACGAAACCGGGAAAACCGCCGGGAAAATCACGCCGCCCCACAAACCCGAAGCCGCCGCGTTCAAACAATCCGTCAGCCCGAAAACTTTTCTCAAGATGGGCTGGCTCGCGAACCCGTTTGCCTATGTCGCGATGAATACCATCCTCGCCATGATTCCCGCACTGGCGCAGCGGTTTCATTTGTCAGTCACGCAAAGCGGGCTGTTTTTTTCGATTTGGTTTCTCACGCGGCTGGCGACTTTTTTCGCGCTGTGGCATTGGCCGGGCTGGCATTATCGCTTTCGCTGGCTCGCGGGCGCATTCGTCGCGCTCATCGCCAGCTTTGCGACGATCCTGCTCGCGCGCGAACTTTGGATCCTCGTGCTGGCGCAAATCATTTTCGGCGCGGCGGTGGGATTGATCTATTACTCGTCGCTGTTCTACTCGATGGACGTGGGCGAAACGAAAGGTGAACACGGCGGCTGGCACGAGGCGTTCATCGGCGCGGGAATTTGCGTGGGGCCGGGCATCGGCGCGGCGGCGCTGCAATTCGCGCCGCAACTTCCGAATGCGGGAACGTGGACGGTGAGCGGCCTTTTGGTTTGTGGATTTGCTGGATTGGTTTGGCTGAGAACTGGAAGAAACACCAAAATCCAAACACCAAACACCAAACAAACACCAACTTCAAAGCACTAACAGCCTCGACCGGAACTCTTGGTTTTTGGTGTTTGGAATTTTTCTGGTGTTTGGTGTTTGGATTTTGGTGTTTACTTCACCGCGCAACGTTTTAACGCACTAAAAAACTATGTCATCACTCTCCGGCAAACTCGGCATCGTCTTCGGCGTGGCAAACAAACGCTCCATCGCGTGGGCCATCGCGCAGGCGTGGCACGCGCAAGGCGCGCGGCTCGCCTTCACTTACCAGGGCGAACGGCTCAAGGAAAATGTCGAGGAACTCGCCGGCACGTTCGGCGCGGACACGGTCATTTTGCCGTGCGATGTCACGAAGGATGACGAGATCGCGAATGTATTCAAAACGGTCGGCGAAAAATTTGGCAGGCTCCACCTGCTGCTACACGCCGTGGCGTTCGCGCCCAAGGACGCGCTGGAAGGCGAATTCGTGAACACCAGCCGGGAGGCTTTCCGCATTGCGCACGACGTAAGCGCGTATTCCCTCGTGGCGTTGTCGCGCGCCGCCGCGCCGCTGATGACCGAGGGGGGGAGCATCATCGCGATGAGTTATTACGGCGCGGAGAAAGTTGTGCCGCATTACAACGTGATGGGCGTCGCCAAAGCTTCACTTGAAGCTTCAACGCGCTATCTGGCCTACGACCTCGGCCCAAAAAAAATCCGCGTCAACTGCATCAGCGCCGGCCCGATGAACACGCTCGCCGCGCGCGGCATCAGCGGCTTCACTGAAATGCTCAAGCACTACGAAGCCCACGCGCCGCTGAAGCGAAATGTTTTGCCCGACGAACTCGGCGCGACCGGAACTTTTCTCGCGAGCGACGGCGCTGCGGCAATCACAGGCCAGGTGATTTACGTGGATTGCGGATACCAGATCATGGGGATGTAGTTTCCAAAACACGTCATGCCTAAACCGCTCACAGTTGCAATTCTCCAAAAGGAAGCTGCTGCATTTGCGAAAGCAGAATCGAAGCATGCCGAACCGGCGTTGTTTGGTGTGACTGATGGAAAAGCTGTTGGCACATATCTGGAACACAAATTTCAAACCTCACTTCAAAAACGGTTTCAATATGAGCGCGGCAGTTCGGCCAAGGGAATTGATTTTCCAGGACTTGAAGTGGACATCAAAGTCACAAGTGTGCGGCAACCGCAGTCTTCCTGTCTCTTCAAGAGCGCACGGCAAAAGATTTACGGCTTGGGCTACTCGCTGCTCGTCTTCGTTTATGACAAGCACGACGACCAAAAGGCGCGCACCGGGCGGCTCGACATCTTGCACGCGATCTTTGTGGAGAAGGAGCGGACGGCGGATTTTCAAACGACTTCCGGCTTGCTTGGCTTGTTGAAAAACAAAGCGAACCGGGATGATATTTTAGCCTTCTTCCAAGAACGGTTGCTGCCAGTTGATGAAATCGAGGCCGGCAATCTTGCCGAAGAAATTCTCCGCTCTCCACTGCAACTCGGCTATTTGACGATCTCAAACGCCTTGCAATGGCGGCTTCAATACAGCCGTGTCATCGAACAAGCCGGGGCGATTGGCGGCATCCTTCGTCTGAAATGAAATCCCGCGCCACAATTGAGTTCGGTGATTTTCAAACTCCTCCAACCTTGGCCAAACAAGTTTGCGAACTATTGCGGCACAAGGGAATCGTTCCTGAATTTATCGTTGAACCGACTTGTGGCGTTGGAGCTTTTCTCGTGGCTGCCGCTGAAGTTTTTCCACGCGCGACCTTGCGCGGCTGGGACATCAATCCTGATTACGTCAGGCAGACAAACACTGAACTGCGTCGGGCTGGCGCGACCTCGCGCGCTTCCGTGGAGTGTCAGGATTTCTTCACGCATATTTGGGAGAGCGAACTGGAAGAGTTACCCGGGAAACTTTTGATTCTCGGCAATCTTCCGTGGGTCACAAACTCGACGCTCGCCACGATGGAAGGAAGTAATTTTCCGGTGAAGGAAAACTTTCTTGGACTGCGCGGACTCGCCGCGCGCACTGGCAAGGCCAACTTTGACATTTCAGAATGGATGCTGATACGTCTTATCCGCGCGTTGAGGGGGCGCGCCGCAACCATCGCGATGCTTTGCAAGACGGCGACTGCAAGAAAGTTCCTCCGCTATGCTTGGCAGAATGATGGTCGTATTCGTGAAGCTTCGCTCTACCGAATTGATGCCGCCGAACACTTCGATGCGTCTGTAGGTGCTTGTTTGCTTCTCGCGCGGACTGGCATCGCTGGCCCGAGCGAAGCAGACGTTTATGAATCGCTCACGGCTACGAAGCCCGCCAATCGAATTGGTCTGGCCGGTCAGGATTTGGTTGCCGATATTCGCGTCTATCGAAAGCTCCAACACCTCGAAGGACTTTGCGCATTTCAATGGCGCTCCGGCGTCAAACACGACTGCGCCTCGGTGATGGAACTCAAACCCGCCGCGAACGGTGCGGTGGAAAATAAACTGGGTGAGCGAGTCATGCTCGAACCGGACTGTCTTTATCCGTTGCTCAAGTGCAGCGACCTCGCCAATGGCCGAACAATGCCGGAACGACTTGTGTTGGTCACGCAGCAAAATGTCGGCGGCGATACTTCCGGCATCGCCCGCTCCTCGCCGCAAACATGGAGTTACCTGCAAAGCCACAGTGACAAGCTGAATGCCCGTAAGAGTTCCATCTACAAAGGCAGCGCGCCGTTCGCGCTTTTTGGCATCGGCGATTACGCTTTCGCGCCGTGGAAAGTTGCGGTTTCTGGATTGCACCGGACCGCGCGATTTCAAGTCGTTGGTCCGTTTCAGAACAAGGCGGTCTTTCTCGACGACACCTGCTATTTTTTGCCGTTTGAAAACCAACGACAGGCGCAGTTCATCGCCGACATTTTGAATTCTCCGCCCTGCCAGCAATTCATCCAAGCCCTGCTTTTCAACGACACGAAACGCCCGATCACCGTCGAATTGCTCCAGCGCTTGAACCTCAATGTCATCGCACGTGAAGCTGGCTTTGAACAACGCTGGCGGGCGATGCAAAACGCCAATTACCGGTTCGCTTCGTCGGTTCCTCAATATGAGCTAGTGATAGAGCCGACGAAGGCAGGCGGACGCGGGCGTTTGGCCAAAGGCGTTTCAACGAGCTACACAAACCCACACCATTCCCTTAAGAAGTTGCGAACAAAAGCACCCGCTAGTCGTAGCGCAGTCGCGCCACAAAGGCGCCGTCAACACCGTCAACGAACGGCAGCAACTCGCGCTCGGATTCCAGTTTGAATCCAGCGTGATCGCTTAGAAATCGTTTCACGACTTCGGAGTTTTCCTCCGGCTCAAGGCTGCACGTGCTGTAAACCAAAACGCCGCCGGGTTTCAGTTGTAGCGCGGCGCGATCCAGCAGGTTCAGTTGCGTGGTTTGCAACCTTGAAATTTCCTCCGGCGCAATCCGCCAGCGCAAATCCACGCGGCGGCGCATGACGCCGGTGTTGGAGCACGGAGCGTCAATCATAACTTTGTCGAAGGATGAAGGATGAAGGATGAAGGATGAATCGGAAGCGGCCTCAACACACGTTATTCCAAGACGCTCGCAATTTTCCCGAACCAGGTTCAACCGCTCGCCGGAAATATCCTGCGCGACGACGCGGCCTTCGTTGCGCATGAGTTGCGCGATGAACGTGGTCTTGCCGCCAGGCGCGGCGCACAAGTCGAGAATCATTTCGCCGGGCTGTGGATCCAATTCGCGGACGGCCAGCAGCGTGCCCGGGTCTTGCACATAAAAGAATCCTTGCTGAAAACTTTTTAATGTCGCGAGTGGTGGGTGCGACATCAGTTCAAAAACCAGATTCGCCGGCAGCCAGTCGCGCGCGACGGGTTTGGCTTCCACGCCTTCGCTGCGCCATTGTTCCAATAGTTCGCCAACCGAGTTTTCGGAGGGCGGAGTTCCACGACGCCCTGATGTTTCTTCTGAAGTTGGGGCGTCGTGTAACTCCGCCCTCCGACTAATAGGTTTCAATGTGTTCACCCGCGCGAAAGTTTTCGGGGGCGTGTTGTTCCACTCCATCAACTTCGCGACTTTTTCCGCGCCCCAACGGTTTTTCCATCGCTCGTAAAGCCAGTCGGGGTGCGAATGGCCGAGCGCGGGCTGCGAAGTTTTCAGCTCGGCCAAAAGTTTTTTCGTTGCGTCGAATTCGCGGAGGTAGCCGCGCAAAATCGCGTTCACAAAACCGGCCTGCCCGGTGAACCCATTTCGTTTCGCAAGCTCGACGGTTTCATTGACTGCGGCGTGGTTGGGAATCCGGTCGAGCCAGAAAATTTGATACAGCCCGAGCCGTAGAATAATTTGGAGCAGGGGCTTTTGTTCGCGGCCTTTGGTTTTTTGCGCGATGAGCCAGTCGAGTGTCCGTTGCCAGCGCGCGCTGCCGTAGGTCAATTCCTGGCAGAGCTTGCGGTCGGGCGCGGACAGGTTGGAACGCGCAAGTTCCGTTTCAAGCAACGTTTCCACGTAGTCTTCGGCGGTTTCGCGCAGCAGCAGAACTTGCGCGGCAATTTGTCTTGGATTTTGCGCAGGCACGCTTCATAATCACCATTCACGCATTCAGACGCGAGGATTTTGAATTATGAGAGATGAATTTTTGAAAATGGTCGAAGCGGGAAAGTTGGAAAGCCGCCACGTGGACGCGCTTGCGGCGCTGACGGACAGCGGATTTTGCACACATCGCAGTTGGGGTTTTGGCCGCATCAAATCGGTGGACACGGTGTTCGCGCGCTTCACGATTGATTTCCCGGGCAAGGCTGGTCACACCATGGATCTGGGGTTCGCCGCCGAATCGCTCAAGCCAATTTCCAAAGACCATATTCTCGCGCGCAAGGCCGCCGACCTCGAAGGACTGCGCACGATGGCCGCGCAGAATCACCTCGACCTGGTCAAGCTCGTGCTCAACAGCTTTGGCGGCAAGGCCACGCTCGACCAGATCCAGCAGGCGCTTGTGCCGGACGTGATCCGCGACGACTGGAAAAAATGGTGGGACTCCGCCAAGCATGAATTGAAAAAGGACGGCCACTTCCAGGTGCCGGCGAAAAAAACCGAGCCGATCGTCTATCAGTCCAAGGAGATTTCGCTCGACGAGCGGTCACGCGTCGAATTCCGCGTGGCAAAAGGTTTGAAGGCCAAAATCGGCGTCGGCAGTGAGGTTTTGCGGAATGCAAGCGACTTGACCGACAAGCAAACCCTCATCACGGAGATTGTCGCCGCCCTCAACAGCGAAATCGCCTCGTATCAACGCACACAGCCGTGGGTGGCCCTCGAAGGAATTTTTCTCCGTGACGATTTGCGGGAGGTTGCCACTCTGCCACCGGCGGAAGGCGAGTTGACCGCGCAGGCAATCTGGTCGCAGGACGCGCGCATCGGCAAGATGCTTGAAGAAGTTCCCGCCGCGAAACATCGTCGCGTGCTGGAATCGTTCAAGTCCGTGAACCCCGACCGCTGGCACGAAGTCCTGTTGAACAACCTGAATTCCGGTTCCGCGAAAGTCGCCAAAGAAATCGTCGGCATCCTCGTTCACGAAGGTAAGATGGACGCGCTCAAGGCCACGCTCGCGCGGCTCATCAGCCAGCACGCGGCGACGACTGAGCTTTTGCTCTGGCTCGCCAAGGAGCGCACCGATGTGTTCGCGGATATTCTCGGCCCGGAAGTTTTCCGCGCGATGCTCACAGCGATGGAGCGCGACCAGTTCAATGAGAAGCGCAGCAACAGGCTCCGTGACGCCATCATGGACGATCAGGAACTCATCGTCGAACTCATCGGCTCGGCGGACATTGATGTGATCCGCGATCTGATCCGCGCGCTGCAACTTTCGCCCTGCTTCGACGACATGGAAAAGCGTTCGCTGCTCGGGCGCATCATCAAGAGCGAGCCGGCAGTGCAGGCACTCATCTCCGGCGATCAGGAAAAGAAGGAGTCGCATTTCATCGTGTCGTGGGAAAGTCTGGAACGCCGCAAAAACGAGTATCACGAACTCGTTCACAAAAAGATTCCGGCCAACTCCAAGGAGATCGCCGTCGCGCGCAGCTACGGCGATTTGCGCGAGAACCACGAATACAAGTCCGCGAAGGAGCAGCAAAAACTTTTGATGAAACGCAAAGGCGAGTTGGAGCAGCAATTGGTTCGCGCGCGCGGCACGGATTTTTCGACCGCGAAAAGCGACGTCGTCAGCATCGGCACCGAAGTGCGCGTGACCGACCTTGCCGCGAACAACCCCGAGCGGTTCACGATTCTCGGCGCGTGGGATTCCGACCCGGACAAAAACGTGGTCAGCTACCTCACGCCGCTCGCGCAGGCGCTTCTTAATCACAAGCCCGGCGAGGAAGTGGAACTGGAGATGGATCACGGCAAAAAGAAATTCCGCATCGAGTCCATCGCGCTGGTGAAACCGCCGCAAGCCGCGATGGCTTCAGGAGCCCCGGTGGAAACTTCGGCGCAGCCGGTGGCTTGATCCAATTACAAGCACCAACATCCAAGCTCCAGAGAAGCTTTAATTTCCAAGCTCCAAAACCTGCGTGGCATCGTTTGAAGTTTGGTGTTTGATGCTTCTCTGGGGCTTGGTGCTTGGGATTTGGAGCTTTATTTCATTCCATTCGCGCGCCGGTTGTGTTTAATCGCTTCATGCAAGACCAATCCCGCCGCTCGTTCCTGAAAACTTCCGTCGCCGCCGGATTTTCGCTGGCCGCGCTTGAAACTTTCACCCCGTCCGCGCTCGCCATCGAACCGGTCAAGCGCAAGGGCGCGTCGCGGCTTCGCCTGAGCCTCGCGGCCTATTCTTTCCGTGACTTCTTCAAGTCGAAGGATCCGGCCAAACAGATTGATTTGTTTCAGTTCGTGGATTATTGCGCCGATCAAGGCCTGGATGCGGCGGAAATCACCGCCTACTATTTTCCAGAAAATCCCGACACCGGTTATCTCCTCAAGCTCAAGCGCCACGCATTTTTGCGCGGCGTTGAAATCAGCGGCTCGGCCATCGGAAACAACTTCGCGCTGCCCAAGGGCGAAAAACGCGACGAGCAGATCCGCGTCACGAAGAAGTGGATCGACCGCTGCGCGATTCTCGGCGCGCCGCACCTCCGCGTTTTTGCCGGGCCGGCCCAAAAAGATTTTGAAATGGCCGAGGCGAAAAAGAATTGCATCGAAGCGATGGAGGAATGTTGCGATTACGCCGGCGCGAAGGGAATTTTTCTCGGGCTTGAAAACCATGGCGGCATTGTCGCGGAATCGAAAGACCTGCTGGACATTGTCCACGAGGTGAAAAACCCATGGTTCGGCATCAATCTCGACACCGGAAATTTTCATACAGACGACCCCTATGCCGACCTCGCCAAATGCGCGCCTTACGCGGTCAACGTGCAATATAAAGTCGAGGTGCAATATCGCGGCAAAGAAAAACAGACCGCCGACATGCCGCGCGTGATAAAAATTTTGCGTGACGCGAATTACCAGGGCTACGTCGCGCTCGAGCACGAAAAGAAGGAAGACCCGTGGGAAACCGTGCCGGGTTGGTTGAAGAAGTTGAAAGACGCGATGGCGTAAAGAAATTTATTTCCTGGTGGCGCGATTTTCTTACTTCATTGACGCATCATGACATTGCTGCGTAGAACGAGGATGCGCATGGTTCCTCATCCGGCCAAGGCAACAACCTTCAACCCGGAGAAACATGAAATCTGAATCTGAACCGCTGCCCACGCTGGCGGAGATAGAAGAAGGTGTGCTGGTGGAGACACAAGAGTGGGCGCGACAACGCCTGCAAGTGGGGCTGTGCGAGCAATGACGCGACCCTGCACGCGCTGGTGCAGCGCATGGGTGAGAGTGCCGTGAAGCAAACGCAGGAGCGCTTGAAAACTCCTGCACAAGAAATCCGGGATTATGTCTTTCACAAACCCAACCGCGATTTGTTTGATTGCTTCGGTTTCTCTCCTGGTTATTTCAAGCGCGGCGAGCCGCGTTAAGCAGCTTTTCCCTCACCCATTCTGTCTGTGTTTTGCCTGATTCATTGACAGCGGCCTTTATCTCTTTCAATTCATCTGGCGAAAGCCGCGTGGAGATAAATTCACCGCGCTTTTCCTTTTTTGGAAGCATCGGCCTGCCAACTTTGGGCATGCTGCTCATGTTTTCGTTTTACCTTTTGGCTTCGGATTAGGAGTTTTCAGTAAAGCTGGCAAAGCATCCTTGAACGAGACGCCGCTCAAATTTGGCATCATCATTTCTTGTGGACGCTTCCGATGTTTCGTTCGTTTTGATCTTGCCACGATTTCTCTTTCTGCCCCACCGGATATGCGGAGCTTTTGATTTCACCAACCAATCCAAATTGCGTAAAATTGGCCTTGCCTCGGTTTCATGGACTACCAAAGGATGAGCGTGTTCTCGAATTGGTGGACACGTTTGGGACTCTGCATGTATAAAAGCCCCGGCAAATGTCTCTTTCAAATCTCATTGATGGGAAAGCCATCGCCCGACAAATCCTCGATGAAGTCGCGCAGCGCGTCCGTGCGCTGAAATCGCGCGGCGTCCAGCCCGGTCTCGCCTTCGTGCGCGTCGGCGAAGACCCGGCATCTAAAGTCTATGTTGGCCGCAAGGAAAAAGCCTGCACTGAACTTGGAATTTTTTCTGAGACCAAAGTTCTTCCTGAATCCGCGAGCGAAGCTGAATTGCTCGCGCTCATCCAAAAACTGAATTCAGATTCGCGCATTCACGGGATTCTGGTTCAAGCGCCGTTGCCGCCGCACATTTCCCAGACAAAGATTTACTCCAGCGTCCTGCCTGAAAAAGACGTGGATGGTTTTCATCCGGTCAACATGGGGAAACTTTTACTTGGCGACACGACCGGTTTTGTCGCCTGCACGCCTGCGGGCGTTCATGAATTGCTGATTCGCTCGAACATAAAAATTGCGGGCGTGGAAATCGTGATTCTTGGCCGAGGCAACATCGTGGGCAAGCCGCTGGCTGCGCTGCTTTGTCAGAAAGGAAAAAATGCCGACGCCACGGTGACGATTTGCCATTCACGAACGGGCGACATCAAATCGCATTGCCTGCGCGCGGACATTTTGGTGGCGGCGATGGGCGTGGCGGAATTCGTGAAGGCAGACATGGTCAAGCCCGGCGCGACGGTCATTGACGTTGGCGTGAACCGCGTTGACGGAAAACTCGTCGGCGACGTTGATTTTGCAAACGTGCAGCTGATTGCCGGGACAATCACGCCAAACCCGGGCGGCGTCGGCCCGATGACGATTGCAATGCTGATGCGCAACACGGTGAGAGCGGCGGAAAACACGGCAAGATGAATTTGAAACTCAGGAAAAGAACAATTGAATAATCCCGCCGAGGCGGGACAGGAAGGCAGGAAAATAAAAACTCCTGGTTTCATGGCTTCCTTATAACTCTTTCTTCCCTCAGTTCCTGAGTTCTGAATTAAATAAAAGGTTTGAGCCTCTTCTCTTTTCCTGATTTCCTGAGTTCCAAATTAAAACATGAACGCCACTCGTATTTTGCCCGACCTGCAATCCGCGCTTCTGTGCGAAGAAGTCCGACAGGAGATCAACGGAAATTTCATTCTCGTCGGAGTCATCAATTTTGTGCGTGTGCCAAAACTGCCGGTGACCGCATACAAATTGTGCGTGTTCACGCGCTGGACTGCGGGCGTGGGAAATTTTGTCGAGTGCGTGCGGATGATTGCGCCGGACCAGACGACGGTGCTGCGCAAGTGCGAGGTGAAATTCGGTTTGCCGGACGCGAATCTTCACGCGACGAACGTTTCCGTGTTCGGCCAGGTGGAATTCAAAGCGGGGGGAACTTATTTCATCGAGGTGCTCGTGGACGACGTGATGAAAATCCGTTTCCCGATTCCTGTCATTGTCGCGCCGCCGCCGGAGACAAAGCCTGAAGCGAAGCCCGACGCGCCGGCGAAAAGCCAGTGAGCGCATGAATGCCGGCCCCAAAGCCGATTCCGAGCGAGAACAAAAAAACACCCGCCTGTTGCCGGTCGCATGGCAGCCACTCACGCCGCGCGGAGTCGCGGCGTTTGTCGAAACGGGTGTTGGCCGGGTTTTTCTCGTCGAACTTTTTTTTGCGCTGCTTGCGGCAGCCAGTGTGATTTGGTTTCTGCACGACAACTGGTTTCCCACAGTTCGTGAAGCGATCCGCAATCTTCCACAGCGCGGGGAAATTCGTCAGGGCAAACTCAACTGGCACGGAGATTCGCCGACACTTTTGGCATCGTCGCGTTTTCTGAGTTTGGTGGTGGACTTGGAACACAGCGGCAAAGAAGGGCGCGAAACGCAAGTTTGTGTCGAGTTCGGGCGCGATGAGGCGCGCGTCGTTTCGCTGCTGGGTTATTTGCAAATTTGTTACCCGCAAAAAAACATCGTTTCATTCAATCGTCCGGAGCTTGAGCCGTGGTGGGGCGCGTGGCAGCCGATGATTTTTGCTGGCACTGCGGTCGGAGTCATCGTCTGGCTGTTCGTTTGCTGGAGTTTACTCGCGACGGTTTACAGTTTCATTGCGCTGCTGATTGCTTTTTTCGCAAACAGGAAATTGTCGTGGAGCGAAAGTTGGAAGTTGTCTTCAGCGGCGCTGATGCCGGGAGCATTGTTTTTGGTCGCGGCAATCGTCGTTTATGGTTTGGGCTGGATTGATTTGATCCGGCTGGGTTCCGCGTTTGCGTTCCATGTGGTGATCGGGTGGGTTTATGTTTTTGTCTCGCCGTTTTTCCTGCCGCGAAATCCTCAAGTGGAACCACAAAAGAAAAATCCGTTTACCGGAACGGGAGAAAATCCGAAAACGGAAAAATAATTCAGATGTCGGCGTGACGGTCGTCAACGTTTCGTTGCGCCCGCAGGGTTGTTTGATTACGTTTCGCTGCAAGATGATTTTGCCAACGAAGTTTTTTTTCTGCGTGCTTGCCATCGCGGCTTGTGTTCTGGTGGGCGGCTGTGATTCGGGGCAAAATTCACTCGACGAACAGAAGGAGCCGCATTTTCTCGCGGGGAAAAGCCGTGTGACCAGCTTTGATTACAAAGGCGCGGTGGAGGAATTCGAAAAGGCGCTGGAGGTGAATCCGCGCAATGCCTCGGCGCATCTGGAGCTCGGTCTGTTGTTTGAGAGCAGCGAGCCGGACTTCGCGGCGGCGGTTTACCATCTCGAACGGTATTTGAAACTTTTTCCGACCTCCGACCGCGCCGACATCGTGAAGCAGCACGTCATCGCCTGCAAACAGGAGCTGGCGAAAACGGTTTCGCTCGCGCCCGTGACGCAGACGATGCAGCGCGACCTGGAGCGTCTGGCGGCTGAGAATCGCGATCTGCGCCAGAAGCTTGAAGCGTGGCAAAGTTATCACGCGGGGCAAGGCCAGCCGCCTGCGACGAACACAACTCGCGTTGAGCAAACCACGACGTTGCCGCAACAGCAGGCTCAAGCGCCGCAGCGCGCGGAGCCGGTTCAAACTCAAGCGAAACAATCTTCCTCAACGACGCGGACTCACACCGTGCAATCCGGCGAATCGCCTTACACCATCGCGAGAAAATATGGCGTGAAGCTCGACGCGTTGATGGCGGCGAACCCCGGAGTGGACGCGAGGCGGTTGAGGCCGGGCCAGAGTTTGAAGATTCCCGCGCCGTAAGGAGCCAGCATGGTTCAACGAGTTGTTTTTTCCTGCATCACCATTTTCTGGGTGACGATGAACGTGTTGCTGTGGCGCTCGGAATACGCCGGCAGCAATGCCGTGGGCAGCGTCGTCCCGGTGGAAACGGTCTGGCAAAAAATTCTCACCGCGCCGGACAACTCCTCGCTCGAAGTTTATCATCACAAGAAAAAAATCGGCTTTTGCCGCTGGGCAGCAGCCGTGACGGAGGAAGCTTCATCAAGCGGAGTTGCATCGGAGGAAGCGCCGGAGGGAATGGTTCGGCGAGCGACGGGTTACAGGATTGATTTCGACGGGAACGTGACGTTGGCGGACTTTCCAAGCCGGTTGCGTTTTAACTCGAACGTGAGATTTACGACGAACCACGTCTGGCAGGAGTTGACGCTGAATTTGAACATGCGTCCACTGACGTGGGAGATTCGCTCGACGGCGGCAGAGCGGGCGCTACATCTGCGGACGGAAGATGAAATGACGACAAGCGAGCGTGTCTTCAAATTTTCCGACCTTCAAAATCCGCAGGCGCGGTTGCAGGACTTGGCAATGCCCTTGCCGCTGCCGCTGCTGAATTCCGCACTGCCGTTGAATTCGAATTTTTTTCCGCTCGCGCCGGGTTTGAAATGGGAAGCGCGCAACGATTGGTTTCAAATCGCGCATGCTTCCGTGCGTGCATACCTGCTCGAAGCCAGAATCCTCGACCGCTACCCGATAAAAATCTTCGTCAGCCGCGTCGGGGAAATTTTGCGCGTCGAGCTGCCGGACGAAATCCTGCTCGTGAACGATCAGTTGACGGTTCTGTGAGGCATGATTGAACTGATTCACCTTGTCAAAAAGTTCGGTGAGCTTGTCGCCGTGAATGACCTCAGCCTGACCATCCGGCGCGGGGAATTTTTCGCCATGCTCGGGCCAAATGCGGCGGGCAAGACCACGACGATAAAAATCCTGACGGGCCTGATGAAGCCGACTTCAGGCATGGCGAAGATTGCGGGATTCGACTTGCAAACGCACCCGCTCGACGCGCGGCGGCGGCTGGCTTATGTGCCGGACTTTCCGTTTCTGTATGAGAAACTGACGCCGTGGGAATTTTTCCGGTTCATCGGCCAGCTTTTCGAAATGGGCGACGCCAGGATTGAATCGAACGCGCGCGAGTTGATTGACCGGTTCAACCTGATGCCTTACGTGAACAAACCGATTGAAGGATTGTCGCACGGGACACGGCAGCGCGTGGCGATCCTGGCCGGCTTGCTGCACGACCCGGAAGTTTTCGTGATTGATGAACCGATGGTTGGTCTTGACCCGCACCACACGCGCATCGTGAAAGACACTTTGAAGGAGCGATCGCTGGCCGGCGTGACGGTTTTTGTTTCTACGCACCAGTTGAGCGTGGCGGAGGAAATGGCCGACCGGATAGGAATTATTCACGAAGGCCGGCTTGTGGCAGTTGGAACGCCCGAAGAATTGCGCCAAAAAAGCGGGCAATCCGGCCCGTTGGAAAAAACGTTTCTGACCCTCACCGCGCAGGAGGCCAATTTGCAGGAGGAAAGGCAGGGCAAATAATAATTGCCCGTTTCTCAGCAAAAAAGGACAGGACGCAGAAAATATGAAGGATTTGGTTGACAACCAACGGATTATTGACGAAGAATCTGGCACTTAATTTATTCGCAAAAATTTTTGGGCATGGCAGTCTCAGCACAACCTTAATGAGTTTATGAAGAAAATTATTGCTTCGGCTGGTCTAATCGCCTTGGGTGCAACGGGAGTTGACGCGGCAATGGACGCCGCCTTTGTTCCTAACGACGGAAAGATTTGGAGCGTGTCGGCAACGCTGCGGGGATTTTATGACGACAACTATAACATCCAGCCGAGCAAAGCGAAGGATGCGGACGGCAACCGGCTCAAGCGGGACAGCTACGGTTTCGAAATCAGCCCGAAGGGGATGATTCATTTTTCCAATGATCAGACTGATGTGGGCGCGCAATATATTTACTCTCACCGGTATTACGAAGACCGCGAGAAGAACAGGGCCGACAACTCACACCAAGTTGATGCCTGGCTGAAACACCGGTTCAATGAAAAAAATTCTCTGCTTGTGACGGATTCGTTTGTCATAGCCCAGGAGCCGGAACTGATTGATCCGAATTTCTCGACACCGACGCGCGCCAATGGCGACAACATTCGCAACAACGGCGCGGTCAGTTTCATCGCGGGACTGACTGAACGTCTGGGTTTGGGGTTAGGCTATCAAAATAATTTTTACGATTACAAGAATGACTTGAATAGCAGCGAGGTTGCCGGGTTTTCCGCTGGGTCGCCTGCCAGCCGCTCCGGGCTTTTGGACCGCATCGAGCATCTGGCCAACTTGGATTTGCGCTGGAAAATCCAGCCGCAGACCACTGCGCTTTTGGGGTATCAATTCGGCTGGTCGGACTACAACGGCGATGAGCCGATTGCCATTGATCCGACGGACGGGACGACGCCTCTGCAGAGTGACGTTCGAAACAGCCGCTCTCATTACGCCTATGTCGGTGTGGAGCACAACATGACTGACACATGGAGCGCCGGCGTTCGTCTGGGTGGTCGCTACACGGACTATTACAACACGCCGGACAACGAAACGAGCTTCAGCCCATACGCCAATCTCCTGACGCGATACACTTATTTGCCGGGCAGCTACGTTGAACTCGGTTTCCGCCACGACCGGAATGCAACCGACGTCATCAGCACGACACCCACCGGCGACAACAGAGTCACCACCGACCAGGAATCCTCGTCGGTCTATGCAACGCTCAACCATCGGATCACGCCCAAGCTCACTGGAAACTTGCTCGGCCAACTCCAGCATTCCACATTCAACGGCGGCGCGGCGGATAACGCCAAGGACGATTTCTTCATTGCCGGGGTGAATCTCACCTACCGCTTCAATCATTATTTCTCGGCGGAAGCTGGTTACAACTACGACCGTTTGGATTCGGATTCCAGCAGCCGGAGTTTCACCCGCAACCGCGCTTATGTAGGCATCACTGCGACCTACTGAAATTCGAAAACTAAAGTTGCTGGCGGGGCTGGGTTGAGATAACCTAGCCCCTCTTTGTTTGAATTATGGATCCGTTAAAAGCAACTCCTCAGCAGGAAAGCAAGCTGCACTTCCTGGATTACTGGCGCATCATCCGCATCCGCAAGACCGTCATCATGGCCGTCTTCTTCCTCGTCGTCCTCACGGCGACTGTCGTGACTTTCTACCTGCCGGAAACCTACCGTGCCACCGCCCAAATCCAGGTCGAACAACACCAAAAAGAATTCAACGAACAGCAGCCTTCCCGGCAGATTGATCTTCTCTTCATACAAACTGAACTGGGCGTGCTTCAATCCCAGGCGATTCTTCACCGGGTCATTTCCAACCTCGACCTGAACAAAAAATGGGGCGACAAATATTTCGGCGGACAACGACCGCTAACCAAGGAGATTTATCCCCTCCTTCGCAAACAGATTTCCCCGGAGCCTTCCTTTCGCAACACCAGCATCATAGACATCAACGTCGTCTGCGACGACAGGCAGGAAGCCGCGGACATCGCGAATGAAGTGGCGTCCGTTTATCTGAATTACCGCAAGGAGAGAATCAAGGAGAATGCCCTGCTCGGCATCAAGACCCTGGAGGAATATTCCAAAGAGCAGGACAAAAAGGTCGCCGCTGTTCAGGCAGAACTCGATCAACTTCGTTTGGAATTGAAAATCAACGACTATGAAGCCTCGGGAACAGGCCCATCCCGCATGTTCGAGCCGACCGTGCTGGAAAAAATTGACGCGCAACGCATCCAATACATTGACAAGTATGTGAGTGAGGAGAAACTCCTCAGCAAGCTCACGAACCTTCCTCCCGATGAATTGAGAGGCGTTATTCCAAGGGCCGCGCCGGATGTTTTGCTTCAAACGCTTCTCGGCGATCTCGCGATTGCGGAAAATGAGTTGGTGAGGCTCAAAAAGCAGTATGGCGATGAACATCCCGACGTAAAAAAATCCGCTGCAGGCGTTGCAGACATCAACCAAAAGATTGATCAGAGCGTCAAGGATATCCTGATTGGAATTGAAACCCGCGTGAGCGTCTATAAGGCGGCGCTTGACCGGATGGAATTGGAACTTCAATCCGCCAGATCAAACGACCAGCAGCGCGCCACCATCACGCGGCCCTACTTCGACAAAAAGCGCGAACTGGACAATCTTTTTTTTGAAGACCGCATCCTTCGTATGGACATATTCACCAGAGGAGCGGAAGACAAACTGCCGCACCAGACGATTGTCACTTCACTCGGCAGGGCAGAACCCCCGGACAAAGCGTATCGCCCGAACAAGACAGTCAACATCGCGTTGGGAATCATTCTTGGCCTTATCGTCGGCGTTGGCCTCGCATTCTTCATCGAATATCTCGACACCAGCGTCAAGACCATTGATGACGTCGAACGCGCGCTTCAATCCCCCGTTCTTGGCGTCATACCGCAAAACGTCGGCGTCCTGCTCGAAGAGGGCGCGGAAAGCCCGCACGCGGAAGCCTATCGTGTCCTGCGCACGAATCTTTTGTTCAGCCGCAAGGATGAAAAGCTCAACACCATGTGCGTCGTCAGCGCCGGAGCGGGTGAAGGCAAATCCACCACCATTTTCAATCTGGCCACCATCTTCGCGCAAGCCGGCCAGCGCGTCGTCGTGGTGGACTCGGACCTGCGCCGCCCGACGCTGCACAAAATGCTCAACGTCACCAACTCCATTGGCCTCACCAATTACCTGCTCAAGCAAAACACGCTCGAAGAAGTCATTCAGACCACCAGCCTTGCTTCGCTGGACTTTCTGCCCAGCGGCAAGCTGCCGAGCAGTTCCATGGGAATTTTGAACTCTGCAAAGATGCGCGACCTGATCAACGAACTCAAACTTCGCTACGATTTTGTCCTCTTTGATTCGCCCCCCATCATGGGCGTGAGCGACGCCTCCGTGCTCGCCAGCGAAGTGGACATGACGCTGCAGGTCATCCAATACCGACGCTACCCGCAAACGATGAACGTCCGCGCCAAGCAGATGATCGAAAAAGTCGGCGGCAACCTCGTCGGCATCGTCCTGAACAACATCAACGTTTCGCAGGACGAAAATTATTATTACTACAGCGGCTACTATCACGATTACTATTCACAGGCGGACGAAAAAGAGGCGCTGAACGGCTCGCCGAAAAAAGCGGCCCGGGAAATCAAACCAAAAGCTTAATCAAAGGACTGACCGGCTTCTCAAACTATGGCGATCAAATTGTTCGGAAAAAAAATCGGCTGGCTCAAACCGTTTTGCGCGCTTTTGTTTGCGGGACTCTTGTTAGCGGGATGTCAGTCACCCCAGGCCTACAACTCACAATTGGCAAAACTCACCGGCAGGATGGCGGAGAAAACAAACGCCTTTGGATCCGACATTTTTCGGGTTGGCGATGCGTTGACCATCAGTTACTCCGACACGCCGCAGCCGATATTGCCGTCCCAGGAGCGGGTCAAGGAAGACGGCACAATCAGGCTGATACACAATCAAACCTTTGTAGCCGCCGGCAAGACACGCAGCACACTGGAACAGGAAATCCACGACCGCTATGTGCCCAAGTATTATCTGAATCTGACCGTGGGCATCAAACAGGAGGCGCGATATTATTTTGTGGAAGGGCAGGTCAAAATTCCCAGCAAGCAGGAATATGTCGGCCCCACCACGGTTGTCAAAGCCATCGCCTCCGCAGGCGGCTTCACGGAGTTCGGCAAGCCAACCGCCATTAAATTGATCCACGAAAACGGCAGGATCGAAACCGTCAATTTCAAAAAGGCCTTGAAAGATCCGCGCCTCGACCTGCCCGTTTATCCCGGTGACACAATTTCCGTTCCGCGCAAACTCTGGTAAATGTTCCAGCTCAAAATTCTTTCCGGCAAACAGGCAGGCGGCGTTTGGTCGGCCCGCCGTTTCCCCGTGTGCGTCGGCCGCTCGTCCGCAGCCGGCCTTTCGCTTCAGGATGACGGAATCTGGAGCGAACATTTCGAAATTGATCTCTCCGACTCAAAAGAATTTGTCCTTGTCGCAAAATCCGACGGACTGCTTTCCGTGAATGGAGCGCCTTCGAAAAAAATCGCGCTGCGAAACGGCGATGTCATCGAAGCCGGCGCGACGAAACTCCAATTCTGGCTCGGCGAAGTTGGACAGGTCGGTTTGCGCTGGCGCGAGCGGCTGATCTGGGCGGTGGTAGCCGCAGTTTGCCTGACCCAAATCGCCGTGATTTATCTCCTGCTCGACTGAGCCGGGAAATTTTTTAGTGGCGAAAATGCCGCGTGCCCGCGAACACCATCGCCATGCCCCGCGCGTCCGCAGCCTCGATGACTTCCGCATCGCGCATTGAACCACCCGGCTGAATTGCCGCCGTCGCGCCTGCATCCGCGGCGGCAATCAATCCATCCGCAAAAGGAAAAAAAGCGTCGCTGCAAACCACGCTGCCTTTCAGCGGCAATCCCGCTTCACCCGCTTTCCAAACGGCGATGCGGCTCGCATCCACGCGGCTCATCTGCCCGGCGCCGATGCCGAGTGTCCGGTCCGCGCCCGCGTAAACAATAGCGTTAGACTTCACATGCTTCGCCACCCGCCAGCCAAAAAGCATCGCGCGTTTTTCCGATTCAGTCGGCTGGCGTTTCGTGACCACTCGAAATTCTTCCCAGCGAACGGGCTTTCCATCGCGCTCTTGCGCAAGAAATGAATCCGCGCCAACGCTGCGAACCTCGACCGGGCCTGACGCCTGCGGATTTTTCAAAACTTTCACAAGCCGCAGATTCTTTTTCTTTTCCAATATTGCCAGCGCGCCCGGCGCGAAGTCCGGCGCAACGATGACCTCGCTGAAAATTTCCGCGATAGCTTCGGCGCAAGCTGTGTCGAGCGGTTTGTTGACCGCGATGATTCCGCCGAACGGCGCTTGTTTGTCCGTCGCGAACGCCTTGTCCCACGCCTCACGCAGATTCGTTCCCTGTCCGACGCCGCACGGGTTCGTGTGCTTGAGAATCGCCAACGTCGGCGCGTCTTGCAAAAATTCCGAAATCAAATTCGCCGCCGCGGTCAGGTCCAGAATGTTGTTATGGGAAAGTTCCTTGCCGTGGAGTTGCTGGAAATATTCGTGGAACCGTCCGTAAAGCGCCGCGCGCTGGTGCGGGTTTTCGCCGTAACGGAGCGACTGCGCCAGCGGCGCGAAAATCGAAAGTAGGGCAGGCATCTTGCCTGCCTCATTTTTTTCTGAGGCGCTTGAGATTGAAGATGGGGACAGGCTGGAAGCCTGTCCTACGTTGAACGCTTTTTGCAGATGCGCGCCGATCACGCCGTCATAAGCAGCAGTCCTCGCAAAAACTTTGGCCGCCAGTTTGCGGCGCAGTTCCAAAGTCGTTTCGCCGTTTGCCTTGATTTGTTCCGCGACGACAGCGTAATCCGCCGGGTCAACGACGACGGTAACGCTGTCGTGATTTTTCGCCGCGCTTCGGAGCATCGAAGGCCCGCCGATGTCAATGTTCTCAATGGCGTCGAGCAGTGTCACGTCCGGCTTGGCGACGGTCTGCTCGAACGGATAAAGGTTCACCACCACCAGATCAATCGGCTCGATGTCGTGTTCTCGGACTGCGGCTTCGTGCTCTTTGTTGCCGCGAATAAAAAGAAGCCCGCCGTGGACTTTCGGGTGCAGCGTCTTGACCCGACCATCGAGCATTTCAGGAAAGCCGGTGTGCTCGTTGATGTCTTTCACTTTCAATCCGGCATCGCGCAGCGCTTTTGCCGTTCCGCCGGTGGAGATCAATTCCACGCCACGCGCCGCAAGAGTTTGTGCGAATGGAACCAGCCCGGTTTTATCCGAGACGGAAAGCAGCGCGCGTTCGATTTTTCCCATAGCGGGACAAGTTTTGCGAACGGCTCGCGGGAGTCAACCGGCAAAAGTTCCATTGGCGAAAACGAACTTGCCGCACGGATTCAGTTCTGCCAGTTTATGCGCCCCGGTTGCGCGGTTAGCTCAGTGGTAGAGCACTTCCTTGACACGGAAGGGGTCAGAGGTTCGAACCCTCTATCGCGCACCATTATTCCACCATTCGCCAACGGCTGGGTCTGGCAACTGGAGCGCGAGAACAAACCTGCCGCACCGATTGAGCGTTGAAGTCAGGCAATCTGAAGACAGCGAAAACTATTTTACTTCTTGGCGGTAGTTCGTTCCTGTGCCCAAATGAGGTCTTGTCCACCCGGAACTGAGGCGTAATCGAACTTGATGACGTAAGTTGTTTTCATAAAACGTCCATAGCTGCTTGGTTCCTTCCACTTCTTGATTTCGGAGTGCCCGTCAGCAAAACTGAATCCACAACCACCTCCGTGAAGCGTGGAGGGGCCATCCTGCCACGCTTTAACGCCCATTTTTACGGCAAACGCCGCGTCATTCACGCTGTCTGGATTCTCGTCGATGATCACCCATAGTTTGGAGGCGGGGGGATCAGTCATCTGCGAAGTTTTCTGGAAAGTCCGCCATATACCTGGATTGTTATGGCCACCCTCGTTAACGCGACTGAATGCTTGGTTCATGGAGATGGTTCGCACCCGAGGTAATCCCCTTTTACCACCGCTCAAGCTTTGGTCAGTGGGGCATTTGTAAACAGCCACATTTTTCACGTATGGGCCCAACATACCGTTGATCAAGTAAGTCAGGTTCGTGTTAGCCTCATTCCCGCTGTAATCAAGCCCGCCCGGCGTCCAGTCAAAAGCAAGAGGGACTTTGTCTTGATTGTCCCCGGCATACATCAACCAACCGACGAGAAGTTGTCTGCCGTTGCTCATGCAGCTCACGGCATGCGCTTTGGTTTTCGCATTGGCAAGGGCCGGCAAAAGCAATCCTGCCAGAATGGCGATGATGGCGATGACCACGAGCAATTCGATCAACGTGAACCCGCACGGGCGGCAACGGCGTGCGGAAGGACTGAATCTGTTCATTTTCATCAGGCCACCGCCACGACCACTCAAGGGCAACCTCGCTGCGACCGGTGCTGGAGAAATGGCGCGAGCAACAAGTGCGACCTTGTATTCTTGTTCTTTGCTTCGTTGATATGTCATTCGTCGCCTCAGGTTACGTGTAAATTCAGCGAATTCTCGAACATTGTCAAACACGAACGACGCCCGCTTTCTTTGAATTCGTAAATCGGCGTTTTGGGCCAGCCCACAATTTCGGCCAAAGACGTTGGCTCGTGAGGGACTTGTTTAGCGCGCCCGATTCCGCGGCGAGCAGGCCGGCATTCTTCGCAGCACGGATTCAAAGAACCTCCTCTTGATGGGTAAAATTTTGCTTTTATGAAGGCGAGTATAAGTCAACCACATCAGCGAACAATTGGGAGGGCTTCGCTTTGATTGTAAGATAAAAGATGAGTGGAGGTAAGAAACTTTCCTACTTCGTTCTTGCCTCCGAGTTCGTAAATCGCCGGTTTGGCCTGCTCTGTAATTTTAATTCATAGAAAATCCTCCGGCTATGCCGGAGGACTTCCGAAGTTTGACAGCTCCGGGAGTC
>CAYMCQ010000065.1:0-24059 GCA_964389025.1 uncultured Verrucomicrobiota bacterium
CGCCGCCACCGGCCAGGAAGCCGTCAACGTCGCCACGCATTTCGATCAGGCGCTGCAAATCACCGGCTCGATTCTCACCAAGCTCGACGGCGACGCGCGCGGCGGCGCTGCGTTGAGCATGAAGGCGGTTACCGGCAAGCCGATCAAATTCGCCGGTATGGGTGAAAAGCTCGACGACTTCGAACCGTTTCATCCCGAACGGATGGCATCCCGAATTCTTGGCATGGGCGACGTCGTCAGCCTCGTCGAAAAAGCCGCCGAAGCCGTGGACATTGACGACGCCAAGCGCATGGAAGAAAAAATGCGCAAGGGCCAGTTCACGCTCGAAGATTTTCTGGAGCAACTGCGCCAGATGAAAAAACTCGGCCCGCTGGAAAACATCATGAAGATGCTGCCCGGCGGTTCACAGGCGATGCAAGGCGCAGACCTCTCGAAGTCCGAACGCGAATTCAGGCGCATGGAAGCGATGATTTGCAGCATGACGCTCAAGGAACGCCGCGCCCCGCAAATCCTCAACGCTAAACGCCGCGTCCGCATCGCCAAAGGCAGCGGCACGACCGTGACCGAACTGAACACGATGCTGAACAAATTCAGCGAGATGCAGCAGATGATGAAAAAGATGGGCAAGTTTCAGAAGATGATGATGAAGGGCGGCGGCATGATGCCGGGGATGTTTCGATAAAAGATTGATTTGTTTTATATGTCATCATTGCCTGGAGCAGATGCGATTCGTGAAAAAATTGATTTAGCGTTTGCCGAAGTGCCGATGCCGACGCCAAGAGAACTCGTAATGGGCACGGGGGCAATAGATGAGCCGGGTGTGGTCGAGAATTACGCTGGGAAAATTCGGACAGACTTGCCACAAAGATTAACGTCTCATTTGGGCGAAGATATTTATTACATGAGCACCAAAGGGCTTCAATATTACTTACCAGTCTTTCTGAAATTCTTGCTGACTGAAGACGGATTTTTGGAAGATCGCGTTATGAATCAAGTCGTATATCTCCTGAGGAAGAAGGATGCTCCGAATTTGATTCGCTGGGCAAGCTTCAGCACGAAGCAAAAGACCGCTGTAGTGGCTTGGATGGAATTCCTCCTCCGACTTGATGCGAATAGCGATGACCTTGGCTTGGACTTCGGAGACTCAAGAGCAAATCTTCAGCAGGCTCTTATCAACTGGAAGTCGGCTTAGCTCGAAGACGACATTGTATTCCGCGCATTTCCCCGGTTAAATTCCACGGCTTGAAACAATCACGCGCGCGTCGCAATCGCCACACGCTTCGTGCCGGCGGTGATGCCGTGCGGCAGATGGATGTTCCAGCTTCGCTCGCTTTTGTCCACCTGCAAGACCACGCTGGCATCGGCAGGCGGATGGTTGACGGGATTTTGCAGAAGAACAAAGTCTGGCCCCATCTGCGCGACGGGGATGGATTGTCCGCCGACGAGCAGGCGCATTTTCACCTGCGCGGAATGCCCGCCGTGAGTTGACACCGGAAATATGGAACAGGATTTCATTCAACAAAACGCGCTGACTTACGCTTCGCGCCACGGACTTCAACTCGCGGAGCGCCTCGGATTCGGGGTTCACGGTATTATCTTCGTCGCGGAAAACAAGTCCAAAAGCGGCAAGACCGCCGTGAAGGCGCACTACGAACGCGAGCCGTATCTGCGCGAGCGGGCGATCTACGAGCGGTTGAAAAATGAAGGTGTCACCGACGTTCTTGGCTTCAACGTCCCGCAATTCATCCACGCCGACGACGAGTTGCGCGTCATCGAGATGAGCATCGTCACGCGGCCGTTCGTGCTGGATTTCGCGGGCGCGTATCTCGACGGGCTGCCGGATTTTCCGGACGAAATCTGGGCGGAATGGGAGGCCGGGAAGCGTGAACTGTTCGAGGCTCGCTGGCCGGAGGTGCAGGCTGTTCTGGCCGCATTGAAGGAATTGAAAATCTACATGGTGGATGTTTCGCCCAGCAACGTCGCATTTCTATTAAAGTAAGGCGGGCTTCCGGCCTGCCCAGCAAAGTGAGGGCGTCTTCATACATGCTCGCGCTGCCGCGCTCGTGGGGCGGGCTGGAAGCCCACCCTGCTTTATCAAGCCTTGGCGCTGATCGATTTCACGCCACGCTGACGTTGATTTTATTTTTCAAACAATACGCCGCGTTTGCCGCGTATTTTTCCGCTGACGCCCGCAACTCTGTTTTCTCCTTGTCGGTCAAAGGGCGCACGACTCTTGCCGGCATCCCGACGACGAGCGAGCCGGGCGGAATTTTCATCCCTTGTTTCACCAGCGCCTTCGCGCCGATGAGCGATTGCGCACCTATCTCCGCGCCATCCAAGATCACCGCGCCCATGCCGATAAGCACCTCGTCGCCGACTGTGCAGGCGTGGATGATTGCGGAATGGCCGATGGTCACGTGGTTGCCAACGATGCACGGAAAATCGTCCGCGACATGCACCACCGCGTTGTCCTGAATATTCGTGTGATGGCCGATGACGATGCGATTGATGTCGCCGCGCAACACGGCACCATACCACACGCTCGAATGTTCGCCGAGCGTAACGTCGCCAACGACTGTCGCGGTGCTTGTGATGTAAACGCCGCTGGCGAGAACAGGTTTCTTGCGGAGAAATTTGTCGAGTTGCGCGTCGTAGTCGGGCATGGAATTTTTTACAGCAGAAACTTTCTGTGTGCGATGAAAATAAAACCTGCGCGTTTTATTTGAACATAGCCAGAGTTGGGACTATCAATTGGACATGACGAAACCCGCGTCACGAAGACCGACGCCACACTCCATCCGCAAGGCGCGTTCGCTCAAAGATTTGACGCCGACCAAAGCGTTCAAGCCCGGAACTTTCTTTCGTGAAATGGTCTGGAAAACTTTATTGACTCGGCGGACGGGACATCACAAGCAGCCGGTGTTTCCAAAGTTGAGCACCGGCCAGGTCGCAATCACCTGGATCGGGCACGCGTCGTTCCTCGTCCAGTTCACCGACCTGAACGTGTTGATTGATCCGAACTTTGCTAACTGGCTTTTTCTTTTGAAAAGAATCAAGCGCTCGGGTCTTCATATCAGAGATTTGCCGCCGATTGATTTGGTTCTATTAACTCACGCACACTTCGATCATTTCCACAAACCAACGCTCCGCAAGTTGCCGCACCCGAAAATCGGCGTGATGCCGTGGGGCATGGGCGACCTCGCGCACAATCTGGGTTTCGAGCGTGTCATTGAGCTTGAGTGGTGGGAAAGTTTTTCGCATGAGAACTGGAAGGTGACGCTCACGCCGGGCAAGCATTGGGGTGCGCGCTTCCTGCACGACGAACATCGCGGCTACGGCGGTTTCATTTTGGAACATCAAGGCCGGACAATTTATCACGCCGGCGATAGCGCCTACTTCGATGGCTTCAAGGAAATCGGAAAACAACTTGCACCAGAGGTCGCGCTGTTGCCCATCGGCGCATATCATCCGGAATCTTTCCGCAATGTTCATATGGGGCCGGACGAGGCGCTGAAAGTTTTCAAGGACTTGCGTGCGCGCTGGCTCGTGCCGATGCACTACGGAACTTTCCGGCTTTCGTTCGAGGACATGGAAGAACCGCCACGCTGGCTGCGTGAACTTTGTCGCGAAGCGGGTTTGTCAGACCGGCTGCGAATCCTCGAAGAGGGTGTTCCCGAAGTGTTTTGACGCTGCTTTCGGGGCTTTTTTTCGGTGAATAACCTTTTCTTGACTCCACAACATTTTGTGTGGTAGTGAATTGTCCCCACAGGATTTGGTGGTTGCCGGATTATTTATGCGTTGTCCCAAATGCGGCTCTCAGGATGATAAAGTCATTGATTCTCGCGCTTCCCGCGAAGGCGCGACCATTCGTCGTCGCCGTCAATGCCTGAAGTGCGGCCATCGCTTCACGACGTATGAGGAGGTTGAACGCGAAGGCCTGATGGTCGTCAAACGTGATGGACGCCGGGAGGAATTTGCAAAGGAAAAACTTTTGTCGGGTCTGAAAAAGGCATGTCAAAAACGCCCCATCAGCCCGAAGACAATTGAAGACGTGATGGAAAAAATCGTGAGCGCAATCAACGAAAAATACGACAGCGAAGTTCCTGGGTCATTCATCGGCGAACGTGTCATGACTGAGTTGAGGGAGCTGGACGAGGTCGCTTACGTTCGTTTCGCCAGCGTCTATCGAAGATTTCAGGAAGCCACCGACTTCGTCCACGAGGTCAAAAAACTGGAGGACAAATGATCCTGCTCGCACGCGACTGCCTGGTGTTCCAAATGGCCAACGGCGAAAGCATCCCGCTTTCGGCAAAAACCATCTCCGTCGAGATGGTCGGAGAAAATATTTCGAGCTTGTTCGATTCCGAATTTCTCGAACACGCCGCGAGCGCCGTCTTTCATTATTTCAAAAACGACCTTGCGCGTGAAACGGTGAGCGTGGGTGAATTCACGCTGGCGTTGGAAAAAGTGCTCAACGAATTCAATGAAAGCGCTCCGTCAAAAGTATTTTCCAGGTTCGCCGACCAGTCGGATTTGAGCGAACTGGCCGCAGAAACGAGCCGCGCCGAACTTTTCTTTTTCCCGCGCCTGCGCGACGAACTCCGCATCCAGCTCCAGCATTCGCCCGACTCGATTCGTTTTCGCGGCCTGCGCGGGTGTGTAAAGCAACTCGTCGGGGCGAAGCGTTGGAGTCCGCAGTGCCGCAAGATGGAAGATCAGATTCTCGAATTCCTTCGCAACTGCGTTCGAGCCGAGACGAACGACGCGTGTTCATTGCTCGTTTCCTGAATTTTAAATTCAATCGGCATGAGTAAAACCCTTTTCCAAAAAATCGCCGACAAGGAAATCCCGGCCAAGATTATTTACGAAGACGATCTGGTCGTAGCGTTTCATGATATTAATCCGAAAGCGCCCGTTCACATTTTGATCGTTCCACGAAAACCAATCCCTCGAATCGCCGAAGCCACGCCGGATGACCACAAGGTTCTCGGACATCTTTTGCTGAAGGCCGCCGAAGTCGCGGAGAAACTTGGGCTGAAGCAAAATGGCTATCGCCTCGTGTTCAACAACGGCCCCGACGCCGGCGAAGCTGTGCCACACCTGCATTTGCACATTTTGGGGGGGCGGCAAATGAGTTGGCCGCCGGGTTGAGGAACGCAGAGCATTGCTCCGCGCTCAGCTTCACTTCTTCAAAAAATTCTTCAATACCTCGCCCAGCCGCGCGATTCCAGTCTGGATATTTTTCTCCGTCGCGCCGCCGAAACTCAAACGCATTTCATGGTTCGGTTTCGCTCGCGTCGGGTCGTCGGCGTAACAAAGTTCTCCAGGCACGTAGAAAACATCGTTCGCCAAACAAGACGTGAAGAGCTTTGAGTTGATCCCAGTCTGGATTTTCTTCGGCAGCCGCGCCCAGAAGTAAAGTCCGCCTTTGGCTTCCCACCATTCCACTTGCGCCGGGAAATTTTCTTTGATCGCGCGCAACATCACTCGCGCCTTGTGCGCGTAACGTTTCTTCAACTCGGCCAGATGCTCCTCGTATTTGCCCGATGAAATCGCGTGCGCGACCAGTTGCTGCAACAGATTCGACGTGCCGAAATCGTGATTGCCTTTGATGCGCATCAGGACGGTGTGAATCTCCTCTGGCGAGATCCCGAAGCCCACGCGCGTGCCCGTCGCAAACGGTTTGCTATAAGTGCCGGCGTAAATGACACGGTCGGCAAAACCCTTCGCGGACAGCGCGGATTTCTCGTCGTCGCCGGTGAAGCGCAGTTCGCGATACGCCGCGTCTTCGAGAAGATAAATTGGATGGCCCGCAGCGCGCTCGTATTGCCGGAGCAATTTCAGCGCGCCGACTTTTTTCGCGTAGCTCGTCGTCACTCCTGTCGGGTTCTGGTAGTAGCTGACAAGGTAAAGCATTTTGACACGCCGCAACTGCCCGGATTTTTTCAGCGACGCGAGAGTTTTTTCCAGCGCGGCCAGATCAATTCCATCCTGCTCCAATTTGATTCCGCGCGCCCCGACACCGTGGCTTTGCAAAATGCTCGTGTAAACAAAATACGTCGGGTCTTCGACCAGCACGATGTCGCCCGCGTCGCACATCGCCTCGGTGACCATGTAAAGCATCTGCTGCGAGCCGTTGGTGATGACCATGCGCTCCGGCGAATACGCCACATGCGAGCCGAGCGCGCGGTCGAGCAGACGCAAATCCTTCGCGGTCAGTTCGCGCAAAAACGGATCGCCCTGCGTCGTGCCGTATTGCAGCGACGGCTGGCCTTTTTTCTTCGAGCGCAAAATGTCGTCGAGCGTTTCGCGCGCGGCTCGCACTGGTAACGATTCGTTGTCGGTGAAACCTGCGGCCAATGAAATCAGCTTCGGTCGCGACAACGCAATTTCCATCAGCCACGAAATCGGCGGGTCTTCCGACCGCCGTCCTAATTCTGAAAGCGCAAACTTCTTCATTTGAAACGCGAGAGTAAGCAGATTTTCCCAGCGGGAATCAAGCGCCGTTTGAGTCAAGATACAAAGTCCGCGCTACTTCGCTCCGATGCGAGAAACCGTGAGGTCGTCAAACCAGATCGCCGTCCCGGAAAGCGGACTGCCCCAAGCCGATGCGCGCCCGGCGATCGGCCCGGTTTTTTCATCGAACGTCACGCACCACGCCGCAGGCTCTTTTTCGCCCGCGTCCCAGACTTTACCTTCGACCTTCCATTCGCCGGCTTTGATTTTGCGGATTTGCAGTTTGAAATTCAGCCATTCGCCCGATTTCCATTCACAGGGAACGCTCGTCTGCAATTCATCATTTCGGTAAAGCTCCAAAGTTTTTTTTGCCGGGGCGATCATCAGGCGGTAACCGCTCGGCCCGTTCAAGCCGACGCCGAATGTTGGGAACCGGCGTCCCTTGCTTGTTCCAAAAATTTTGGCGGACACGAAAACATCCGAACTCTCCGCCGCGCTAAAAAACAAACCGAACGTTTCCAGTGGCGCACCCGGTAATTCTAGGACTTTGTTCGTCCCCAAATCTATCACGACGAAATTCCCCTCCTGCACCATGAATTCATCCGGCAACTTTCCCGCTTCGACCTTTTCCAAATTGTTTTCGTAAAGAACCGGCCCTGCTGGAACGTTTACTGAGTTCGTCTCGGCAGCAAAGCTCGATGACGCCAAAAATATTCCAACAGCAAGCGCAAATCTTTTCAATCCGTGTTTATCCGTGTTCATCCGTGGTCAAAAATTATTCGTTTCGTAACGCCGCCAGCAAATTACCGCGCACCGCGATTCGCGTTGCAATCCAGGTCCACAACGCGCCGTTCAACAAAACCGCGCCGAGCGTGATGGCGACCGATGCAAACGGTATCTCCGCCGACGGCGAAATCAAGCTGGGCAAAATCGCCACGACCGCTGCGAGCAATCCGATTCCCAGTCCGACGCCAAGCAACGCACCGTGTTCGCTCAACAACATCCATTGCAATGCCCGCTTGCGAAAACCGACCGCGACCAGCAAGCCCAGTTCGCCGCGCCGCTCCAAAACATTTCGCAGCGCCACGATCCCCAGACCCGCGCTGCCGAGCAGCAGGCCGAGACCGCCGAGAATTTGAAATGTGCCGAGATACGTATTCTGCACCGCGTTGAATTCATTCAGACGACGGGTGGCGGACGTCAATTCAAGCCCCACGTCCTCCATCGCGCGCGACAAAACGGCTGAAACGTCCGCGACACGGTTCGTCGGCGCATCAATCAAGAACATCTTGTAGCCGCTCTCGCTGGGAAATCGCTTCACAAACTCCGCTTCGTCAATGATGAGGCTGCCTTGCAAAATGGAATTCGCCACCGCGCCGACGAGACGCAGCTTGAAAACGTTTCCTCGTTCGTCGGTGTAATCAATCGTATCGCCGATTTTTTTGTGCAGCGCCCATTGGATCGAGTTTGCGTCGCCGATGGCGGGGATTTCATTTGGCGATTGGTGATCGGCGATTGGCGATCCAAGGGTTTTCCAGCCGCTGCCCTTCGCAAATCCAAATCTTTCTTCCAGCAACTCCGGCTTCACTCCCAGCAACCTCGGCTTCTGCGCGCGATTCAAATTCAAACAACTCGCCTCATCGCCCTCATGGACGCGAAATGGAACGAAACTCACGCCAACCAAATCTTTTTCGTTGAGCGCAAAAAAATCTTTGCCCGCTTTGGAATTCAAATCATGAACCACTGGCATCGTCGTTTCGCCAATCAACGCAAAGCCGCCCGTGCCAGAGCTTCGCTTCGTCGCATTTTGATTCGAGTCGAGCCGGAACGCGCTGATGGCCACGATGAGAAAACTTCCGCAGGCAAGCATGGCGATTGTGGCGAGGCTGCGCTTGCGCCGGCGCGTCGCGCTGCTCACGCCGAGCGAGGCAAGCGTTAAAGTAGGGCGGGCCTCCAGCCTGCCCAAGCCAACGAAGTCCGCGTTTGAATTTTTTTGTTCTACTTCATGCTCGCGCTGGCGCGCTCGCCGGGCAGGCAAGATGCCTGCCCTACTTTTCAGCAACGCTGCGATGAACGCCAACCCTGAAATCAAAACCAGCGCGCCCGCTGAAAAGAAAATTCCGGCGTTCGCCGTTTCTCCTCGCGCGATTGCCCAGCCAACCAGACAGATGGCGATGGCTCCGAAAGCTGCGGAAAAGATTCCAGTCAAGCTTCTCCGGCGAGCTGGCTGATAGCCGATAGCCGATAGCTGATCGCTTCCCTCGGTCAACAACTCGCGGGCGGGGCGCTTCGCCTGCTTTCGCAGCGTCAACCAGATCGTTAGCGAGGCAACCACGGCGCTTGCGAGGAAACCAATCACCAAAGTTTTTGGGGATGCGTGAAATTGCAGCGAGGAAGTTCCAACTGCGTCGCGCCAAACCGTCGTCAATCCATGAAGCATCCCCTTCGCATAAAAAATTCCACCGAGCGCGCCAATCGCGCCGCCGATGAGCGCGAGGATGATTCCCTCACGCAGCAAAAGCCGTCGGACTTTTCCTTGCGTGAAGCCGAGCGCGAGCAGCGTGCCGATTTCCGTGGTGCGCTGTTCGAGTCCGAATTGAAACAGCAGCGCCATCAGCACCAGCGCCGCGGCGATGATGAAAAAGCTGAAACCGAGAAAAAGCTGGCCGAAGTCCTGGGATTCTTCGGCGGCTTTCAACGCTTGCTCGCGCACCGGCTCGAAGCGCAGGCCTAGTTCTTCGGGTTTCAAAGATGCGAGGATTTTTTTCTCCAACGCGGCGCGGAAGCCTTCCGCGCTTATCGGAGGGCGGAGTTCTGCGACGCCCTGATTAGTTTCTGAAATCGAGTTAGGGCGTCGTGGAACTCCGCCCTCCGAAAGCTCGGTTGGAACCGGAAACCGGATCGCCGTCAATTCGCCGAATCGGTTTGCCCACATTTTTTTTCCGGCGGCGAGGGTGACGAAGGCTTTCGGCGTGCCGCGATATTTTTTCCAGTAATCTTCGTCCTTGGGGCGGATTTTGTGGACGAGCGGAAAGCCCGCGTCCCAATCGCTCGTGCTCTCGGCTTTTTCGATGCCGGGAAAATCCGGCATCAACGTGCGGTCAGCCCACGGCATTTCCATCGGAACGATTCCGCGAACGCGAAACGTGTTCGTCCGCTCGACAAGCCGCGCGCCGGATTCAGGATCAAAATACGTCAGCGAAATTTCATCGCCCGGCTTCGCCTGCAAATCATCTGCGAGCCATTGGTTCAAAATGATTTCGTCGTCGCGCATGTTCGCAGGCGTCCACGGCGCGGCGGCGGCGGTGACCATGGAGTAAGGAGTTGTGTTTGTGCCAAGCCGAAGAAAATTTACGAGATAGGTGAGAATTGGTTGTGCGTTTGTTTCAGCGTTAACAGCTTGGACAATCGGGGAATCCAAAAAAACACGACGCGAACGAAGTTCGAAGCTGGATTTATCGAGGAGTGAAAGGTTCACTTCAACATCAGCCAAGCGTAAATTCTCTTTCAAGTAATCTCGGATGACTGTTATTCCGCGTTGATCAGAAGCAACTTCACTTCTGCTGATGAGAGCGCCGTCTCGATGGAAAATTTGACCCAAGTATTCATGCCAATATGGTTTTCGCGTCAGAAACGTTTGGCCAATGAGCATTAAATTGGCGCGGCCTTCGAGTCCAACGGCCTTTTGAAGTGCGTCGATTGAAACGAACGCATTAAGCGTCGATCCTTGAGCCGACTTCAAATTGAAGTCAGCCAGCGCATCATCGGCGATAATTTTTGCAACGGTGAACTGCAATGTGGCATCCGTGCCATTACGCTCTGCAAAAATTGCATCGCCGGAGAGTGCCGAAGGTTTGCCGAAGCGCAACCGAACGCGATCTCCCACTTTGAGGTTTAATTGACGAGCTAACGCTCTATTTACAAAAATATTTCCAGACGATAAATCCGACACGGTCCTGTAAAAAGTTTTTGCCACGCCAAACAGATGGACGTTATTAGCCCGCGCTTCTCCATCCTGTCGTTTCAGATCGGCTCGCAATTGCAAAGCCGGTGCGCCCGGCCAAACTGGATAATTTCCCCAAGTAATTCGTGCCTGAGTCGGAGAGCTACTGAAGAAAAAAGAAGCATTGCTGGCTTGAAGAAACATCCGCCCAAACAAGCTTGTTTCAAAAAAGCGATCACCTGTTGCCATCGCAAAATGGACGGGAGTCACGCGGTGCAATGCGGATTCGCGCAAACTTCCGCGCACCGAATCACCCACCACCAGCGCCCCAATCAACACCGCGCTGCCAATCGCCGCGCCGAGCACGACACCGAGATGTGAGCGAGCGTGAAAACGCAGGCTGCGACGGATGAGTTTCCAGAAGGTCATAGCCACAAACACCAAAATCCAAACACCAAACACCAAAGAAACACCAAGTTCCAAACTCCAAACGCAAAAGCTCGTCCCGGCAATTGTTTTATTGCGACTGGCTGGCGCTTTGTCATTGGAGCTTTGTTGGTGTTTTGTGTTTGGTGTTTGGTGTTTCGCGTAGCACGCCATCACTCAATTCAAACACCCGCTCCATTCGCTTCGCCAATTCCATCGCGTGCGTAACCACAATCGACGTCACGCCTTCTTCGCGATTCAATTCCACGAGCAGTTCGCCGAGTTGTTGCGCGGAAGCGTGGTCGAGCGAGCCGGTCGGTTCGTCGGCGAGAAGGAGTTGCGGCTGGTTGATGAGCGCGCGGACGACGGCGACGCGCTGGCGTTCGCCGCCAGAAAGCTGGCCGGGGCGATGTGAGATTCGCTCAGCGAGGCCGACGCGTTTCAGAAGACGTTCGGCACGTTGTGTGGCGGGTTCGGACGAACGGCCCCTCACCCCGTCCCTCTCCCCATCCGATGGGGAGAGGGTGGCGGAGCCGGGAGAGGGGTTGGCCAGCGTCGGCACGAGGACATTCTCCCAGACTGTGCATTGCGGCAACAAATAGTGCGATTGAAAAACAAAACCAATCCGTTGATTGCGGACGGCGGCGAGCTGTTTGTCGTCGAGCTGGCTAATATTTTTTCCGTCGAGAAAAATTTCACCGCTTGTCGCGTGGTCGAGCGTGCCGATGATTTGTAACAATGTGCTTTTGCCCGAACCAGACGGGCCGACGATGGCGAGCGATTGACCGCGCTCGACTTCCAAAGAAATGTCTTTAAGCACGGAGACCGAACCGCCTCCGTCTGGCGAGGGGTAACTCTTCGTGACGTTGCTCAATTTCAGCAATGGCTCAGGCATCACTCCATTAGTGAAGGAAAAGTCCCGATGAAAACAGAAAATAATTGCCCTTGCTCCAAAGGTTTTGGACTGCGGCAGCCCCCTGCCGCTTTTGGAACGCTCCCGTGCAGTTGAAAGCGGCAGAGGGCTGCCGCAGTCCAAGACGCTGACGCGTTTAACTAACCGCCTTCGCCATTGCCGCGACGCGTTTCGCGTCAATAGGGTTGTGTAGTTTGCCGTCGCGCTTGAGCGATGTGCCGACGATGACGCCGTCGGCGACCCGCAAAAATTCTTTCGCGTTTTCGAGCGTGACGCCGCTGCCGAGAAGGATTTTTGCGTGCGGAACGGCTTTGCGGACGCGTTTCACGTCGCGGATGTCGGCGGCCATGCCTGTGCCTGCGCCGGAAACAATCAGCCCGTCGGCCAAGCCGCGTTCCAGAGTGTCGTGCGCGGCGTCTTCAAGCGACCAATCGCCGAGCGGGACGGCGTGTTTGACGTGGACGTCGGCGAAGATTTTTACGCCAGGACAAATTTCCTTTCGGTAGCGCAACGCTTCGTAGGCGTTGCCTTCGATGATCCCCTGGTCGGTGAGCATCGCGCCACTCAAGACGTTCACGCGGATGAAATCGCCCTTGCACGCGGCGCAGAGCGCGAGCGCGGCGCGGGCGTCGTTGCGCAGGACGTTGAAGCCGATGGGAAGTTTGATGGCGTCGCGAATGGCGCGGCCGGCGGCGCACATGGCGGCGATGGTTTCGGGCGCGACGTTCGTTTTTGCGAACGGCACGTCGCCAAAGTTCTCGATGAAGACGGCATGCGCGCCGCCGCGTTCGCAGGCGCGGGCATCGGCGAGCGCGAAATCGATGACGAAATCGAGGTCGCCGCCCCAACGCGGCGAGCCGGGCAAAGGTTTGAGATGGACGACGCCGATGAAAAGTTTGCGGTGCTGGTCAAAAAGAGTTTTCAAGCGGTTTCCTTTTTACTTTTCAAAATTTTCAACGCCGCAAGCGCCGCCTCGCTTTCCGCAGCTTTTTTGCTCTTGCCGCGACCACGAGCGAGTTCGGCACTGCCATGATGCACGGTGCATTCGAACATCCGGTCGTGGTCGGGGCCGCTCGTGGAGACGACGTGATAGCGCGGAGCTTCTGAGGAAGTGGTTTGAAGCAGTTCCTGCAGCTCGCCTTTGGGGTTTTCCAAAATGGGGATCACGGCCAGCTCACCGAAGGTGAATTGAAATTCTTCCAGAATAAATTCGCGCGCGGCGGCGTAACCACCATCGAGAAAAATCGCGCCGAGCAACGCTTCGAACGCGTCGGCCAGGGCGGACGAGCGTTCGCGCCCGCCGTGCATTTCCTCGCCGCGACTCAGAATCAGGCACTCGCCGATGTTGAGGACGCGACCGTGTTCGGCAAGCGTTCGGCGATTGACCATCTTGGCGCGGGCTTTGGTCAGCGGGCCTTCGCCGAACGCGGGAAATTTTTCGTAAAGCTCGTGGGTGAGGACGAGTTGCAGGACAGCGTCGCCGAGAAATTCGAGCCGCTGATTGTGCTGCATGGGCACGCCTTGCTCGTGGGCGACGGATGGATGCGTGAGCGCGAGGCGCAGCAACTCCACATCCCGAAATTTATAGCCGAGGCGTTTTTGGAAATCGGTGAGTTCGTCCACAGAAGGGAATTCTCATTTACGATTTGCGATTTACGAGCCAGCCGTGAATCAGCAAGCCCTCGTAAATGGTAAATCGCAAATCGTAAATCATGCCGGGGTTGAATTTGGCTGGGTTTCGACTTCAGCCTGGCTGGTTGCCATTGCTGTGATGGGGGCGGCTTCGGCGGGCGGGTTCAATCCATGTTCCATCAACGCAGCGACATCGCGCTGGACTTCCTCAAGCTGGTCGAGGCGCAGCTTCGGGTCGGTGATGGTGAACACGTCGCCGGTCTTGGGTTGTTCGTAAACAAACGTGCGCTGTCCGTCGCGGACGAGTTGCTCCTTCACTTTGAGAATTCGTTTCCGCTCCAGCATCACGGCAAGAATGTAGGCGGCGGGGACGTAGCGCGGATCGTTCTGCTCGATGAGTTTCCGCAAGAGGGTCTCGGCGGTTTCTTTCTGGATCGGGTCGGTCGGCGCGGTCGGCGCTTCGTAAATTCCCTGCCAGTGTGAGACAAAACCTTTTCGGTCGCGCGCGCCCTGGCTGAATTGTGTTTCCCAGCACCCGGCGCAAACGTCCTGCCGCAGGTAATCTTGTTTCTCGTCAAAGAGCATCGTGTGATACTGCTCTTTGTCTGCAAAGGGCTTTGCGCACGACTCGCAGGCGTGCGCGCGGGATTGGATGTTCCACTCGTTCATCGGTTGTTGACGGCACGACTGTATCCATTTTTGGATGCGATTGCCAATGCGAAACAATGCCGCCAACGCCGAATTTCAACGCAACTTGAGAAATTGCCGGTTGTTCGCAAATCGTTGTATGCCAAAGCAGCGACTGACGGTTTTCAGAGCGGCTGCACCGAGCGAAATGCCGCAAGGTTTTGGACTGCGCCAGCCCTCTGGTGCTTTCATGCTGCCCACGCAAATCAAGGGTGTCAGAGGCCTGCCGCACTCCAAGGCGCTTCGCGCCCGGCCGTAGAGGCCATTTTCCTTTTTGCGCCTTTGCATCTGGGCGGTTAAATCCCTGCGATGAAAATTGTTCTGGCTTGCTCCGGCGAACTCGACGCGTCCGTTTTGCTTTGGTGGATCAAGGAAAATACGATGTTGCACCACCGCCGTTTTCGCTGCTCCAGTAATCGCTTTGCCACTCGATTTGCAACCGTGTAGGTTCATCGCCAATGTCCAGGCTCATTCATCGCAAATTTCCCGGGCTGCTGCTTTTGATGACGTTTGCGTTGTCGGCACGCGGCGTAATGCCCATGATAGAATTGAAAAATGTTTTTCCATCGCTCGCGGTGAATCGCCCGGTCTGGATGTCTGAAGCGCCTGACGGCAGCAGTCGCCTTTTCATCGTCGAACAACAGGGACGCATCATCATTACGCGCAAGGGCGGTGATGGATCAGACGCGACGGAATTTCTGAACATCACAAACCGCAAGCCTTACGCGAGCAATGAAGAGGGCTTGCTTGGTCTGGCGTTTCATCCGCAGTTCAAGACGAGTGGTTTGTTTTGCATCTGCTACAACCAGCAAAACCCGCGGCGCAGCGTCATCAGTGAATTCAAAATTTCCGCGACGGACTCGAACAAGGTTGATCCGGCTTTCGAGCGCGTTCTATTGCAGGTGCCGCAGCCGTATTGGAATCACAACGGTGGTCAGTTGGGTTTCGGCCCCGATGGATTTCTTTACATATCAATGGGTGACGGCGGCTCGGCGAACGATCCGCACAATAACGGTCAGAACACTGCATCGCTTCTGGGGAAAATTCTCCGCATTGATGTCAACACACGCACGTCCACCGGCAGCGGCGCCAACAGAAAAGTTTTGGAATACGGCATTCCGGCGGACAATCCGTTTGCTGGCGAAATCGAGAAATACGGCGTGCGCAAGGAAATTTGGGCGCTGGGTCTGCGCAACGTCTGGCGTTTCAGTTGGGATCGTAAAACCGGCGATCTGTGGGCTGCTGATGTCGGCCAGGATGATTGGGAGGAGATTGATCTCATCGTGAAGGGCGGCAATTACGGCTGGTCTGTGCGTGAAGGCGCCCATCATTTCAAGCCCGGTCCGGCTGGCGCGCGCTTCGTCGAACCCATCCTCGAATATCCGCACCGGCCCGAGCTGTCCAGGCAAACGCGCTTCTCCAAACACAGCCCCGGCTTGAGTGTCACGGGCGGCTACGTCTATCGCGGAAAAAAATTCCACGCGCTCAATGGCGTTTATGTGTATGCGGACTTCACACTCGGCACCATCTGGGGATTGCGCCACCGAAACGGCAAAGTGGTCGAGCATGGAACGCTGCTGTCGCAACCGAAAAATGTCGCCAGCTTCGCCGAGGACGCGGACGGCGAACTCTACGTGCTCTGTTTCGACGACAAGATTTTCGAACTCACTGTGCCGTGACGGAGCGCCGGTCTCCGACCCGGCGTGAATCGGAATCAGGCTGCACGCGCCGGGTTGGAGACCGGCACTCCGCATTTTCCTTTTGCCGATGGCGTCGTCCGTTTAATCTGCGTCGCATGAAAATTGTTTTAGCTTATTCTGGCGGCCTTGACACCTCGGTGCTCCTTTCCTGGATCAAGGAAAAATACGACGCGGAGATGATTGCGTTCTGCGCGGACATCGGGCAGGAGGAGGAACTTCACGGCCTCGAAGCCAAGGCGCGCAAGACCGGCGCGTCCAAAATCTACATTGATGATCTGCAGGAGGAATTCGCCACCGACTTCATCTAACCTATGATCCGCTCCGGGGCGATAAACGATGGGCAATAATTCCTCGGCACAAGCATCGCGCGGCCGCTCATCGCCACGCGCATGGTCGAGATTGCGAAGAAGGAAAAGGCCGACGCCATCGCTCACGGCGCGACGGGCAAAGGCAACGATCAGGTGCGCTTTGAACTCACCGCCGCCGCGCTTGCGCCGGACTTGCAGGTCATCGCCCCGTGGCGCGACGAGCGGTATCGCAATGAATTTCCCGGTCGTCAGGAGATGATTGACTACTGCGACCGCCATAAGATTCCCGTGCAAGCCAGCGCAAAGAAACCGTTCTCGATGGACCGGAATCTCCTGCACATCTCCTACGAAGCGGGCATTCTCGAAGACCCGTGGATGGACGCGAGCGAGGCGAAGTATCGCGGCTCGTTCACCACGCTTTCCGTGTTCCCCGAGGACGCGCCGGACAAACCGGAGTTCGTCACGCTCGATTTCGTGAAGGGCAATTGCGTGGCCGTGAACGGCAAAAAACTTTCCCCGCTCGGCGTGATGAAGACCTTGAACAAGATCGGCGGCAAACACGGCGTCGGGCGCGTGGACAAGGTGGAGAACCGTTACGTGGGCATGAAATCGCGCGGCGTGTATGAGACGCCCGGCGGCGCGATCCTGCACTTCGCGCATCGGCAGATGGAGACGCTCACGATGGACCGCGAGGTCATGCACCTGCGCGACTCGCTCATCCCGCGTTACGCGGAACTGGTGTATTACGGCTATTGGTTCGCGCCGGAGCGGCTGGCGTTGCAGGCGCTCGTGACCGAGAGCCAGAAGAACGTGACCGGCACGGTGCGCGTGAAACTCTACAAGGGCAACATCATGGTCGCCGGCCGCAAATCCCCGGTGAGCCTCTACAACCCGCACATCGCCACGATGGAGGCTGATCCGACGAAGGCATACAATCAGGATGATGCGACTGGATTCATCCGGCTCAACGCGCTGCGATTGAAAGTTGCGGCGAAGGTGCAGAGGAAGAAGAAATAAGCGTGCGCAAACTTGAAGTGCCAAATTGGGACTTCAAGTTGAGCGGTGAAAATCTTCAAGATCGCAAATTGCGACCTTGAACGGAACAGGTATGCGATCACAAATTGTGACCGGTTCAGCTGAACCAAAAACAGCTAGTTTGCTTTGACATCGCAAATTGCGATTTCAAAACGGTGTTAGATGCGGTCGCAATTTGCGACCGCACCGTTTGGAAAATTGTTATGAGCAATCAGATTGAAGTCATCACTCCGGCAATCCGCACAATACGCGGGCAGAAAGTCATTCTCGATTCTGATTTAGCTGGCATCTATGACGCGCCGACGAAAGCTTTTAACCGGGCGGTGAAACGCAACGCGCAACGATTTCCAGACGATTTCATTTTTCAACTGACCCGGAAGGAGTTTGAAAGTTTGAGGTGCCAAATTGGCACCTCAAACAAACGCGGCGGACGACGCTTCTTGCCATACGCATTCACAGAGCAAGGCGCGATCATGGCGGCCAATGTTCTCAACAGCCCGGAAGCGGTTCGCATGAGCGTGTTTGTGGTGCGCGCATTCATCAAGATGCGTGAACTGCTGGGCGGCACGAAAGAACTTGCAAAACAACTGGCCGCTTTGGAAAAGAAATTGACCGCACGGCTCGACGGGCATGAAGTTGCGATTGTGGAAGTGCTCCGGCGCATCATGGACATTCTCGATCCGCCGCCGCTGCTCGAACCGCCGAAACGTGAAATTGGTTTCCACACTGGGATGGTGCGGCGAAAGCCCAAAACCAAACGAAAGAAAAAGAAGTGAATTGCGCACCGGCACGGCTATGATGACCACGATGGAAGCCGACCCGATCCCGCACGGCGGGGCCTGCAACCAAGACGACCCGTCCTCCGTAGCAACACTGCGGAGGGTGGACGCCACCGGTTTCATCCGGCTCAACGCGCTGCGTCCCGCAAGCGGGATCGCGGCGAAAGTGCAGAGGAAGAAGAAATAATTGGAACGCTCCCGACCCGATGTGTTAATTTCAAATCATGAGTGCTGTGGAAAAAATAAAAGCTGCGGCAGCCGGACTCGACCCGGACGAGCAATATGAATTGTTTCGCTGGTGGACTGGATCAGATGCGTTTCGCCAGCGACAGCTTGTTGCCTTGAAAGGCGACATCACCAGCGGCATTGATGATTTGGACGATGGGCGTTATCAGACTTACTCCGAAGCTAACATGATGCAACTGGCCGAAGACGTTGGCCGGGTCGGGCGCGAACGGCTGAAACAACCCGGCGCATGAATCAATACCGGGTTTCAGCGGAGGCGAGGTCAGACTTGGATGAAATCTGGCTCTACATCGCACGCGACAACCCGGACGCAGCAGACAAATATATTCGCGCCATCGTCTCGCGGTTTCCGACGCTCGCCTCGATGCCGCTTATGGGACGCGAACGCCCTGAATTATCGCCCGGCTTGCGCAGTTTTGTGGTAGGTCATCATGTCATCTTCTACCGACTGTTTGACGGCGGCGTTGAAGTTGCGCGGGTGTTGGACGGTGTGAGAGATTTACCGCCACTGTTTGAATAAACAATGACTGCCACGATGGAAGCCGACCCGATCCCGCACGGCGGGACCTGCAACCAGGACGACCCGTCCTCCGTAGCAACACTGCGGAGGGTGGACGCCACCGGATTCATCCGGCTCAACGCGCTGCGGTTGAAAGTCGCGGCGAAGGTGCATGGGAAGAAGAAATGAACCTTTGCGCGGTGCATACTATTGCCAACATAAAACAAAATCGGCTGAAAGTTTTGCAACCAACTCACCGTTGATGCTTCGCTTCATAATCACGATTGTCGTGGGAGCGATGGCATACACTGCCATGAATGTGTTTGATCAAATTCAGAATCCGAGCGATGACAATCTTGGAGCGTTCTTTTCTCCAATTGCAGGTGGCATCTTTAGCGTGATAGTCGTGGTTGTTTTTCTGCTGCCGCTCCGCGCAGGGCTTCGACATTTCTTACCCGGTAAAACCCAACGAAGCCATGCTCTCATCGCCTCGATTGTTCTACTTGCCTTGGTTACGATAATTACTCTGATGGGGTCTGCTTCAACTTTTCCGCTTGGTCGGATGAGTTTTTGGGTGTGTTGGGCGAGTTATACCCTTGCCCTAATCGCATCCCTGTTCTGGCCGCTTTCTGCTCGTGTCGTGAATCGTGGAGAAACAACGCATGAACACGCAGACTAATTCCGCAGTAGAATCAGCTTCGACTCTCCGCTGGCTGCGTTTAGTTCTGGGTTTCTTCATACTCGCTTTGATTCTCAGCGGGGTCACTGCATTCCCGCTTAAGTGCGAGGTTGAGACGTTGGCAAAAGTGCGAGGTCTTGAGCAGTCACTTCCGTCAGACGTTCACAGCGGTTTTGATTATTGGATTCTCAAAGTCCGTGACGGGCTTCGAGAAACTTACGCAAGCCACCCTTGGGTTGCCTATGGCACTGATTGGCTGGCGTTCGCCCATATCATAATTGCTATCTTCTTCATTGGCGTGTTTAAAGACCCTGTGCGCAACATTTGGATACTTAAGGCTGGGCTTATCGCTTGTGCGCTCGTCATACCATTGGCGCTAATTTGCGGAGCTTTCCGCGAAATACCTTTGGGCTGGCGCTTGATTGACTGCTCATTCGGAGTCATTGGCGCAATACCGCTCTGGTATTGTTTGAAGCTCGCTAGAAAATTAGAAAGAAACTGATTAACGGAATCTTTGTCGCCGAGAATCCCAACGGGATTCCATCCCTCAGCCCAGGGTTGGCGCGCCCGCCGTCGCTGCGCTTTGGCGGGCAAGGAGCGACTATCCTGGGTCACCCGCCTTCGTCTGACTTCGGCGGGGCAGGTCGTCCAAAAAATCCTCAACCACAATACGATTGCATCACCCTCCCGCCGCGATTTGATTTCAACGCAAGGGCGCAAAGGCGCAAAGACGCAAAGCAGTCAGATTTTTTTTCTTTGCGCCTTTGCGCCTTTGCGTCTTTGCGTTAATTCCGTTTCGGCAACTTCATTTACGTTCGGGCACAGTGGACTCAACCCGGTAGAGGTGGGTTTTCGTTCTCAAATAGAACGCTTTGCCATCGGCTGCCGGTGACGCCATGAAGCCATTCGTTAGCGCGTTCGTCGCGAGCACTTCCAAGGCGCGTCCGGGTTTGAGCACCGTGGTCGTGCCGTCCTGACTGAAGAAATACAACCGTCCGTCCGCGTAAATCGGCGAGGCCGCGTATTTCCCGCCGATGCGTTCGGTCCAGACCACTTGTCCCGTGGTGGCTTCGACGCAGGTGACGAAGCTTTCCTCGGCCGCCGTGTAGAGCAGTCCATCCACAAGCAGTGGCGAGGCGTATTTTCCCACGCGGGTGGTGAGTTTCCAAGCGACATGCGTGTCGGTGACGTTGCCATGTCCATCGGCCTTGACCGCCCAGAGTTCCCTTTTCGTCAGGCCGGTGACGATGAAGGCAAGGCCCTTGTCAAACAGCGGGCGGGGCGCGCTCGACCAGTCGTTGTATTCCACCCGCCAGATTTCGTGTCCAGTGCGCGGGTCGTAACCATACGACGCCTTCGCGCCAATGCTGATCAACTGGGGTTTCCCGGAGACGGTCGAGATCAACGGCGTGCCGTGCGACTTGCGCAAGTCGCCGTCCTTCGCCATCGGGCCGGGCACGTTCTCGTCGTTCCATGCGACGGAGCGGTTGGTTTTCCAGACGGTTGCGCCCGTCTTTTTGTCGAGGGCGGCGGTGTATTGCAGGTCAGCGCCATCGAATGTGAGGATCAACAGGTTCTCGAACAGGACTGGCGAGGCAGACGGACCGCGATAATGGCGGCACGGCAGGTCGCTCCGCTTCCACACGGTCTTGCCCGTTTTGGTGTCCAGACACGCCGTGCCCGCGCTCCCAAAGTGGACATAAACGCGCCCCGGCTCGATCACGGGCGAAGGTGTGGCGTAACAATTCATGGATGCGCCGTTGCCGAGCGGTTCGGGGTTGTCGGTGTGAAAAACTTTTTCGTTGAAGAGAATCTTGCCGCTCTCCTTGTCCACGCACATTGCGAAGTAATCGTGGCCGGCCTCCGTCGCCGTGGTCAGCCAGACTTGGCCGCGCATGATCACTGGCGTTGACCAACCGCGATGGGGAATTTCCGTTTTCCATTTGATGTTGTTCGTCTCGCTCCAGTGCAACGGAAGACCGATGGGTTTTGTGACGCCCGGAGCCGAGACGTGACCATTCCCCCATGTCCCGCGAAATTCCGGCCAGTCCGCTCTGGCTGTCAACAAGCCGAAGACCAGAGCGGCCAGCAGCAAAGCGCAACGAAATCTGTCATGACCGATGAAGCGTTTGTCTCTTGTCATGGTCGCAGGGTGACAAGACGGCTTAGGCGAGTCAATCATGGGGGTAATTAAGTCCGTTTGGGTGGTTGGTTACCATAGCGGACGCTTCATTTGTTTGCGAGTGAACTTGGTTTCGCACTTTTCAATTAGCCGCTGCTGGCGTATTTTCCTCAACCGATTTCGGGAAAAATGCCCAGCGTTTACATCAAAACTTACGGCTGCCAGATGAACGAGCGCGATAGCGAAGCCGTTGCCGCGCAACTCGTTTCAAAGGGCTATTCGCTCGCGCCATCCGAGGCGTCCGCCGACGTGATCCTGCTGAACACTTGCAGCGTGCGCGATTTCGCAGAGCAGAAAGCCATTGGCAAGATGCAAAACCTCGCGGCGGATGTGCGCAAGAACCGGCCTGAAGTGGTGCTCGGTTTCATGGGTTGCATGGCGCAAAGCCGCGGCAAAGAGTTGATCGACCGGCTGCCTGACGTTGATCTCGTGGTTGGAACGCAAAAATTTCATCGCACGGCGGAATACCTTGGTGAAATACTCGCAGGCAAGCGGGAAAAAATTGTGGACGTTGCCGAAGAAACCGGCAGTGAGGCGACGATTCGCGAACATCTGTTGAACGGAGCTACGAAGCAAAAATCCGTCACCGCATTTGTCAGCATCATGCAAGGCTGCAATCAATACTGCACATTCTGCATCGTTCCCTACACTCGCGGCGAGGAACGCAGCCGGACGATCCCCGACATCGTTGCCGAATGTCGCGAATTGGTTTCTCACGGCGTGAAGGAAGTCACTTTGCTTGGACAAATCGTGACGAGCTATGGGCGGCGACAAACCCCTCACCCGGCTTCGCCACCCTCTCCCCATCCGATGGGGAGAGGGCAGAGTGAGGGGCGCTCTGCAAAAACTCCTTTTGTCCAACTCCTCGAAGCCGTCCACGAAATCGAGGGCTTGGAGCGCCTTCGTTTCACATCGCCGCACCCCAAAGGCTACGGCGATGATTTGATCGAGGCTTACGCGCGCTTGCCGAAACTCGTCGAGCACGCACACATTCCTGTCCAGAGCGGCAGCGACCGCGTTTTGAAACTGATGCATCGCGGCTACACACGCGAAAGATTTCTCGGGATCGTCGAAAAATTGCGTCGCGTAAAACCGGAAATCGGGATCACCACCGACATCATCGTCGGTTTCCCCGGCGAGACGGAAAAGGATTTTGAAGAAACGTTATCGCTTGTGCGCGAAGTTGAATTTGACCTTGCCTACATTTTCAAATACTCGACGCGAAAAAACACGCCCGCAGCCGACATGCCCGACCAGCTTCCGCAAGCCGTCAAAGAGGAGCGCAATCAACGCCTGCTCACACTCGCGAATGGGATTGCCGGGCGGCATTTCGAACGATTCGTGAACAGAACGACGCAAATCCTTGTCGAAGGCCGCAGCAAAAAGAACGCTGCGCGCATGACAGGCCGGACTCGCTGCAACAAAATCGTCGTGTTTGACGGCTCGGAACGCCATCGCGGGCAGCTCATGGACGTGAAAATCACCCGCGCTGGCTCATTCACGCTTTACGGCGACCCGGCGACTGTGAATTTGTGAAATTCTAGGCGGAGGCTTTGGATTTGTTTACAGGCACGCTCATAAAATACCAATCGTCGTTGCCCTTTTTCCAAATCTCCCAACAAAACGAATATGAATTCTGGAGTGTCACGACAACGTCTTCTCTTCCCTTGCACAAAGGATAAAATGTGACCAAAATAATGTTGAAATGGTGCTTCGGTCTGAATGTGGTGACGGTTTTGAATGAAACGGGTCTTGAAAATTCGCCATGACAGCGATACGACGGCTTCCAGCCGATCTTCGTAATTTATGGGGATGAGGTCGGCGTTTTTCATTTGTTTGCAGAAATTAGCAGGGCTTTATTGAAACGGCACGCGTGAATTTTTCCGAGTCGGCATCGGCTTGCCATAATCGGCTCGGCAGACTAACTTTTCCCCATGAGCAAGACCGACATTCTTGAAACTCTGCCGACTTTGGCCAGTGACGAGCGTCGCGAAATCATCGAGCGACTTTGCGACTTGGAAGAGGCGGAATTGACCGGCTATCATCAACGTCTGGTGGATGAGGCCTTGCAAAGCGGCTCTGCCAAACCAGCCACCGCAACGGACTGGAACTCCTCCCTTCAACGCGGCCTCAAGCACGGTGCAAAGAAAGCTTGAAGACCGTTTATCGTCCACAATTCTGGTTGGACATTGAGGACGGAGTGGCTTACCTCGCAAGCAAGGCATCCCCTGAAATCGCCATCCGCTGGCATGAGGAAGTGATGGCCACCGTGGCTCGCGTTGAGAAACTACCCGACTTGGGTCGTCCGCGTCACGACTTGAATCCACCCGGCATCCGCAGTCTGCTGCTCCGCCGCTTTCCTCGCTACCTGCTTTTTTACCGATGGGATGCGGACACCATCGAGATCTTGAGAATCAAACACGGGATGATGGATTTGCCCGCGTTGTTCAAATAATCAACGACGAACTAACGCGAATCTTTGAGCAAATCCTTTTCCTTCGTGTCCATTCCTGTTAATTGGGCAAGTGTCATTAGTTGTTGGTCAGTGGAAGTGTCAAAATCGGAGTGTCAATA
>CAYMCQ010000066.1:0-24058 GCA_964389025.1 uncultured Verrucomicrobiota bacterium
CTGTCAAACTTCGGGAGTCCTCCGGCAGAGCCGGAGGATTTCCTATGAATTAAACTTCAAATCCCAACTGGTCCCGCACTCTTGGACGAAACCGGGCGGAATTTGGAGCTTTGTTGCTTGAAGTTTCTCTGGTGCTTGGTGATTCACCCTTGGCGCTTCCGTTATCGTCTCCCGTCATACCACGGAAAACACTCATCGCGATTCTTCAACGCCCTGCCGCCGCCAAAAATCGTCCGAACAAAGAACCGGAAAAAATCGCGCAACGAGTAGAGACGCATTTTCCGCGCTGAAGTGAGGATGGGATGCTTGGTCAGGATAACAACTTTCTTGCCGTTGGCGCGCGCAAATTGTTTTATGCGTCTGGTCAATTCGACTTCCTCGCTCACAAACAATTCGTTGCTGAAACCGCCGATTTCGCGGAACGCAGCCGCATCGCAAAAAATAAACGAGCCGGCGAACATTTTCGCCGTGCGGCTCAGGCAATTCCAAAGATGCATCACAAAATTTGCGATGAGATAATGCTCGTCAAGCCTGACGGTGCTGCCGCCTGCAACACACCGGCCTGACTGAATCTGCTCCGCCACGTCCGCAAACAACTCCGCGTCTGGCCACGAGTCCGCGTCCACAAAGATGAGCCAGTCTCCCGACGCCGACGCTGCGCCGCAATTTCGCGCGCGCGAGATTTGATTGACAGGCTCGAAAACGACAATCGCGCCGGACTCGCGCGCCAGTTCAGCCGTGCGGTCAGTGGAATTGTTGTCGCAAACGATGATTTCGGTTTGCCAGCCAAGTTTTGTGAACGACTGCGTTGCCGCCTGAAGATTGCGCAGCGTCTGTGCAATCAACTTTTCCTCGTTGAACGCGGGGATGATGATGGAGATTTTCAAAGTGGCGTGTGTTCGACGCCACGCCATTATGCGACGCGCGCGCAAGAAAGCCAAGCGGAGCCGCGCACAACAAAACTTGTTGCAGCGCGGGAAATCCGCTATCCAGCAAGCGGTGATCGAAAGCGAACCATGACAAACTCCACAACGCCTGTCCAAATTGAGCCTTGAATCCCAGCGCTGGAAAAGCTAACGTATGAGCGATGAAACTGCGATTGGATCTGCTGGAGCACCTGACCGACGAGGACATCCTCGAGGAAGTCCTGGCGAACAATCACCGCTACAAACCCGAGCCGCTTTTCTCAAAAACAGGAGTTGGGAGCTTGTCGTCGGCCTCAACCGAGGAGCGTGCGCAAGAGGAGGCGCGCAGCACGGCCAGAATTCAGAGAGCTATGCAGCGCTTGAAGCAGAGTGGTGCAAACTCCAGCCCGAAGTCCGATCCCTCGCAGAAACCATAGAGTTCCTGCGGCAATGTCATCGCCGCGCACCGTTCCTTTTCTTCAACGGCAATACCTTCGCTGATGTTGGCCGAACCGTCATTGATTTTGTTTTTGCGGATTTGGCCACCGGCCGCCGACGCGAAATAATGTCCGCTGTCGCTCATTACATCGCAGGCGTGCTGCCGCGGGAAGCGATGGTCGCTATAGTCGAGTCTCTTTCTGAAACGGCCGATTGGAAAACCGGCGACCGCGTCAAGACATTGCGCGGCTCGCTGCGCGGTGTGATTGTCCGCACCTTGGAAGATGGCCGCGTGGTCTGGCGTCCCGATGACACGGAGAGCGAATTGACCGCCCTGCCCGAAAGCCTTTGCGCCGACAGTCAACCGAACGTCTGAGCGATCAACTTCTCCTCGTTGAACGCCGGGATGATGATGGAGATTTTCAAGCTGTGCTCCGCTGGTAGTAGCACAGGCATCTTGCCTGTGTGTTCTGATTGTGCGCGGGAAGTGAGACAAAAACGACTTTCTTTCGCGCACAACAAAGCTTGTCGCAGTTCGTGAAATCCGCTTACTCTCACCGTGTTAGAAAAATCAAAACGACCAGAAAACTTTTTACAAAATCATTTCGCGTAGCTTCGGCTGCTGTCCGTCTCGAAACCTAGGAATTTCGCACAAAAGACAGCGCTTGAGATGCGCCCCACCTGGGGCGCATTGAAAGCGTTCTTTTGTGGGCTCCTCCTAGGTGCCTGAGATGGGACGCAAGTAAGTGCGTCCCATTTTTATTTCAGGCACCAGAGTTCCCACAAAGACAGTCTGCAAACAGGGCTGATTCGCACGCGAGCGAGTTGACACATGCCCGACGCGACAACAAACGACCGTGCTTCTTTCAAGGAAATCACCGAAGAGCTACGCACGCTCTATCTTGGTGACACTCGTCCTTGGATGATTGGCTTCAGCGGTGGCAAAGATAGCACTCTGGTTGCTGCGCTAATTTTTGAAGCGGTGTTGTCCATCCCTGTCGAGCAACGCACAAAAGAAATCCATGTCGTTTGCACAGACACGCGTGTTGAAATTCCGGCGATTGTAGAAATGGTCGAGACTACGCTGGCGCGGATGCGAAAGTTTTCGCAAGACAATCGGCTCAATGTTGAAGCTCATTTGTTACGGCCGCCAGCGGAACAAAGTTTTTGGGTTAACATCATCGGTCGCGGCTACCCGCCACCAAACCGGGTTTTCCGTTGGTGCACAAACCGGTTGAAGATCGATCCCATGACCCGCTTCTTTGAATCGCGCATGGGGCGATGGAAAGAAGCCATCTTACATTTGGGCGCACGCCGGGCAGAGAGTGCTTCACGCGCACAAACAATTGCTGCGCGGGAAACCCGCAACGGTCTTTCGCGCCATCCCGATTTGCCGCGTGTATGGGTTTCAAACCCCATCCAATTTCTGACGACCGAAGAAGTTTGGGCTTACCTGATTCAGCGTCCGTGTCCGTGGGGCGGGGACAATCGGGCGCTCTACAAACTTTACTCGCAGGCTGGCGGCGGTGAGTGCGCAATCCAAATTGACACCAGCACACCGTCTTGCGGCAACTCTCGCTTCGGCTGCTGGACTTGCACGGTCGTTGATCGTGACAAAGCAAGCGAAGGACTTCTTGAAAGTGGCGACGAGCGAATGGAGCACTTGCTCAACTTTCGCGAAACGCTCCTTGAATTTCGCAATCCAGAAACCGGCTGGCGCGACAGCCGCCGTATGAATGGCAACGATGGCCCTGGCCCACTCACGATTGAAGGTCGCCGCGAGTTGCTCAAGAGATTGGTGAAGCTTCAAGAAGAAACAGGGATGAATCTTATTTCCGACGAGGAACTTTTGCTTATCCAACAAATTTGGAAAACCGCCCGCGATCCAGATGATGGACGGGGCGTCGCCCGAATAGTGAACCGCATCCGAGGAACGCGTATGACAGACCTAAAAGAAACTAACCAACTACAAAAATTGCAGGAAGACGTGTGCCGCGAAAAGAATTTGTCGCCAGACATTTTGCGGCGCTTGCTTGCCACGGCTGAACAATATACCGACAGCCACAAGGCATTTGGATTGCCGGGCGAATTGTTGCGGATCATCAATGATGACCTGCATGAGCGAGAGCATTCAAACAAGGAGTGATCATGCCACAGGTATTCATCGACAACTTGACGGTTGAAAATTTCGGACCGTTTTACGGATGCACCACCATCAACTTTGCGCCCGTCGAAGAAAGGTGTGGAATTTTGATTGGCGGAAAAACCGGTGCTGGCAAAACACATCTACTCCGGGCGCTTTATCTTGCGGTGGTTGGTGAAACAGGCGTTCACGACCTAAAGAATCTCGATACCGGCTCGGGTGCGACTCACTTTTTGTTTGAGCGAACCCTGAATCGTAAAGCGGAAGCGCAAGGCAAAAAAGTAACTCGTTTGGAGATTGACCTTACCCAACGAGACGAGCGTGGTGCGGGTGCGAAGAAAATGCGACTTGTCCGCGAGATAACTCATCGCACGTCTGGCCAAAAATGGAAGTCTTTTGTTGTGAAGCCAGATGGAAACAAAGAAGAAGATGACGAAGCTATTCAACGACTGCGTGATTCATTTCTGCCGCGTCACCTTGCCAGATTTTTCTTCTTTGATGCGGAGCGCAGTCAGGGACTCCATCTTGGCGACAAGGACATCGTGGAAGGTGTAAGCCGCATCCTCGGTCTTTGGACTTATGGAGAATTGGAACAAGACCTCCGCAGCTTGGTTCAAAATACGATTCCTCGCACTTACAACAACAATACTCTTTACGCCGAAGAATCAAAACTCGTTGACCTCACCGCTGACGTTTCAAAATTGCAAGGTCATTTGAAAGCCAAGCACGAAGAGTCCAAAGAAGCCATTGTAAAACTTCGGGATTTATCCAACGAGTTGACCGAGGTTGAAGAAGAACTTCGTGTGTTGGGTGCGATTGACCCCGCTGAACTCGACAAGGCAAAGCAGCGGCGGGAAGAACTCAAAGCAGCAAAAGACCAAATGGAGGCAGAACTCCGTAATGCTTGGGAATCCGCACTTCCCATCGCGCTGCTTGGAGATTTTAGAAAGCAGCTTCACGGATACTTGTTACAAGAAGAAAAAAGGAATGAATGGGAGCGAAGTCGGGCGACTGTTGAGCCGAAGATTCCACAAGTGAAAGCCGACGTTTTTGAAAATGTGCCGAAGGATTTCACACTCAAGGAAGATTTCTTTGCTTTCTACTCTGGCCGCTTGGAGAAAGCGCTTAACAGGCTTTTCCATCCGCCACCTGAAGGCATGGCAGAGCGGGTGTTTGTGGTCGCGCGGTCGGATGTCAGCGCACAAGTTCGTTCACGATTGCTTACGGGAATGGCGGGTTTAAAGTCGGTCGCTGAATTGTCGGCGAGCGTGGATAAAATGAGCGCAGAACTCCGCGAGCTAGACTCCAAGCTAAAGTATCTTACTCAAAACTCTGCTGCGATTGTCAGGAGTGGCGAGTTGCGTGAGCGGCGGCGTAACATCACTGCTCAACAAGAGCAGTTGCAGCAACAGATCAAAAATTTGGAAGCCGACATTCAGCAGATGGAGGCGCAACTTGCAGAGAAGAAACGTGAGGAAGAAAATCAGAAACAAGCAGTGGAAAAGGCACAGCAAGGCAGAAGTCTGGCAACGCTTGCCGCAACTTATCGAGAAGCTGCGGAAGAAATCCAAAAACGGGCTGCGATTCAGTTGCGAAGCAAAATCGCTGAACACGTCGGCGATTTGTGGGTGGACATCACCGGGCGCGGGCGCGAATTCCTCGGCATGGATTTTGACAAGAACTGGAATTGTTCGCTGGTTCGTCGTGATGGCAACAAAATGTCGTGGGATGAAACGAACACTTCTGCCGGACAGAAGCAGGTTCGGATGTTGGCTTTCTACGAAGCCCTGCGCCGTCTCGCCCGATTAGTGCCGCCGCTGGTTGTGGACACTCCGCTTGGCCGATTGGACAAAGAGGTTCGTCAGTCAGTTCTTGAGCGGCTTTACCTGACGGGTCACCAGTCAATCATTCTCGCAACAAATTCCGAAATTGATCCAGAAGGCTCATTGTTTGATCGAGTCGAGAAACAAATTGCGCGCGTCTATACTTTGAACCCCGTTGGCAAACCCGAAAGCCCACACTACGAAGTTGAAATTTCCACAGATTTTTTTGGGAGGTCATTATGATTATCAAACCAAGCGAGGCTGTTGAAAGATTCATAGAAGATGTTCATGTGCGCGTCGGAGCGAAAAACAAAGCGGTTCTTGGCCGCGCTGGATTATTTCTTGCGCTAGGCGAGGGAGTCCCGCCGGAATTTGAGCCGACAGATGCCAAAGGAAAGGATTTGAACGATGCCACCATACTTGGTGATGAATTGCATGATGTCGTTCGTGCCGCATTGAACCATCGCGCCAATCGCACTCTCGATGAAACGGGCTATCGTCACGAATTCCGCCGCCACTTTGAATTCGGCTGTCTGCGCTTGCAAGAATTGTGGGAGCAATGTGGAAAAGATCAGACGCGGTTTGTCGCGGAGTTGTTGCAGCGCACTGGTGGCGACTTGCCTCCTGATGTAACGACTGTTCGTGTCGCGCCAATGCCTGTGGTTGAATCTGCCGTCAAGCTCAAGTTGCTGGATGATGGAGAAGAATGGACGATTAACGAAGCAGGACACAATGGGCTGCTAGTGATTTCTGGCAAGCCCGGTTCTGGCAAGAGTCAACTTGCGCTTGATCTCCTAGCCCAAATTTCCCGACAAGGTTTGCGTTTTGTTTTCTTTGACCTCAAAGGTGAGTTGGAGGACGACCCGACCAACCAGAAGCAACGGGAGACGCGGAAAAAGTTCTTTGATCTAACCGGCGCGCAACACGTTCGCCTTATTCGCCAAGACTTGCCGATCAATCCGCTTTACCGCGATCAAAACTCCGCAGTCAACGCGCAGATTGCCAATGAAATTGCCACGCTCATTCGTGGTTATGCACCGCAACTAGGCGCAAAACAGCAACAAACATTGAGTGACGCCTATCAAGCACTCACAGACCCGGACTTCACAAGCTTGCTTATTGAATTGGAGCAGCGCGGCGAAACCGGTGTTCCATTCGCGCTCATCAAGCGTATCGTGGAGTGCAATCTTTTCGCATCTGCACAAACAAGCGTCAGCCCCGAAGCATGGCTGCGATCTTCACTCGTCGTGGATTTCAAGGAATTCGGCAACGACTCCGACACCAAGAGTCTCGCCGTTGCGCTTATTTTGAATTTCCTGATGAAGCGCCTTAATCAGAATCTGCCGGTTAGAGATAACATCCAGCCTTTGAAAATGGTGCTGTTCGTTGACGAGGCTCATTTGCTTCTTCCGAAAGAGGGCAAGGCTGGATTGCTCGCTTCACTTGCGCGTCAAGGACGGTCATGGGGTTTCCCTGTGTGGCTCGCCTCACAAGATGCAGACGCATTTGTGACGAGCGGACAGTCAGCAACGAACTTTGCAGAACTGGCCGGTTGCGGTGTGCATTTCTCGCCAGAGACATTGAGCGCAGCGCAGCAACGCCAAATTCTGGGCGGCGTTCTGCCACGCCCGTTGACCAAAGGCGATGCCGCATTGCGTTTGCATACTAAGTTGAAGACCGCACCGGCACGCCAATTCTGGAAAGACGGCGGGAAATAATCCACATACAACGGCGTGATTTATCTCGATCACAATGCAACGACGCCAATCCTGCCTGAAGTTTTCGAGGCGATGCGTCCGTTCTTTTGCGAGGATTGGGGCAATCCGTCAAGTAGCTACCGCTTCGGTTCAAAACTGAAAACAGCAATTGAAGTCGCGCGCGAACAAGTGGCTGAATTGATTGGAGCAAATCCGCGCGAAATCATTTTCACATCATGCGCGACGGAGAGCAACAACGCGGCGATTCACGCGGCACTCAAATCAAATCCACAAAAACGACATGTCACTACTTCCGCCGTTGAACATTCCTCCGTCCTGAATTTTTGCATGGCATTGGAGCGTGACGGAGTGCGCGTTACTTATTTGCCTGTTGATCGTGATGGTTTGCTCAAGCTGACCGACTTGGAATCTTCCATCACGGACGAGACAGCGATTGTCTCTCTCATGTGGGCGAACAATGAAACTGGAGTCGTGTTTCCAGTTGAACAAATCGCGCAGGTCTGCGAATCGCGTGGCGTTTTGTTTCATTGCGATGCCGTCCAAGCCGCAGGCAAAGTCCCGACGGATGTTCGCAAGCTGTCAGTGGACTACCTTTCTATTTCCGGCCACAAAATTCATGCGCCAAAAGGCATCGGCGCGCTCTACGTTCGGCGCAAGACGCCGTTCACGCCGCTGATTCACGGCGGGCATCAAGAGCGTGGCTTGCGCGGTGGCACGGAGAACGTGCCGCTCATCGTGGCCTTCGGTAAAGCGGCGGAATTCGCGCGGAAGCACACAGTGGATTACGCAGAAAAAGTTCGACCTCTGCGTGACGCACTCGAAAAGGGAATCCTCGAAACAATTCCAAACACCGAGTTGAATGGTCACACGACGCAACGGCTCGCGAATACAATCAACATCACATTTCGAGGCGTGGAATCGGAAGCGTTGCTCCTCCTCCTTGACAAAGCAGGCGTGTGCGCCTCGTCCGGCTCGGCCTGTCTCGCGGATTCAGACGAACCTTCGCACGTCGTTAAAGCGATGAAACCAGACAACTCTGCGTCACGACAAATGATTCGCTTCTCTCTCGGCGTGAGCAATACAGTAAGCGAAATCAAGGCGACGCTAGAGGCTTTGGCAAGCGCAGTTCAAAATCTACGGGCGTGATTACAACGAATCAGCGGTTGATCATTGAAACTACAGAAGATTGCTTTTAAGACATTTTCTCAATCGCGGCGCGCACAGAGTGACGCGCCCTACCTGTTTCGGATTTCCGAATGGCGAAAACAATCCGTGGTGTGGTCGTTCACCATCCCGACGGCCTGCATAAGTGCGTAACAAATCTTCGTGCCGACGAAGTTGAAGCCGCGCTTGCGCAAATCCCGGCTCATGGCGTCGGACTCAGCACTCGAACAGGGAACTTGCTTGAAAGTTTTCCAGCGGTTCTGGATCGGCTTGCCGCCGACGAATTGCCAGATGTAGTTGTCGAAGCTGCCGAATTCTTTTTGCACGTCGAGAAAGGCTTTTGCGTTCTGGATCGCAGCGGCAATTTTCAGCCGGTTGCGGACAATGCCGGCATCACCGAGAAGTTGCTTCACTTTGCGCGAATCGTATCCGGCAATTTTACGGGCGTTGAAATTGTCGAACGCTTTTCGGTAATTGTCCCGCTTCTTCAGAATAGTTGACCAACTCAGTCCCGCCTGCGCGCCTTCAAGGATCAAGAACTCAAAAAGCAACCGGTCGTCATGCACCGGCACGCCCCATTCGCGGTCGTGGTAGGCGATGTTCAGTTCATCCTTTGGCCAGGAGCAGCGAGTCATGGTGGGTTACTTCGCAGGCACCGTGTCTTCGGGCAGCGGTCGGCCCTTGGTTTCCGGCGCGAACGGCAACGCGCAAAGTCCCAGGAGAAAGATGCCGCTCATCCAGCAGCAGGCGTTTCGAAAGGCTTCCAGCTTTTGATCGGACGTGGTAGCGCCCGAGGCCAGCCAGGCCGTCAGCGCACCCATGAATAACGGGCCGGAGGCAGCGATAAACCGCCCCACGTTGTAACAGAAACTTGTGCCCGTGCTGCGCAAACTCACCGGGAACAGTTCCGGCAGGTAAATCGCAAAACCGGCGAACAACGAAAGTTGGAAGAAACCCATCAATGGAATCATCCAGAAAATATCCGAGCGCTCGTTGAGGAACTTGAAGACCAAGATCGTGCTGAGCATTGCGCAGATGTAGCCTACGGCGAAAACCGGCCTGCGACCGAACCGGCTCGCCAGTTTGGTGAACACCAACATTCCGGCGAACGAACCGATGTTCTGGATGATCATGTTCGTTCCAGTCCACATGGTGCGATAGCCGGGTAGTTTTTCGGGCGGGATGCCTTCGGCTTTCAATGAACGCCCGATGACGTCGCCGATCAATTCGGGACTGAAAAAGCCGATTCCCCAAAGCCCGATCACCGCCGATATACAGAGCACCATGCCGACCAAGGCGCGCCCGCGCCATCGGGAGTCGCCCAACAGCGAGGCGTAGGAGCCAAACCTGACGCCCGTCACCCTGCCTTCCGCGCGGGCTTTGGTCCATTTCTCCGGTTCTTTCAGGCGAATCTGGATGAACACGCACAGGAAGGCTGGCAACGCACCGATCAGAAACATTCCACGCCACGCGCTGCCGGGAGCAATCTTGAATGTTTCCAGGTAACCGATGAACACCGCGATCAAGCCGGCAGTGACATTGCCCACGGCTGAGAGCGCCTGTAGCAAGCCCAGCGCGTGCGGCCGCGCCCGATCCGGCAACGAGTCCGCCACCAGCGCCACGGAAAGTCCGAACACGCCGCCCACACCCAAGCCGGTCAGGAATCGCAACGCCTCGAACATCGGCACGGAGGTTGCAAACGCGCTCAAGCCGGTGAACAGTGAATACATCAGCACCGTGAACGTGAGCGTCCTAGCCCGGCCAATCCGGTCACCGACCGCGCCAAAAATCAACCCGCCCAGTGCCCAACCCGCAACGAAGATCGCCGTGGCGTTCGCACCCGCCTGCTTGATAAGGGCCGGGTCAGTGCCCTTCGGCAACAGCGCGGCCACGGCCGAATTCCGCGCGAGGATGAAAAGTTGCTGGTCGAGGCAGTCGAACATCCAAGCCAGGCAGGCCATGGAAAAAACAAACCAGTGATAGCGCGTCAAATGCTTCCACCATGGACCAGTCTCGACAGCTGGAGCAGAAACAGAGGCAGCCGCAGGCAAATCAGTCTTCATGCGATGCGCTTTGCTACACGGATTTCAAATTCGAGCCAAGACTTTAATTCGTCCCGGCGCAATAAAAAAGCCCGTCCGTAAAACGGACGGGCTGTGATTGAAAGGTTTTAGACTACGCGACGGCTTTGGCTTCTTTCACGTCCTTGGCGTCTTCTTTCTTTTCCGGTTCTTCCGTGGGCGCCGTCTCCTCCACGGTTTGTGGCAACTCGATCCATTCAAGAATCGCGAGCTGCGCTGAATCGCCCTGTCGCTGGCCAGCCCAACGGCCCTGTGTGCCGCCCAGCTTGATGATGCGCGTGTAACCCCCGCGCCGGTCCTTGAACAGCGGCGCAAGTTCCTCGAAAAGAATCCGGACGACATCGTCGTTCTCGCGCCATTTCTTCTGCTCCTCTTTGCTCAATTTGAGCGAGCGTCCGTGCGCGTGCAATCGCGCGGTCACCAGACGGCGGTCATGCAGCGTGCCGCTCTTGCCGAGCGTGAGAATTTTTTCCGCGACGGAGCGGGCGGCCTTGGCCTTGGCGAGCGTCGTGGTGATGCGTTTGTGCTTGATGAGACTGCAAACCATGTTGGCGAGCATCGCATTCCGGTGTGTGCCGGTGCGGCCCAACTTGGCTGTTCGTTTCAGATGGCGCATAAAATTTTATTTCTATCCGGCAGGGCTGATCCCGCCCAGAGGCGGACGCGCGGCAGCACGTCCCTGCCAAATTTTTAGTTTGTCAACGCGGCAACGGCGGCGTCTTCCTTCGGCGCTTCGAGCAAGTCAGGCTCGAAGGTCATGCCAAGCGCCAATCCGAGCGCCTGCAATTTGTCTTTGATCTCGTTCAACGACTTCTTGCCGAAGTTGCGATACTTGAGCATTTCGGATTCACTCTTCATCGCAAGCTGGCCGACGGTCGTGATGTTCGCGTTGTTCAAACAGTTCGCGGCGCGGACGCTCAATTCGATCTCATTCACGCTCATGTTGAGAAGTTTTTTCATCTTCGACTTCTCCTCGTCCTGCTTGTCCACGACTTCCTCGAACTCGACGGCGTTCTTGTCGTAGCCGACGAAGACGTCGAGGTGATGCTGCAAAATCGCCGATGCCTGGGTCAGCGCATCATCGGGGGTCATGCGGCCATCTGTCCAAACTTCGAGAACCAACCGATCATAGTCCGTGCGCTGACCGACGCGGGCGGCTTCGACTGCATAGCGAACGCGGGTGACGGGCGAAAACAGCGAGTCAATGGCGATGACGCCGATGGGTTGATTTGGCTTTTTGTTTTCATCGCCGGGGCAGAAGCCGCGCCCGACTTTCACTTCAAGTTCCATCTCGAACTTTTTCTTTTTGTCGAGTGTGCAAATGATCTGCTTCGGATTCACCAGCTCGATGTTCTGGTTAAGCGCGATGTCCTCGGCGAGAACCGCGCCTTCCTTGTTGACGGAAAGCAAAAGCGTTTGCGGGTCGCGCGTGTGCGCCTTGAAAAGAATTTTCTTCAGGTTCAACACGATGTCGGTGACATCCTCAACGACACCGTCAACCGTGGCGAACTCGTGCTGCGCGCCGTCCACTTTGATGGAGGCGATGGCCGCGCCTTCGAGCGACGAGAGCAACACGCGGCGAAGCGAGTTTCCAACGGTGTGGCCGTAACCGGTTTCAAACGGCTCGGCGATGAACTTGGCGTAGGTATCAGTGGCGCTTGACTCTTCCTTGGTCAAACGCTTGGGCATTTCAAAACGTCCTAGACGAACTGGCATATTTTCCTTTCAACAATTTTAATCTGGCATCCTCAGCCAATTTATTCCCGCGCTGACGACGCCCGTGTAATTGTTTTGTCCCTTGCGGGACGGTTTCTGTTTATCGGGAATAAAATTCTACAACAGCCTGCTCATTGGCGATGGGCTGAATCTCTTCGCGCGACGGAATGCGCATGACCATTCCCTTGAACGAATCTTTGACCATCGAAAGCCAGTCCGGCACGGCGCGGCTCGTCGAGAGTTCAAGGTTCTTGGTCGCGAGCTGGCGCGAGACGTTGTGGTCCTTCACTTCAATCATGTCGTTCACCTTCAGAGCATACGACGGAATGCTGACCTTGCGGCCATTCACCTTGATGTGACCATGCGAAACCATCTGGCGCGCGGCGGCGCGGGTCGTCGCGAGGCCGAGATGAAAAACGACGTTGTCGAGCCGCGTCTCCAGCATCTGCAACATGGTCACACCTGTGATGCCGCGTTTCTTCAACGCCTTTTCATAAACGTTGCGGAACTGGCGCTCCATCAATCCGTAGTAATAACGGAGCTTCTGCTTTTCGATCAGGCCAAGGCCGTATTCCGTGTGCTTGCGGCGCGACTTCGGGCCGTGGACGCCGGGGCCGTAATTGCGGCGCTCCAGATATTTTGTCGGGCCGAAAATCGGAAGACCGAAACGGCGGCTGATTCGAACGCGAGGACCTGTGTAACGAGCCATGTGAAATTAGTTTCGAGTTTCTGGTTTCTTGTTTCGAGTTAAACGCGGCGTTTTTTGCGCGGACGGCAGCCGTTGTGTGGAACGGGCGTAACGTCCTTGATGGCGTTGATTTCCAAACCAATCGCCTGCAACGCGCGAATCGCCGACTCGCGGCCTGAGCCGGGACCTTTGACGCGGATTTCCACTTCGCGCATCCCGTGAGACATCGCCTGGCGCGCGGCGTCCTGCGCGACCTGCTGCGCCGCGTAGGCCGTGCTCTTGCGCGAGCCTTTGAAACCGACGCGGCCTGCGCTCGACCAACCGAGCAGATTGCCGTGCATGTCCGTGATGGTGACGAGCGTGTTGTTGAACGTGGCCAGAATGTTCGCGATGCCGACAGGAATGTTCTTGGCGTGCTTGGCCTTGATGATTTTCTTGGCGGCGGCATCCTCGCCGAGAAGCTCGGCAGCAGTCGGAGCAACACCGGCGGCGACCGGAGCGCCGGCTTCGGCAGGCTTTGGCGCTTCGGCGGGTTTTCCCCCTTCGGCGGGTTTCTGCCCTTCAGCAGCCGGTGCAGCGTGAGCTTTCTTCGGAGCTTTGTGCGCGGCGTCGGCAGCCGGTTTTTCAGCAGCGGCGGGTGTCGCCTCGGCTTTCGCGTCAGCTTTCTTTTCCTTTTTCGGAGCGGCGTCTTTTTTCGCCGCCGGTTTTTTCTTGTCGTCAGACATATCGAATTTCAGATTTCAAATTCTCAACTGCAAAATCAGTGGATGCCGGTCTTCGCGCTCGGATTGCGCTGCACACCGACGGTCTTGCGCGGGCCTTTGCGCGTGCGGGCGTTTGTGGACGTGCGCTGGCCGCGCACGGGCAGACCGCGCATGTGCCGGATGCCGCGATAGCACTTGATGCCCTGCAGCCGCTTGAGGTTCATGCCGAGCTCGCGGCGCAGGTCGCCTTCGATGACGTATTTGCCGTCTTGAATCGCGTGGACGATTTGCGAAAGCTGTTGCTCGCTCAAATCCTTCGCGCGGATGCTGGGATCAATCTTCGCCTTCTCCAGGATCGCGACGGCATTCGTCGGGCCGATGCCATAGATATATCGCAGCGCGATGTCAATGCGCTTGCCGGGCGGAACTTCAACTCCAATGATGCGTGCCATAATTCGTTAAATCGTGAATCGTTGAATCGTTAAATCGGTTTATCCCTGCCGCTGTTTGTGGCGGGCATTCGAGCAGATGACACGAATGACGCCTTTGCGGCGGACAATCTTGCAATTCTCGCAAAGTTTTTTTACTGACGCGCGAACTTTCATTTTCTTCTTTCAATCTTTTCTCGAAACGATGCGGCCTTTTGACAGGTCATAAGGCGACATTTCCAAATTTATTTTGTCTCCAGCCACAAGCTGGCCGGTGCCCGCCCGCCCGCTGCGGACAACAAATCCCATCAGCCGGTGGCCGTTGGGCAGTTCCACCCGGAACTTCCAGTCCGGTAAAACTTCCATTACTGTGCCTTCGGCGCGGAGGACATCGTTTCGTGGCATGTCAAAATCTCCGGCTCGCCTTCCGTGACAAGCACCGTATGCTCAAAATGGGCTGATAGTGAACCATCCTGCGTGACCACTGTCCAGCGGTCTTTCAATATTTTTACGCCGGGCAAACCGGCGTTCACCATCGGCTCAATCGCCAAAGTCATGCCCGCCTGCAACTTCTGATTGCACTTCGAATCAACGAAATTCGGCACTTGCGGGTCTTCATGCACTTTTCGCCCAACTCCGTGCCCCACAAACTCGCGAACCACGCTGTATCCGTTGCCCTCGACATAATTCTGTATCGCGCGCGAAATATCGCCGACGCGTTTGCCCGGGACGGCCCGGGCGATTCCTTCGTAAAGAGCTTTTTCCGACACGTCCATCAATCGCTGCGCCGCAACGCCGCAGCCCCCCACAGCGACGGTTTTCGCAACGTCGCCGACAAAGCCGCGAAAAAAGACGCCGACGTCCAGACTCACGATGTCGCCGAACTCGACGCGACGCGCGCTGCCAAACCCATGCACGACTTCATCGTTCACCGAGATGCAAATCTGCCCCGGAAATTTCCGGTAACCTAAAAACGCGCTCTTCGCCCCGTAAAAGTTTATCCGCCCCGCCGCAAACATCTCGATGTCCTTCGTCGTCACACCCGGCTGAATAAACCCGGCAGTTTCATTCAGCACGTCGCTTGCGATGGCGCACGCCGGACGCATCGCTTCCAAATCTTTTTCGGTCTTCAGGACGATCATCTGCTCAACTCTTAATCTTAATCTTTTTCTTAAGCTTAATCCGGCTCCACAAAATATTAGGATTAAGAGAAAGATTAAGATTAAGAACGGGAGATTAGAACCGTCCCTTCAATCGCCCCTTCTTCAAAAACCCGTCGTAATGCCGCATCAACAAGTGCGATTCCATCTGCCGCATCGTGTCGAGCATCACACCGACCATGATCAGCAGGCTCGTTCCGCCAAAATATTGCGCGACTGGATACGGAATTTGCATCTCGTTATAGAGCAGCATCGGAATCACGGCGATGACTGTCAGGAAAACCGCGCCAGCCAGCGTGATGCGGCTCATCGCATTGTGGAGAAAATCACTCGTTGACGTTCCGGGACGCACTCCTGGAATGTAGCCGCCATTCTTTTTCAAATCGTCAGCGATCTGGATTTCGTTGAACTGCGTCGCGACCCAGAAGTAGGAGAAAAACAAAATCATCAATCCATAGAGCACAAGGTAAACGAAGTGCCTTTCGCCCAGATAACCTGCCAACGTCCTCAAGAACGGCACATCCCAGGCCGCACCAAGAAATTGAAAAATCTTTTGTGGAAACATCAGGATCGCCTGCGCAAAAATGATGGGCATGACGCCGGCATAATTCACCCGCAACGGCATGAACGACGTTCCGCCGGAGTAAACTTTCCGCCCAACAGCGCGTTGCGCGTATTGCACGGGGACTTTTCGCTGTGCCTGTGTGACGGCGATGACTCCGGCGATGACACCACCCAAAAGCAACACGAGCGCGATGGCGTGGCCTAAACCAAAATTCGTCTGGCCGCTTGGCGGAAAGAACATATCTTTCAATGTAACCGCTGCCTGGGGCAACCGTGCGAGAATGCCAATCGTAATAACAAGGGAAATTCCGTTCCCGATTCCGCGCTCGGTGATTTGCTCGCCCAGCCACATCAACAGCATCGTGCCGGTGGTCAGAATCAGCACTGTTTGAATGCGATACCACCATGCGTTTTCATAAAGAACCAATTTCTTGGAAGGGTCGAAGCCCTGAAAAAGATTCGCCGGATTTTCCCATGTAACGGCAGTCGCAATCCCCCAGCCGATGCACAACAGCACCGTCAAGTAGCGCCCATACTGAATCAACTTCGTGCGACCGCCTTCTTCACGAGCCAGTTTGCTGAGCCTCGGCACCACGGCTGTGCATAGTTGGAGAATGATCGTCGCGCTGATGTAGGGCATGATGCCCAGCGCTCCGATGGCGCACTGTTCAAGAGCGCCGCCCGTGAACATGCTATACATCCCCAACAGCCCGCCACCGCCTTTGGCCGACTGCTGATCAAAAAATTCCTTCAACAACTGGCCGTCCAGACCCGGCACAGGGATGATTGAAATGAGCCGGCAGATCGCCAGGACCACCAGCGTGAAAAAAATACGGGATTTCAGTTCGGGAATCTTGAAACAGTTGCTGAATGTATTGAAGATGGAGGAAAGCATGGCCCGGTTAAACTACGCGCTGACCGCCTTCGTTTTCTGGATCACTTCGCAGACGCCGCCGGCCTTTTCGATTTTGCTTTTGGCGGAACCGCTGAAAGCATGCGCGCTGACGGTCAACTTTTTCTTCAACTCCCCGTCGCCCAGAATTTTGATTCCATCGCCTTTGCCGTTGGCGAGGCCTGCGCCGCGCAAAGTCTCCGCGTCAACGCGCGCGCCGTCGTCGAAACGATTCAGTTCGCCCACGTTCACTGGAATATAAACCGTGCCATGACGGGCGTTGTTGAAACCGCGCTTCGGGATGCGACGGATGAGCGGCATCTGGCCGCCTTCGAAACCGATGCGAATGGAACTTCCCGAGCGCGCGGTCTGGCCTTTGCCACCGCGTCCGCTGGTTTTTCCGTGGCCGCTCGCGCGTCCCTGCCCGAGACGCTTCGTGCGATGCTTTGCGCCCGGACGTGGTTTGAGATCGTGTAAACGCATAAAATCTTAAGCAATGACTGGTGGAATCGCACCCACTGGGGCGTGCTCTGGCGCTCTGGAGATTTCCAGCGCTTTTGGCGCTTCCGGCTTCTTCGTCGGCAATCCGCGACCTTGCAAAATATCTTCGCGCAAACGCAGGCTCAACAGCGCCTTCAAGGTCGCCTTCACTACGTTCGACGGGTTGTTGGAACCGAGAGATTTTGTGAGAACGTCCTTCACTCCAGCGGATTCAAGAACTGCGCGCACTGTTTTGCCGGCAATGATCCCGGTTCCTGGCGACGCGGGACGCAACAAAATTTTGGCCCCATCAAAATGGCAAAAGACTTCATGCGGAATCGTCGCCTCGCGAAGCGAAACTTTCACCATGTTCTGTTTTGCCAGTTCGCCGCCTTTGCGGATCGCATCCGCAACTTCGCCCGCTTTGCCAAGACCGACACCGACGCGGCCTTTTCGGTCGCCCGCGACAACCAGCGCGCTGAAATTAAACCGCCGTCCGCCCTTCACAACCTTCGCCGAACGGTTGATGAACACAACTTTCTCGCTCAACTCATCTCCAGACTTGGGGGCTTGAGGCAAATCATTCCGGCGACCACGGCGCTGACGATCAGGCCGCGCCCCTTTGACTTCCGGGACTTCCAGCGCTTCCGCCGCTTCCGGAGTTTCCAAAATCTCCGCGACCTCTTCACCTTCTACAATTTTAATTTCTTCAGCCACAGTTTTTCTCTTTGGTTAAAATTTCAGTCCGGCTTCGCGCGCGGCGTCCGCGAGCGCCTTGACTTTGCCGTGATAACGCGCGCCACTGCGGTCAAACACAACCGCACTGATCCCCTTCCCTTTGGCCGCTTCAGCCGCCGCCGTTCCGATGATCTTCGCGCTCGCCGCGTTCGCCTTCAAATTGTCCGCTGCAGTTTTACCCGTGGTGCAGGCCGCCGCGATCGTGACACCCGCAACGTCGTCAATGAACTGAACGTGGATGTTTTTGTTCGTGAAACGGACGCTCATGCGCGGACGTTCCTTCGTGCCGGAAACTTTCTTTCGCACGCGGTAATGCCGCAGTCGCGCGAGTTCGTGTTTTTTTGCGTTTCTCATTTTCGTTTCGCCACGGTTTTTGCCGTGAGCTTCAATCAAATTTATTGGACGGTCTTGCCTTCCTTGCGGACGACGTGCTCACCGACATATCTCACGCCCTTGCCCTTGTAAGGTTCCGGTGGATAATACGCGCGAAGCTCGGACGCAACCTTGCCGACAAGCTGCTTGTCCGGGCCTTCAATCGTCAGCTTCGTGTTTTCCTCGACCGTAACCTTGATCTGGTCGGGGATCTGGTAATTGATCGGGTGCGAGTAGCCGAGGCTCATGTTCACGACCTTGCCCTGCACGGCGGCCTTGAAGCCGACGCCCTGGATCTCGAGCTTCTTCACGAAACCTTCGCTCACGCCCTTGACCATGTTGTTCACCAGTGCGCGGCTCAATCCATGCAACGCCTTCGCCTGCGCATCATCGCCCTCGCGGCCAAGAACGATCTTGTCGCCCTCGACTTTCAGATTCGTGCGGCTCGGCAACTCCCATTGCAACCTGCCTTTAGGTCCTTCGACAGAAATTTTTTGCCCCTTCGCCTCAACTTTGACTTTGGGCGGTATGACAACCGGTTGTTTTCCAATTCGTGACATAAAAACTTTCTACCAGACGTAACAGATCAATTCGCCGCCAAGATTTTTCCGGCGCGCCTGGTAATCACTCATGATCCCTTCCGAGGTCGAAATGATCGCCACACCCAGACCTCCGCGCACTCGCGGAATGTCCTTCGCGCCGACATAACGACGCAGCCCCGGCGTGCTCATCCGCTTTAATCCTTCGATCACGCACTTCTTGCCCTGATATTTCATCTTCACGGTCATCTTCTTGATCACGTTGCCTTCAACGGCCACGTCCGCGATGTAACCTTCGTTCTTCAAAATCTTCGCCACGCTCTCCTTCAGCTTGGAGTGCGGTATTTCCACGATGGGTATTTGCACGCGCCCGCCATTGCGGATCCGCGTCAGCATATCTGAAATTGGATCAGTCATTTTAAAAGCTTTATCTTATTCCGGTTTACCAGCTCGCCTTCGTCACGCCGGGAATCAATCCGTTCAGCGCCGCCTCGCGGAACGTCATGCGCGAGCAATTGAACTTCCGCAAATAACCATGACGCCGTCCGGAAATCGCGCAGCGGTTCACCACGCGTGTCGGGCTGGCGTTGCGCGGCAGCTTTGAAAGCCCGGCGTAATCGCCCTTCGCTTTCAATTCAGCGCGGAGCGCGGCATATTTTTTCACCGCGTCTTTTTTCTTCTTGTTGCGTTCGAACCATGCTTTCTTTGCCATATTTTTATTTTCGTTTGGTAGGGACGCGCTGCCGCGCGTCCGAGGCCGACCAGCAGGTCGGCCCTACCGTTGTAAATTTATTTTTCCGCGAACGGCATGCCCATCAACTTCAACATCTCTAGCGCTTCTTCGTTCGTGGTCGCGCTCGTCACAATTGTGATGTCCATCCCCTGCTGCCGTTTGATTTTGTCCAGCTCAATCTCCGGGAAAATCGTCTGGTCACTGACTCCCAACGAATAATTTCCGCGCCCGTCAAACGACCTCGGCGACAATCCGCGAAAGTCGCGGATACGCGGCAGCGCCGTCGCCACCAGCCGGTCAAAAAATTCATACATCGCGTCGCGACGCAGCGTCACGCGGCAGCCGATGGGCTGGTTCTCGCGCAGTTTGAAGTTCGCGATGCTATGCCGCGACTTGCTGATCGCCGGCTTGCGCCCCGTGATGAGCGACAAATCCTTCGCCGCATCCTCGATAGCGCCTTTTTCCAGGGACGCGCTCACGCCCATGTTCACCACGATCTTTTCCATGCGCGGGATTTGATGGACGTTTGCATACTTGCGCTTTTCTTTCAGCGCCGGCACGACGTCATTGACGTATTTTTCGTAAAGTCTTGCTTTCATTTTCACTGCGCTTCGGATTTTGCCGAAGCATTTTTCAAAATTCTAATCTTAATCACGCTTGCGCCGTCTGTGCTTCCCCGGCTGTTCGCCCGGCGCGCGCGTCATAATTCTCCGCCTTCATCACATTCGAAATGTGAATAGTGCCTTCGCGCTCGACGATCGCGCCCTGCGGATGCTGCTGGCTCTTGCGCGTGTGGCGTTTGATCATCGCAACGCCTTCGACAATCACGCGCTGTTTTTTCGGCGCCACGGAAATGATTTTGCCGCGCTTGCCACTGTGCGAGCCGGCAATCACCACCACTTCATCACCTTTTTTAACATGAAAATTTCTTTGCATACTCAAATCACTTCCGGCGCGAGCGAAACGATCTTCATAAATTTTTTGTCGCGCAACTCGCGCGCGACCGGCCCGAAGATGCGAGTGCCGCGCGGATTATTGTCGGCGTCAATGATCACAACCGCATTGCTGTCGAACCGCAGGCACGAGCCGTCGCTGCGGCGAATGATGTGCCGGGTCCGGACCACCACCGCGTTCACTACCTCGCCCTTTTTCACTGTGCCGTCCGGCGCAGCTTCCTTGATGTGCGCCTTGATGACGTCACCCACATGAGCGTAACGCTGGTTCTTGCCAAGAACGCCGATGGCCCACGCCAACTTTGCACCGGTGTTGTCGGCAACATCCAAATTAGAACGAATCTGTAACATAAAAATCTTTTAGGCCGTCACGCGCTCCGGTTCGGTGTTCTTCTCGACAACTTCAACGAGCCGCCAGCGTTTCAGCTTCGACAACGGCCGCGTTTCCTGGATGCGCACGCGATCACCGACCTTCGCTTCGCTCTTCTCGTCGTGCGCGTAAAACTTTGAGAAGCCCGTCACAATTTTCCGGTAGCGCGGATGTTGAAACCGCCGCTCAACTTGCACCACAATCGTCTTGGTCATCTTGTTCGAGATGACTTCGCCAACGCGCTCCTTGCGATTGCCGCGCTCCTGTTCTGTCGTCTGCAAATTCGTTGTTTCTTCAGCCATAAAATTCTTTAAGCCGCTTTGTGCCGCAACTGCGACAGCCGCGTTTCGATCCGCGCGATGTCCTTGCGAAGATTCCGCAGGCGCGACGGCTTTTCCAGTTGCGCGCTCGCCTGTTGCAATCGCAGGTTGAACATCTCCTGCCGCAAATCACGGCTCTTCGCCGTCAATTCGACCTGCGTCATGTCTTTGAATTCTGACATCTTCATAAAAACTCTCTTAAGCGGCGGCAGCGTGATGGCGCGAAATGAATTTCGTTTTGATCGGCAGCTTCGTCGCCGCCAGTCTCATGCACTCGCGCGCGATCGGTTCGGCCACACCGTCCACTTCGAACAAAACCGTCGCCGGCTTGATTACCGCGACCCACGATTCGAGCGGGCCTTTGCCCTTGCCCATTCGAGTTTCGAGCGGCTTCTTCGTGTAAGACTTCTGCGGGAAAATGCGGATCCACATCTTGCCACGGCGCTTCATGAAACGGTTGATCGCCACGCGCGCCGCCTCGATCTGCTTCGTGTCAAGCCACGCGCGCTCCAGCGATTGCAATCCGTGTTCGCCGAACGCGACCGTGTTTCCGCGCGTCGCCATGCCCGCGCGGCTTCCCCGGTGCATCTTGCGAAATTTGACTCGTGCTGGTTGTAACGGCATAAAAAATTCAAAAATTAATTCGCTGCAGCTTCAATCGGCTGCGCCTTCACCATCTTGTTGGCATCCGGTTTCACGTCGCCCTTGCAAATCCAACATTTGATTCCGAGCTTTCCGTAAACGGTCTTCGCTTCGGCAAATCCATAATCAATCTCCGCGCGCAACGTGTGCAGGGGAACGCGGCCAACGTGATACGACTCCACGCGCGCCAGTTCAGCGCCGCCAAGACGACCGGCGCAACGAATCTTGATTCCCTGCGCGCCGTTATCCATCGTGGTCTGCACGGCCTTTTTCATCGCGCGACGGAACGAAACGCGGCGCTCCAGTTGCAGCGCGACGTTTTCGGCGACGAGTTGGGCATCGAGTTCCGGCTTCTTCACTTCCTGGATGTCCACGTAAATCTCTTTGCCGGTCATCAGGCTTAATTCTTCCTTGAGCTTGTCAATCTCCGCGCCCTTGCGACCGATCACCACGCCCGGACGCGCGGTCAAAATCGTGATGCGACACCGGTTCGCCGCGCGCTCGATCAAAATTCGCGGCACCGACGCCGTTTCCAGCTTCTTCTTCAACAGGTCGCGGATCTTACGGTCTTCGGTCAGCAGTTTGCCGAAGTCTTTTTTATCGGAATACCACTTCGACCGCCAGTCTTTGTTGACCGCGACTCGCAGACCGATTGGATTTGTTTTCTGACCCATACTTTAATTTTTGTCTTTTTCTTTCTTACAAATAAAAAGGCAGGCTTTCGAAGCCCGCCTGCATTTCTTACTCGTCTGTTAAAACAATTTTAATGTGGCAATTGCGTTTCAGAATCGGACCCGCGGAGCCACGCGCCTTCGGCGTGAAACGGCGAATCGTCGTCGCATTACCTGCGACGGCTTCTTTGACCTTCAACGTTTCCGGCTTGAGATTGTTGTTGTTCTCCGCGTTCGCGATCGCCGACCTCAAAGTCTTCGCCACGAACCGGGCCGACTTGCGCGGAACAACTCCGAGCACCGCAACGGCCCGAAGCGCGGGCAAACCTTGAATCTGTCGCACGACTTCGCGGACTTTTTGCGCCGACATGCGGACGTTTTTGGTGATGGCTTGAACTTGCGGCATATTATTTCGCTTCCGCCTTGGCCGTGTGCGCGCCGTGTTTCTTGAAGATCCGCGTGAGCGAAAATTCTCCGAGCCGGTGCCCGACCATGTTTTCCGTCACGAAGACGGGATTGAAAACTTTTCCGTTGTGAACGTTGAACGTCAGCCCGACAAAATCCGGCGTGATGCTCGAACGGCGCGACCACGTTTTGATCGGCGTCTTGGAATTGGTTTCTTTCGCCTTGATGATTTTTTTCATCAAGTGGTCGTCAATGAACGGACCTTTTTTGATTGAACGTCCCATAAATTATTTCTGTTTCATTGGGCGGCCATCGCGGCGGACCAAAATAAATCGGTTGGAATGTTTCTTCTTGTGACGGGTTTTGTAGCCCTTCGCGAGCAATCCCCACGGCGAAGTCAATTGCTGCCAGCCACCGCCGGACTTTGATTTACCTGCGCCACCACCATTCGGATGGTCAACGGGATTGCGCGAGACACCGCGATTGATTCCGCGGACGCCGCGATGACGTGAGCGTCCTGCTTTTCCAAGAACGATGTTCTCATGTTCGACGTTTCCGACCTGGCCGATCGTCGCATAACACTCCTCATGCATTCTTCGGATCTCGCCGGAAGGCAACCGGACCTGTGCGTAGCCTTCGTCGCGCGACATCAATGTGGCCGCGCCGCCTGCCGAACGAACGATCTGTCCGCCGCGACCGGGATATAATTCGAGATTGTGGATCTGCAAACTGACGGGAATGGATTTAAGGGGGAGGCTGTTTCCAACTTCAGGCGCTGCATTCGGACCGCTCATCAGTTTCGCGCCGACCTGCAAACCGACCGGGGCGATGATGTAACGCTTCTCACCGTCCTTGTATTCCAACAACGCCAATCGCGCCGAACGGATTGGATCATATTCAATCGCCGTCACAGTGGCTTCGATGTCGTGCTTGTTGCGTTTGAAATCCACGAGGCGAATTTTTTGTTTGTGCCCGCCACCGATGCCGCGAGCCGTGACGCGGCCATACATGTTGCGCCCGCCGGTTTTTTTCCGGATTGTCACCAGACTTTTTTCAGGTTTGACCTTCGTGATGTCGCCGAAGTCCGCGATCGTGATGTATCGCGTGGACGGCGTCAGCGGTCTAAATGTCTTTACTGGCATAAAATCAATCAGTTACCAAGTCAGCAACTTGGAGAGCGAAGCCATAAATCCTGCCCCAGTCGGGAATCAGTTATCGGTTTCGCGGGTTAAGCTGTCCGCACCCTTCTCAGGAGAAACGGAGCGCAAAAAGTAGCAGAGGAAAAAATGAATGCAATAGCTTTCTTCCATTATTTTGCACCCCCCCCAAACATTACGATCTGTTGTAACTTGACAGTGGCCTTGCCTCGGTTTCGTGGACTACCAAAGGATGAGCGTGTGAGTTAGAAAGA
>CAYMCQ010000067.1:0-23988 GCA_964389025.1 uncultured Verrucomicrobiota bacterium
CATCTGACACCGATAATCATCAATGTTTACTGGGTTTCTAAACGGGACAGGAGTGTTAGGCCGTCATTTAAGCTATTGACCCGCACCCAAGTCAACACGGTGCCCTGTGGAAGACCAGCGGACAAAAACGTATCCGGCAGGATGATGCGAGCATTTGTCCCGTTGAACTGGTAGGCACTGTTGGCATTGCCGAAACGATCTGCAGTTAAAGTTGCATTGGATGGTGCGCCATTATTGCCGTTGCCACTCGAATCGTTTGCATTCCCACTAAACGGGAAATAAGCGACCAGTCCGTTGGTCAGCGGAGTTTGCGAATTAGCGACGAAGGGAAGCATCCAAGCGAAGACTGCCCACACAATGAACTTATTGGTTAGTGTTTTCATAGTTTTTCCTTTTTGCGTTTTAACGCTACGAACCGGCCTGTCCAGCATCTTTCATTGGTTGAAGCAATAACCCCTATCGCTCCTGCGAGGAGTTGTCCCGCTCTTTTAGCGTCTGCCAATGGGAAGTCAAGTAAAACAATACCAGCATGTTGCTGGTGTAACTGATGGATTACGCACGCCTATTCTTGCCGGATTGTGGCCAATCCCAAGAAAAAGCGAAGGCCGATCCTGCCCCACCGAAAAACCATTGGTGATGCAATTCGACTTTATCGCACAAAGGCGAAGCTCACTCAGGAAGACCTGGCGGAATTGGCCAGCTTGAACCCCAAATATCTTGGAGAGGTGGAACGTGGGGAGAAAATCATTTCCATCGAGGCCTTGCTCAGAATCGCGAAGGCGGTAAAGATTCCAATTCGAGCATTCTTTCGCGACGTTTGAATTCAGTTCTGTTTTCACTCGCCCTTTCTTCCTCGCTGAATCTCTGCCAATGTATGCCGATGCGATTTTGCTCTGCATTAAACCCAGCTTTTCGCCGGTTTGGTCTTGTTGCCGCGACCGTTGCCGCTCTGTCTGATTTATCATCCGTGGACGCACTCGCCGGACCGCAGCCGTTGAGACAAAGCGAGCCGATGTCTGGAGCAAAGACCAATTTCCCCGTCACAAAAATTTCCGAAAATGTTTTCGGGATTGGCGACGTGCGGCTGGACAGCAAAAAGCGGAGCATCACTTTTCCCGCGAGCGTGAACATGACCAACGGTGTCATCGAATATCTGCTCGTCAGTTCGCGCGGCAAGCTGCACGAAAGTTTGCTGAGGACGGACGTGGAGCCAGCGCAGTTGCACACCGCCAAGCTGTTGCTGGACCCGAAAACGCGGACGCCGCAGCCGCTGCTCCACGCAACTGATGGGACTAATGCGACGAATAGGTTGCCAGGCGACGCGGTGAATATTTCATTGAGCTGGACAAATGGCAGCGGCGAGAAAAAGTGTCCGGCGGAAGATTTGATCTTCAACACGCGGACGAAATCGCCGATGAGCCGGGGCGATTGGATTTACACCGGCTCGCGGTTCATCGAAGGCACGTTCATGGCGCAACGCGAGCGCTCGCTGATTTCTCTCATTGCCGATCCCGATGCGTTGATGGAAAATCCCCGTCCCGGCCGCGAGGACGACGGCGCGTGGCAGGTGAACGTGACGAACACGCCGGGTTTGAACACGCAGGTGCAAGTGATGATCCAATTTTTGAAATGAAACACCAAACACCAAACACCAAACACCAAGGAAACACCAAAATTCAAACACCAAAGAAGCATCTCCGCATACGTCCGTTTGGGTTTTGGAGTTTGAAAATTGTTTGGTGTTTGGTGTTTGGTGTTTGGTGTTTTTGCGTAGCTGCTGCTCAAACCAACTCCGCAAAGATTTCTTTGAGCGCGGACAACCTTTCCCTCCGCAACGAAGCCCGGCACGCCGTCGAAAAGGGCGCGGCGTGGCTGGAAAAAAACCAGAGCGCGAACGGCCATTGGTCTATGCCGGAAGATCCGGCAGTGACGGCGCTGGCTCTGGTCGCTTTGAAGAATGCCGCCAACTCGCGCGGCGAGAAGAAGGAGTCGCTAGCAATCAAGAAGGGCTACGACTTCCTGGCAAGTTGCGTCCAGCCCGACGGCGGCATCTACAAAACGAACCTGCCGAATTACAACACATCCATTTGCCTCATGGCGTTGGTGGTGCGCGGTCGCCCGGAAGACAAGCAGACGATCCTGCGCGCGCGGAATTTTTTGATCGGCCTGCAAAATGATTTCGGCGAGAAGGGAAAGATTGACGACGTGTTCGACGGGGGCATCGGCTACGGGACGAAATACAAGCACTCGGACATGGGAAACACGGCGTTTGCGATCGAGGCGATCCGGGCGAGCAGGCAGATCGCGGAGGACGGTTCAACCGAAGCGCGCGAGTTGAACTGGCAGGCGGTGATCCATTTTCTTGAGCGCTGCCAGAATTTGCCGGGCCACAACCCGGAGAAGTGGGCTTCCGACGACCTGCAAAACAAGGGCGGGTTCGTTTATTATCCGGGGCACAGCATGGCGGGCGAGACGAACCTGCCGAACGGCCGTGTGGCGTTGCGTTCTTACGGCAGCATCAGTTACGCGGGGCTGCTGAGTTACATCTACGCCGACTTGAAGCGCGACGACCCGCGCGTCGTGGCGGTGATGGACTGGCTGCAAAAAAATTATACGCTCGACGAAAATCCCGGCATGGGCGCGCAAGGTTTGTTTTACTACCTGCACACGATGACGAAGGCGCTGACCATTTACGGCGCGAATGAAATCGTCACAAGCAGCGGCAAGCGCATCAACTGGCGCGAGCAACTGGCGCTCAAGCTGGTGAATCTCCAACAGGCCGACGGCTCATGGTCGAATGAGGCGGCGCGCTGGCGTGAAAATGATCCGGCGCTCGTGACGGCTTACTCGGTGATTTCGTTGGAGATGATCTTTCGGAAATTGTGAATAAGGAAACCAGGAAGGCAGGAGAACATTTCTTTCAGGGTTGATGAATTTGTTTGCACGATGACCCAAGTTGGCTCGCCCCTCGCGACTTTTGGCTGGATGATTGGAACCCTTTTGGGATTCTCATTTCAGAAACAAATCCCAAACCTTCGCGCGCCGCGATTTGCCCGCCGGGCCTTCGATCCAAAGCGTGACCGTGAACTCGCCGCCCTTTTCGTAGCGATGCCGAGGATGACGCTCGGTCGAAGTCTGGCCATCGCCAAAGTCCCATTTCCATGAGGTGATCTCGCCCCGCGACTCATCGTGAAACGCGACCAATCGCCGCGCGGAGTCCACGACTTGAAACGACCACCGCGCTTCGATGGGCTTGCGCAAGCCCGGCTCCAGCGGCATGAGGCGAAACGCGCAAAGGTCGGATGCGTTGCCATACATCGTCGTCTTGTGCGAGAGATTCCAAAACCCGTTGTAGTGCTCGGCCTTTTCGTCGTCGTAATCGAGCACTGCCCACGACAAACCGATGGTGGCATTTTCTTTGAGTTGGGTCACGACCGCGCGCTTCGGATCCTCGGCGGGCGCGTAGTCAAATGGCGTGATCCAGAATTCCAACACCAGCTTGCCGCTCTGGCCGGGGCGAAATTTGTAGCGTTGCGCGGCGTTGGCGTAGGGCAGCTCTTTGATCCACGGCTGGCAGCCCCAGACCATCGCCCAGTCCTTGCCTTCGGCGGGCGTGAAGATGTGATAGTTCTGCGCCTGAACTCCATGCGAACGGAAGTGGGCTTCCGCGGGATGTTTCTTGAATTTCGGGTTCATTTGTTTGATGAGCGGCCCGCCCGACAGGTCGCCGTCCACCACCACCTCGAAAATGTCGTTGTGCAAGTCAGTCCGGGCAAAGTCCCAGTAATCGTCGGACGCTTCGTAGAGAAAGTAGAGCTGGTTCAGGCCCTTGACCCAACCCACGCGCACCTGAACGTCGAGGTCGGTGCGATTATGGTTTGTCCCCTGCCCGCGCACGGTGTCGGCGAGTTGGTCCATGCCGATGATGTAATCCTTCGGCACGATCGCCCAATCATCCGCGTCGCCATCAATGCGCGGGATTTGATCGGGCGGGAACTGGAAGATCTTGAACTCGACGCCCGGGCGTTCGAGCGCTTGAGCAAGTGGAACCGCCGCCAGCAGAAAGCCGATGATCTTTATGAGCGGTGACCCCATCACAACAACCCAAACTTTCTGCGCCCTTCATTGGTCAGTTGATTGGAACTCCAGCCCGGCTCCCACGTCTGCTCCACCACCACCTGGCGCACGCCGGGCACTTTCATCAATCGCTCCCGCACCGGCACGGACAACGTGGGATGCACCGAGATCGAGCCGTGCGTGAAGTAGCCCAGTCGCGGTCGCCCGCGATGCGGCATCGCCATCACCACCGTCACCACGTCGCCCCGGACGCGCACATCGTAAACCAGTCCGAGGTCAACCACGTTGATGTCCGCCGTGTAAAACTGCGCGTCCTTGCAGTCGCGCAAGGCGTCCCACAACGACTGCTTGGGAATCGCACTGTCGCCCGCTTCTCCCGGCCGTGCCAATCGTCCTGAAGATTCCTTCGCCGTGATTTGTTTCGGCAAATCGCCCGCCGAGGCAACCAGCGGGTTCACGAGCCGACGACGCAACTCTTCGATCATGCGCGGCCCTTCCGCCGCTGTAAAAGGCAGGGCGACGTAGGCATTCTTTTCATGCAGCACCGCCCCCGCCGGCACATGCCTGCCCGGCAGCGGATACCGGCTCCACAGTTGTCCGTGCCAGCGATAGGACAACGTCGGCGCGCCGGAATGTTTCAGTTCCGGCAACCCGTCGGCCTTGTGTTCCAGAAACAGCGCGATGAATGAGTCCTTGCTCTCCTTGTTGAAAAAGCCGACGCCCCACAAGTTGTCCTGGTGCTCCTTGTCCACCTCGCCCGTGCGCAATTTCCCGTCCGCTCCCATCCACACGCTGTCCGTGAACGAGTGTCCGGAGAAAACCCACTCGTCATCACGCATGGCCTCCGCCGTAAAATCTTTGACGGCCTCCATGCGGCCCGTCTTGTGGAACCAAGGCAACCCGGCATAGAAGCGATACTCGACGTCAATGTTGAGCCTGCTCGGCGAAAACAACGGATGCACCGGCGAATACGGAAATCCCCACCGCCGGACAATCGTGCACAACGGCCCGCGCACGACTTCGTAATCCGGACACGCGTCCCAGTAGGTGATCCGCAATTTCTGAAAACTTCCCGAGGCCACGTAGTCATGCGCCCAGTCAATGCCCGGCGGCTCGCCGTGTCCCTCGCCGCCCGAGAACAATTCCAGCCCGTGTTCGCGCTTGAGGGTCAGCCGTTCGAGCTGCCCCATCTGCCGCGAGAGCGACGCCTTGTAGAATTGGTTCTCGATGTCCAGTCCGAACCCTTCACCCGTGGCCACCAGGTCCGACGGATACGCGGGTAACTCCGCGTCCGGATTTCCATACAGCACCAGGAACGTCTGCGGTTGCCGGGCTGGCGTGTCGGCCATGAACAGCAGCTTGCACAAACGCTCGTTGCCCCGCCGCACCTCGCCGATCACTTGACTCGGCACTTCCTTCAACGCGCCATCGTTCACGCGCGCCACGCGAACTTCCCGCGTGAGCGATGTCGCCTGCTCGGTTGGAAAACTCAGCAATACCTCCACCGGTTCCGCTGGCCGCTCCTGCCCGATCATTTCGTCGAGAGTCAAAGTTTTGAAATACTTCCAACCTTTCGCCCAATTCCTCCACGGAGGCGGGAGCGAGTCCACCAACTCAAAACGCGCTGCCGCAACCAGTGGAGTTCCGGGATTCTCCTCCTCTGCCTGCGCCTGAATCGCCGTGCTCCGCAACGAATGTGCGAGCGCACGCGCCAGCCGGAAGTCCTTCCGTTGCCAAGCCGCTTCGAGCAGCTTCAGCTTCTCCTCAAACCGGTCGGTGCGATCCCAATACGTCGTTTCGTTCGCAGTTTGAATTGCCGCCGCCACTTTGCTTTTGGAAGTCTCGGCGGCCGTCTGCGCATTGAGCCGGGTCAACCCCGGCAGTGAGAAGCCCGCAACGCCAGTCAAGCCGAGGCCCAGAAACGTCCGGCGCTTTATTGGCCCGGAGCCGGGATTTGAAGGGTCAGGTTTTATTTTGGTTGGCATGTTGGTTTGGCGCGAACGTAAAACGTCCGAGGTCAGCGCTTTGATTAGCCTGGATGGTCATTTGTGTTCGTAACTAATATTCAACGCCTCTGTCGGCGTGATGCCGCACAACTCCTGCAAGATACGCTTAGTCAGCGCTGTCACCTCGGCAGTGCTCCCGGTGACGGGATACTCCAAAACCCGAGTCGCGTCCGCAACTCCTCCGTTACCAGCGAGGTAATCTCGTGATGGTGCGATTCCGAGTGAACTGAAAAACGCTCGAATCGCCGTCTCTCGCTGCGACTCCTGCCGCCACTCCACCGTGAGACCGGCGTGCACCACTCCATCCTTCGCATCAAATCCGAAGCCGCGAGTGCCGTCGGGCGTGAACATCTGCAAGAACTTGAAACGGTTGGTGGGCACAAGCAAACGGGATACATACGGCTCAATGTGGTCGAGGCCATTCGTGGCATAGTGGTCAGGCGCAGCCTCGAATGAAACGCCAGTGCGCGAGAATGTGACCGTGCCGCCACCCGGTCTGGAAAAACTGATAAAAGTGCTGCGCGGGAACAGAAGAAAGTAGGCGACAACTGCCACTACGATGACGCCAACGAAAACTAACAGTGCGATTTTCATGCGGCGCACGAATGCAGGCTAACCTTTTGATTGAGCAGAAGAATGTCTGTCCATCCGGCTTTGCGTTTGCCGGCGGGGGCAGAGCGTCGTTTTCGGCTTGCCAAGCATTTGCCATGACCATGACTGCAAGTCCCAGCGTCGTCAACACTTGACGGAACGCGGCTGTGTCGTCCTCAACCAGCCGCAGTGCGCAGGAAACAGGTGACGCGACAGAATTTGTTCCTGCGACTGCTCATTGCGAAGCTGCTGCGGCTGGGCTTCGCCACAGCCGCGCTCCGGCGCAAACGACCGCCACTTTTCATTTTTGCTGCCGGATTGGCCACGGGACCGGCGACCGTCTTGCTCATAAAATCAGTTCAGCAGGAATTGCAGCCGCTCATCGGCTTTCGACGGAGTAATCTCAATGATCTCCGCGCTCACGACCTTTTCCGCCACAAACGGATCATCATTTACCCTGCTTTGAAGTTCCGGTCGCGACGTATTGTGCGCCACAATTCCACCGCCCAAACTGGATTCAAGACTGCCGACCAACAAAAACACACCGTCATCAAAGCCGCGTTTGACCCATTTCTTGTGGCCTTCCATGAATTGGCTGGCTTGGCCTTTGTTGTCAGAAAACTTGAGCAGCACGACGAATATCGGATCGGGTTCGCGTTCCATGTGATTGTGAAGTTTTGGTTGTTGGTTGTGTTGTTCCAGGAAAATGCGCAGATGCCGCCTAAACTTCTGATTAAGCAGAAGATTTTCTGTCCATCCGGCTTTGCGTTTGCCAGCGGGGACAGAGCATCATTTTCGGCTTGCCAAGCATTTGCCATGACCATGACCGCAAGTCCCAGTGTCGTCAACCCCGAAGCCAGCGCAGACACAGTCAAAAACCGCGCGATGACTGGATTTCATTTCAGGCAGAGTCATCGCGCTGCGATGTCGTCCAGCGGATAGATGGGCCGGCGCACTTTTTTGAAGGGCAATGTTTTCAGATTGCTGCTGCATGGCCCGGGAGTATCCACCCACAACATGCGTCGGGCGATCGGATCATAAGCGCGGCGATGCGCCACCGCCGCTTTGACGCCGATGACAGAGAGATCCGCGGGTTCGATTCCCTGACTGCGCCATTGGCCGAGGTCGAACGGCGCGGTTTTGTTGCTCGTGAGCAAAATGTAAATTCCTTCGTGACGGACCACGGCCGTTGGCCCCATGTCCACGGAATTGCCAACCATGGAAGCCAGATGGCTTTGCTTGTCTTCGAGTTGAAATTTTCCGTCGCTGCGGGAAATCAATTCCACCTCCAAAGCAAGGGGCCCCGGGTCAAACTGGCATCCCTTCCCGCCAATGGCCAGAGTGATTCTTCCACCCATGACCAGCGGCTGTAACTTCATGACCGCCTGGGGGTCATTGATCGCGAGGGCGGCGTTGTCCAATTTATGTTTTACGAAAGCGCGCAGCATCCCCGTGCCATCGCCCGGAGCGCCTGCGCCGATATTGTCCGATGGCTCGACCAAAACCGTCAGGCCCGACGGGAGTGGGAGCAACTTTTCGAGGACGGAATCAATGGGCGGTTCAGTCAAGTTGCCCGGTTCTTTGCGCTGCCAGGCGAGTTGGGAAAGTTGGTCGAGCTTTTCGTGTGCTTGAACCTCTGAGCCGATTGTTGAGATGGTAAAGCTCACGCCCGTGTCAGGCGTGTCGGCGAACGAGAATCCGGCGACGACATTTGCTGCCCAAATGTCGGGCGACCCGGCTTCAATTTGTCGGGCCAATTTTTCGAGGGACGCCATGGGTTCGTCGGCGGTTCCGGTGCCCGTGGGTGGCCACATCAACGGTGGGTGCGCCCAAAACGTCCGGGGAACTTTTCCCGCGCGGAAGGAGCGTTCCAGCAACCCCGCCGCGTCCTGCGCCGCCCGTCGCGCGTCGGCATGTGGATTTTCACGGTAAGCGACCAGACAGTTGGAATGTTCCGTCATGCGCCGGGTGAAATTCGCGTGCAAATCGAACACGCCAAAAATCGGCAGGTCAGCCGCTCCGGGCAACCGCCGGATTCGCTCCAGGATTTCTCCCTCCACGTCGGCGCACGATTGCGAAACCATCGCCCCGTGCAGCACGAGATAAATGCCATCCACACCGGAAGACAAGTGTCGTTCCGCTCGGACTTCAAACTCGCGCCAAAACGTTTCCACGACCTCGTCCTCGACCATCGCCCCGGGCGAAGCGCGGAAATCCACCGTCGGCAAAATTTCCCAACCAAACTTTTGCGCTGACTCCAACACGCCGCCCAGCGGGGAACTGTCGCCTCGACACCGCAACATTTCTTCTCCGCGCAGAATGGCGAAATCCTGCAGGCCGGTCGTGCCTTCCACAAAAGTGTGGGTTTCGTGGAAAAGTCCGGCAAATAATACGCGGCGATTTCGAGTCATCGTATTTCTTAATATTCGTGGCAGCCGGCGTGAGGAGGCTCACTCTGAAACTCGAAATCCGAAAGAGTCAGAGCCTCGTTACCTCGGCTGCTACAAAGACTATTGTTTTCATTCGGTCGCATGGCGCGCAAAAGCTTTTGCCGCGCGTTGCAATGCTTCCTGAATATCCTGCTCGCGGTGGGCAAGGCTGATGAACCACAAGCCGCGTTCGACGGCGCGCACGCCCTCCTCCAAAAGGCAGCGCCTCAAGTGCGCCCAACGCGGCGCGTCGTGACGACGAACATAATCCCGGTAGCTTTGCACCGTTCCCTCCGCGGCTCCGGCCTTTAACATGACCGTGTGAAAGACCAAACCCGGGCCTTGGGGACGCAGCGGAATCCCATGTTTATCAGCCAGTGAGCGCAAACCGTTCATTAAGGTTTGCCCGAGCGCAATGATTTCGCGGGGATGTTTTTCGCCCTGCGCCTCCACGAGATCGAGACACCATTTGCTGGCGGCGAGGCAGAGCGGATTGCCATTCAAAGTGCCGGCGTGAACGACTTCGCCTTTGGTGATTTTCGTCATGGCCCATTCTCTCCCCGCCAGCGCCGCAAACGGCAGACCGCCCCCAATCGCCTTGCCCAGAATCGTCAGGTCTGGAACAAAGCCCAGACGTTTCTGCGCGCCGCCCGCCCCGAAACGAAAACCGGTGATCGTCTCATCGGCAATCATCAGCATCTTTTCCTGGTCGCAAAGTTCGCGGATCGTCTGCATCAGGCCGGGAACTGGCTCCATGCAGCCGGTATTGCAGAGGATGGGTTCGAAAATGATGGCGGCAATTTTGCCTTTGTATTCAGCCACGCGGCGGCGCAAGTGCTCGGGATCATTCCATCGTGCCACGACAAATTGTTCCGGCACTTCGGGAATGACACCCTGGCTTGGATGCAGCCTGGCGGGGTTTTCCTCGGCACCCCAATGGTCGGGGGGCGGAGCAAAACCAACCAGGCCTTCATCCGCCCAGCCATGATAATGCCCTTCAAATTTCAGAATCAATGGCCGCCTGGTGTGCGCTCGCGCCAGGCGCAGCGCCGAAAGCACCGCCTCCGTGGCTGAGTTGTTGAACCGAACGTGTTCAGCGGACGGAATCATTCGCTGCAACCGCTCGGCCACTTCGATTTCCAGCCGACATTGCGCTGCCCAATGCGTGCCGAGGCGGGCTTGGGCGGCAATCGCGTCAGCCATGCCTGGCGGCGCGTGGCCATAAAGCAACACGCCCTGACCGATCTGGAAATCAATGTAATCATTGCCATCCACGTCCCACAGGCGCGGGCCTGCGCCGCGCTCGAAGTAGAGCGGAACGGGTTGCTCCAGTTTGCGGATGCCGCTGTTGACGCCCCCGGCTATGCTGTTGCCGGCGCGCGCGAAGAGTTCCTGCGATTTGGAAAATTGATACGCCATGCGACTTCATTTTGCCGCCGGACTGGCCGCCGAGCCGGAAACAAACGCGACGTGATTCGAATTGCCGTCGGAAATCAAATAAGCCAGCAGATCGAGGATTTGCGACTCTTGCAGTGTGTTGAGGATGCCGGAAGGCATGTTCGAGACTTTGGACAACTCCCGCCGACGGATGTCTGTTTTGCGGATGGTGACGGCTTGCGCTGTCGCCGTCTGCGGAAGGACCACCACCACCTGGTCGTCCTCGCGAACGACGCGACCATTGGTGATCTCGTCGGGTTTCGTTTCGATCTCGGTTGTCACATAGCCTTCCGCGATGACGTTTGAGGGCAGAACCGTTGATTCCAGCAGGTCATGCAACGACAGCCGTTTCCCCACACCCGCCAGGTCAGGGCCAACGCTGCCACCTTCACCAGCGAACCGGTGGCATTGGCCGCAACCGGCCTGCTTGAAGGCGGCTTTGCCGGACTCGAAGAAACGACCCGTTCCGACTTTGTCCATCAACGGCAGAAGGTCTTCCAAATTCCAATCGCGAACGAATTGATGCTCGGGTTTCAGACCGCGAATCCAATCGCGAAAGAGCGCAAGGGCTTGTTCATCCGCCGTCGCAATCACGACCGGGGGCATCTGACCACGGCCACGACGCGACAACCGCTGGTAAAGAATGGAGCGGTCAGGATCACCGGGCGCAATCAACATGGCGTTGTTGATGCCGAAGGTGTCGTGTTGAGGCCGCGCTCCGATGACATTCATCTCTTCAAGCTTGGTGGCCAGACTGAGCAGCATCTTCGAGTTGCCGCCGCCCGCGGTGACATGGCAGACGGAACAGTTCGCGTGGAGATACGAGCGGGCGCGATCCTCCAGACTCACGCTGGGATCGTAAGGGTTTGCCTGTTTCGTCAATTCCGCCGGCGGTTTGGGGAGAGCATTCGTGAACAACCCGATGTGTTCCCACGCACGCAATTGGTTGTCCTTCACCCCAGCGTAATCATGCACCTTGTTCATCTGTGATTCCGTCAGTCCGAGAACGAAATTGGCCGCGCGACTATGACAGGCGCTGCATTCGGTCCGACTCGGAAAACGCCAGGTTTGTCGCCGCGCTCCGCCGGGTGCGTGCCGATCCTTGATGGCGAATTCTTTCTCCTCGCCAGATTTCCGGACCAGCGTTGCGTCGGACTGTGCGTCATTCCAGCGATACGAATAGCCAGTCCATTGCCCGTTTTGACGGACGAGCAGCCGGGTCTCTATCCGCTGGCGTGAAGTTGGTTTGCCGGCCTCGCGCTCGAGCGACAGCGTCTGGACCAGCACCGCACCGTTCGTGAAATTCCAACCTCCTGCTGAGGCATAACCAATGCGCGTGTCGTCCGGCAGAGCGACGAATCGTTCCGCCAAAGCGCCATCCGCCCAACCCGGCGCGTTCACCGAATACGAGATGACACCCGGCTGCACCTGGTGCTTTTTTGTGGAGCGGAACAAGCCGGTTTCACTGAGACGCGTCGGGAATTTTGCCGTGATGGTTTGCTTCGGTGTCCGGATCAAACGAAAAATGTTTCCAGCGTGATCGGCGATCAACAGTCGTCCGCGTTGATCCACCGCGAAGGCCGTGATCAGCAATTCTGTGCTGGCCAGCTCCTGTTGCCACGTCACGCGCTTTCCGTCATGTCGCGCGCCCCAGATTTTGCCGGTCGAGTAATCGCCGTAAATGTAAACGCCTTCGAGTTCGGAAAACTCGTCGCCATAATAAACCACGCCGCCCGTCAGAGAGCGCGCTTCAGAATGGCTGTGTTCAATCGTGGGGAGCACGACCGGCGTCGGACCGGGCTTGCGATTGAGGTAAAACGCATGGCTGCCTTCATACAGGCTCCAGCCGTAATTCTCGCCGCGCCGCACCAGATGGGCGGTTTCCCAAAGGTCCTGACCGTTGCTGCCGACCCAGATTTGGCCGGTCTTCTGGTCAATCGTCAGTCGCCAGGGATTGCGCAGGCCGTAAGCCCAGTTCTCCGGTCGGGCGTCCTTTAGGCCGATGAACGGGTTGTCCTTGGGCACGGAGTAAGGTCGCGTTCCGTCCGATTGATCCACATTGATGCGCAGGATGCCGCCGTTCAGTTCACTCAAGTCCTGGCCGGTCACCCAGTCATCCGAATCGCCCGAGCCGTCACCACTGGAAATGTAGAGCATCCCGTCATGCCCAAACACAAGGCCGCCGCCGTCGTGACCCATCGAGCGCCACTCAATGATGACTTGCTCCGACCCGGGATCGCACCGCTGCGGCGGCTGCCGCCCGACCGTGAAACGCGAGATCCGATTCAGGCGGTTCGTCTCGGACGTTGGCCCATTGCTGAACAAATAAATGTAGCCATTGGTGCGATAGCCGGGATGAAACGCGAAGCTGTAAACGAGCCTATTGCTGATCGCGAGAAAGTTTTCAACCTGATCGGTGCCCGGGTCATCATGCAAGCGGAGGACTCGCGCCGGCCTGTTCGTCTCCCCGTTTTGCTGGATGACGAACAACCGGTCCGTGCCCGGCTCCGCCGTGATGAAGATCGGTTGCTGCCAGGTGATGTTTGTAAAAGTTTTCTCGACGGTGTATGGCAACGGCGGCTCGGGCGAGCCGACCACGCGGGAGGTGGTCCACGGAATCCGGCGGTCGAGACCGAACGGTGGTTCATCAGCGGCGTGGAGGAGCGGCCCGCTGAACATCAGCCAAATGAAGACGAACGTTGGCGCGATCACGGAGCGTCTCGTGCCCGGACTGATGGGAAAACACTGTTTCATTGATTGTTTCATTGTTCAGACCACGGTCGCATTGGCGGCGGCGGCGGCGGGGCGGCCCAGTGCCAGGCGGGTTGATAGCGCAGCATGAGATACGGGGTTTCGATGCGCCGTTGATTCTCATTGAGCGACAGCAACAGCGCGTCCAACGTGCCGCTCGTCAGCAGCGTCCGTTCGACGTTCCATGAAGGTTTGCCGGTGAGCATCATCTGCTCAATGCCGCGAAGCAGAAAGGCAAAGTGCATGGCGGGCCGTCCTTCCTGGACCGAGAACTGGGACGACTCGGTGCGTCCCTCCTCGGCGTAACGCCAGGCCGCAGTCCAATCGGTCACCGCACCGGGCAACTCCAACAAGTGTGCGCGCAAACCGTCCGCATATTCCACCCGGAACAATTTCGGCGCGGACACGACTTCGCGCAACGGGCGACCGCGGAGCTGCAGTTGCGATTGTCGCTGCCACGCGGCCTCAAACAATTCCAGATCGAACGCCTTTTCGTCGAACGCGCGCCACACCGCGTCACCGGAAAAGCTTTGCACCGCTTTGATGCCCGTCTCACCGCCTGGCCGTTGTTCCGCCAGGGCTTGAACGATTTCCAATGTGTGAAAGCCGCCGGCATCCGTCGTGGGCAGACTGATGGCGACGATCTCGCGGAGGCGCGCACCGCGTTTGACATCCGCAGCCGGACGCCGCCAGGTGCCGGGCAGCGACGAGCCGGCCATCAGCGGCACCTTCAACTCGCGCGCCGTATCGTAAATGTATTTGGCATCTGTCCAGTTGTCGGCGAGATGCTTGTCAATGAACACAGGCACCACGCGATTGCTGGCGCGAAAGACCTTGAGCGTATCCTCCCAGAACCGGCGTTTGGGGTATTGCGTGTTGCCCGTGGGCGACTTGGGATAATCGCCGTGCTCGGCGATGAGCAGCACTCCGTCCACGGCCAATCGTCCCGTGCCGAGCGTGAGCGCATCTTCAATCGTCTCGCTGATCCGAAACCGATGCGAAGCGGCAAGTCGTCGGCTGATGTCATCGGGGGGCCGTTGGTCTGTGTAAAGCGAGACGAGCTTGAGCGGCGAATCCTTCCCCTTGCCGTCCAGCGTGTCCGTCTGAAGCAACCGGCTGACGAGCACATCCGCGTGTGAATTGTGGCGATAAACGGTGACGACCGCCGCGACGTTTTTGGTGAGAGCCGGGCGGGCCGGCTCGGTGCCCTGCGCAGAGGCCAATGCGATTGCTAACGCGTAAAGTAAAGACACCCATCCAATCCGCCTCCGCCCATTGAAGCTGGGATCGCGGATATCAGGGCATCGTTCGTGCATCATAGATTGATTGCCAAAGGAATTTCTCGAAACAATCGTGTTGCAAAAAGGCTGTCAACAATTCTGCCCGGGTCAACAAAGTTTAGTGGGACGGCCAACTCCTTCACAGTTTCCCGTGATTCGCCACTGCCCGCCGGGCGTCTGGCCTGACGACGACCACTCCGATGGCCGCGCTGCGTCGCGCGATCGCAGACGCATCGGTGCCGGGATCACTTCGGCAACAGGGCGATGAGGTCGTCGTGCGGGCGCGCGATGACGTGCGCCGCAATGAGTTTGCCCAGACCGCCCACGGCCTTGGCTCCGGCGTCCACGGCGGCTTTGACTGCGGCGACGTCGCCTTTCACGATGACGGTCACGTAGGCTGCGCCGATTTTTTCCTTGCCGACCAAGGTGACGTTCGCGGCTTTGAGCATGGTGTCCGTGGCTTCGAGGACGGCGGTGAGTCCTTGAGTTTCGAGAATTCCAAGCGCTTGGGGATTTGTGTTCATGGTTTGAGTTTTTGTTTCGGGATGATCGGTGGGTAGAAACTGGTCGCGTCCGCCGTAGAGCGGATTCTGTGTGTTCGGAAAATGGATCAACGAATCAAGCGCGGCGTCCGGGCGCGAAAGACATCGGACGACGGCCTCGCTCCCCAACTCGCGGGCGCGCTGCTCGGCAAACGCGAGCGCCGTCTCGACGGAGGCGACGTCGCCTTGCAGTCGCAGCGTCAGGTTCTCATTGCCCGTGGTTTCGATCCCGAGCAACCGCACCTGCGCCGCCTTCACGACCTGGTCCGCGACGACGGCGGTGACCGAGAAAAACGGAATTTCCGCGAAGCCGAGGGCCTTCATGTTTTCGGCGGGGAAGACGAGCCGAGGCGTTGCATGACTTCGCGCACGAGTTCATCCACGTTGAGGTTTGCACTTGCGCCGGCGGTTTTTTCTGCGGTGCGCAGCGGAGAAATTTCCGCGCCGCCGGGCCTGCGGCACGCGCTTGCGGCTTCGGAAAATCCGCAGTCCGCGAGAATGCAGGCGATGTGCGAGCGGATTTCCTCGTAGTCGCACTGCTCCTTGGGGGAAAGCAACTGCCGCGTCGTGCCAAGATTGAATCCGCGCAGCGACATCCCCGCGCGAAAGCCTTCAGGAAAGTTTGTGCCGTAAAGCATCGCGTTGATGAGGTCGAGCAGCTTGAACTGGATGCGGCGCGCCTCTTCCCATCGGCCCGCAAGCGATTCGTGATACAGCTTCATGATTACTTCCGGCACGACGCCGCTGGTAGCGATGGTGCCGCCGTCGGCACCCATGAGCAGCGACGGAAAAAGAATCTCCTCGCAACCGATCAGGCATGAAAACTCGGGGCGTTGGGGTTTGATCGCCTGCAACGTGCAGAGAAAGCGGGGAAAATCGCGGCTGCTGTCCTTGATGCCGACGATGCGTGGACAATCCAGCGCCAGCCGCGTGACGACTGGCAGGCTGATCTCGTTGGAAAATTGGGGAATGTTGTAGAGCACGATGTCAATCGGCGAGCGCCGCGCCAGTTCGCGGAAGAAATGTTCGATGCTCTCCTGGCTCACCTTGTAGTAATACGGCCCGGTGACGGACACGGCGGTGCAGCCCAGGTCCGCGTAAGCCTTGCACGCCTCCAGGATGAGCGTGAGGTTCGCTTCCGCCGCGCCCGCGAGGATCGGCACGCGCCCACGCGTTTCCTCGGCGACGATTTGAATGACGCGCTTGCGCTCTTCGAAACTCAGACGGATGAATTCGCCCGTGCTGCCGTTGGGATAAAGTCCGTTGACGCCCTTTTCGATGAGCCAGTTGATCATCCGTCGCAGTTCAGGCTCGTTGATGCGGCCGTCGTCGAGGAACGGCACCAGGTTCGGTGTAAAAATGCCTTTAAGCATCGCGGCTGGATACTATGCGATCACCCCGGCGCACGCGAACTGGAAAGTTTGAAACCGCAATGACGATTCATGGCTAGTCAACGTAGAGAAATTCGTTCGAGCTGAGCAAAGCCTGGCAAAGATCGGTGAGAGCTTGTTGTTCGGGTGTGGGTTTTACAGCGGCCTCAGCCTTATTGTCCTTCTTTGCATCTTTCGTCTCGACGGTTTCTTTCTCGCCGACCGTTCTCAAATGTTCCACTTGTCGCGAGAGAAACGCGAGCGCATCTGCCAGTTCCGGCGCGGTCGGACTTCGGCTGAAGGCCAGTTGCCAGGCTCGCGCCACTTGTTGCCTGCGCTCATCGCCGGATTCCTTTTGCAGGCGCTGAGCGAAGCGCGCGGCCTGATCCAGCATGAACTGGCTGTTCATCAGCATCAGCGATTGCGTGGCGACGGTGGAGGTTTGGCGACGCTCGCAATTCACTTCCATCACTGGCGCATCGAACGCGTGCAGCATCGCCAGCGGACGGCTGCGCCGCACCTGGATGTAAACCCCACGCCGAAATTCCTCGCCGTTGAGCGACTCATCAACGGGCATTTTGTTATCGCCGGTGGTCTTGTCGAGGCCGACAACGATCTGGCCATGCACATCCGGACGCACCGGCACCGGCGGGCCGAACATTTTGTCATTGAACACGCCGCTGACGGACAGGATGGCGTCGCGGATGATTTCGGCGTCGAGGCGTTGGATCGGTTTGCGCCAGTAGAGACGGTCCTCGGGGTCGCGCTGTTGGCCGCGCGGATTGCGGCGAGAGGATTGGCGGTAAGCCGTTGAAGTCATGATGAGTTTGTGCAACCGCTTCAACTGCCAGCCATGCCCGACAAAATCGCTCGCGAGCCAGTCGAGCAATTCAGGATTCGACGGTCTTTCGCCCATGGTGCCGAAGTCCGAAGGGGTGCCGACGAGGCCGCGTCCGAAATGTTGCAGCCACACGCGGTTCACCAGAACGCGCGCCGTGAGCGAGTTCGTTCCGCTCGTGAGCCAGCGCGCGAAGGCAAGCCGGCGGCCGCTGGTTGCGAGTTCGGGATTTTTCTCCGGCAACTCGACCGCCTGACCGGGAGCCGTGAGCACAGTTAGCACACCAGGCGGGATGGCTTCCTTGGGCTGTTTCGGATCGCCGCGATGGAAACGGTAGGTGACCGGCACCTTGTCCGCTGCTTCGGTCAGGACGCTGATGAAATCCTCCGGCGGTTTGTTGGTGCGAATGTCGGCGATCTTCGCGTCCATCGCCTTCAAATCGTCCGCGGCTTTTTGGTTGTATTGATAAAGCACGCCCGCGTTGATGTTCACGCTCGGATTGTCCGCGAGGAGTTTCTTTTGCTCGGCGGTGCGTTTGTCGGTGGGCGCGTCATAGGCGGCGCGGAGTTGCTCGCGCAACGGGGATTCATATTTCTCGAGATGCTTCGTCAGCGCTTCCGCGATGAACTGCTTTTGCTTCGTTTCCTTTTCGTCGGCGAGTTTCTTCGCTTCGGCTTCGACTTCGGCGGCCTTTTTCCGATCGGCTTCGGTGTAGAGCGAGATCAGGCGCTGGTCGGGCGTGCGCCAGTTTTTCGGGTCATACGCAGGCTCGATCACGGCGCGGAGGCGGTAGTAATCGGTCTGGGGAATCGGATCATAACGATGATCGTGGCATTGCGCGCAGCCGACGGACAATCCGAGCAGCGACGTGGAGACGATCTTAATCGTGTCGGCCACGACTTGGTTGCGCACGGCATCATAGTCAGCGACGGCGGGCGTGGCAGTGCCGTCGGCTCCCATGCGCAGGAAGCCGGTGGCGATGAGCAGCTCGCGCTTTTTGGGATCGGTGAGCGCGGTTTGCGTGTCGGCCTGCGTCGCGCGCGAGAGTTCATCGCCGGCGAGTTGTTCGGTGATGAACTGGTTGAACGGTTTGTCGGCATTAAAAGAACGGATGACGTAGTCGCGATACTTGTAAGAGTAGAGGCGCGGCGGATCGGCGTCGCTGTAGCCGTCCGAGTCGGCATAGCCCGCAATGTCGAGCCAGTGGCGGCCCCAGCGTTCGCCGTAGTGCGGAGAGTCGAGCAAACGGACGATCAACTTCTCGTAGGCGTCGGGCGCAGTGTCCGCGAGGAAGGCCTCGACCTCGGCGGGCGTTGGCGGTAAACCGATGAGATCGAAGCAGGCGCGGCGCAACAGCGTGACCTTTTCGGCGTCGGGCGAGAAGCTGAGTTTCTTTTTCGACATTGCTGAAACCAGGAACGCATCAATCGGTGTGCGGGCGCGGTCTTTGGGTTTCGTCGCCGGAATTTTCGGCTGGCGAATCGGCTGAAACGACCAGAACGCGCGCTCTTCCTCGGTGATGCCGCCGCCCTTCGCCAACTCGGCAGGCTCGGGGCGGGAGGTCTTCGCGCCCGTGGCGATCCACTTCTTGATCAGTGCGACCTGTTCGCGGGTGAGCTTCTTGTCGCGCTTCGGCATTTCGCCGCTCTCAACTAGCTTGAACAACAGACTCCGTTCAGGTTTGCCTGGGACGATCACCGGGCCATCGTCGCCACCCTGGAGCATCAGCCGGCGCAGGCGCAAGTCGAGACCGCCCTTCAACTTCTCGCCCTCGCCGTGACAATCAAAACAATGCGCCTTGAGGATCGGGCGGATGTCCTTCTCGAACGTCGGCGAAGCGGCGGCGGTGGCGGGCGAGGTTGCGACCAATAGCCAACCAATGGAGAGAGAGATTGTCGATCCTTTCAGAAGTTTGCGACGCTTTCGCTCGACTAGAATTATGAGAAGAACAGGCCATCCAGCAGCAGCGAACACCAAAACCATTTCAGTCGGGGTCGCGGCCCTCCCGGCGGTTTGTTGAATCATTATGGCTGTCGGTGCGACAACCAGCGTCAGAATCAGAATAGAGCGGGCAAAGGTTTGAATGTAACAAAGCGTGTCACGCTTTATCCGGCTGACGTTCTTAAAGCCATGGCCATCTTCCCGGATTCCATCCTCGGGCAATTCGCCAGCGTAATACGCCGACCAAGAAGACAGGGGAATGATCGGAATCCAAAAGAAGGTGAACCACAGACTAAACTCCACACGTCCATCCGGCCGCTTTTCAATCGCATGAACCATCACGCCAATGCCATAATGAGAAAATGTTTTCACAGTTGTCAGAAAGTCACAACTACGCCCGCGCCATTCATGCGTCTCGCAAAATCTCTTTCACAACGCGGCACGGTTTGCTGTCGGTGATCCGCTCTTCCAAGCCGTTGTGGAAGTAGAGGAGTTTCGTGTGGTCGAGGCCGAAGAGGTGCAGCAGCGTGGCGTGATAATCGTTTGGGCTGACCGGATTCACGACGGCTTTGTGTCCGAACTCGTCCGTCTCGCCGTAAATCGTGCCGCCCTTGATCCCGCCGCCAGCCAGCCAACTGCTGAAGCCCTGGCCGTTGTGATCGCGCCCGGCCTTTTCGGCTGCGCCGTGGTTCTCGGTCACGGGCAGCCGGCCGATTTCGCCGCCCCAATGCACAATCGTCGTGTCGAGCAGACCGCGCGCTTTGAGATCCTTGACGAGCGCGGCGGACGGTTGATCGGTCTTGCGGCAGCAGTTGACGAGGTTGCTCTTGATGCTCTCGTGGTTGTCCCAGATCTGGCCGTTGACGAAGAGTTGCACGAAACGGACGCCTCGCTCGACGAGTCGCCGTGCAATGAGGCAGCGCGTGCCGTATTCGCGGGTGACGGATTCGTCCAGGCCGTAAAGCTTTTTCGTGGCTTCGCTTTCGCCGGTCAGATCGAGCGCCTCCTTCGCGGCGGTCTGCATTCGCGCGGCGAGCTCGTAGCTGGCGATGCGCGCTTCGAGGTCCGTCTCGCCGGGATGCCGCGCGAGGTGGTCGCGATTGAGCCGGGCGAGGAAGGCGAGGTTTTGTTCCTGCAACTCGCCTTTCAAGTGCGGCGGCGGGTCGAGGTTCAGAATGCGCGGCTCTGCCGAACGCACAACCGTTCCCTGAAACAACGGTGGCATCCAGCCGTTGGACCAGTTGCGCACGCCGTCCACCGGATGTCCGCCGGGATCGGTCAACACGACGTAGGCGGGAAGGCTCTGGCTTTCCGAGCCGAGACCGTAAGTGAGCCACGAGCCGAGCGCGGGCCGACCCGGCTGCGCCTTGCCGGTATTCATGAACCAGATGGACGGTTCGTGTCCGTTGATGTCTGTGTGCATGGAGCGAATGAGCGCCACGTCATCCACGATGCTCGCGAAGTGTGGGAGAAGTTCGGAGACATCCATTCCGCATTGGCCGTGCTTCTCAAATTTCCATGGGCTGCCGAACAATTTTTTCGTCGCGCGATCAATGAAGCTGAAAGTGATCTCGCCCGGGTAATCCTCGCCACTGCGTTTCGTCAGTTCCGGTTTCGGGTCGAACAAATCAATGTGGCTCGGCCCGCCGTGCATGAAGAGCGAAATCATGGCGCGGGCGCGCGGACGAAACTGCGGCGCTTTGGGCTTGAGGTCGAACGATTGCGGCCCGCGCGGAATGTTGGGTGGAGTGGCGAGCAGATTTTCCTCCCGCAACAACCACGCGAGGGCGACGCTGCCGATGCCCATCGCGTTGCGCGCGAGGAAGTGGCGGCGGGTCCACAGTTGGATGGGGCCACGACCTGCGTGCGGAATCACTTTCATACGGCTGGGTCAAAAAATAGACGAACCGTTCAGCAAATGAAACTCAAAACTGTCGTTGGCGCGCTGACTTGGTTGGCCGCAGTCGGATGAAGGCCAGGCCAGGACGATCCACTCGAAACTGCACCAGGCGGCGATGATCAACTTCCGTGACATATACCGTGCGCCCGTCCGGCCCGCCAAAGCAAAGATTGCTCGGCTTCGAACCCAGCACGTCCACTTCCCGCAAGACCTCTCCAGCGGGCGAAAGCTTCACGACCGTGCCCTTGCCGTAGCGCGTGATGTAAAGATTGCCGTCCACATCGCAGCGCATCCCATCGAAGCCGTGGTCGTCGAATTTTTTCAGCAGCCGTTTGTGGGTGAGCGATCCACCCGCTTCAATGGTGAACGCCCAGACGTTGCGTTGCACGCTCTCGTTGACATAGAGGGTTTTTCCGTCCGGGCTGACCTCGATGCCGTTGCTCGTGCCCAGGTTGGTCGCCACCAAACTGAGCTTGCCGGAGGGGCTCGCCCGCCACACCTGGCCTGTGCTTTCCTTCCAGTTCGGATCACTCGCGTAGATGTCTCCCGACGGCGCGAGCGCCAAGTCGTTCGGCTGGTTCATCCGGTCATCATGTGCGAATACCGATACGGCGCGAGACTTGGGATCAATGCGCAGAATGTTGTGCCCCACATAATCCGCGACGAACATCGTTCCGTCGCGACCAATGACGATGCCGTTGCCGGTGCTCTTGCCGGGCAACTCCGCGAACACCTCGCCTTTCCCGTCGGGCGTGACCCTGCCGATGGTCTGTTGCCGCTCGAAATTGACGGCGTAGATATTCCCTCGCGCGTCACACGCTGGTCCCTCGATCCCGGTCGTGAAGGAATTTTCCGCCGTCAGCGGCCGGGCTACGAACAGCGATTCCTCAGCAGCCCGCGCAGTTCCATCCGGCCCAACGCCGGGCAAAAGCAAAGCGGCCAGGGTCATCAACAATTTCCAGCGGCGGTTCAAAAGGCTCATAAGATTCAAGTGGTCGTGTCCCGCAGAGTGGCTAAGGAGATCCATGCTGGCAAACAGGAAGTGCGGTCCAACCGGAACGACGCAATTCCAACCGATGGGGAGCGCAGCCGCCCGCTCCGCTAATCCGAATGAGCGAAGAAGTCCGCCGAGAAATTGACGCGCTGTTTGGAAAACAAAAATCGCCATGAGCAAAACCGTTTTCAATTCGGGCAAAATGTTTTTGAGTCCGGCCAACTTGGAAACAATCCCATGCGTTCACCGAGAAGGAAGCGAGCTTTACGCGAAGACGTGAAATGTGGCACGACCCGGAGAGCAAACAATTCGAGCCGCTGGCTGGCGTAAGCCCGCCCAAATACGATTCTTCAAAAAACCCGCCAGCGCGAAAAGAACAGCAGTGAGATGACGACCATGAGCGGAATCAGAATCGGCAGCGCGTATTTCAACAGGTAGGCAAAGAAGCCGGGCATTTTCGCCCCGGCCTGTTCGGCGATGGATTTGACCATGAAGTTCGGGCCGTTGCCGATGTAAGTCATCGCGCCGAAGAAAACTGCACCCAGCGAGATGGCGATGAGTTCATGGTCGTGCGTGGCGACGAGTTGGCGGACGTGTTCGGGATTATTGAGGCTTAGGTCGTGCATTCCCATCGCGGCGGCGAGGAACGTCAGGTAAGTGGGCGCATTGTCCAACGCACCCGACAGCAGGCCGGTGAGCCAGAAGAATTTCATTTCCGAATTGAGGCCCAGTTCCGCCGCGTGAATTTCCAAATAGTCCAGCGCCGTCACCATCGTCGCGAAGATGCCGACGAACAGCCACGCCACTTCGCGGATGGGATGAAAGTTGAACGCGTTGGCCTCGTGGATGCGCTTGGGCGTGGCGAACCACGAACCGACCGCCGCTGCGACCATCAAACCTTCGCTCAATCCGGATGGCTGCTTGATGAACACTGCTGCCAGAATCAAGGCGAGGAATCCGACGTTGCGCCAGCCTTCAATCTTCCAAGTTTCCCGGCGGGTTTCCGCTTCCCGCACTTCGCGCGGCGCGCGGAGAAATTTGCGGCGGTCGAAGGCGTAGAAAATCGCAATCAATCCTCCGACAGCGATGGCCCAAGCAATCCAGCATTTCTGCAACACCCACCAGAACGGCACGCCCTTGATGTAACCGAGAAACAGTGGCGGGTCGCCGATGGGCGTGAGGCAGCCGCCCGCGTTGCTGACAATGAAAATGAAAAAGACGATGTGAAACGCGGTGATGCGATACTTGTTCATCCGCATCCACGGGCGGATGAGCAGCATGGACGCGCCGGTTGTGCCGATGACATTCGCCAGCACCGCGCCGATAAACAGGAACAAGCAATTGACCCACGGCTTGGCTTCGCCCTTCACCTCAATGTGAATCCCGCCAGCCACGACGAACAGCGAGCCGATGAGCGCGATGAAGCTCACGTATTCGTGCGCGACGTGCAGCATCCGCGCGGCGTTGTCGAGAAAGAACACGTAGTAAATCGTCGTCACCGCGCCCAAACCCACTGCGACTTTTGGAAAATGGCGTTCCCACCAATGCAGATTGATGAACGGCATGAGCGCGATGCACAGCAGCATCACCGCAAAAGGCAAAATCATCGCCGGATGCGGGTCGGCGGTGGCGGCGGCAAACAAGATTGGATTTACCATTTTTGTTGAGTGTAATGTCAGCGGCTTTTCTGTTAAAGACTCGCGAACCACGAACGGCTCAAACTGAAGTTTTTCATCGTCTGTCGCCTGGTGTCGTTCATGCGTCTTCCGGCGAGCCGCCGAGTCGGAGCGCCACCACGTATTGCAGGGAAAGGAATTGTGCCAGCGGCCACC
>CAYMCQ010000068.1:0-23948 GCA_964389025.1 uncultured Verrucomicrobiota bacterium
GCTGGTTGTAGGTCGTCCCGGCTCCCGGCTCGAGCGTCAGGCCCGACACCAGCGTGCCGTAAAGGTTGTCCACGATCGATATGTTCGTCAGCGTCACGTCGCCGCAGTTGGTCACCGTCCCGCTCACCGTGTTGCCCTGGCCGATCGCCACGGTGTCGCATGCCTTCGTCACCTCGATGCACGGACGCTCGGTCACCACGCACACGTTCGTGTCCGTGTCCGACACTTCCGTCCCGCACGTGCTCCGGCCCGTCGCCGTCACAATGTTCGTGAAGTTGCCGCATGTGTTGTTCGTCACCAGCTGGTTGTAGGTCGTCCCGGCTCCCGGCTCGAGCGTCAGGCCCGACACCAGCGTCCCGTAAAGGTTGTCCACGATCGAAACGTTCGTCAGTGTCACGTTGCCGCAGTTGGTCACCGTCCCGCTCACGGTGTTGCCCTGGCCGATCGCCACGGTGTCGCACGCCTTCGTCACCTCGATGCACGGAGCTTCAGTCACAACGCACACGTTCGTGTCCGTGTCCTCAACCAGCGTCCCGCAGATGCTCCGTCCGCTAGCCGTGAAGATGTTCGTGAAATTGCCGCACGTGTTGGTCACAAACATGCCGAAGGGGCCACCCTCACCCGGATCCAAAGTGATGCCGGACAAAAGCGTGCCGTAGAGATTGTCCACAACACTCACGTTGGTCAGGGTCACATTGCCACAATTGGTGATCGTGCCAGTGACGTGGTTGCCTTGCCCAACCACGACGGTGTCGCAGTTCTTCGTCACGATGATGCACGGAGCCTCGGTCACCACGCACACGTTCGTGTCCGTGTCAGTGACCAGAGTGCCGCAGATGCTGCGACCATTGGCCGTCACAATGTTCGTGAAGTTGCCGCACGTGTTCGTCACCTGCTGGCTGTAGGTCGTCCCGGCTCCGGGCTCGAGCGTCAGGCCCGACACCAGCGTCCCGTAAAGGTTGTCCACTATCGATATGTTCGTCAGCGTCACGTTGCCGCAGTTGGTCACTGTCCCGCTCACGGTGTTCGCGCTGCCAACCACTACCGTGTCGCATGCCTTGGTCACCTCGATGCACGGAGCTTCAGTCACAACGCACACGTTCGTGTCCGTGTCAGAAACCTGTGACCCGCAGATGCTGTTTCCAGTGGCAGTAACAATATTCGTGAAATTGCCGCACGTGTTGTTCGTCACCAGCACGCTGTAGATCGTTCCGGCTCCCGGATCAAGCGACGTGATCGTCGCCAGTGTGCCATAGAGGTTGTCCACAATCGTGATGTTCGTCAGCGGAACGTTGCCGCAATTGGTCACTGTCCCGCTCACGGTGTTGGCCGCTCCAATCGCCACCGTGTCGCAGTTCTTCGTCACCGTGATGCAGGGATTGTTGCACACGTTACACGTCGCGCTGTTGGTGGCTGAAATTGTAAAATTTGAAGAGATAAGAGAAGTTTGTGCCGATGCCACGACCGTGTCGGTGAAGGGACCGCAAAGACCTGCGCCAGTTCCTGAAGGTTGATAAGAGCCTGAATAATTAACACATTCCCCATTTGTCAAAGTCCCGTCAAACGTCCGGCCACTCGAAGTCGTCGTCGCGAAATTCGTAACCGCGATGGGAGAACCGCCGCTCGGCGTGTCCGTGACGGTGATGTTGACGAGCCTCACGTCCCCGGTATTGCAAACCGATCCATGAAAGCTGATCGGAGCGCCGTATGGAAAGCAGTTCGTATCGCATATCTTGGTAACCGTCATGCCTGGAGTCACGACTGTGAGCGACACCTGCCCCTGGCCGTATGCGTTGCCGGAGAACGATGTGAAAGCATTGTCGTTGTAGCCGGCTCCTTCCGCAGCCGCGAAAAAGTGGATTTGCTTGGGCGTGGCCGGAAAAGTCTGCACTCCGTCTGCCGCAAACTTGTTTGGCAGAACGGTTGCCGAACCAAGGCTGAGGGGTCTGTTGATGTCGTCGGCATCAACTATGTAAGTGGTGGTGTAACTCTCACAAGACGTGTCTCCTCCTGGAAGACCAGCCGTGCCGTTGCATTGAATCTCCGTGTTCACCACCGGCAAAATGAATTCGGTCATGATCTTGCTGGTCACCTGCCCGCCCGCTCCGTTGGGGGAAGCCAGCCACGTGTTGCCGTTGGTGATGAAACAACTCGACGCGGTGATGCCCGCCTTGACGAAGTTGATGGTGACGGTCTGGCCGAGCACAACTCTCGAGCCGCTGGACGGATTGATGGAAACGCCGCACGCGATGTCAGGTGAACATTGCGCTGACGCATTCTGCGCCGGCAGCAGGAATGCCGCTGCGCCGAGAAGGTTTGAAAGGACAACACGAACTGATTTCATTGAACACATAATTCTCTCCTTGTTGATAAGCTGACCGACATTTTCCATAAAAAAATAAATCTGCTGACGGTGATTGGTTTTTTGCGACAGAGGTGAACTTCCTTTCACATTCTGTAGCGGTGATAGTCGAACATCTTGGGATGAGAATAGCAATTAGAAATATCCTGAACTTAGAGCCGGGGAATCCCCGGTAGAGGTCGCGCAAATGAGACGCAAGCGCACGACGGAAAATAAATCCGTCCCTGTCCCTGAAAAATGGGCTGACCGTGTGTCCACCCTTTGCTTCAATCTCTTTCCGGCAGACGCAGCATGGCCGCCAACCGGGATTATCCTATTTAAAAAAGAACAGGCGGGTCGTTGCCGACCCGCCTGTCGTGTTTCAATCAATTTTCGTTACGGATTCGGAGGCAGCCCCGGTCCCGTCGGATTAAACGGGTCGCAATCCTTGATCGAGGGATGGATCTGATGGTTGCCGCGTTCCAACTCTCCACCGTCGTCCACGTCAGGAGCGCGCACCCCGAAGGCCGCCGCACCGTTCGGAACGCTCGCGCCGTCCTGCACGTTGATCCCGTTGCACGCCGAAATCGCATTGCGGAAGTTCAGCAATAAGTTGTCCGGGCCGGCTCCTCTCAACTGCATCAACTCCGCCTCGCTCAACACCCAGATACGCAGCCGGTAACGATCCGCCGGCGGTGTCGCTCCGCCAGGGTGGCTGCCGCCCGGCTCGCTGCGGTCTTCCAGGTCAACACGGAACAAAACAGACCGTGGCGCCCGGCCTCCTTTTTCATCCGTCCAATCACCCACTCCGGTGAAGGCAATCTTGTTCGCCGGTGCCGGTCGAGGCGCTGGTCCAGCAGGGTTTTTGTGCCCCGGATTGCACAATCCGTCAACGGTCGTTCCCGGACCATACACCAGGTTCGTGTAGGTCTGGCTGCCACCACCAGTTATGTTCGGAATGGTGACCGACGTTGCCGTCACGTTCGTGTCAAGACACGCGCACTCCAGCGTGTCGTAATATCTCGCGTGGAAGTTCCCCTTCCTGCCGCCCTGCTCATGCCGGACATGCGTCCACCGGCCGTGGATGCACGGATTGCCCAGCGGGAAGTTCGTCGTCACGATGCATATTTGGTTGCCCACAGGCGCGCCAACCTGTCCACCGTGCGTCACGTAACGAACGTTGGCCGGGAACACCAGCGGATCGTCCTGACGTCCGCCGCCGGTTGTCCGGCAGGCCTCGGGTTGCGTGCACCCCACTTGAGCATCGCATTCCGTGGAAGCAGTGATGGCCACCACCTGATTGCTCGCGTTCCGTGTAAACGCGCAAACGTTGGTCTTGCTCCCGTCAACTGTCGCCGTGATTTCGATATGATTCGTAAATGCGATCCCGCATTCCGGCGGGCAGATCAGCGCATCTATGCACAACGTCAGATTCGTGCATTCGCCCGGCTCCAGCGCCAGCCGCAGGTTCGCCACATTTGTGCAATCTCCGCCCAGCGCCACGATGTTCGGTGCGAGGATCGTGATGTCGGACAGCGGCAGACTGCCGGTGTTGCAAATCCTGACCGAATTGGTCACCAGGTGCGACTCGCCATCGCACGGGATCTCAGTAAATCCTCTGCCGTTGACCGTCGCTTCGCACGTGATGCCAATCGGCAGGATGCGGACTGCCGCCGTGTCGTTGGTGCTGACGCTGGTGCCGCTGATCACACCCACTCCGCTGGCGGTAACCGTGTTGGTCACATTGTCGCAGTGAACCACACCGGCTATGATGCATTCAACGGTCTGGCCGACTGCCAGCGTGGTCGGGAAGTTGCAGCCTGTCAGATTGGTCAACACGTTGTCCACGACAGTGACGTTGGTCAACGCTTCCTGGCCGCAGTTGGTCACGCGGATGCGGTAGCAGAAGGACGGACACTGTGCGTTGTCGGCGGTCTTCGCGCCAATGGCCAGGTGAGACCAGTTGGTGTCACAGCCGGAGGGCAACTCGCAGACCACTTCCTTGGTCACGCAGATGTCGGGCGGCAGACAGCGGACACTGCACACCGCAGTGGCACTATTGGAAACCACGGTGCCGCATCTGCTCTGTCCAGTTACAGTCACCACGTTGGTGGTATCGCTGCACGGAGGGTTCACTACCTTCCGGCTATAGCTCTGAGAGCCGCCGGGAGGCAATTCCTCGATGCACACAAGTGTGCCGTAAAGATTATCTATCACACATATATTTATAAGCGCCACGTTGCCGCAGTTGGTGACCACTCCGCTGACCGTATTCGTCTGACCGGGGTCAACGGTATCGCAGTTCTTGGTCACTTCGATGCACGGGTTTTCTGTTACGATGCACACATTCGTGTCCGTGTCCGAAACCTGCGCACCGCAAACACTCGTGCCGCTGGCGGTCATAATGTTGGTGAAGTTGCCGCACGTGTTGTTTGTCACCAACTGGCTGTAGGTCGTCCCGGCTCCCGGTTCGAGCGTCAGCCCAGACGCCAGCGTTCCGTAAAGGTTGTCCACTATCGAAATGTTCGTCAGCGTCACGTCGCCGCAGTTGGTCACTGTCCCGCTTACGGTGTTGCCCTGTCCGATATCAACCGTGTCGCAGTTCTTCGTCACCACGATGCAGGGATCGGTGCACACTTCACACGTCGCGCTGTTGGTGGCCGAATACGTCGGACTCTGAAAAACGGTGGTGGCAGTTCCGCTTGCGACGACAGTATCGGTGAACGGCCCGCACAGAGCTGCGCCAGTTCCAGACGGTTGATAAGAACCTGAATACGCGATGCATTCCCCATTAGTCAAAGTCCCATTGTAAACGCGTCCGCTCGAAGTCGTCGCGGCGAAATTCGTAATCAAAATCGGAGAACCCCCGCTCGGCGTGTCCGTGACGGTGATATTGGCCAGCGCCACATCACCAGTATTGCAAACCGATCCATGAAAACTGATCGGAGCGCCATAAGAGAAGCAATTCGTATCACATATTTTGGTAACAGTCAGACCCGGGTTTACGACCGTGAGCGACACCTGCCCCTGGCCATATGCGTTGCCGGAGAACGATGTGAAAGCACTGTCGTTGTAGCCGGCTCCTTCCGCAGCCGCGAAAAAGTGGATTTGCTTGGGCGTGGCCGGAAAAGTCTGCACTCCGTCTGCCGCAAACTTGTTTGGCAGAACGGTTGCCGAACCAAGGCTGAGGGGTCTGTTGATGTCGTCGGCATCAACTATGTAAGTGGTGGTGTAACTCTCACAAGACGTGTCTCCTCCTGGAAGACCAGCCGTGCCGTTGCATTGAATCTCCGTGTTCACCACCGGCAAAATGAATTCGGTCATGATCTTGCTGGTCACCTGCCCGCCCGCTCCGTTGGGGGAAGCCAGCCACGTGTTGCCGTTGGTGATGAAACAACTCGACGCGGTGATGCCCGCCTTGACGAAGTTGATGGTGACGGTCTGGCCGAGCACAACTCTCGAGCCGCTGGACGGATTGATGGAAACGCCGCACGCGATGTCAGGTGAACATTGCGCTGACGCATTCTGCGCCGGCAGCAGGAATGCCGCTGCGCCGAGAAGGGTTGAAAGGACAACACGAACTGATTTCATTGAACACATAATTTTCTCCTGTTTTTTAAACTGACCGTTGTTTTTTGACCGCTGTTTTGTAAAATCAACCTTCTCGCCCCAAGCTAAAACTACCTGGCCACATATCCAGGCACATTGGCGTCGCGTTGATGGACATCAAATATCTTTTGAGATAAAATTGCAATGAGAAGTTCTACGGAATGATACCCCGGTGAGAATACTATCCCTGCCTCCCGGGGCTAACCCGGAACTGGTTGTAGTCCGCCGTCAAGCTGGATGCGGACGAGCAGAGCCACTCAAAACATCCGCATATCAAAAAGAGAGGCTTTGTCGATGTGCCTCCGAGAATACGAACAATGATTTACCGTGATTGTCATGGTAATTTCGGGACGAAGCCCAAGACGAAGAAGCGGGGAATTTCAATTCGAACTCAATCCGTTCCATCTTGCCGGGGCCGAGACTGTGTTCCGATTGAGAAGTTTAATGCGTGTTGCCTGAAGCGCGACTTGCAAAGCCACAGCACATAGCCCTGTTAATTGCCTGCCAGCCTTTAATCGAAGCCGTTACTGGCCACTATTTTGAATATTGGGCAAGAAACGCAGCGTTGTAGCCCCCTGTGGTGGTGGCTGAAATCCCGCCAAAATCAACTGTGGCCGTAAAGAAACCTCCAACCAACACATGGCCGAGCGAATCAAGCGCAATTCCGGTGCCTCCACTGGACCCGGTGGAACTCGCGCCCGTGACTTTGGTCCAGCGATACGTGGGCGGCGAGTTTCCCGAGACAGTAAAAGCCGCAACAAATACGTTTGGCTGGCCATTCCCATACATCCACGGATTTTGAGGCCACGTTCCGAAATTGATCGCGTCGGCAGCTTTTCCAGTGAGGACAAGGTTGCCATTTGCGTCAACAGCCACCGCCGTCCCTGAATCGGTGCCAGAGCCGGTCGTTTTGGTCCAGAGATTCGTCTGGCCAGAAGGATCATAAGCGGAGAGGTAAATGCCCGCGTTTCCGCCGGTGACAAAGATGTTGCCCGTCGCCGGATCAGTAGCGACTCCATTGCCAGCGCCGCCGGTCGCCTTCACCCACATGAAGCTGCCGTCAACACCCGAGCGCTTGGCCATGCTACCACCAGCAAAGCTGCCGGTCACCACGACGTCGCCAAAGCGATCAACCACCACCGCAGACGGCAAGTCAACACCGGTTGTTCCAAATGATACGGCCCAGACCGTCGAGCCCGTCGCACCGGAGAGCTTGGCGAGGACTACATCATAGTTGCCCATGCTGCTGAGAGTAATTCCTCCAAAGCTGGCATTGATGGATTTGATTTCTGATGCAATGACGACATTGTTGCTTCCATCCACCGCGACCGCAATGCCTCGATCATCATACGCTCCCCCAAAACCTTTCACCCATAGGAGACTGCCGGACGGAGAGTATTTGGCAACGAAGATGTCCGGAACGTTCGCTCCCCCTGGAACGCTGGTCAGTGTTGTTCCACCGAAGTCCACACCAGTTACTCCGTCAGAACTCGTCGTAAAATGGCCGGTCACTATGATGTTGCCCTGGCTGTCAATCACCACACCATTGACTGCATCAGCCGCATCAGTTCCCAAACGCTTCGTCCAAAGAGGATTGCCCTGGCTGTCGCGTTTCACGATGAAGCCATCGGTGTCGAGTGTGCTGGTGGTTGAGATCGGGCCGGTGCCGAAATCCACAGTGCCAGAGAACCAGCCCACGGCGACGCCGTTCCCGGAAGGATCGGATCCGACAGCCAACTGGACCGCGTTAGGGCCAGGTTGAGCCGATGACGCCCGCACCCAAAGCAGTTCTCCCGGCGTGACTGGCGGTGGAGCGTTCGTGACAGTCACGATAGCGTTGCTGGTGCCGGTTGCTCCCAAGTTGTCTTTGACCGTAAGCGTGGCCGCGTAAGTGCCGGCGTTAGTGTAGGCGTGCGAGACATTCATTCCTGAAGCTGACATGCCATCACCAAAAGCCCATGTGTAATTGGTGATGGTGCCATCTGGGTCATAGGAATTCCCGCCAATAAAGCTGGCGTTTGCTCCAATAGCCACTGATTGATTGGTTCCCGGAACGGCCACCGGTGGAATGTTGCCCACCGGTGTGAAGTTGGCAACGAGAGTCCGGTTCGCGCCGGCGGTGAAGGTATAGCTGGCTGAGGCGCTGACGTTCGACCCGCTTTCAGTCCAGTTCACAAAGTTGAAACCGGCGTTGGTAGTGGCAACCACCGTAACGCTCGATCCGCAGTTCTTTGTTCCACCACCGCTCGTCGTCCCGCCGCTTGAGGGCGAACTGCTCGTGCCGATGAAGTAGGTCGTCAAAGCAAAGTTGGCGACCAGCGTCCGGCTGGCACTGGCGGTAAATGTATAACTGGCCGATGTGCTCACGACCGTTGCGCCCTCAGTCCAGTTCACGAAACTGTAGCACGAGGCAGGCGTGGCCGTCACGGTAACGCTCGATCCGCAATTCTTTGTTCCGCCACCGCTCGTCGAGCCGCCGCCCGAAGGTGAACTGCTCGTGGCGATGGAATAAGTCGTCAGAGCAAAGTTGGCGACCAGCGTCCGGCTGGCACTGGCGGTAAATGTATAACTGGCCGATGTGCTCACGACCGTTGCGCCCTCAGTCCAGTTCACGAAACTGTAGCACGAGGCAGGCGTGGCCGTCACGGTAACGCTCGATCCGCAATTCTTTGTTCCGCCACCGCTCGTCGAGCCGCCGCCCGAAGGTGAACTGCTCGTGGCGATGGAATAAGTCGTCAGAGCAAAGTTGGCGACCAGCGTCCGGCTGGCACTGGCGGTAAATGTATAACTGGCCGATGTGCTCACGACCGTTGCGCCCTCAGTCCAGTTCACGAAGCTGTAGCACGAGGCAGGCGTGGCCGTCACGGTGACGCTCGATCCGCAATTGACCGTTCCGCCACCGCTCGTTGTCCCACCGCCGGAAGGCGAACTGCTCGTAGTGACGGAGTAAGTCGTCAGAGCAAAGTTGGCGACCAGCGTCCGGCTGGCACTGGCGGTAAATGTATAACTGGCCGATGTGCTCACGACCGTTGCGCCCTCAGTCCAGTTCACGAAGCTGTAGCACGAGGCAGGCGTGGCCGTCACGGTGACGCTCGATCCGCAGTTCTTTGTTCCACCACCGGTCGTCGTCCCGCCGCCTGAGGGCGAACTGCTCGTGGTGACGGAATAAGTCGTCAGAGCAAAGTTGGCGACCAGCGTCCGGCTGGCATTGGCGGTGAAGGTGTAACTGGCCGATGTGCTCACTACGGTTGCGCCCTCAGTCCAGTTCACGAAACTGTAGCACGAGGCGGGCGTGGCCGTCACGGTGACGCTCGATCCGCAATTGACCGTTCCGCCGCCACTGGTCGAGCCGCCGCCTGAGGGCGAACTGCTCGTGGTGACGGAATAAGTCGTCAGAGCAAAGTTGGCGACCAGCGTCCGGCTGGCATTGGCGGTAAAGGTATAACTGGCTGAAGTGCTCACGACCGTTGCGCCCTCAGTCCAGTTCACGAAACTGTAGCACGAAGCAGGCGTGGCCGTCACGGTGACGCTCGAGCCGCAAGTCACTGTGCCGCCGCCACTGGTTGTCCCACCGCCGGAAGGCGATGAACTGGTGCTGACCGTGTAAGTGCAACCGGTGCTGCCAGTGTAATTATACAATTGAGTTACATCCGCTGCGCCCAACGCCCGGTTGTAGATGCGGGAGTCATCCACCATGCCATTGAGATAACCGTAAGAACCCGGGTTGCTGTAATGAGGTCCTATTTTTACAGGGACACCGGTTGTATTACCAGGAGCAGCGGCCGCGACTTGCGAATAGAAAACACCGTTGACATACAATTTCAAATAAGTGCCGTCAAAAACGGCGGCGTAGTGGTTCCATGCGCCGACCGTTGGCGTGTGTGGTGAGGGGATATACCATTGGGCGGAGCCTGGTCCGATAATGCCTGAAACCCCACTGCCATTCCAGAACAACCCGTATCCGTAGTAACCGGATGGACTGGTAAGCTTGGCGACGACGCTTGGATATTTGCCGGGACTTGGCAGCGCATTGAAATTCACCCACGCGGCAACGGTAAAAGGACCGGTGATATTAAGACTTGTGCTGTTTGGAACATTTACGAGACCGCTGACGCCATCCAGATTCACAGCCTGCGCAATCTTCCCGTTCACTATCGTCGGTAATACAGTCCCCTGCAGCGTTCCATGGTTGGTGTTTCCGCTGCTGTCGAGCGCGGTCGTTCCCGAAACATTCGCCGCGTCAAAGGTCCAATACCCGGTGAGATTGTTGGTGATGCCGCCTCCGGAAGAAGTGGCGGTGAAATTGGCGACCAAGGCGCGGCTGCCGCTGGCAGTGAAAGTGTAGCTGGCCGAAGCGCTGACTTGCGTTCCGCCTTCAGTCCAGTTTGTAAAGTTGTAGCCGGCGTTCGGCGTGGCTGTGACTGTGACGCTTGAGCCGCAGTTGACTGTCCCCCCGCCGCTGGTTGTGCCGCCGCCCGAGGGCGAACTGCTCGTGGTGACGGAGTAAGTCGTCAGCGCAAAGTTGGCAACCAACGTCCGGTTCGCATTGGCTGTGAAAGTGTAGCTGGCGGAACTGCTGACATTGGTCCCGCTCTCAGTCCAATTCACGAAGCTATAACACGAGGCTGGCGTGGCTGTCAGCGTGACGCTTGATCCGCAATTCTTTGTTCCGTCGCCGCTCGTCGTCCCGCCGCCCGAAGGCGAACTGCTCGCGGTAATCGAATACGTTGTCAAAGCAAAGTTGGCGACCAGCGTCCGGTTGCCGCTGGCGGTGAAGGTGTAGCTCGAAGATGTGCTGACGATAGTCGCGCCTTCTGTCCAGTTCACGAAGCTGTAACAGGAATTTGCTGTGGCCGTCACCGTGACGCTAGAACCGCAATTCTTTGTTCCGCCACCGCTGGTCGCTCCGCCACCCGAAGGCGAACTGCTCGTGGTGATGGAGTAGGTCGTCAAAGCAAAGTTGGCAACCAGCGTCCGGCTGGCATTGGCGGTAAATGTATAACTGGCCGATGTGCTCACGACCGTCGCGCCCTCAGTCCAGTTCACGAAGCTGTAACATGAAGCAGGCGTGGCGGTGACGGTGACGCTCGATCCGCAATTCACCGTTCCTCCGCCGCTCGTTGTCCCGCCGCCCGAAGGCAAACTACCGGTGATGATGGAATAAGTGATCGGCGCAAAATTGGCCACGAGTGTGCGGCTGTTATTGGCGGTGAATGTATAGCTGGCCGACGAGCTCACAACGGCTCCGCCCTCGGTCCAACTAACGAAGGTGTAACAGGCCGCAGGCGTGGCGGTGACGGTGACGCTTGAACCGCAAGTGAACGATCCGCCTCCGCCGACAGTGCCGTTGCCCGAACTGCTGGCGTTGACTGTCACGGCACCGGACGAGAAGTTGGCCACCAGATTACGGTTTGCGCCGGCGGTGAATGTGTAGCTGGCCGAAGTGCTGACGTTCGTTCCGTTTTCCGTCCAGTTCACAAATGAGTAGCACAAAGCCGGCGTGGCTGTGACGGTGACGCTGGATCCGCAGTTCGTTGTCCCGTCGCCGCTGGTGGTGCCACCGCCGGATGGTGAGCTGCTCGTGGTGACCATGTAAGCAGGCGCGGCGAAGTTGGCCACGAGCGTCCGGTTCCGGGTGACAGTAAAAGTGTAGTTGGCCGAACTGCTGACATTTGTCCCGCCTTCCGTCCAGTTCACAAAATTATAGCAGGAGTTGGTGGCTGTGGCGGTGACGGTGGCGCTCGCGTTTTTGGCGTATGACCCGCCGCCGCCTGTCGCCCCGCTGCCGGCTGGAGAAGCGCTCGTTGTGATCGCATAGGAAGGTTTTCCAGCTAATATGCCGCCTGAGCCAGAAACCGCAGCAACCCGATACAACTTCGTTGGCGAGGTTGTCTGAGGTTGGGTTAGCGTGAAATTAGTTGTGCTGGAACTGCTGACAACCACGATCGGTTCCCAGTTCGCAGAAGGCGCAGTGAAGTCGAGGCTTTCCACCTGATAATCCACATTCGTTTTCCCGTTCCATTGCACAATAACAACGTCTTGGCTGGCGCTGACAAACAGATTGGAAGGCGGCTCAACAACCGCGGTGGTCTTTGCGGAAAGTGCAACTGCCAAAACAATGGGGAAAAACATTGGCTGGTTTACAGATACAAACGGGCGCCGTAGTCGCATACGGCAAGCCCCATTGCAACTAGTGCGCCAAGCTTGGCTGCGACGCTCGCATCGGCCATTTCAAGATTGATGGATTTAGCATGCACTACAATAATGACAATAAAACAGGCATCGCTCGTAATACGCTGCCCACAGTCCAGACATTTTATGTTTTAAATGACGTGGATTTTATACGATACGGTGTTCACGCCATTCTGGTCAAGGTAGATATTCCCGGGGCAAGTCCTAAATTCATATTCAGCATCCGCACCAATCACCGCTTGGCTCGCTGATAAAATTCCTACTCAACAACTTAAAGAACAAGCGCACTAACAAGAAAAATATTTTTCTTGAGCGAAAATAATTTGTGCTTCGTTGGAAAAAACACCTCGTCAGCGTGGTAGTTTAGCCTGACAAACTCTCATAGGCTGCCTCAACCTCGGGCGGTTTAGAATTTGTCGTCAAATCGAGAACGAATTGCTCGCGCTTCAAACCTTTCAGCGCAGAGAAAAATTCCGCGTTGTCATTTCCAATGACAATGATCTCCGCGTGCGTGAGCAGTTCATCAATCGAGTCCACCATCAGCCGGGAAATGTGCGGGATGTGCTGCTCGATGTAGCGGCGGTTCGCGCCCACCAGCTTTGCCAGCGACACGTAGCTGTCATAAAGTTTCAAATCGTAACCTTTGCCCAGCAGCGTCTCGATGACGGCGACCATCGGCGACTCGCGCAGATCGTCCGTGCCCGCCTTGAACGCAAAACCAAGCACGCCGATTTTCTTTTTTCCCTTCGACTGGATCAGTTCGATCGCGTTTTTGATCTGCTGTTCGTTGCTTTGCAAAATTGAAGCTAGCAGCAGCGCGCTCACATCCTTGACGTGAGCCAGCCGCGTCAGCGCGCGCAAATCCTTAGGCAGACACGAGCCACCAAACGCAAAGCCGGGTTTGAAATACGCCGGCGAGATGTTGAGCTTCTTGTCCTCGCAAAAAATCCGCATCACTTCGTGCGCGTCAACCCCGAGCGGTTTGCAGACCGCGCCGATCTCGTTCGCGAACGTGATCTTCAGCGCGTGAAAAACATTATCCACGTATTTCACCATCTCCGCCGTCTCGATGCTTGTCTGGATCACCGGCCCGGGCAAACCTTTGTAAAGTGCCGCTACCATTTCGCCGTCGCGCGGATTCATCGCGCCAATGACCGTCTTCGGCGGATTGTAAAAATCGTGGACTGCGGATGACTCCCGCAAAAACTCCGGGTTGATCGCCACGCCGAAATCTTTGCCGGCCTTTTTGCCTGAACTTTTTTCAAGCGCGGGAACGACAGTGCCTTTGACCGAACCGGGCAACATCGTCGAGCGCACCACGACGAGGTGGTAGGCGGTTTTTTTTTCCAGCGCCGCGCCGATGTTTTCGCAAACCCGCGCCACGAAACTCAAATCCAGATCGCCCACCTTGCCCGACGGCGTGCCGACGCAGATCATCGAAATCTCCGTTTCCAAAATCGCGGCCTCGTGTTCCGTCGTCGCGCGGATTTTTTTCGCGCTGACTCCGGCGGCGATGAGCGGACCGAGGTCGGTCTCGATGATGGGAGATTTGCCTCGGTTGATGAGGTCGGCCTTCGTCGCGTCCGTGTCCACACCGATGACCGTGTGGCCGTTTTTCGCGAAACAGCCTGACAAAACCGCGCCGACGTAGCCGAGGCCGAAGATGCTGATGTTCACGCGGCGACCCTCCGAGTTTGGCAAACTTCGTGACAATACTTCTCAAAAACTTTCGTGATGGAATCCCAGCTGCAATCGCGACGAACCATTTCAAGGCCGCGCTTGCCGATGCGGTCGCGAAATTCCGCGTTTGCGAACAAATCGCAGATCGCCTTGGCAAAATCCGCCGCTGAATCCGCGAGTAAAATATTTTCGCCGTGCTTCACGGCCAAGCCTTCCGCGCCAATCGTGGTCGAGACAACGGGAATTCCCGTCGCCATGCCTTCATAGATTTTGATGCGCGTGCCGCCGCCGACGCGCAGCGGCACGATCATGGCCTCGGCCTCGGCGAGATACGGGCGCACGTCGTCCACCGTGCCGGTCACGCGGATTTGCGAGCCGGTGCTCGTGAGTTCCTTGACCCGCGCGGTCGGATTGCGACCAACGATGGTCAGGCTGGCATCGGGAAACTTTCGCAGCACCGCCGGGAAAATCTCCTGTGCGAACCAACTAACGGCGTCAATGTTCGGCATCCAATCCATCGCGCCGAGAAACACCATCGAGCGCGGCGTCTTCGGTTTGTCCGCCGGTGAAAAATATTCCGTGTCCACGCCCGTCGGCACTGCGCCGAGGATGTTTTTCATCGCCAGTTGTTCGCTGAAAAATTTCGTGTCATCTTCGGAAACAGTGACCTGCCCGGCCACGCGCCCGGCGCACTGACGCTCCCAATCACAGGTCATCCGCCATTGCTTGCGGAAGATGGCGCGCTTGAGCGGATTCGCGGCGGTCTCGCTGTGGCGTTTCCAGATTTGCGATTCCACGTTGTGCTGAAAAATCATCACGGGTGTTTTCAGGTCGCCGTTCAGACCGGCCAGTTGAATCATCGAAGCGAGATAATCCACGACAATCAGGTCAATCTGTCCCGACGCGGAAAGTTGCCTGATGTAGCCCGACATTTCGCTGGAACGATATTTTTCCGCGAAGAACGGCACGTCGCTTGTCAGGCTGTTGAGCAAGACTCCCGCAAAAAATTTCGCGGTGCCGTTGCGGACAGGGTTGTAGGGAACGGTGATGAGTTCATCGCAAAATTCCTTGGCGCGCGTGACGGCCTCCGCTGAATCCTCCGGCGTCTGGAAGCAAAGGTAAGTCACGCGGTTCCGGCGCTTGAGTTGCCGGAGCATGTTGTAGGTGCGGATGCGGTCGCCGCCGTTGAGCGGATGGAGCAGGCGGCAATTGACCCAAAGGATGCGCAGGCCGCTTTTGGCGGCGGCGTTTGGTTGCGAGCTGGCTTCTGTCTGGATCATTTGCGCGGAAATTGTAGCCGCGCAACGCTTCGCGCGACAAGAAAACGTTTCTCGGAGGGGCGAGTTGCACGAGCCCCGAACTAATCCGATAGCAATGAAATTTAGGGGCTCGTGCAACTCGCCCCTCCGATTTTCGGTCACCGCGTCGCGTCGTAACTGCGCAGCAAACGCTTCGGCAGCGCGAGCATCGCGGCGCGAAGGCGGCGCGTAGCCTGATAAACCACCGAACCTCGGGCGATCCGGCAGACCAGATCGCCGGAATAACTGTTCAGGATCACGAAGCGATTTATCTCGGCGGGAATTTTTTCCGCAGGCGAATTCATTTTCTCCACCGAGTTGCCTATGAGTTGGTAGCCGAGTTCTTTTGCGGTCTCAAAAACGGCCTTGCTTCCCTGACCCGCCGGCAGCGACATGCTTTTGACCGGTCTGCCGATGATGTCTTCCAGCCACGCCTTGCTGTCGCGCAATTCGGCGCGCATCTCGGCGGGCGGCATCCGCGAGAGCGCGCGGTGCGTGACGCCGTGCGTGCCGAAATCGAAATCGTCCTTGGCGAGGCGGCGGATGTCTTCCGGCTTCAAAAAGTCCGCGCGCTCGCGGCAATAATTCATCGTCACAAAAAACGTTCCGCGCACGCAGGAGTTGATCATCAAATCGGCGAGGTCGAGGGAACTTTTGTGGCCGTCATCGAAGCTCAGGGCGCAAAGTTGATCGGAAACCTGCCTGCCGGAATCGAGCTTGCGCAGGATGTCGCCGAAAGTTCCGAGCCGGAACCCGCCATACATCAGCAGGCGCAGATGCTCCGCGAAGAGTTCGCGCGTGGTGGTGTATTTCGGATACTGCCCGTCGGGAAACCGCCCGTCGGACAGCGAATGATACATGAGGCACGCGAACGGCATGGTGGAATGAAACAATATTTCCTCGTCAGTTTCAAGAAGTTGCGGGGAGCACACGCGCCTCGCGTGTTGTTCGACGCGCCCGCGCGTCGAACCGGGTGCGGAAGGTAAACGAATTGCGGATGTCCCACTCCGTTCGTGCCGACGACGAGGGCGTCGTCAGCTGCACGCGGGGCGCGTGCGCTCCCTACCGTTTGCCACTGGCGATGAGCACGCCGGACGCGCACATCCACGAGAGCGCGCTGCAGGAAAAAATTTCGTCGGCGCGTTTCCAGATTTTCCAGAGCGGCTTCGGCAACGGCGCGTTGAAAAAGACCGGCGAGCAATCCAGATAATTCACTTCGACATTCGCAAAGCCTTCGGATTGCAGCAGCGGAACCAAGTCGCGGCGCGGCACGAAGGAATTTTCCAACACGGGCGCTTCAAAGGCGGTGTCGGCGGCGCGCGCGGAGCGACGCGCCCTACCTGATTTCAAGCCACGCCAAATCGCCTTCGCGCTGTTCCGCAAAATGCGCGGGACGGAGTTGTGGTTGCGGAAGGACATGATGAGCCGCCCGCCGGGTTTGACGCAGCGCGCGAGTTTTTGCAGACCGATCTCCGGCTCCTGCAAATAATCAATCAAGCCGATGAGCAGAACGGTGTCCGCCTTGTTTTCAAATTTTTGCAGAATGTTCAAATCGCCCAGATGAAATTCTGCATTTGCCAGATTCAACTTTTGTGCGAGGTCAATCATCTTTGGGGAGATGTCAACGCCGATGTAACGCAGCCCGTTTTGCGCAGCCGGAGGGCCGAACACTGCCGCGCCCATGCCATAATCGAGAACTGTCCCTCCATGCGGCGTCGTCAACATCAGCCGCGTGACGACGTCTTGTCGCCGCCTGAAACTCAACGAACTGACGTTGTAAACGGCGGTCTTGGAACGCGCGGTGTAGTCATCCGCGATTTTGTCGAAAAATTTTTGCGCCTCGGCGTGGGAGTCTGGAGTTTGGCTGCTCATGTGATCGGGTCAGTGTTTTTGCGGCGGCAGTTCAGCCAGCCGGGAGGCCAGCAGCGCGGAGAATTTAATCGCGCCTTTTTTGTTCAGGTGATTTCGGTTGAAAAAATTCGACCGGTCGCGGCTGAGTCCTTCGCCGTCGAAGCGCAGGAACGGCAGGCCGTTGCTGGTGGCGGCGGATTCGTAGATGGCCATGATTTCTTTCCAGTTCAATTGTTTGCTCAGGCTCGGATGATATTCCGGAGCCGCGATGAGCACGACGTCAATGTTGTTCGTTTTCGCCAGTTCTAACAATCGGAAAAAATATTTTCGCGGCAGCGCGTCCACGTTCCATGTGGTGTCTTCGAGCGCTACCTTCTCGGTGAAGTTGAGGTTTATGAGGCGTGTGCCGTATTTGTCGAACTCGGCGGCCTTGGCGCGCGGATCGAATCTGGACTTGAACAGAGTGTAGCATTGGATGACGCCAATCTTGGAATTGAACTCGGCGTTCTTGAAAAAAGGGATGTATTTCCATGCGAACGCGCGGCAGCCGAAATTGTCGCGCAAGTTCTCGAACACGACCGGGTCGCTGATGTCCGGAAGATACTCGTAGGCGCGGAAAGGAAACTTGAACGCGGAGTTGTCGAAGCCGGCGGCGTTGACGTCGAGGATGAGTTGTTTGATGTGGTTGTGCGCGAGGAAAAGTTTCAGGGCGAGGTATTGCTCGGGAAACGTGGTGCCGTCGAGGGAGAGATTGACGCCTTTTTTTCCAAGATTGGTTTCAAGTGTCGGGATGTCAATGCCGACGTAGGAACGCGACGCGCCCATGATGGCGAAGTCGTAGCTCTCGCCGCGTTTGGCGATGACCCAGCGCGCCTTTTCGCGAAGGTCGCGTTTCGCGGCGTGGTCGAAAATTTTTCCAAGCACCGCGAGCACGGCGAAAACCAGTGCGAGGAAAACGATGCAGCGCAGGAGCGTTTTCGTGGGCGTGGTGTTGTTTGGCGCGGGCGGCATGGTCAAAAGGCGAAGTAGATGAACCGCTGCGGGTTGGTGAAGATCCCAAAGCAAAGGATGGCGAGGAGCAGCGTCAGATACGCCGGCCAACGCAGCAACAGCGGTCGGGCGATGAGCCGGGAAAACGGCGCGGCGTTTGAGCGGATGAGTTTTTCCGTGGTTTCCATGAAAACAATCATGGCGATTGCAATCAACAGTTCCGGACCGTCGAGTCCGTGTTTCAGCCCGATGTTAAAACTTCCGTGGCGGAAAAGATTTTTCAGAACCTCGAACGTGTGTGTGACCGAAGCAGCCCTGAAGAACACGAGTGTGAACAGCACCAAACCGAACGTCACGAGCTGCCGAGCGCAAGTGAACCAGAATTTGTCCAGCAAGTTGTGTTTTTTCCAGAAGGAATCTTTGGCGCGCAGCGTGAACGTGGAGACCGTCATGTAAACGCCGTGGATAAGTCCGAAGATGATGAACGTCCAACCGGTGCCGTGCCACGCGCCGACGAGGAGGAAGGTGGCAAACAGGCAGACGACGAGGCCGGGTTTGCCGAGCGTCCGCAGGTTCATGCGCAGCGGCGTGAAGACGTAGTCCGCGATCCACGACGTGAAGCTGATGTGCCAGCGACGCCAGAAGTCCTGGATGTTGGTGGCGTAGTAGGGGCGCTCGAAATTCTGGGTGAGCTTCATGCCAAAGAGTTTTCCCAACCCGAGAGCCATGTCGGTGTAGCCGGAAAAATCGCTGAGCAATTGAAACGCGAAGAACACGGTAGCCACCGCGATGCGGACGCCGGAATTTTCCGACGGCTGGCCATAGACTTCGTTGACGTAGAGCGACAACCTATCCGCGACGACGAGCTTCTTGAAAAGTCCCCAAGCGAACAGCAGCAAGGCTTCGCGGAATTGGTCGTAGTTGAACCGGAAGGCGCTGAGTTGTTTGATCTGCGGCAGAAGTTTTTCGCCGCGCTCGATTGGTCCAAGCATCAACTTCGGAAAAAACGACATGAACAGCAGGAAGTCGGCGAGGTTGTCTTCCTTGCGCTTGCCCCAGTAAACGTCCACGAGATAGCCGATGCCCTGAAAGATGTAGAATGAGATGCCGATGGGCGCAACGAGCGCGAGGAAATCCAGCCTGCCGGATTTCAGGCTGGTGAAAAAGTGGCTGAGTTGCTGGAGAACAAGGCCGAAGTATTTGAAGTAGATGAGCAGCGCGGCCAGCACAGCGATGAGCAACCAGAGATGAAGAAGTTGTTTGCGGGGATTGTTTTCGTGCTTGTGGATTATTTTGCCACCGAAGAAACAGATCAGCGAAATCGCCGCCAGCACCGCGCAACTGGTCAGCGAGACGAAGCTGTAAAAAACGTAGGAAGACGCGATGAGGAAGCCGCATCTGAGTCTCGGCGGGACGACGAGAAACAGGCAATACACTGCGGACGCGAACAGCGCAAAACTCAGACTGTTGAAGACCATACTCAGTAACTCACGCCCGGATCACGCGCCCGCCTTTTTTTCGAGGACAGAGATCAATTCGCCGACGTTCTTCAGCCCGGCGACTTCTTTCGTCGTGAGTTTGATGCGGAACTTGTCCTCGACCATGCAGATCATGTCAATGTGCGACACGGAATCCCACTTGGGGATATCCTGCGCGGTCGTCTCATCGCGGATGGCGATGTTCGGGTCTTCAAACACTTCGCAAAAGACTTCGTTGAGGTTTTTGGTGATGTCGGTGCGCGTCATTCGTCTCCTTTTTTGATGAAGTGTGTGGGCGCGATGAACTCGCGGACGTTCAGTTTCCAGACGGAGCTGTCGCCGTTTTGCGCCGCCAACTTGAACCCGAACTGCTCGTAAAGGCCGCTGACCATCTTGTTTTTTTTGGTCGGGATGTATTCGCCCACGATGCTGGAGAGTCCTCTGGTTTTGCAGAAGTTGACGAGTTCGGCCATCGTGAACTGTTCGACGCCGCGGTTGAGGACGCGGCAACTCATGACGTATTCAAGGATGTGCAATTCGCCGGCGAGGATATGGGCGCAGATGGCTGAAATCAATCCGTAATCACCGAACTTGTCGCGCAGCCGGAAATACCACGTGGCATATTCGGCTGGATTATTCATGCACTCCAGACAGCGGGCTTCGGAAAATCTTTGGGTGCGGAGATTGAATTGATTGCTGCGCTGGATGAGTTGCGCGACGCGCGGCAGGTGCAGGGAGTCGAACGGCTTGCAGACCATCGTCATGTCGAGCGAGCGGAGATACTCGGTGATGTCGGCGGATTTCAGTTCGAGCGTGGAGCGTTGCGCTTCCTCGCGATACATCTGCGCGCGATGCCGGTCGTCATCGGAAAAGCTCGTGGTCTCGAACAGGTTTTCGCTTTCAAGGAACGACGTGTAGTGCGAAACGTCCTCCGGCATCTCCGGCACGATCAGTTCAGGCAGCGCGTGGCGGATTTCATTTCGCTCGAAGGGGCTGTCGTCAATGAACGCGAGGGAATCGAGGCCGAGTTTCAGCACTTTGGCAATCTCCTGGATGTTGCCTGACTTGGCGTTCCAATTGGCGATGAAGACTGCGAAATCGCTTTCGCGCAGCACCATGTTCGGGTGTTCGCGAAACGGCTGGCGCGCCACTTCCTCGTCGTTCTTGCTGCAAACGGCGAGGATGATGCCGCGTTCCTTGAGGCGCAAAAGATAACGCTGAAACTGCGCGAACGCTTCGCCGGGACCCAACTCGCCGATCTCGATGCCGTCCAATCCGTCGTCGCCGATGACGCCGCCCCAAAGCGTGTTGTCGAGGTCGAGCACGAGGCATTTCACAATCTTGCCGAAGGTCGTTTTGATGAGGTCGGTGACGCTGCTGGTGAGGAGCGGAAAGTTTTTCGGCGCGCAAAGATATTTGCCGTGCGTCCACAGGCGCTCGTCGTGCCAGTTGTCCAAGCCGCACGCGCTGGCGATGTAGGCGACGTCGTTCAGATGATACGGAGGCTTCGCGCCGCCCGGTTCGGAGAGAAGCCGGTTGACTTCCAGAATCGAGCCGTAGAGCGAGAACAACGTGCGCGCGGAATAATTCCCGAAGCTGCGCTCCTGCGGGAAGGCCAGCGAGTTGACGATGACCTGACAACCGCCGGCGACGAGGACGGAAACGAACGAACAGATCTCGCTGACGTAAGCCGCGGGCAACTGGTGGACTTCTTCGGCCTTCGCGTTGTAAAAGCGGTTGCGGTAGGCTTGCGATGAGATGTTCAGCCAGACGCAGACAGGGTTGAAGGCGAACAAGCCGGATTTTTTGTCCAGCACTTCGGTGGCGATCGTGTCGAACTCCGCTTCGTAGATCTCCGGATGAAAACCTTTTTCCAGCAGCGAACCTTTGAGGACGTTCGTGAGTTGCTGCGTGGCGTTGTCGCTCAGGATCGCGAGGCGCACGACCGGCCGGTTCGCGATGTTGCCGGCGAGTTTGCTTCCCGTTCTGGCCAGCTTCAGGTAGTCGGACTTCACGGCGAGACGAGGCGGGCTTGTGGTTGCGGCGTTTTTGCCGGGCCGAGCAGTTCGATGAGGCCGAAACCGGAGATGCGATAAAACGAAACTTCGCGTCCGCCGAACAGCACCGCCGGTTTCGGCTCGGAAACGCAGACGACCTGGTGCTGGTCGTTTTCCATGGCGGCAACGCTCGCGGCCACGTCGTCGCAGTCGAAGCAGAGGTGATACACCAGCGCGGGACTGGATTTCAGGAATGTGTCGAGCGGGCAGGGCGCGCCGTTGCGGACGGGCGAGATGATCTCGATGGCGGGCATCGCATCGTGGCGACAAAGGAGCAGATTGACATTCTGAAGTTCGTCCAAGACGCTCGTGCCGATGGAGTAGCCGAGACTTTTCAGGAACGCGACGGCCTTCTCCGGCTGCTTTGTAGCAAGTCCGAAATGATGGAATGTCAGGCCGTAACGGTTCATGTTCGCGAGCGATTTTTGAAACGGGGATTTTATCCGCGAACGTGTTTAAGGCAAGGATACAAAACTTGCTTGCCCACCGTGGAAGCCTCTGTAACCTCGACGCCTTTGATTCCGGCCTGCAATCCCGATGACCTTGTTCGCATGAAAAATCTGGCAGCATTGATCGAGAAGATTTCGCAGCGCAACATGCTGCAAAAAACTTTTCTTGCCGGTGTCATCAAGGAATTGCCAGCGGACGAGCTGGAGGAATTCGAGCGCTACATCGGTTATTGCCTGAGCGAGGGAGTGACGTTGGATTATCTCGCCGACTGCTACGAGTTGATTGTCAACGACACGATGGAAGAGCAGCTCTTCTTCCGCAAACACAAGCGCTACCGGTTCTCGAACTATAACGAAGTCGGCTCGTCCGTCTATGCGAACCCCGACTACATGAGCAAATACATGTATGGGCTGGCGTTGACGGCGTTCCTGTGGCCCAACCACATCCAGATGAGGCGCTATTTTCTGCGCACCATCCCGCAAGCGAAGCGCGGGCGCTACCTCGAGATCGGACCCGGGCATGGTTTCTACTTCATGAACGCCATGCGGCTGACAAAGTTCGACTCATTTGAAGGCGTTGATCTCAGTTCCACCAGCGTGGCGATGACCAACCGCATCGTCGGCTCGAAAACTTTCGGGCAATTCCAGAATTACCGCATCTACGAATGTGACGCCTACACGTTCGACTTCAAAGGCAGCTTCGATGCAGTCGTCATGGGTGAAGTCCTCGAACACGTCGAAGCTCCCGGCACTTTGCTCGGTCGCATCCGCGCGCTCGCCAGGCCCGATGGATTCATCTTCATCACCACCTGCATCAACTCCCCGGCGTTCGACCACATCTACCTCTTCAAATCCGTCGAGCATCTGGAAGACATCATCCGCGAAGCGGGACTGGCCATCAGCGACAAATTGATCCTGCCGTATCACCAAACGACTTTGGAAACGAGCGTGAAAAAATCTTTGCCGGTCAACGTCGCGTATGTCCTCTCGCCGGCGTGACGGAGAACGGTTCGTAGATCTGGTCGCCGCCAATTTTTATTCGACACTCAACACTCAACTCTCAACACTCAACCCATGCCGTTGCCGCCCGATTACCACATGCACACGCCGCTTTGCCGCCACGCAACCGGCGAGCCGGCGGATTACGCGCGGCGCGCGCTGAAAGTCGGCCTGGCGGAAATCGGTTTCTCCGACCACTCGCCGATGCGGCAGGATGATTTCGACGATTGGCGGATGCGCAACGACCAGCTCGACGAATACGTGGAGAAAGTCCGCAAGGCGCAGCGCGATTTTCCGCAACTCACCATCCGCCTCGCGCTCGAAGTGGATTATCTGCCCGGCCACGAAGATTGGATCCGCGAACTCGCGTCACGGCATCCGTGGGATTACCTCATCGGCTCGGTGCATTACGTTTCCGATTCGTGGGCGGTGGACAGTCCCTTTCAGCTTTCCAAATGGAAAGATCGCGACGCCTTCGAAGTCTGGACGATTTACTTTGAACGGCTGACAATGGCCGCTGAGACGGGCTTCTTCGAAATCATCGGCCACGCGGATTTGCCGAAAAAATTTGGCCACCGCCCGACACGCGACTGCACGCCGCTCTACGAAAAGTTTCTGGGCGCGGCAAAGAAACACAACAGCGCCATCGAACTCAACACTGCCGGTCTGCGCAAAGATTGCAAAGAAATTTATCCGAGCCGTGAAATTCTCCGGCTCGCGTTTAAAAATGGTGTGCCCATCACGTTCGGCTCAGACGCGCACGCGCCGGAGGAAGTGGGGATAAATTTCACCGAGGCGATTCAGTTGGCGAGAAGCGTTGGTTATAAGAAATGTTGGCGACTGGCAAGGCGAAAACAAAGCACGGTTTCGCTTTGATAATTTTTTGGCTTTCTCAACGTAAATATAGCATTTCACATTGACATTGGGACATAGTATGGCAGGATTAGGTGCATGAAAGCTTATAGCCTTGATTTGCGTGAACGGGTGGTGAAATTCATCAAGTC
>CAYMCQ010000069.1:0-23313 GCA_964389025.1 uncultured Verrucomicrobiota bacterium
AGCTGATTTTCATCCGCCACTCGGACGCCATTGCGCTTTTTCCCGGCGGCTTCGGCACGCTTGATGAAGGCTACGAGGCGCTGACGCTCATGCAAACCGGCAAGAGCCAGCTCATGCCGCTCGTGCTGATTGATCGCCCCGGCGGAACTTATTGGAAAACCTGGGATCGCCACATCCGAGAGCATCTTTTGCGCGACCAGCTCATTTCGCCGGACGATTTGAATCTTTACCAGATCACCGACAGCACCGATGAAGCCGTGAAAATCATCACGCGCTTTTACCGGAACTTCCATTCGAGCCGGTTCGTGAAAGAACTTTTCATCGTCCGCCTCAATCACATCCCAAGCCAGTCCGCCGTTGACGCGATGAACGAGGATTTCGCCGACATAATCATCGGGCCGAAAATTTCCGTCATCAAGCCGATGCAGGAAGAAATTGATGATGACGACTTCGTGACCTTGCCTCGCATCGCGTTTGGATTCAACCGCCGTGACTACGGACGGCTGCGGCAACTCTACGACGTGCTGAACAGTTTGTAATCCAGCCGCGCGGAACGATGACTTCTGCTGCTGACCCCAAATCCGGCGGGTGGAAATCCATTCTCGTCCGCCATGAAACAATTCTATTCCTCGTCCTGCTCGCGGAGTGGGTTTATTTTTATTTCACCGCGACAAGCGTAAACCGTCGCGGCGATGTTGTCGGCTTCGGCACGCTTGACGCGCAATTCGACATCGCCCGCCACTCCGTTGAAATCGGCCTGCTAGCGCTGGCGATGACGCCGATTATTTTGAGTGGCGGAATTGATTTGTCCGTCGGCTCGCTTCTTGGTTTGTGCGCCATTTTGTTCGGCAAGCTTTGGCGCGACGCGGGCTTGCCGATTCCAGTCGCAGCAGCGGCCACGCTCTGCATCGGCGCGCTTGCAGGCGGACTCAATGCGTCGCTCATCACGTGGCTTCGTTTGCCGCCGCTCATCGTGACGCTCGGGACGTTTTCGCTTTTTCGCGGGCTGGCCGAAGCCATCACGCGCGGCGTGGACACGTTCACGAATTTTCCGGCATCGTTTTTATTTCTTGGACAGGAGCAAGTTTTTGCGATTCATAGTCCGCTTTTGGATTTTCCCGGCGTTCCGGCGCAGTTACCAATTTTCTTTCTGGTATTACTCGCAATGTGGCTGCTCGTTCATCGCACGACGTTCGGGCGTTCGTTCCGCGCGATTGGATTTTCACCTGAAGGCGCGCGATACGCCGGGCTGCCTGTCGGACGGAGGCTTGCAATGGTTTATGTGCTGGCCGGAATCGTCGCGGCGCTGGCCGCAATCATCTACACGTCGCGGCTCGGCCAGGCGAAGGCGGATGCCGGCACGGGTTACGAACTTTTCGCAATCACGGCTGTGGTGCTTGGCGGCACGAGTATTTTTGGCGGCGTCGGCTCGGTTCACGGAACGCTGCTGGGCGTTGCCGCGATTGCTGTCTTGAGCAACGGGCTTGTTCACGCCGGCGCTCCGCGCGAAATGGCGGGCGTCTTCACGGGCGCGTTGCTCTTGGTGGCCTTGATCGGCTCGGTGATTCCAAAAACATTGACCACACTGCGCGCCCGGCGTCAAATGGCGCGAACCAACGTCCAACAAACCGAAATGACATGAAGAAGCTCCAAAATCCAGGCTCCAACCTCCAGAGAAACTTCAAGCACCAACCTCCAAAAACTTTTGCTGGGAATGAAAGTGCGCACTCACAGCGTTTTTTGAATCTTGGATTTTGGAGCTTCTCTGGTGCTTGGTGCTTGGTGCTTGGTGCTTTGCTTTTGTTCAACGGTTGCGGAAAATCTTCCGATTCAGCCGACGGAAACAAACTTCGCATCGCGCTGATGCCCAAGAGCAAGGGCAACGCCTATTTCATTTCCTGCAAGCAAGGCGCAGACGAAGCAGCGAAAGAACTCGGCGTCGAGTTGATTTTTGACGGCCCGACCGATCCCGATCCCGCGAAGCAAAATGAAATCATCGAGAACTGGATCACGCTGGGCGTGGACGCCATTGCCGCCGCTTGCGAAAACAAGGAAGGCATTTCCACCGCGCTCCGCAAAGCGCAGCAAAAAGGAATCAAAGTCATCACTTACGATGCTGATGCGGCGGCCGACGCACGCATGTTTTTTGTGAATCAGGCGACCGCGGAAGGCATCGGCTACACGCTCATGGACGAAGCAGCGCGTTTGTGCGGCGACGAAGGCGAATTCGCCATCATCACCGCCAGCCTCACCGCCGGAAACATGAACGAGTGGCAGAAACACATCGAAGCCCGTCGTTCATCAGCGCATCCAAAAATGAAAATGGTCGCGCTGCGCCCGTGCGATGATTTGAAAGACAAAGCCCAGAGCGAAGCGACGACATTGCTTGGGGCAAACCCAAATTTAAAGCTTATCATGGCGATTTGTTCGCCGGCGGTTCCCGGCGCGGCGGAAGCAGTGAAGCAGGCCGGCAAAACCGGCGCGGTGAAAGTCATCGGCCTTGGTTTGCCGAGTGAAAATCGCGCTTACCTCAAACAAGGCGTGACGCAATCCGTGATTCTCTGGAAAACAATTGACCTCGGCTATCTCACGGTGCAGGCGGTCAACGCCGTTGCAAAAGGCGAATTAAAACCCGGGGTAAAAAGCTTCAAAGCCGGACGCCTCGGCGAAATGGAAATCCAGGGCGACAACATAGTCCTTGGCAAGCCGTTCATTTTCAACAAGGACAATATTGACCAGTTTGATTTTTGAGCGGCAACCGACGATGAAAATTTGGAACCTGGGAATTCAGGAAACCCCGCCGCTGTTTATTCGTGAATCGTCACAATCTCAGGCGATGCACGTTATGGTTGACTTTCCCGACGCATCTGGTAATCTGGCCACTCAGACTTGAGGTTTTGACCTCGGTTCCTCCCGACCCAGTGTCGATCAGTGCATTGTCGGCACTGGGTTGCTTTGTCTTTTTCCCCGCAGTTTTATCCACAAACTCAGGATGGCCGGCAGCGTCGTCAACCCCGCGACCATGCACGCCGTAATGCCCACGGACATCACTTCACCCAAGCTTCGAATGCCCTGATGCTTCGCCAGAATGAGACTGCCAAATCCTGCGATGGACGTCAGGCCGGACACGAAAACCGCCTTGCCCGTGCTCTTGGCAAGGATGCTTGGCGTGCGTTCCTCGGCGAACCTGTTCAAAATGTGAATTCCATTCGTCACACCGATGCCGATGACGAGCGGAAGCGTCATGATGTTAGCCGGGTTGAATGGGATTCCAAAAGCTCCCATCAATCCTACCAGCCAAATCGTGCCGACCGCGACTGGCAGCAACGCGAGCAGCACCGACCAGACATTTCGGAAATGGATCAGCACCAGGATCGCGATCGCGCCGAGCGAATACCACGCGGCCTGCTCGTAACTTTTTTTCAGAAGCGAAGTGTATTGATAAAGCTGCACCGGCGTGCCGGTGATGATGGGATGGTTTGTTTCTTTTGGGTCAAGCGCCTTGCGCAATTCACGGATGAATTCCTTTTGGTTTTCGCGCTTCCAGATGTCCTCCTTCGGATAGACCTGCAAAAGGTATTTGCCCGTCACGCCGATGAACCGATCGCGCAACGCTGGCGGCAAATCCGCCACGCGCAACGGCGCGCGGTCATCCTGATTTTTCAAAGTGGAAAATGTCTCGCGGATGTCGCGGAACAACGCGGTCTGCATCGCCAAAAGTTTTGAGGAAACCGCTTCAGGCTTGCCCGCGAGCATTTCCTTGCGCAATTCCAACACCGCGCCGTGCAATGAATGCAATTGTTTCACCAAATCTTTTTCCTGCTCGCCGGCGTCCTCGGCTGCCGCTCCGAGATAGCCTCCGAACGACCAAAGAGTCTGGCTCAGTTCAGGAATGTTCACTGGCGCAACGTCCATTTCCTGAAACTGTATGCCGGCAATTTCCTGTTTTATCTCACTGATGAGCGCAAGCTTGCCAGTTTGATCTTCGGTAAGACGGCGTGCCATGGATTCAACGGAGGCGACCGAGTCCAGCTTTTCAATTTTGTCCTGGAGCGCCACGGCTTCTTCCGCCGAATCCGCGATTACCACGCCGAACAAAACTGATTTCGGCGGCGAGTTGGAACCGGGAACGGAGGCTGTGCTTGCCGCTGAATTGATGAGCTTCTTCTCGAATTCAACCGCGGGCAAACCCGCGCTCTGCATGTTGCGCAAATCGTAATCGAAAAAAAGTTTGTGAACTTGCGTCAAGGCCAGCGCGCATAATGCCACGGTGATCACGGAGACAAGCACCGGCCTTTGAAGCCAGAGATTTTCGATGCGCGCGCGCCGCTCGAACGGATCGCCCGCTTGATGATCAATCACGTTTTGCCGCCCGCGCAGCAGCATCACCGGCAGCATCGTCATCATCGGCACGAGGCAAATGATCAAGCCGCCGCCCGCGATGATTCCCATTTCCTGGATCCCTTTGAAGCTCGTCAACCCCATCGCGAAGAACGCGCCCGCAGTCGTCAGCGCGCCGGTCACAATTCCCTGGCCGGTGAAGACCATCGCTTTTTTCAGCGCGTCGGCCTCGCTTTTTCCGTGGCGCAGTTCCTCCTCGTAGCGCGTGATCAAGTGGACGCCGAAATCAATCGCCAGCCCGATGAGCATCGGCACGAACGTGATCGTGAGAATGTTCAAATGACCGATCACGAGCGTCGTGTAACCCATCGTGAAACCGAGTCCGACCACAAGGCAGACCGTCGCCTTCACCGGACGGCCTGTCTCGTTGTAGCCGTAAATGAAAATCAGCGCGGACAACAAAAGCGAAACGATGCTCGCAGTCGTCGTGTCGCGTTGCGATTGCTTCATTTCGTCGTGTTCCAGAACCGGCCCACCCGTGATGCCGACGTTGACACCGGGAATCTCCTCGCGCGTTTGCCCGACGAGTTCCCTCAACCGCTCGACTGCCTCGCCGTTGAGCGATTCGCCCGGCGCGTGAGCCGTCACCAGATAAATCCGCCCGTGTGCAAACGTGATATATTCCTGCTGCTCGTCTTCCACGCTCGCGCCGAACAGTGCTGAAACGCCGGGCGAAGGCGGGACTCCCGCTCGGCGCAGGCTCATCGTGGTCTGGACAACGATTCTCTCCAATGCTGGCAGGGCTTTTATGAGTGATTCGGTCTGCTCGTTTTGCTCGCGCTTGGCCGTGCGAAACTGGGTGTTGATGAGGCTGAACAGCGAGTCAAAATTCGTCGCGCGCGTGAATTGCTGGATGAACGGCTTGTAATCGCCCAGCGCTTTTTTCAACCCCTCCAAATCTTTTTCCGGCACGAACAACAGCGCCTTTTGGCCGAGCATCCGCAAGTCCGTTCTGAAAATAACGTCTTGAAAAATATTCGTCTGAACTGCTTTGCCGTTTATCTCCACCGTCACTCTGTCAGCTTCAAGTTTCGGCCCCAGTCTCTCGACGAACTGGCGGTTTTTTTCGGCGTCCTCGCTTTCGACCACAACCACCAAATCATCCTGAATCGGAAACTCTTTTTTGAACTGAAGAAAATTCTGGTGATACTTTTTGTTCGAGCCGACAAGGTCATCACGATTCGTGCTGAATTCCAGATGCTTGACCGTGTAGAAAATGCAGACTGCGAACAAGGCAATGTGAAAAAGAAAAATAGTTTTCCGATTGCGCAGCACCCACTCCGCCGTGTGGCCGAGCAGCCGCGCAAACAAAGTGGCAGCAAGTTCTTTCATTCAGTGCGGGAAACACTACGCGATTTGCGGACCACGAATAAACACTAATCAACACGAATCAACTTTGGAACCTCGGCCTGAAAGAATCCCTGATTTGTTTCGTGTTCATTCGTGTGATTTTGTGATTCACGCTTTGACCTCATCCGGGAACTGCGCGTTCGAATAAACTTCCTTCACGTCGTCATGCTCCTCCAAGGCGTTAATGAGTTTGCTGACCTCGGCGACCGCTTGGTCGTTTGTCAGTGGCACCGTGATTGTAGGCACTTCTGTGATTTCCGCAGCGTCACATTTGATTTTCTTTGCCTCGATGGCTTTGTGGACGGCTTCGAAATTTCCCGGCTCGGTGATGATTTCATACCCCTCCTGCTCGGCTTTGAAATCTTCCGCGCCGGCTTCGAGCGCAAGCTCCATCAATGCATCCTCGCTCGCCGCGTCGCGCGAGATGAAGATTTGTCCTTTGCGCTGAAACAAGCGGCTCACAGAGCCATGCGTCGCGATCGAGCCGCCGCTTTTCGTCACGATACTGCGGATTTCCGACGCCGTGCGATTGCGGTTGTCCGTGCTCAACTCGACCAACAACGCTACGCCGCCCGGCCCGTAAATCTCGTAAGTCAAATCCTCGTAGGTCGCAGTCTCGCCGCCGCCGGTTCCTTTTTTGATCGCGCGCTCGATGTTGTCGTTGGGCATGTTCGCGGCGCGGCATTTCAGCAACACCATGCGCAAACGCGGATTCATGGCCGGATCGCCGCCGGCAATCTTTACGGCGATGAAAATTTCCTTGCTGAGCTTGCCGAAGATTTTCGCGCGCTTGGCGTCAATCCCGCCCTTGAAGTGTTTGACTTTCGCCCATCTGCTATGGCCGGCCATATCTTTTAAAAAATTATCGCCACAGAGACACAGAGAACACAGAGTCAAAATTGAAATTCATCTCGGTGCCCTCTGTGTCTCTGTGGCAAAACATCAACTGCTTTGCTCCACATAAACCGCCGTGCCGTAGCAAAGCACCTCGGTGATGCCGGCGGAGATTTCCGTCGCGTCGTAGCGGACGCCGATGACGGCGTTGCCGCCGAGTTCGCCCGCGTGCGCGAGCATCTGCCGGAACGCATCTTCGCGCGCCCGCTCGCACATGGAGGTGTAAAGCGTGATGTTCCCGCCGAATATCGCCTGAATGCTTGCGCCGAAATTCCCGACGATGGAGCGCGACCGCACGATGATGCCGCGCACCACGCCGAACGATTTCACGACGCGATAACCGGGCAGTTCAAACGCGACGGTCGTCAGAGGATGTGTCTGGCTCATGGAAAAGGATTGAACAAAACTTCGAGGCGGAGCAAAAGACTAAACTTGCGCCTCAACAGTTGAAGAGCGCAACTCGACACCGCCGCCAAGTCCCCGGAGGGGACGAAACGTGAATAGCCGTGGGCGTCAGCCCACGGTCACGTCGCGAAAATCGGTTCGACCCCGCAGGGGTCGCACAATATTGCAACCAACGAACCGTGGGTTGCACCCACGGCTATTCACGTTGGGCCTCTTCGAGGCCGATAGGGATGGTGGTGGGTCAAGTTGCGCCCACGTTTGAAAAAATTCGCCGCCTTCGCCCGGCTCGAATGTGAGCGTGTCCCGGCAATGAATTTCCGTGACAAAAAATTTCGCGAGGCGCAGAGTCAATTCCGTGAAAAGTGTTAGACTGCAATTCCCGTAGCCAATCTAAAGGTTGGGCATTTTCCACCCCGCGATGATTCGCACGCTCAAAACATTGTGCACAGCCAACTTGATGGTAGCGATGTTGGTTGTTGGTGGTTACATCATTTTCGGGCTATTAAGCGGACAACCAATTGACCAGCATTTTCTTGGTATGGGACGCGCGATGCGACATCGTATATCGCCTTGGGAGTTGGTTGCATTCATCGAGTTTCTGATATTATTGACATTTATTGTTGGGTGGTATGCAGAGTGGGACATGATGGGGCACAGACAGTTTTGTGGGATTGTTGGCGGCATAAGTCTTTTTTTGCTGTTCCAGTCATCGCTGCTTGCGAGTGTTTACAGTGGTGAAGAATTTGAGTATTTGAAAATTTCCAGGTTGGATTCCGTCCTAGCCTTGTATGTATGGTGTTCACATATCAGTTACGCATTATTGGGGAGTAACGATGCCTAACACCTAGACAAGCTGAAAACTCACCGATTCCGCACAAAGATTTTCCCCGGCAGTTGCCTCACAAGCCGTTTCATTTCCAGACTCAACAGCGCACATCAGAGAAATTATCAACCAATCAATTCGACCGCGCGATGCGAAATTCGCGTGTCAAAAGTAGCCAGCTTCATTTGATGCCGTTCCGCCAGTTCAGCGAGATAAATATCCGTCAGGTGTTTGCCGGATTTGACGTTGATCTTTTTGGGCGAGTAATCGTCAGGGATAAATTTGCAATGATGCTTTTCGAGAAATTCGGAGAGCATTTCCCGGCAGGATTCCATATCGGCGTGGAAAGGAAATGTTTCACCGCTGCTGATCCGCAAAAAATCCTAATTCTGAAATGGGGCATGTCGCGGTTTTTTTGCCGGGCAGCCATGCATCAACCGCAGAGTGATCCTGATGATCAAGCCAGATAGCGGCAATGAGCATGTTGACATCGAGCAGGTAGGTCATGGGGGAAACTGCTCAAGCGCCTTGAAAACTTCTTCGCGCGAAACCGGACGGCCAATGCTGCCCACGGAATGTTTTCCTTTCCGGCGAATGATCCGAACTTTATTGGTCCGCGCTTTTGGTTTCTCCAAACGAATAAGAATCAGCCGGCCATCACCTTCGGAAAGGACGTTCACGACATCGCCTTCGCCGATGCGGGATTGTTTTCGCGCCCGGGCGGGTATGACCATCTGTCCGCGACCATAAATCGTTGCGTGCATGGAACCAGAGTAATGTAAGCATTGCTTACGTTCAAGAATTTCTAACAAAGATTTTCCCCGGCAGTTGCCGCACGAGCCGTTTCATTTCCAGACTCAACAGCGCCACGCTCACCGCTGAACTCGGCAGGCCGCTGCGGCGGATGACATCGTCTGTGTTCAACTCTTCGTTGCCGAGCGCGTCATAGACTTTCTGCTCGTTCTCGGAAAGTTCGATGGCGGGCAGCACGCCGGTCTCGCCCGCGGTTGGCGGACGGTTGCTCGCGGGAAAAAGATATTCAAACTCGCTCAAAATATCCTCCGCGCCTTCGCATAGCTTCGCGCCTTTCTTGATCAAGTCGTGGCAGCCTTTGCTGCGCGGCGAATCAATCCGTCCCGGCACCGCAAAAACCTGCCGGCCATATTCCGTCGCAAAATTCGCCGTGATGAGCGCGCCGCTCGTCATGTTCGCCTCGACGACAACCGTTCCCAAAGTCATTCCCGCGACGATGCGGTTGCGGATCGGAAAAGATTGCTTGTCCGCCTGCCTGTTGAACGGAAACTGCGTGATGACCGCACCATTCGCCGCGATGCGCTCGAACAATTCCGCGTTTTCGGATGGGAAAATCAGATTGATGCCCGTGCCCAGCACCGCGACCGTCCGGCCTTTGCCGCTCAACGCGCCTTGATGCGCCGCCGTGTCAATCCCGCGCGCGCCGCCGCTCACGACGGTGACGCCGACGTATGCCAGTTGATACGCCAGCTTGCGCGCGGTCTCGATCCCGTAATGCGTCGTCATCCGCGAGCCGACCATCGCCACGGAATTTTTGTCTTTGGAATTCAACTCGCCTTTGGCGTAGAGAACAACCGGCGGATCGTAAATCTCCTTGAGCGACGCGGGATAATTTTCGTCCGCCTGCGTGAGAATGTGACAGCCGAAATCCGCGATGCGTTTCAATTCGCCGACGAGGTCAACGGATTTTTCCCAATGTGAAATGGCGTCAGCCGTGTCTTCGCCAATGCCGCGAACCTGCCGGAGTTGGGACTTGGAAGCGGATAAAATTTTCGGAGCCTCGCCGAAATGTTCAAGCAATTGCCGCACGCGAATCGGCCCGACGTGCTCAATCATGTTCAGCGCAACCAATGCCTCGCGGGAATCCATGGCGAGTCAAATAGCGGATTTGCCGCCAAGCGCAAGCTCAACGAAAAGTAGGACAGCGCTTCCAGCCTGTCCGGGCGAAAGGGAACAAAATATTCCGCCGATTAAAATCCGCCGAGCGGGCAGGCAAGATGCCTGCCCTACTTTAACACAAGTTGACGCACATCCACGGCATCCATCCCGGCGGCGCGGATGGCTTGCATGCCGAGGTCGGTGTCCTCGTAGGCGCGGCAAAACTGCGGCTCGACTCCGATGCGCCGCGCCGCTTCCAGAAAAATATCCGGCGCAGGCTTTTGGTTTTTCACCATCTCGCTCGTGACGATGGCATCGAACAGATGCCGGATTTTCAGATGCTCCAAAACCATGACGATGATTTTTTGCGTTCCGCCGGACGCAACGGCCATCGGAATTTTTCCGTGGTTCGCCCGCGCGACCTCCACGACGGCGTGAATGGGTTCCACTTGCGAAAGCGTCTTCAAGTAAGCCTCCTCTTTTTCATGCGCGATGGCGATGTGGTCGAGCGTGACGCCCTGTTCGTCGGCGAGCATCTTCAAGATGTCGCGCGCGGGCACGCCGCCCAGTGCGTAAAATCGCGTCTCGGTGAAATGAAGTTTGTGGCGCTGCGCGATCATTTCCCACGCGCGCCAGTGCAGCGGCATCGTGTCGGCAAGCGTGCCGTCGCAGTCGAAGATCAATCCTTTGAATTTCATGGTGTCTATTGATAAGAAGTATTCAGTATTCAGTGTGTGAAAGTCTGTGATCGGGTGTCTGAAAACTGAATACTGAATACTTCGGCATCACGCCGCAATCGCCGCCAGTTTCTCCTCCAGATCATGCGTCATCAATTGTTCGAGCAACAAATCCACGTCCCCTTCGATGAAATTCGCAAGGTTGTAGAGCGTCACTTCGACACGATGGTCGGTCACGCGGTTCTGCGGAAAATTGTAAGTGCGGATTTTTTCGCTGCGCTCCCCGGTGCCGACCTGGTCTTTGCGTTGCGCGGCATACTTCGCGTTTTCCTCGGCAACTTTTCTTTCGAGCAGACGCGAACGCAGAACGGTCATCGCCTTGACGCGGTTCTTTTGCTGTGAACGTTCGTCAGCGCAGCGCACGATCAGGCCGGTCGGCTTGTGGATGATTTGCACGGCGGAGTCGGTGGTGTTGACGCCCTGTCCGCCTTTGCCAGAGGCGCGGCAGACGTTGATCTCAATGTCCTCGGGCTTGATTTCAATGTCCACCTCTTGAGCCTCAGGCAACACGGCGACGGTGCATGTGCTCGTGTGAATCCGCCCCTGCGCTTCCGTCGCCGGCACGCGCTGGACGCGATGCACGCCGCTTTCGTAGCGCAACCGTTTGTAAACATCCTTGCCGTTGATCTGAAAAACAATCTCCTTGAAGCCGCCCAAATCCGACGGGCTTGAATCCAACGTCTCGACTTTCCAGCCGCGCGCTTCGGCGTAACGCGAATACATGCGGAACAGATCCGCCGCGAACAGCGCCGATTCCTGTCCGCCCGCCCCGGCGCGGATTTCGATGATGGTGTTGCGCGACGCCGTGGGGTCAGGCGGCAAAAGCCCACGTTGAATTTCGAGCGAGAGTTTTCTCTCTTCGGCTTCAAGCCGCGCGATTTCCTCCTGCGCCATCGTCGCAAGCTCCGAACCGACGCGCTCTGTTTTCACCAACACGCGGTTCGCTTCCAGATCGTCAACCGCTTTCAGATACGCGTCGCCGTAGCCGACCAATTCCTTGAGACGCGAGTATTCTTTCGACAACTCCTGCGCGCTGGCGGGCTTGTCGAACGCCTTCGGGTCGCTCAACGCCGATTCGACTTCAGCGAAGCGGCGGCGAAATTTTTCGATATGTGGGCGGAGGTCCATTTTCAAAATTCCAAATTCCAACATCCAAGCTCCAGAGAAATTCCAAGCTCCAAATTCCAAACGCCACCGGTAAATTTATTGAAGCTTGGATGTTGGAGCTTGGTGCTTGGAGCTTTAATATTTGAAAACGAAACCGCCCGCATTTTCCGAAAAACTCGGAGCGTGCGGGCGGTGTTTTGAAAGTCGCTAGACCTTTTTCTTTTTCTTGGCGGCGAACGCGGCCTGTGCGGCCTGCGTCTTGGCGGCGCGCTGCTGGAATTTGTCCACGCGGCCCGCGGTGTCCACGAACTTTTGCGTGCCGGTGTAAAACGGATGGCAGACGTTGCAGATGCCGACGATGATGGTCGGCTTGGTGGAGCGGGTCTTGATGACGTTACCGCAGGCGCAGCGAATTTCCGCGTCCACGTATTTCGGATGAATGTCTCTCATAAAAGGCCGGGAAAAGTAACATCTGCGCGCCGATTGACAAGCGGAATAAGCAGCCTAAACGAGTATTTTTTCAACAATTTCGCCCTCAACATCGGTCAATCGAAAATCCCGTCCCTGAAAACGATACGTCAGTTTCTCGTGATCGAAGCCAAGCAATTTCAGAATCGTGGCGTGCAAATCGTGGACTTTGACTTTGTCCTTCGTGACGTGAAAACCGAATTCGTCCGTTTCGCCAATCGTGACGCCCGGTTTTATTCCGCCGCCCGCCAGCCACATGGTGAATGCCTGCGGGTGGTGGTCGCGGCCAAGTTTGCGGCCCACGTCGGTGTTCGTTTCCACCATCGGTGTGCGGCCAAATTCGCCGCCCCAAATCACAAGCGTGTCGTCGAGCAGCCCGCGCGCTTTCAAATCCTTGATGAGTGCGGCGCTGCCCCGGTCGGTTTTTTCCGTCTGGTCCTTAACACCTTTGACAACCTCACTGTGATGGTCCCAGCCCTCGTGGAAAAGCTGGATGAAGCGGACGCCGCGTTCGATGAGCCGCCGCGCAAGGAGACAGTTCATCGCGAAGCTCGGCTTGCCCGGCTCGACGCCATACATCTTCAACGTCTCGGGCGATTCCTTGGAAACATCCATCAACTCCGGCGCGCTGCTTTGCATCCGATACGCCATTTCGAACGAGTTGATGCGCGTGGCGATTTCCGGATCGCCGACGGCGTCGAGATGTTTCTGGTTCAACTCCTTCACGACATCGAGCGTGCGGCGCTGCATTTTTTCATTGATGCCGGCGGGATTGGAAAGATAGAGAACGGGGTCACCTGATTTTCGGAACGGAACGCCCTGATAAACCGTCGGCAAAAATCCGCTGCCGTAAAGGCCGGAGCCGCCGCTCAAGCCGCTCGCGGAATTCATGACGACGAAGCCGGGAAGATTCTGCGACTCGCTGCCGAGGCCGTAAAGTGTCCATGAGCCGAGACAGGGGCGGCCAAATTGCGTGGAGCCGGTCTGCATCAAAATCTGGCCGGGCGCGTGATTGAACGCGTCGGTGGTCATGGATTTGATGATGGCAATGTCGTCCACAACCCCCGCGAGATGCGGCAAAGCCTCGGAAATCTCCGCGCCGCTGTTGCCGTGCTTCGCGAACTTGAATTCGCTCGCGTAAAGTTCGGCGTCGGGCTTGATGAAGGCGTATTTTTGCCCGGCGATGATCTCGGCGGGAAGCGACTTGCCGTTGTATTTGACTAGCGTCGGCTTGTAGTCGAACAAATCCAACTGGCTCGGCGCGCCGCCCATGAACAGATAGATGACGCGCTTGGCTTTCGGCGCGAAGTGCGGCTGCTTCGGCGTGAGTGGATTCGCAACGCCAACTTTTTTTGACGCACCCAAAAGATTTTCAGCACCGAGCAACGAGCCGAGCGCGATGGAGCCAAGTCCTACACCGCACTGGCGGAAAAACCAGCGACGGGTGATGAATTTTGCGTGCTCGGCACGAAGTTCTTGTTCGATGTTCATGCTCATTCTTTCGTGACCGTTTCGTCGAGGTTCATGATCGCGCGGGATACCATCGCCCATGCGGCCACTTTATGCACGTTCGCTTCTTCCGGTAATTGCTTGATGTCGGGGATGGCGACCTTCAGCGCCGCTGTCGTGTGATTTTCAAAAAAGTCATATTGCTCGCGCCAAAAACTTAGAAGTTTGTTCGCTTCGAAATCCGTCGGCAGGCGTCCGGTGCAAAGGCGGAACGCGTAGCGGACGCGGCTCGAATTGTCCGTGCCACCTTCCTTGATCGCGCGCAATGCCATCGCCTGCGCGGCTTCGACAAAAGTTCTTTCGTTGAGCGTCGTGAGCGCCTGCAGCGGCGTGTTCGAGCGCGTCCGCCGCGCGCAGGAAGTGTCGCCCGCCGGCGCGTCGAACGTGGCGAGCGCGGGAAATTGCAGCGAGCGTTTCCAAAATGTATACATCCCGCGCCGGTAACGATCTTCACCTTTGGTTTCCGGCCAACTGAAACCGCCGTAACTTTGATCGCCGACGTTGCCGGGAATAGGCGGATAGACACTCGGCCCGCCGATTTTTGGATTCAACAATCCACTCGCCGACAATGCAATGTCTTGAACCACCTCTGCCTCGACGCGGAACCGCGGCCCGCGCGCAAGCAGGCGATTGTATGGATCGCGCGAGTAAAGTTCGGGTGTGACTTTTGAACTTTGCCGATACGCCGCCGAAGTCACGATGAGCCGGTGCAACTTTTTGAAACTCCAGCCCGAATCACAAAATTCGCGCGCCAGCCAATCTAAAAGTTCCGGATGCGACGGCGCTTCCGCCCGCACGCCAAAGTCTTCCGGCGTCGTCACCAGTCCTTGTCCAAAATAATTCTGCCAGACACGATTCACGATGACGCGAGCCGTCGTCGGATTTTTCGGATCAACAATCCACTTCGCCAGGCCGAGGCGATTTCGCGTCGCGCCGTTTGGAAATGGCTGCAAAAACGCGGGCGTGCCGGGCTGGACTTCCTCGCCGGGACGCAACCGGTCGCCGCGTTTCAAAATGTGCGTCACGCGCGGCGGTGTTCGTTCCTGCAACGCCAGCGTCGTTGCTGGATACGGCCAGTTCGTAAACACATCGGAGATTTGCTTGTTCAACTCCGCGAAGCCGTCGTCGTTCAACCGGAATTTTTTGAACAGCGCGAGTGTTTGTTCCTTCGTCCGTTTTTCAGGAGGCGTTGCGAGAATTTCTCTTTCTGACGGTGACAGCGGATCCGCTTTCAGATTTGAATTCGTCGTGGCGCTCAATCGAAAACAGCCGAGCACATGGCCATCAAGCCCACTGTCGCCACCGGAGGATTCGTGAAGCGTGATTAACAACTTCGTCCCGCCGGGAAAACCAACCGGCTCTTTCGTTTCAAAAACTGCGATGTGATTTTCATTTCGCGCGTCTGGAGTCGTTGACGGACACCAGCCGCCTTTGTCTTTCACACCGTTAATCGCGTTCGTTGCGCTGAAGCCGGGCGCTTCCGTGTCCGCAATGGCGCGGGAAAATTTCACGGAGTTCGTGAACGCGGTCGAATTCGTCAATGGATACGCTTCGACCGTGAATTCCTTGATGAGGAAAGTTCCCTTGTTGATGAATCCCGGCCCGCCGTAGGGAAGATTTGGGTTTGTGAGCGCTTCGAGACGAAAGCCGGTGATGTTCGTCAGCGGTGTTTCAATCCAGACTTTCATCGTGCCACCAGCCGAAGGATCGCCCCCGGCGAGCAATGACTTGCCCGGCTGCTTTTCAAATTTCGACGCGAAGTTATGCCAGTCCGTCGGGTCAAGAATCATCCAGTTGCCTTGCGCGTCGGCGAGGTTTGCTTCCCATGCGGCCATTCGCGCCGTGAGATTTGTTGTTTCTTTGATTGCCTTTTCCTCAAGCTCGCGAACCTTTGCCAAAATTTCTTTTCGTTTTTCCGCCTCGGCATCGGTCGGCACTTCAAGGAACGGCTCGTCGTCGTTGTTGAGGAACGCAAACATCTGGTAATATTCCCTCTGCGAAATCGGATCGAACTTGTGATTGTGGCACTGCGCGCATTGGATTGTCAGCCCAAGCCACGCTCTGCCGACGGCCTCGACCCGGTCCACCATGGCCTCGTGCCGAAATTGCTCCGGCTCCACGCCGCCTTCCTGGTTCAACATCGAGTTGCGCAAAAATCCTGTCGCGATGCGTTGCTGCAATGTCGGCTCCGGCAACAAATCTCCGGCGAGTTGCTCGATGGTGAATTGGTCGAAAGGCAAATCACGGTTGAACGCGGCAATGACCCAGTCGCGATACGGCCAGATGGAACGCTCGCGGTCTTTTTCGTAGCCGTTCGTGTCCGCGTAGCGTGCCGCGTCGAGCCAGTGCCGCCCCCAGCGTTCGCCGTAGTGCGGCGATGCCAGCAATCGCTCGACTACTTTTTCGTAGGCATCCGGGCTGCGGTCGGCCAGGAATGCGTCCACTTCCTTCGGCGTCGGCGGCAGGCCGATCAAGTCCAAACTTAACCTGCGAATCAGCGTCACTCGGTCAGCATCAGACGACGGTTTGAGTTTTTCCTTTTCAAGCCGCGCAAGAATGAAGTCATCAATCGGATTGCGAATCCATTTTTTATTTTTAACGGACGGAGGTTGCGGACGCGCGGGCGTTTTGAAAGCCCAGTGCGCCAGCCGAGGGTCTTGCGCCGGCTTTGCGCCGTCCGGCCAGTTCGCGCCTTGATCAATCCACGCGCGCAGCACGCCGATTTGTTCCGCCGTCAGCGGTTCGCCTTTGCGTGGCATCTTTTTTCCGTCAACCAAACCGCCGACGAGATGAATCAACAAGCTTTCCGAACTTTTGCCTGGAACGATTGCCACGCCAAGCTCGCCGCCTTTGAGCGCGACGGTTTTGTCATCGAGGCGAAACTCGGCTTCCTGTTTTGTCGCTCCATGGCATTGATGACAACTTGAAGAAAAAATCGGCTGAACGTCGCGGATGAAATCAATCTGCCGGCTCACCGGCGGCGGGAGTTTAGACACGTCCACAGCGGCGAAGCAGCGAACCGCGAGGCAAACGGCCACGGTCACAACGCAAACAACTTTTGATTCGAGGCTACGAACGGTCATCACTTCAGCCCGCCGAAAAAAGCCGTCATCGCGGACTCGCTTCGGGCAGAGGGCGGTTCTGATTTAGAGACTATTCCACCGCCGCCGACTGGCAAGAATTTTTCAGGCTCGCCAGCCTGCTGAAGAACTTTATCTACGGTTCAACCCCGAAAGCTTTCGGGGCTGTCGCTGCCCGCCCGACACTTACGCCAGAATCTCAGTCAGCACTTCCCCATGCACGTCCGTCAGCCGGCGCTCGATGCCGTTGTGGTAGTAACTCAACCGTTCGTGGTCTATCCCCAGCAGGTGAAGGATTGTCGCGTGGAGATCGTAAATCGTCGCGATGTTCTGCACCGCCTTGTAGCCGAACTCGTCCGTCGCGCCGTGGCTGAAGCCTTTTTTCACGCCCGCGCCGGTCAACCAGACCGTGAATCCGTGCGGATTGTGGTCACGCCCGTTCGCGCCTTTTTGGAACGTCGGCATGCGACCGAATTCCGTCACCCAGACCACGAGCGTGTGATCGAGCAGGCCGCGCGCTTTCATGTCCTTGAGCAGCGCCGCGCAGGGTTGGTCGAGGATTGGCGCATGAATGTCGTATTGGGCCTTCAACGTCTTGTGGCCGTCCCAATTCCCGACGCCCTCGCCCATTGCATAAGCGCCGTTGAAGAGTTGCACGAAACGCACTCCGCGCTCGACGAGCCGCCGCGCGAGCAGGCAGTTGCGCGCGAACCCGGCCTTGAGTTTGTTGCTGTCGTTCACACCGTAAAGTTCAAGCGTGGCCTTGCTTTCCTTGTTGAACTCGCCGACCTCGGCGGCGCTGAGTTGCATCTTCGCCGCAAGTTCGTAACTGGAAATGCGCGCAAGCAGCTCGCTGTCGCCGGGATGACGGGCAAGGTGGCGGTCATTGAGAAATTTCAGGAAATCGCGCGTGCCGGATTCGGCAGCCGGCGAAATCCCTTTCGGTGTGTCGAGATTGGGAATGGGCTTGTCAGCGTTGAACGGCGTGCCTTGAAACACCGGCGGCAGAAACGCGGAGTTCCAATGATTTGGCCCAACCTGCGGCACACCGCGCGGATCGGGGATCGCCACAAACGCCGGCAAGTCCTGATTCTCCGTGCCCAGCGCGTAGCTGACCCACGAACCGACGCTGGGAAAACCGTCAAGAATGTAACCCGTGCCCATCTGGTTTTCCGCCGGGCCGTGCGTGTTCGACTTCGCCGTCATCGAGTGGATGAAGCACAGGTCGTCGGCCAGTTCCGCGAGATTCGGCAGCATTTCGGAAATCATCTTCCCGGACTGGCCGCGCGGCTTGAATTCCCAGTGCGGCTTCGCGAGGTTTCCGTTCTCGCCCTGGAACGTGATGAGTTTGTCCATGCCCGGCATCGGCTGGCCGTGGCGCTTGATCAACTCCGGTTTGTAGTCCCACGTTTCGAGATGCGCGCACGCGCCCGAGCAGAAAATGACCACCACGTTTTTCGCCTTCGCCGCGAAGTGCGGCGGACGCGGCGCGTTCGGATGCTCCGGCGACCACTGAGGGCGAATCGGTGGCTTGTCGGCTCCGAGGAGCTTTTGCTCCGCGAGCAGCGCGAGCAACGCAATGCCGCCAAGCCCCGTGCCGCCGTGGCGCAAAAAATCGCGGCGGTTGAGCAGCCAGCGGCCGGCGTTGGAGAGCGTGTCGTCTTTCATGCTTCAGAAAGTGTAAACAAATTCGTTCGCATTGAAGAGCGCGCGGCAGAACACCGGCAGCCCTTGCGCACGAATCAATTTCACGGACGCGTTTACCTCGGCGCGATCCGGTTCGCGCTGGAATGCGAGCGCGAAAGCGCGGCGCACCTGGGCCTTAGCATCCGGGCCGGCTTCTTTTTCCAGTCGCTCGGCGAGCAAGCCCGCCTGCTGCATCATGAAGCCGCTGTTCAACAGGTTCAGCGCCTGCAATGGCGTCGTGCTGCGCGTGCGCTTGGGCGCGATCTGGCCGCCGTCAGGACAATCGAACACGCCGAACACTCCATCAGGCCGCTGGCGCACCACTGTGCCGTAAATCATCCGCCGAAAAGTTTCCGGACCGAATTCCTGCTTCGGCGCATAAACGCGGACATAATTGTCATTCGGCTCGAAGAAACTAAAACCCGGGCCGCCGATCTGTAAATCCAGTTTGCCGCTGACGGCGAGGATCATGTCGCGAATCGGTTCGGCTTCGAGGCGGCGCGGCGGAAAGCGCCAGAGCAGCCGCGAAGCGGCGTCCACCGCGAGACATTCCTTGCGCGCGTCGCTCGCCTGCCGGTAAGTCGCGCTGGTGACGATGAGACGTTGGATGTGTTTGATGGACCAACTTTGCGTCACAGCCTCCTTGCCTTTGCTGCTACGAGTCGGTTGCATGAATTCCGCCGCCAGCCAGTCGAGCAACTCGGGATGTGTCGGGCGAGCGCCATTCGCGCCGAAGTCGCTTGGCGTGTTCACGAGTCCCTCGCCAAAGTGATATTGCCAGAGGCGGTTCACCAGCACACGCGCCGTGAGTGGATTCGCCGGGTCGGCGATCCACTGCGCGAGGGTGAGGCGACGCAGTTGATTCTCGTTGAGGTCATGCCCTTGCGCGTGTGCCGGCGTGCCGGCGTCACGAGAGTGGGATTCAAACTTCACCGGAATGATGCCGAGCGCGCCGGGCGAAATCACTTCGCGTTGCTGCATCGGGTCGCCTCGGTGAAACCGATACGTCGGCTCTGGTTTGTTCGTGAACGTGCCTGCGTAAATCATCCCGGCTCGTGCCAGTTCTGCGATGCGTGATTCCTGATTCTTGCGTTCTGACTGCAACTTTTTCACCTCGTCAACCTTGTCGGGCTTGAGTCCGGCCAAGCTGACGGATGGCTCCTCTTTTACGCCCGGCTTATAGGTCTGGCGATCTGCAGACGACGCGACGACATGCCAATCGTTCGAGCCGGTCGCCACCTCGATGCGATAGTCCGTCGGCAGCCGGTCGGTGAATTTTTGTTCGCCGTCGCGTCCCCACACAATGCGGTTGATGGCAACCGTCTCCGCGAATTCGAGTTCCACCCAACCTTTGCCGCGCTCGTTGGAAATCCAGCTTCGGCTGTTGCCACGCTTGCCGTCATTGATGTGTTCGAGGCGGTGAATTTCCGAATTTGGAAAAACGCTCGACGAACTCGCCTTCGTGCCAGCGGTCGCCAGCGCGATGTTAGTCGCGGGCGTGTCGGTAGTGTAAACCTCCAGTTCGTCAATGCACGGTTCAGCGTCGGTCGTCTGGTTCACAGTGAAGCGCAACCGGCGCGCGGTGGTGGGCACAAATCGCTCCGTGTTTTGCCGCGCGTTGACGGGAGCGCGCAACAGATTTGTGTCCACCTGACCAACCTGCGCCAGCGGCTCGAAGTCGGCGAGCTTGGCGTCAATTTCCTTGAGGCGCTGGCGGTTTTGCTCCAGTTCCTTCCCCTTCGCTTCGGCTTCCGGCGTCTTGAGACGGCGCTCTCCGTGGCGCACGCCCTCGAAGACGGCCTTGAGAGAGTAATAATCCTTCTGCGGAATCGGATCGAATTTGTGATTGTGACAACGCGCGCACCCAACCGTCAGGCCGAGGAACGCGCTGCCCGTGGTGCTGACCATGTCGTGCAACTCATCCGCGCGTTGGTTCGATGTGAGCACCGGATCGGGGCTTTTCACCAGATCATCCGGCCCCGCGACAAGAAAGCCCGTCGCGGTGTCTTCGCCAAAGACGTCGCCGGCGATCTGTTCGAGGATGAAACGATCGTAAGGCTTGTCCTCGTTGAAGGCGCGGATCACGTAATCGCGATACGGCCAGGCGTTGGGGCGCGGCGTGTTCACCTCGAAGCCGGTGGTTTCGGCGAAGCGCACCACGTCGAGCCAATGCCGCGCCCAGCGTTCGCCATAGCGAGGCGAGGCGAGGAGCCTGTCCACAAGCCGCTCGTAGGCATCGGGCGACTTGTCCTTCTCGAACGCGCCTGCCTCTTCCGGCGTCGGCGGCAGGCCGATCAGGTCGAAGTAAAGCCGGCGGACCAGCGTGCGACGGTCGGCCTCGCGTGAAGGCTTGAGTTTCTTATCGGCGAGCTTGGCGAGTATGAAATTGTCTATCGTGTTTCTGGCCTGCGCCGCTCGAAGCGAGACCGCAGGCGGGCGCGGCTTGGTGACGGGCGTGAAGCACCAATGGTTAAGTCTTGAGTCTTGAGTCGAAAGGCTCGAGTCCGGCCAGACCGCGCCTTGGTCAATCCACGCGCGCAGCACGCCGATTTGTTCCGCCGTCAGCCGCTCGCCTTTTTTCGGCATCACTTTGCCCTCGACCAATCCTCCGACGAAATGAATCAGCAAACTCTCGGAACTTTTTCCCGGAACAATCGCCGGCCCAAGCTCGCCGCCTTTCAGCGCGGCGGTTTTGTCATCGAGACGGAACTCCGCTTTCTGTTTCGTCGCGCCGTGGCATTGATGACAACTGGAAGAAAAAATCGGCTGAACATCGCGGACGAAATCAATCTGCCTGTTCGCCGGCGGCGGGAGTTTTGACACGTCCACAGCCGCGCGGGACAAACCCGGAAATGCGACCATCAAAATCGCGACCGCAACGAAAGGCATCGTGCGGCAAACGAAATTCACGAGCGAATCTGACTCCGGCTGGTGCGGCATAATTGAGCGTTAAACGAAAGGATGAGGCTAAATGCAGAGTGCCACAAGAAAACTTTGATTGAGGCGGCGGTTGCGTGTTGACTCAGGAAAAATGTTGCCGACCAGAGGAGTTAAACCAGGGGTTTGATTCATTCGGAGAAAGTTTATCTGCGTGACATTGCTGAACCGAACCCGCATAAGAAAGCGCGTGAACACAATCTTTCAACCACCTCGCCGTGCATCTTCCCTGCTCGCGGTCAGTCTGTTCGCTTTGAACTGCGCCGCGCTGGCGGCGGCATCGCCATTTGCTTTCCACGAAATCAGCCCGGCATCGCTCGAATTGACCGAGAACGGCAAGCCGGTTTTCGTCTATAACTTTGGCGGTATCCTGGCCGCGGGTGTTCCGGAAGAAACGCGTCGCTCCACTTACCTGCATCCGGTCTATGCGCCCGACGGCACGGTGTTGACCGATGATTTTAACCCGGACCATCGGCATCACCGCGGCATTTTCTGGGCATGGGCTTCAGTGACGTTTGACGGCAAGACTGGTGACGTGTGGAACTTGAAAGGGAAAGGCTTCCACCAGAGATTTGTGCGCTGGACGGCGCGCGAAACCAACGGCCCGGTGGCGCGGCTGGCGGTCGAGAACGGCTGGTTCGACGGCGAGCGCAAGTTCGTGAAGGAAGACGTGGACATCCGCATCCATCCCACCGCCAACGAACGCCGCGAACTGGATTTCACGCTGTGCCTTGAGGCCATCGAGAAACCGGTGGTGATTGTCGGAACGTCGGAAGGCAAGAAAGGCTACGGCGGTTTTGCGTTCCGCACCGCGCCCCGCGATGGCGGCGCGGCGAAGACAATCATCCGCACCGATGAGGGCGTTTCCGAACAGGACGGCGTGTTGGCGCGGCATCCGTGGGCGGAAATCCTCGGCACGTTCCAGGGAAAGAAGGAAGCGATCCGCGTGGAAGACGATGCGTCCAATCCCGGCTACCCGAAGAACGGCTGGCTGATGCGGCACTCGTTTGCGCTCCTCAACGTTTCCTATCCCGGCCTCGAACCGATCACGCTAGAGCCGGGCAAACCGCTCGTGCTGAAATACCGCGTGATCCTGTCCTCGGGCAAGGCGGCGGAATAACCGTTCTCCGCTGCGCGAAGTTTATTTCTGCCCCGAAAGCTTTCGGGGTTGCGCCCAAAACCGTCGGCTCTTAAAATCCGAACACAGAACACCGAGTGAAAAAACTTTTATGAACACGAACTCCAACTCACAAAAGCCCGGCAACGGCAAAACCAGTCGGCGCAGTTTCATCGCCCACACATCTGCGGGCGTCGCGGCGTTCAGCATCGTGCCCAGTTTCGTGATTGGCGCGCGCGGTCAAACGCCGCCGAGTGGCAAGCTCAACATCGCCGCCGTGGGCGTGGGCGGGATGGGACGGAACAACCTCAGCAAGCTTGCGGCCGCGGGCGAAAACATCGTGGCGTTGTGCGACGTGGATGCCGGCGAACGCGCTGCCAAAATCATCAAGCTGTATCCGAACGCGAAAGTTTACCGCGATTACCGCGTGATGCTCGAAAAGCAAAAGGACATTGACGCCGTCATCGTCGCGACGCCGGACCACACGCATGGCGTGATCGGCATGGCGGTCATCAAGGCGGGCAAACACATCTACATGCAGAAACCGCTGGCGCATTCCATTTTCGAAACACGCAAGCTGACCGAGGCCGCCCGCGAACACAAAGTCATCACGCAGATGGGCAACCAGGGACATTCCGGCGAAGGCGCGCGGCAGATTTGCGAATGGATCTGGAGCGGCGCAATCGGCGCGGTGAAGGAAGTTCACGCGTGGACGAATCGTCCGGTCTGGCCGCAAGGCGTCGAAGTCGAGCGACCAAAGGAAACTCCGCCTGTGCCCGCCGATCTGGATTGGGACATGTGGATCGGCCCGGCGGCGATGCGTCCGTATCATCCGACCTATGCGCCGAGCAAATGGCGCGCGTGGTGGGATTTCGGCACCGGCTCGCT
>CAYMCQ010000070.1:0-22603 GCA_964389025.1 uncultured Verrucomicrobiota bacterium
GATCAACTTGGGATTGATTGCCGCTACTGCCACAGCGCGGTTGAAAAATCCTGGTTCTCAAATATTCCCGCGAGCGGCACGTGCATGAATTGCCACAACCAAATTCTCGCCAGCGACCCGCGCCTCGCGCTCGTCCGCGAAAGCGCGCAGACCGGCAAGCCCATCGAGTGGGTGCAGATTCATCGGATGCCGGACTTTGTTTATTTCAATCACTCCGTCCACGTGAACCGCGGCATCAGTTGCGTCCATTGCCACGGGCAGGTCAACAAGATGGACGAAGTGCAGCAGGCAATGCCGTTGAGCATGAGTTTCTGCCTCGACTGCCATCGCAATCCCGCGCCGAACCTGCGACCGCTCGACAAGATCACCGATCTCGACTACGACCCGCACAAACACCTCGGCCAGGACTGGGGCAAGAAGGCGATGAAAGACTGGCGCGTCGAGAGTCTGGCGAATTGCAATGCGTGTCACCGATGAAAACCATTCCTCCAATCTGTCCTGAACCGGAAACGGGCCGCAAATACTGGCGCGGACTGGATCACATGGCCGACACGCCGGAGTTCCGTGAATGGCTGGAGCGCGAATTTCCGCAAGGCGCGAGCGAACTGACCGATCCCGTTTCACGACGGCACTTCGTGAAAATCATGTCCGCGTCGCTGGCGCTGGCAGGTGTGGGATTGACTGGTTGTCGTCGTCCAGAGGCAAAGATTCTTCCGTTCTCGAGGCAGCCGGAAAATTACATCCACGGAGTCCCGCAATATTACGCCACGGCGATGCCGACGCGCGGCGGCGCGATTCCGCTCGTCGTGAAATCGAGCGATGGCCGCCCGACGAAAGTTGAAGGCAACACAGAGTTCGCCGCGACTCGCATGGGCGAAAAAAATCACAAGCACGCGGGCACAGACCACTACGCGCAGGCTTCGATATTGAGTTTGTATGACCCTGACCGCGCGCAGCGCTTTGCGAAAGGCGGAAACGGGATTTCGCGGGATGCTGCGTTTGATTTTCTGCGGCAACAAGCGGACGAACTCGCTGGCACCAGCGGAAAAGGGCTGGCAGTTTTGCTTCAGCGGAACACTTCGCCGTCGCGCACGCGATTGATCGAAGCGCTTGCGTCGAAGTTTCCGAACGCGAAATGGTTCGCGCACGAGCCGGTGGATTTTGACATTCATCGCGAGGCCGCTTCGATCGCTTTCGGTAAATCCGTCGTGCCCCAATTCAAGCTGGACGCGGCGAAAGTCATCGTCTCGCTCGACTGCGATTTCATAGGCTCGGAAGAAAACACGACGCAAAACTGCCGCGACTTCGCCGTTGGCCGCAAAATTTCCAAGCCGACCGATTCGATGAACCGGCTTTACGTCATCGAACCGATGATGACATTGACCGGCGCGAATGCGGATCATCGGTTGCGTGTCGCGAAGAGCGCCGTGGCAGAAATCGCCAAAACGTTCGCGTCGGAGTTGCTGCCGGGCAGCGGCATCAGCGCGAATTTGCCCCCTGGCATTGACAAAAAGTGGATTTCCGAATGTGCGAAGGATTTGCGCGCGAACGCCGGCAAGTCGCTCGTCATCGCCGGATTTGAGCAGCCGTTGGCGGTTCACGTTCTCGCCTACGCCATCAACGAAGCGCTCGGCAACATCGGCAAGACAGTCGTGTTTAATGAAGTGCCGCAGGAAAAATTCGGTGGCATCGAAGTGTTGGCGAGGGATTTGGTGGGAGGCGCGGTGGAAACGCTCGTCATCGTCGGCGGAAATCCTGTTTACGATGCCCCGGCTGATTTGAATTGGGAAGCGGCGCAGAAAAAAGCAAAGACAGTCATCCGCTGGGGCTATTACGAGGGCGACGAAACCGGCTCGACCGCAAACTACCATTTTCCCGCGACGCATTATCTCGAATCGTGGGGCGACGCCCGCGCGTTCGATGGCTCGCTTGTCCCGGTCCAGCCGCTCATCGCGCCGCTGTTCGACGGGATCACGGAACTGGAATTTCTCGCGCGGCTCGGCGGTTTCAACGAAATGAATCCTCACGAGATTGTCCGCTCGACGTTCGCGCAATTGAGCAACGGCGGCGATGAGGGTTGGAAGAAATTTTTGCACGAAGGATTCCTTGCCGGCAGCGAGCCGAATGCAGTTTCAGTTCAAATGAATTCCCGCGCTGTTGCGGACGCACTCAAGTCGGCGCAGGCTTCCGCTGCTCCGTCGCGCGACTCGCTCGAAATCATTTTTCATCGCGACTACTCGGTTGATGATGGGCGCTGGAACAACAACGGCTGGTTGCAGGAATTGCCCGACCCGATCACAAAGTTGACCTGGGAAAACGCCGTGCTCGTCAGCCCGAAGACCGCGAAGGACCTCGGCATCCTGAGCAAGAGCATCAGCGGCTCGTCCCGCAGCGCCGCGCAGAAAATTAAAATTGAGTTTGATGGCCGTTCTGTCACCGCGCCGGCGTGGATCCAGCCGGGAATGGCTGACAATGTCCTCGCGCTCGCTCTCGGTTACGGTCGTGAGAGGACCGGCCGCGTCGGGCAAGGCGCGGGTTACAACGCTTACAAGTTACGCACCACGAAGGCGCTGCATTTCGGAGTCGGTGCGAAAGTCTCCGCGACTTCCGACTTTGCCGAGCTTGCCACGACGCAAGGTCATTGGGCGATGGAAGGCCGGCCAATTGTTCGCGAGGCGAACCTGTCTGACTTTCAGAAGAACCCGAAGTTCGCAGAGGGGATGAACGCCCACGAGCCGAAAGACGGCGGGCCGCTTTATCCGAACCCTCTCGACAAGAATTCGAGCGAGCTTCACCAGTGGGGCATGTCGGTGGATTTGAATTCGTGCGTCGGCTGCAATGCGTGCGTCATTGCGTGTCAGAGCGAAAACAATATTCCCATCGTCGGAAAACTTCTCGTGAGCAAGAGCCGCGAGATGCACTGGCTGCGGATTGACCGCTACTTCGCCAGCAATCCTGCGTTGCCGGAGGAAAGGCAGATGGACGACCCGCAAGTCGTGACGCAACCGATGATGTGTCAGCATTGCGAAGCCGCGCCTTGCGAAAGCGTCTGTCCAGTCAACGCGACTGTCCACGACAATGAAGGTTTGAATCTGATGGTCTATAACCGTTGCGTCGGCACGCGGTATTGCTCGAACAACTGTCCGTGGAAAGTCCGCCGCTTCAATTATTTCGATTACAACCGCCGTCCACTCGGCCAGGCGCTTTACAAGAGTCCGCTCACGAGCGCGACGGACGGCGAGTGGGAATTGGCGCGCTGGTTCAAAAATCCTGATCGCGGCAGCAAACCGGAAGACGAATGGGATTTGATCCGCCTCGCGAAAAATCCCGACGTGACCGTGCGCATGCGCGGCATCATGGAGAAATGCACGTTCTGCGTGCAGCGCATCGAGCAGGCGAAAATTTCCCAGAAGGTCAAGGCGCGCGATTCGGGCGACGTGCAAGTGCCGGATGGAACGTTCACGACGGCGTGCGCGCAGGCGTGTCCGACGGACGCGATCGTTTTCGGCAACGTGCTCGACAAGAACAGCCGCGTGTCGCAACTCAAGGAGCAGGAGCGCGATTACACGACGCTGGAATTTTTGGCCACGAAGCCGCGCCTGACTTATCTCGCGCGCGTCCGCAATCCGAATCCCGCGATGCCAGACTATTACGAGATTCCGATGACGACGAAGGAGTTCAAGGCCAAGAGTCACGAGCACGAGGAACACGGATTGAAGACGGGCGCGCATGAATCGAAGGAAGGAGAGAAACACTAATGGCTGATGGAGTCACAACTGTGAACGTGCCGCCGGTTCCGCCGGAGCTGGAACGCATTCCTCTGGTCGCGAACAACCGTTCGCTCGGCTGGATTTCCGACCGCGTCGCCGCGATCACCGAAGGCAAGGCGCCGAAGTGGTGGTGGATGGCGTTCATCCCCAGCTTCCTTGCGATGTGCATGCTCGGAGCGCTGCTCGCGTATCAGATTTCAACGGGCGTCGGCGTGTGGGGCAACCAGCATCCGGTCATGTGGGGCTGGGACATCATCAATTTCGTCTGGTGGATCGGCATCGGCCACGCGGGAACTTTGATCTCGGCGATCCTTTATTTGCTTCGCCAGCGCTGGCGCACCGGTGTCAACCGCTCCGCGGAGGCGATGACGATTTTCGCGGTCATGTGCGCGGGAATTTTCCCGGCGATGCACGTCGGGCGCGTGTGGTTCGACTGGTGGCTGTTCCCGATCCCGAACATCCAAAGCATCTGGCCGCAATTCCGCTCGCCGCTGATGTGGGATGTGTTCGCCGTCTCGACTTACTTCACGGTGTCGGTGCTGTTCTGGTATGTCGGCCTCGTGCCCGACTTGGCCGTGCTTCGCGACCGCGCGGTGACGAAAATCCGCAAATTTTGCTACGGCTTGTTCGCTCTCGGTTGGACGAACTCGAACCGCCACTGGAGCAATTACGAAAAAGCGTATTTGATTCTCGCCGGACTTTCGACGCCGCTGGTTTTGTCCGTGCATTCAATCGTCTCATTGGACTTCGCCGTCTCGCAATTGCCCGGCTGGCACACGACGATCTTCCCGCCGTATTTCGTCGCGGGCGCGATCTTCTCCGGCTTCGGCATGGTGCTGACGCTGCTCATCCCGCTGCGCAAACTTTGCAAGCTCGAAGACATCATCACGATGCGGCACATAGACGTGATGTGCAAAGTGACTTTGGCAACCGGCTCGATCGTGGGCTACGCCTACGGGATGGAGCTGTTCATCGCGTGGTATAGCGGCAATCCTTACGAGCGATTTGTATTTCTGGAAAACCGCGCCGCCGATCCGTTCATCATCGCGCCGTTGTTCGATGTCAAACCCGCGCCGTATTGGTGGGCGTATTGGAGCATGATCATCTGCAACGTGGTCGTGCCGCAACTGTTCTGGTTCAAGAGAATCCGCCATAGCATCCTTGTTGTATTCGTGCTTTCAATCCTCGTGAACATCGGGATGTGGTTCGAGCGGTTCGTCATCGTCGTGACTTCGCTGCACCGCGAGTTCGTGCCGTCGAACTGGGATTATTTCAAGCCGACGTGGGTGGACATCTGCACGTATCTCGGCACGTTCGGACTTTTCTTCACGATGTTTTTGTTGTTCATCCGTTTCCTGCCGCTGATCGCCATCGCGGAAGTCAAGGGCGTGACGCCGCAGGCTGACCCGCATCATCCGCTCGGCGGCGCAAAACCGGGAGGGCATCACTGATGAATGGCGGCGCAAAAACTTATGGCATCATCGCACAATACGACACCGCGGCGGACGTGCTGCACGCGGCGGAAAAAGTCCGTGACGCCGGATTCCGCAAGTGGGACACGTTCACGCCGTTCCCGATCCACGGCATGGACAAGGCGATGGGCATCAAAAATTCCAAGGTCGGCTGGTTTTCATTTCTCGGCGGCGTCACCGGCTACACGACCGGCATGGTGATGATCTGGTGGATGAACGCCGTGGATTATCCGATTCTTGTCGGTGGCAAACCGATGTTCAGCCCTTACGGCGCATTCCCGCCATCGTATGAGTTGACGATTTTGTTCGGTGCATTCGGTTCGTTGTTCGGGATGCTTTTCCTGAACCGCCTGCCGCGCCTGCATCATCCGCTGCTCAAGCACAAACGCTTCGCGCTGGCCTCGCATGACAAATTTTTTCTCGTCATCGAAACCGCCGACGCGAAATATTCCGAGACTGAAACCCGCAGGCTGCTCGAATCAACCGGCAGCAAGCACATCGAAATGGTGGAGGAATGATGCAAGGTTTTGGAAAATATTTTCTGCTGCCGTTCGTCCTCGTGATCCTCGCGGTCATCAGCATCGCCGGTTTCCGCGGCAGCACGTCGCGCAAGCCGCCCATCGAAGTTTTCCCGGACATGGATCGCCAGCCGAAAGTCCGCCCGCAGACGGATTACCGCTTTTTCGGCGACACACGCAGCTCGCGCCAGCCGGTTTCGGGAACGATTGCCCGAAGCGAGCCGTTGAACGTAGGCGGCAAGGAAATTTATCCGTTTGAAGATTCGCCGGTGAACACGGGCAAGCAAACGGGCACGACGAATTATGTTGAACTCAATCCGTTGCCGGTCACTGAACAGTTGATGGCGCGCGGGCAGGAGCGTTACAACATTTATTGCACGCCCTGCCACGGCGCGCAAGGCGACGGCAAAGGCATCACGACGAAGTTCGGCATGGCGGTCATCGCGGATTTGCACGATGCCGCTGGTCGCCGCGTTCCGCAGCAGCCGGACGGACAACTTTTCGAAACCATCGGGCAAGGCAAAGGGCAGATGGGTGGTTATGCCGGAATCATCACGGTCGAAGACCGCTGGGCGATCATCGCCTACGTCCGCGCGTTGCAACGAAGCCATCTCGCGAGTGTCGAGGATGTCCCGGCGGAAATGCGGTCAAAGTTCGCGCAACCGCCGTCAACCAAAGCGCCGCAAGCTCAACCAACGAAATAGTTATGAGCGTCGAAACAACCTATTCAAATCCCAGTGCGGCCAGCGCCGCCGCGCGCTGGCGGAAACTGCCGACGATTTTGCTGGTCGCAGGACTCGCGCTCGCATTGATCGGATTGTTGCCGGGCCTTCGCCAGCAACTGATGTTCTCGTATCTCATGGCTTACATGTTCGTGTTGAGCCTGTGCCTCGGTGGATTGTTTCTGGTGTTGATCCATCACTTGTTCGACGCGGCATGGTCGGTTCCGCTGCGTCGTGTCACCGAGCATCTGTCGTGTCTGTTGTTTCCGGTGATGGCAGTGCTTTGGATTCCCATCGGAGTGTTCGCGCCGGAAATGTATCCGTGGATGCAGATGGCGCATCCCGACCACGCGTTGAGCGCGAAGCAGGCGTTGTTGAACAAGCCGACGTGGTATGCGATTTCGGTCGGATTGTTTTTGATCTGGGGTTTCCTGACGCGCTCGCTCCGCAAATGGTCTTTGCGCCAGGACGAGACAGGCTCACCGCAATGCACCTACAAGATGCGCCTCCACGCGTGCTATGGAATTTTCCTGTTCGCGATCACGTTGACTCTGGCGTGCGTGCTGTGGGTCAAGACGCTGGAGCACGAATGGTTCTCCACGATGTATGGCGTTTATTATTTTGCCGAAAGTGTCTGGACGACGCTCGCCACGCTCTATGTTCTCATGGTTCTGTTGAAGAAAGCCGGCCCGCTCGCGCAAGTCATCACGCCCCGGCAAGTCCATGACGTCGGCGTGCTGTGGTTCGCGTTCACGGTCTTCTATGCCTACATCCATTTCTCGCAATACTTCATCATCTGGAACGCGAACATGCCGGAGGAAACGTTCTGGTATATCCAGCGCGACAAGGGCATGTGGAAAGCCATCGGGCTGCTCATCATCTTCGGCCATTTCTTTCTGCCGTTCCTGACGCTGCTGCGGATTGATTTCAAGACGAACTTCCGGATCATGGTCCCGCTCGCGGCGTGGGCGTGGTTCATGCACTACTGCGACATGACGTTCAACGTCATTCCAGTTTTGCATAAGACCGGTTTCGTCTGGCACTGGCTCGACCTTGCGTGCCTCGCGTTCATCGCGGGCGCGGCGGCGTTGGCGTGGCTGATTGATTTCGGCAAGCACCCGCCGTATCCGCAAAAAGACCCGCGCATGATCGAGGCGCTCGGCTTGCATCATCCGCAAGTCTCGTCCGTGGTCATCGCCAAATACGAGGGCAACCCATGAGCGAAACACCTTCCGAGAAAAAAATCGTCTGGTTTTACGTCGTCGCCATCCTCGGCGCGTTTTTGATCATGGCGGCGCTCGTGGCGGCGATAAAAAAATATTCCAGGCCCGCCGACCTGAACGCCGCGCGCTCCGAGGAACGCCGCAAGGCGCTCGCGGAGATCCGCAACGAAAACGCCAGCGCGCTGGAAAATTATTCATGGCAAAATCAGCAGAAGGGACTCGTGCATCTTCCGATCGGGCGCGCGATGAAACTAACGGTCGAGGAATGGAAAAATCCAGCCGCGGCGCGCTCGAATCTGGTTTCCCGCGCGGCGTTTTCCGTCGCTCCGCCGCCGAACGTTGCCGAATAGTCCGCTGTAGTTTGAATGAGCGCCAGCCTCGCACAACCGCAATCCGTTTCCGCGCGCGCCGATGCCTCAGCCGCATCGCGCGACAGCGACAAGTGCGCGCGTTTCCTCCTGACTTTTTTGTTTCTGACCTCAGCGGTCTGGCTGTTCATCGGTTCGCTGCTCGCGCTGGTTGCTTCGCTGAAATTTCATCTGCCGACTTTTTTGGCGGGTTCCGCATGGCTGACTTACGGGCGGATTTATCCGGCCTCGACCAACGCATTCATCTACGGCTTCGCGATTCCCGCCGGGTTGGGAGTCTGCCTCGCGTTGCTTTCGCGGATCGGCCAGACGCGCGTCATGCTTCCCGGCCTCGCCGCTGTCGGCGCGCTGGTCTGGAACTTCGGCGCGCTGCTCGGCATCGCGGGAATCTTGAATGGCGACAGCACCGGCTTCGACTGGCTGGAGATTCCGCGCTACGCCTCGCCGATTCTGTTCATCGGCTACACGCTCATCGGAATTTCCACGCTCGTGACTTCATCGCATCGCCGCGGTTGGGAACTTTCCGTCGCGCAATGGTTCCTCATCGCCGCGCTGTTCTGGTTCCCATGGGTTTTCTCGACGGCAAATCTGCTGCTGGTCTTCTCGCCCGTTCGCGGCGTCGTGCAGGCGGTCATCAACTGGTGGTTCGTCAACAACCTCAAAGTCTGGTTCGCGCTCGTCGGGCTTGGGATTGTTTTTCATCTCATTCCGACTGGCGTTGGCCGTCCGGTCCACAACCGCTCGCTCGCGCTGTTTTCTTTCTGGCTGTTCCTCTTCATCGCGCCGTGGGCCGGGATTCCAGTCGGCGCGCCGGTGCCAGCGTGGATTCCAGCCATCAGCACAGTCGCAAGCGTTTTGCTGATCGTGCCTGTCATCGGCATCGTGATGAACGTCTGCCGGACAATCGGCGGTGACTGCTCCGCGATCCGGGGGAACATCGCGTTGCGCTTCCTTCAATGGGCGCTGCCGGCGTGGGTCATTTCGATTTTGATCGGCGCGGCCACGGCAATTCCGCAAGTCGCCGTTATCACGAATTTCACATGGCTCAATCCAGCGACGAGCCGCTTCCTGCTCTTCGGATTTTTTGCGATGACGGTTTTCGGCGCGATCTACGACATCCTTCCGCGCCTGACGCACAAGGAAGTCGCCTGTCCAAAAGCGGCGCGGATCCAGTTGGTCACGGCGAAGTTCGGCATCCTGATCTTTTTCATCGCGCTCGCCGCGGGCGGCGTCGTCGAGGGGCTTGCGCTGGCGAATCCCGGCGTGGCGTTCCCGGAAGTTTTGCAGAAGACGTTGATGTTTTTGCGCGTCAGCACGCTTGGGGACGTTTTGATTCTGGTGGCCGCCAGTTGTTGCGTGGCGAACCTGCTGCGTGTTTGCCGGGGCTTTTGCGCTGAGAACTGCCCGAACAGATCGGAGGCCGCATGAAGTCCGGCGCATTGATTTTCCTCGGCACGCTGGGTGCGCTGTCCGCGTCATGGCTCGGGATGGTTTTTCTGCCCACCGCGCAGATCGGCGGCCAGACGCCCGACAAGGCCGACCATCTCGCCGCGCTCGAATCGCGCACGAACTGGCTCGCGCGACAGCACGGTCTGCCGGAAAAACCCGGAGGCTCCGGCGCGATTTATCCGTCGCCGCGACCCGGCCTCGCGCAGCTCGGCGCGGAGGTTTATCGCGCGAACGGCTGCGCTTATTGCCACACGCGGGAAGTGAGGCAAACGGGGACGACTTTCGATGTGATGCTGATTGAAGCGGGGACGAATGGAGTCGAAGTGGTGAACGCAATCCAAAAGCTTGCCGCGAAATCTGCCACCGGCCACGCTCCGGAATTGTTGGCGAGCTTGCCCAGACCGATTTTCCAAAACGTGGAAAAAAGTTTCGCCGACACCGCTCAGAAAGCCTTGATCAAGGCCGGCGCGAATGCTGAAGAGGTGGTCGTTCCGCTCGGCGCGGACATCGCGCGCGGTTGGGGCGTGCGGCAGACCGTGGCGCAGGATTACTTGTTTGACAACCCGGTGCTGCTTGGCTCGCAGCGCGTGGGGCCAGACCTGGCGAACGTCGGCGCGCGGCGGGATGAAACCTGGAACCTGCTCCACCTTTACAATCCCCGTGTGGAAGTGAAAAAGTCCACGATGCCGCCGTTCCGGTTTTTGTTCGAGCAACGGAAGATTCGCGGAACGCCATCACCGGATGCGCTGAAGGTGGATTCAGTTCCGGCGGGATTTGAGATCGTTCCCACCACTGAAGCGAAGGCGCTGGTGGCGTATCTGGCGAGCCAGCGGGTGGTCACGCCGTTGTTCGAGACGCCGATGACTGCGCCGAAAATTCCCAGCGTCGGCACCAATGCGCCTGCGACAAATGCCCCTGCACAATGAACGTTGAAACCAAGAAAGCTGAAGCTGAAGTCCTGGCTGCGGCGGAAGACCGCGGCACGCCGTTGCTGGTCCTGCTTATCCTTTTTGTGATGATGCTGTTCGCGGGGCTTGTTTACATGGACATTCACGCCGGCGGTTTCAGTCCGCTGGTCTATGCGCCGTATCGGGATTTGAAGCACGTGGCGGGTTCGCACCCGCTCGCGCCGGGCGGGGCCGATCTGGCGAAGGGGCTTGCGGTTTACAGCATGAGTTGCCAGCCGTGCCATCAGCAGAATGGGTTGGGATCTCCCAGCCAGGCACCGCCACTGGCCGGATCCGATTGGGTGAATGAAAAAAACCCCGCGCGGCTGATCCGCATTCCGCTGAAAGGGTTGACCGGGCCGATTACCGTCAGCGGCCAGGCATGGACTGCCGTGCCGTCAATGCCGGCACAGGGCGAGGGGCTGTCGGATGAGGATTTGTCGGCGCTGCTTTCATATATTCGTCAGGCTTGGGGGAACAAGGCGCCGCAAGTGACGGCGGCGCAGGTGAAGCAGGTGCGGCAGGAGATATCGGGTCACTCGGGACCATTCACGCCTGATCAGTTGAAGGCTGTTCCAGTGGATTGAGTGCCGCCGGAGGGCTGCCGGGCTTGGATTCGCTCCATGGCCCACTGCGCGTGTTCGGCGATCAACGGCTCGGGATCATGTGAAGCTATTTCCAGCGCTGGCAAAACCGATTCATCGCCGACATTTCCCAACGCCACGCAGACGTTTCGCAACAGGCCGCGCCGCTTTGTCCGCAGCATCGGTGTCCCTGCGAAGCGCTTTTTGAAAGCTGCGTCGTTGAGAGAAAGCAACTCAATCAAATCCGGCGCAGTCAAATCTTCGCGCGCGTGCGGCTTCATCAAATTTCCTTCGTGGGCGAAACGATTCCACGGGCAAACGGCGAGGCAATCGTCACAGCCGTAAATCCGGTTTCCAATGGCGGGACGCAGTTCGACAGGAATCGAGCCTTTCAGCTCGATGGTGAGGTAGGAGATGCAAAGTCGCGCGTCGAGTTGGAACGGTGCGGTGATGGCGTTCGTCGGGCAGGCGGAAATGCAGCGCGAGCAGGTGCCGCAAAGATTTTTTTCCGGCGTGTCGGGTTCCAGTTCCAGCGTGGTGATGATTTCGGAAAGAAAAATCCAGTTGCCGAGCTTGCGGCTGATGAGGTTCGTGTGCTTGCCGGTGAAGCCAAGTCCGGCGCGCTGGGCGATGTCGCGTTCCAGCAGCGGGCCGGTGTCAACATACCAGAGCGAGCGGGCATTCTGGCCGCCGAGTTGGTTGACGAAATTGGTGAGTTGTTTCAGCCGTTCGCCAATGATGTCGTGGTAGTCGGTGAAGCGGGCGTAACGGGCAATCAAGCCTGATGGCCGATAGCCGATAGCCGATAGCCGATCGGTTGTCGGCGGTGGCGAGTTGGCTATCGGCGATTGGCTATCGGCTATCTCATAAGACACCGCGAGTGTGATGATGCTTTTTGAGTCGCGCAAAACTTCCTGCGGCTCGATTCGCTTGCGCGCATTACGTTCGAGGTAATTCATCTCGCCGTGGCGGCGGGCGGCGAGCCATTGCTGGAATTTTTCGGCGGACTCGGGCGGGTTCGCTGTCGTGAACCGGCAATCGTCGAAGCCAAGTTCCCGCGCGTGTTGGCGGATTGTCTCTTTCATTGCTGCATTCGGTTCGTTCTCGTTCTCGTCCTCGATTTTCGTGCTTTGGTTTTCGATGGACGACGACGAGAACGATTACGATTTCAAACGCGCGAGTTGAAATTCGTGGAGCACGTGTTGCGCGACTTCCCTAGCCGAGCGCATCTCTGTGTTCACCAGCACGTCGGCTTGTTTGTAAAACGCCTCGCGCGCGGCAAGGAGCGCGCGGATTTTTCCGAGAGGGTCTTTGTCCTGCAACAACGGCCGGTGCGATTGATGCCGGACGCGCTCCCAGATTTTTTCCGGCGACAACCAGAGGCAGACGACGAGGGCGTGGGTTTTAAGGCTGTCCAGATTTTCCTGGTTCGCAGCCAGCCCACCGCCGCAGGCGATGACGGTTTTCTCCACGCCCGCAACTTCATTGACAACGCTCTGCTCCAGTTCACGAAAGTTTTTTTCGCCGGTGTCAGCGAAGATTTGAGAAACGGTTTTTCCTGTGCGCGATTCGATCATGTGGTCGGTATCGAGAAACTTGAATTTCAATTCGTCAGCGACGATGCGCCCGATGGTGGACTTGCCGGTGCCCATGAAGCCGATGAGCGCGAGGTTGCGGATGCGGCGCGGTTTTGTCACGGCAATGACTTAGCGCAAAGGCGGAGAATTGACACGCAGTTTTTCTGCGAATCACAATTTGCTCGCGGTGGCGGCGTTTTTAAGCGACAATCAGGCGAACATCCCAAAAGCCGTGCGTATTTTCATCCGCCACACCGCAATCGCACTCGCGATATTCGCCCACTGCGCCGGCGCGGCGATTTATCAGGTCGGCCCCGCGCGCACATACACGAACCTCCAGTCCGTCGCGCGGCTGCTCGCGCCGGGCGACGTGGTGGAAGTGGACGGCGACGCGACTTATACCGGCGGAGTCACGTTCGACAACGACGGCACCGCCGCGGAAAAAATAACCATCCGCGGCGTCCGCGTGAACGGCCTTCGTCCCGTGATCTCCGGCGGCAGCTCCGCCGCAGGCAATGCGGTCATCCGCGTCCGCGCTGGCCATTACATCTTCGAAGGCCTTGACGTGACCGCTGCGGGCGACCCGAACGCGCTGCGCGGTTTTTACAACGCGGCCGACGACACAACGCTGCGCGACAGCGTGGTGCATGATTGTCCGCTGAACGGAATCGCGGGAGCGACGGTGGCAGGCTCGCTCACGGTGCAATTTGTGGAGGTGCATCATTGCGGCTTCGAGGATCACGCGCACCAGATTTACGTCGAGTCCGCCAACTTGCGCCATCCGAACGCGGTCTTCAGGCTGGAGTTCTGTTTCATCCACGACGGCAACGGCGGCAACAACGTCAAATCGCGTGTGGGCCGCAACGAAATTTACTACAACTGGATCGAAGGCTCGGCGTTTCACGAACTGGATTTGATCGGCGCGGATCCCGACAGCCAATCAGCGCCACCGGATGCGGTGCGGGAGGATTCTGACGTGGTAGGAAATGTTTTTTACAAGCTTGAAAGCTCCAATGGCTCAGTCGCCCGATTAGGCAGTGACGGCGCGGGTTCGAGCAATGGCCGCTATCGGTTCGTGAACAACACGGTCATCGCCGACCGGAACTGGTGGCTGAACTACGCCATTTTCAAAATGGTGGGACGGCGGGAAAGCTTTGAGGCCCACAACAACGTTTTTTACCGCAACGGCGGGTTGTTGGTCATGGTGCGTCAGGACCCTTTGCCGGCGGGCGCGTCGAATTCATTCGCGGGAGCGAACAATTGGGTGCAGAAAAACTCCTACACCGTGCCGGATGAATGGACGGGAACGATCATTGGAACCAACCCGGCTTTCGTTGATGTCACGAACTTCCTTCTCGCGCCGAAAACGAACAGCCAGCTTTTCAACGCGGGAATTTCCCCGACGGCCGGCCTCCCGGATTTTCCGTTTCCATCGCCGCTGGCCGCGCCACTGTTTCTGCCGCCGCCGCGCACGCCTTACACGAATGGCGAGGTCCTGCTGCGGCCTGTGAGTGACGCGATTGACATCGGCGCGTTTGAGCAGTCTGCCGCCGCGTCCGTCATCGTCGTGCAGCCTTCGATTCTGGCGCAGCCGCAGGGCGGGCACATCGCTCCCGGCAGCAACGCGGTTTTTTCCGTCGTGGCGAACGGGACAGCGCCGCTGAATTATCAATGGCGCTTCAACGGCGCGGAAATCAGCGGCGCCACGGGCAGCAGCTTCACGCTGGCGAACGCGCAACCGTCCGACACCGGAAAATATTCCGTCACGGTATCGAACATCGTCGGCGTGGCCGCCAGCGCCAGCGCGCGGCTGCTCGTGCTGCTCGACACGAACCGGCCCGTCGTCGTCATCAGTTCGCCGCCCAACAACGCGCGCTTGAGCAACGACGTTGTGACCGTCTCCGGTGTTGCGGCAGACAACGTGCGCGTGACGGGCGTGGTTTATCAGTGGAATGGCGCGCCGTTTATTCCCGCAATCGGGACGAACAACTGGTCGGCGACGTTGAATTTGCTGCCCGGCACGAACACGATTCACGTGAAAAGCGTTGACACATCGGGCAACGAATCGTCGCAGGCGAGCCGGAATTTCTTTTTCGTCGTCCTCTCGCAATTGATCGCGCGCACGAACGGCTTCGGCTCGATTTCGCCGGACTTTGACGGGAGTTTTCTCGAGATCGGGCGCAGATACCAGGTCACGGCGCTGCCCGGCGCGAACTACGTTTTCACCGGCTGGAGCGGGGACGTGGCTTCCACCAATGCTGCGCTCGCGTTTTTCATGCAAACGAATTTGCTGATTGAAGCCGGCTTCGTGACGAATCCGTTTGCGCCGGTCAGCGGAATTTACAGCGGCCTGTTCGCCGACACCAACGGCGTGGCGCACCAAAGCGCCGGCTTTCTGGGCGCGACGATAAAAAACAACGGCGCGTTCACGGGAAAAATTTCGGTGGACGGAAACACCGTCGCGCTCGCCGGAAAATTTGGTCTGGACGGAAAAGCCACCGTGACCATTTCGCGGGCGAAGTTCGGCAAGCCGCCGCTCGCGGTGAATCTGGATCTGGATTTTGAAAATCATTTCGGTGCGAGTGACCGGATTTACGGCAGCGTGGGCGGTGATTCGTGGACTTCCACGTTGCGCGCAGACCGGGCCGTTTGGTCGGTTGGAAATCCGGCGACCGCGTTCACGAATCGTTTCACAGCGCTCATTCCCGGCGGCAGCGACGCGGCAACTCTTCCGCCGGGTTTTGGCTGCGGCCTTGTCACGATTGATTCGTCTGGCAGGGCGCGTTGGTCCGGCGCTTTGGCAGACGCGATGCCGCTCAACCAGACCGCAATCATTTCCAAAAACGGCGACTGGCCGTTTTATCAGCCACTCTACACAGGCCCGCTGGCGATTACCAACGGCGCACTCGTCACGACGAACAAGGAATTGAAAGGCTGCGTTTTCGGCTGGCTGAGGGTGACGGATTCGACGCTCGCGGGCAGCGTGAACTGGATCAAGACGCCAGTTGCGACAAACATTTTTTACCCGAATGGCTTCACGAATGTCTCGGCGCTCATCGCGTCACGCTACTCAACTCCGGGTGCCGGCACACGAGCCGTCAACATCACGAGCGGCATGGCCATCTTGTCCGGGGGAAATCTCAATCCGCCGCTGACAAATCATTTCGTCCTCGACGCGAACAACTCGCTGGTGGTGACGGCTCCGAATAATTCCCTGAAGTTGAGGTTGACGCCGCAAACCGGGCGCTTGACCGGGACGTTCGCGCATCCGGGCTACACGAACAAACCGACCGCGCTCAAAGGCGTGTTGCTTCAGGAGGAAATCTTTGGCGCGGGATTTTTCCCCGGCACAAACCAGGGCGGCTCAATGACATTGATGCCTGAATGATTTTTCGGCGGTTCATTCTCCTTTCCACTTTGATTGTAACCCGGTGGTTTGACCGGCTGTCTATAAACGGGTTGTCATCGCTCATGCTTGATCCACATCCTTTGTCAAAATACAGCCTTGTTTTGTCTTCGTGGCGGCTGCGCCCGGCTTGTTCACCGTGTTGGCTTGCTCCATTCGCTCCAGAACATGCGCGAGTTTCTCACGAAGCGTCGCGAAAGATGCCGTCTGCCCGTTGTTTTTTCATTGCGCTCTTTCAGGCTTTCACTATAAGTTACTATACAGATTTGCAGAATATTTTAAATCGAAAACCCGCTGCCATTCCAAACCATCAGTTCCTATGAATAGTCAACAATCACTCAGAAATCGTCCCTCTCAAATCCTCGCTGCCGTCGTTGCAGGTTTAGCCGTCTTCCCGCTCGCATTGGCGCTGCGCGTGGGGGCAACTCCTTACGCCACGGCACTGACGAACAGCGCAGGCATTATATCGTTCCGGCTCAATGAGAGCGCGGACGGAGTCAAAGTCATCTCCAGCGGCGGTGCCGTGACGAATGATTTGGGGCCGCTGCCTCAAGGCCTCACCGTGACAAATCTGGGAATCTCGGGCGTGTATAAAGTGCAGGTGTCAAAAGCCGGCAGTGCGGGCTGGCAATCCGGAGTCACAAATCAAATCAGCGTGGACACCAACAACTTTGTCAAATTCGTCAACCAACGCGGCGTGGCGGTGAACAAGAACACCAACAGCCCGTATTTCGGCCGCATTTATGTTTCCGTGGCCACGGCTGGAACCGTGGCTTCAAATGAATTTAATCTGGGTCCGCGCACTGTTGGCGAAGGGTTTTACCTGCTGAACGCGGACCAGACGGATGCGCTGGGCGAAGGCGACACAGCTCGAACTGCCGGGCTGGTCTTTGATTCTGATGGCACGACTGGCACAGAAAGTCCATACCGTCTGTTTGTTGGGCCGGATGACAATCTTTTCATCTCTGATTGGTCCGCCACCAATGGGGCGCTCTTCGTTACGGACCCCAACGTAGCGACAAATTCGTTTGCCACAAATGTTTTAGACGGCATTGGCGGGCCGTTTCCGGTGACCTCCAGCAGAATCCATGGTAGCATCGCTTCGTGCTGGGTGGAAGGTTCTGTGGGTGTGAACCTGACCGTCTATGCGCAGGACGAAGATTTGCAGACGGACAGGGAAACAACCGACCCGACTGAGAGGAACAGCGTGTGGCTGTATAACATTGGATCGGGAACGCTGCCATACACCAGTCTGCCAACCAAATATTTGAGCTATGGAACGTTGGGGGCATTCTCTCAAGTCAGCAAGATTGACCGTGGACCGGACGGCAAATGGTATGGCTCGAACCGACGCGCAGACAATGCCACAACCGCAGGCATTTTCGTGCTTTCTTCCGATGGCATGACCAACCTTTGGAACTCGCTGTCGGCGTGGAGAACTTTCACGGGCGACCCCGCCGCTTTTGATGTTCATTTCTCGGAGATGCGGGGTTTCGCCGTGTCGCCCGATGGAAGGTATCTGGTCGGTTTCAAGGCGAATACGAACGCAGCCAAAATCCTGCCGTTGGAGTCCGGGGTCCCGAACATCACCAATCTTATCACCATGCCGACGACGCCCACGACTTCCATCGGACGAGATATCTGCTTTGATGCAGTCGGGAATCTCTATACGGTGAGTTCCGGGCAGCAAATGTTGCGCATCTATTCACCGGGCGGAAATTCGGTGGTCACCACAGGTTCCGATGGCACTCTTACCATCCTCCAGCTTCCGGAGGTCACTGTGCAGGCAACGACTCCGGTTGCAACTGAGGCGGGGCCGGTAAACGGCGTGTTCACTCTGACGCGCGGCGGAGGCACGGCTGATCCTCTGACCGTCGGCTACAATATCGTCGGCACTGCAACAAACGGAGTGGATTACACCGCAATCTCAGATTCCGTGACTTTCCTCCCTGGCCAAAACACCACCAATGTCAGCATCGTCCCGGTAGATGATTCCATCGCGGAGTTCACCGAGACCGTCACGTTTAGCCTCAATTTGAGCAACACTTACAATTTGGGATCTCCCTCCAGCGCGACGTTGGCCATCGTGGACAACGAGACGCCGGAACTTTCCATCACGAACCTCCACACCCAGATGTTCGAGCGCACCAACGACTACGCACGCTATCAAATCACGCGCCGGGGCAACACCAATGCGGCGACATTCACGGTCAATCTTTCCTTCACCGGCTCGGCCACCAGCGGCACCGACTTTTACGCCGACGCGGTGACAATTGATCCGGGTAATGTGACGAAGGCTTTCCAGATTTATGCCCTCGACGATTCTTTGGTCGAAACCAACGAAACAGTCATTTGCAGTCTGGCGGCGGCGGGCGGGGGCGAATACACCATCGGCTCGCCCAGCACAGCGGGGACGGTGACGATTGTGAACGCCACCTTGCCGCCCGAAGAGGTTTTATTCTCGGACAACTTTGACACGGACACTACAGGCAACTGGACGCTGCGGTTCGGAAGCACCAATGGCTTTGATGACTACACGTTCGCTTTTAACTATGACTACAGCTTCGACAGTATTCCGTCCGCCCCGCATTCAACCAACGGCACCACGCGTGGCCTTAAAATGACGGTCAACAAGCTCGACTCAACGCCATTGGGCGCCGCAGGAATCAACTTCTATCCCAACGGGCAAAACTTCAGCGGAGACTACGCGCTGCGGTTTGACATGTATCTGATAGATGCCGGTGGCAACAATGCGACTGAAGGCGCATTGTTCGGCATCAACCACTCGGGCACCAAGACCAACTGGTTCCGCCTCAGCGGTGGCGGGCCGCCTCCGGGATTGACTTTCGACGGGTTGTTTTTCGATGTGCTGGCCGACAATCAATCCTCCGTCAACTCCTATGCGCTCTGGAGCCTGCCGCTGACCGGAAACAACCCGACCAAGCAGACCTTCACGTCATTTACCGGTCTGACGGGAATTTTCAAAGCGCCGCCGTGGGCTGTCGCGGGACTCCCATCCAACCTCATTCCCTCGACGAATTCAATTTGGGCGGACGTCGAAGCCAGCCAGATCAACAACGTGGTTGCCTTGAAGGTCAACGGCACGCAAATCCTGAGCTATACGAACACGGGAGGAACCACCAGCGGCAACATCATGATCGGTTACGTTGATCCATTTGATTCGGTTGGCCTCAGCAGCTCTGCCATCATCTATGACAACGTCCGCGTGGTTCGAGCTTTCCAATACCGCGTCACTAGTGTTGTGAAGTCGGGCGGCAGTATTCTCATTGACTTCAACCACCCCGACACGGCGGAGCCGGCCAGTGCGTTCAAGCTTCAATCCTCCACGACAGCGGACGGGCCATACGCGGACATCAGTGCCACGATCACTCAGACGGGCATCGGCACATATCATGTCGTCGCGTCAGCTCCAGATAATGCCACGTATTATCGCATCAAACGTCTCTTTTAAACAAAACCAGTCTTCATTCCGAGGCATCCGTGTTTGCCGCATGCCTCGGCTAAATGCCGTCGCGACCGCCTCTGAGCAAGCCCAGGTCGTCGAGCATTTCCCGGGCGACGCGCACCATCTCAATCTGTGCGTTGAGGTGGTCCATCCCGGCTTCGATGTTCACATAGGGGATTTTTTTGTGCGCGAAGAACACGGACAGCGAGCCATCGTCGGGCGCGCGGTCATTGTCCTGCAAAACGACGTTGAAACCCCTTTCCTTCAGGTAATCGAAAAACCGCGGGTCCGTGACGTAGAAAAAGTCGCGGGGATTGCGTTGTTGACTGACTTGGACGGTGGCCGCGGCGTCGGCGTGCTCCCCGCCGGGCTGGTAAATTCGGATGGAGAACGTGCCGCCGTTATTGTGCAGCGCGATGATGGCCTGCTCGCGTTCCAGCGCGAAGCGGGAAAGGTATTGCGTGGCGAAAGTTTTGACGGCGCGATGCGCGGCTTCGGAATAAACGCCTTCACCTTGCATTTCGAGCGTCCGCCGGATGCCGGCGTCGGAAAAAATCCGGTTCGGATCGAACACGTAGTTTTGGCCGTTGAGACCGAAGCGGACGAGGCGCTTCCCACTGTGGGAAAGTTTGATGAGCCGTCCGCCAGACAGTTGAATGATCACTTTGCCGGCGGCGACGGAGGTGCTTTCGTTTTCGTGGACGTTGATCATCGTGGGCGCGGGTTTGCCGCGCCGGAAAACTTCGGCGGTCACGACGGCATCGCCGATTTTGAAGGGCGCTTTCGTGCTGACGATTTGCCTGGCCGGGTTTCGTTCTGTGGCGCAGCCGACCAGCGAGGCGAGCGCCAGCGCCAGCAGGGTAATTTTGCAAGTCGTGATCGCGGGTCGTGGTGTTTTCATATCAGAGATTGTTCAGTCCCTTGAGATAGGCAAAAATAAGTTCGGGCAAAGCGCTGCTGTAACCCCCTTCAAGCTGGCTGAACGCCGGCACACCGAGCGCGCGAATCGCCTGCCCGAGCCAGTGATAATCCTCCACTTCGAGCGTTTCCTGCGCGAGCGGGTCGCGGGCGTAGGCGTCGAAACCGGCGGAGATGGCGACGAGATCGGGCTTGAATTTTTTCAACTCGTCGAGCGCGCGTTGCAAAATTTTCCGATACTCGGCGCGCGGCGTTTCGGGCGCGACGGGAAAATTGAAACAGTTGTCGCCGACATTGCCCGCTCCCGTGCCGGGGTAACAGGGAAACTGGTGTATGGAGAAAAAAGCCGCGCCCGGTTTGTTGAGCAAGATGTCTTCCGTGCCGTTGCCGTGGTGAACGTCGAAATCGTAAACAGCGACCCGCTTCGCTCCGGTCGCGAGCGCTTCAAGCGCCGCAATGGCGATGTTGTTGAGGTAACAAAATCCCATGGCGTGGTCGCGTGTGGCGTGATGGCCGGGCGGACGCATGAGGCTGAAAACCGTCTCGCCATTGCGCGCGCAATGCAATGCTTCGAGCGCTGCGCCGACGGATAGGCGGGCCAGTTTCGCAATGTCCGGAAAGTGCGGCGTATCGCCATCGAAACCAGTCGGAATCTCAAGGCGCTTCACGAGTTGCGGTGAGTGCGCGCGAAGAATGACGTTTTCGTCGGTTGCGCGAGGTTTTGCCCATTCAATTTTCAAATCGGTTTGCGCCCGCAATTTTTCCAGGGTTTTGCTGATGCGCTGCGGTCGTTCGGGATGGCCGCGCTCGTGATAGCCCATGCAACCTTCGTCGGTGATGATTTTCATTTTAACGCGGACAGGATGGACAGAATTTTCAGGATTTCAAACACGCAACGGGACGCGATTATTTTGTTCGCTCATTGAAAGAGAATCCTTAAACTGTCGTCCAATCTGCAACTTATGAAAAAAATTGTCGCCTTAAGTTTGTTAATTGTTCCGGCATTGTTTGAAACGACGGCGTTAGCGTGGGACTATGACGGTCATCGGCTTGTCAACCAGCTCGCGATTGCCTCGTTGCCGGCGGATTTTCCACGCTTCGTCCAGACTCCGGCGGCGAAGGAGCGCATCGCTTTTCTCGCGGGCGAAGCGGACCGCTGGCGCAACACCCCGGACTTGCCGTTGCAACATTGTCAGGAGCCAGACCACTTTATAGACATCGAGGAACTGGCGCATTGCGGATTTACACCGGAGTCGCTGCCGGTTTTCCGGTATGATTTTGTTTCGCAGGTTGCCGCGGCGCGCAAGGCGCATCCGGAAAGTTTTCCACCAGCGGCCAGAGAAGACCCGGCGCACAAATACATCTGGGCGGGGTTGTTGCCGTGGGCCATCACGGAAAATTACGGGAAACTGAAATCTGGGTTTTCTTATCTCAAGACATATCAGCAACACGGCGGCACGCCGGAAGAAATCGCGAACGCGGAGGCCAGCATCATTTACATCATGGGCGTGATGGGACATTACGTTGGCGATGCATCGCAGCCGTTGCACACTACGATCCATCATCACGGCTGGATCGGCGCGAATCCGCGCGGTTACTCGACGAAGACGAGCATTCACGCCTGGATTGACGGCGGATATTTCGGCAAAATCGGCGGAGCGGATTCCAAGGCGATGCAAAAAAACATCCGTCCGGCGCAGCTTGTTTCATTGAACGGAAAGTCCGCGCGTCCGGATGAAATGTTCCGCGTGGCAATGAACTTCATTTCCGAGCAGCACAAGCTTGTCGAGCCGCTGTATCAAATGGACAAGGACGGAAAACTTTCCGGCGAAGGCGAAGTGGGACTGCAAGGCAGGGCGTTTCTCGAAGGACAAATCGTGAAGTCCGGGCAATTGCTCGGCGACATCTGGTATTCCGCGTGGCAGCAGGCGCCGCCGGACCAGTATCTCCAAAGCCAGCTTGCCAAGCGAAAGCTCGCGGAGGGGAACACCAATCCAGCGGCAGCAAAGCCGTAAATTTGCCGTTCGGCCAAAATGCGGCGGAAGTTTTGCAAAAGGAAATTCTTGCAACGCTCCGGAGCTTGCGCTGAAAAGCCCTTACGGATTGGGCGCATCCACACATCGTTCCTAAATTGGTGTGCTGTTGACGGAGTTTGCAGGATGGAAGGCGTAACGGTTCCTCAA
>CAYMCQ010000071.1:0-22434 GCA_964389025.1 uncultured Verrucomicrobiota bacterium
ACGATGGCGGGTCGTCAGTAATAAATGAAGACGGAGGGATTAAATCAGTGTTTCCTTAGAAGCGTCCTAACGAAGCACATTCCAGAATTTTGAAAGCATCCGCGCGAATTGCGGCCCGAAAAACCGAATCAAAGTCTGGACAAAACGATACGCGAGGTGGGGCGGCGTCGAGCGAAAATAAAGTCCGACATTGTAACGCAGCATTCGCGGCGAAAAACCGGCCCCGTATTTTAGCACGTAGCGTGTCGGCATTGGCGCAGATTTTAGCCGCTCGCACCGGTCAAATCGCGCCGTCAAACCTACTTGCCGAGCCAGTGCAACATTGCGCTTCTGCTGGACGGCGATCAGCCCGTAAGTCTTCCCGCTGCGGAATACGCGATGGGAACCTCGTTCCCATCCGCCATGCTCGCGGAACACAGCGACTGTCGCGTCGGCCTGGGCGCCGCCATGATGCGCAATTAATTTCGCCCACAGCTCCCAGTCGCCGCAAAACAGGGACGTTTCGCGAAAAACGCCAAGCGCGCGGGCATGCTCCACTCGTAAGAGCTGTCCGGGAAACGAAAACGGCGACGTGAACAAGATGTCTTTCAATTCCACCGGCAGCCACGGCGCTGGCAATGGAGCTTTTTGCCACGAGGGTATTGACCTGCCATCGTCGTTCACAACGCGGGTTTGTCCAAAATACAATCCGCGATTGCCAGCCTGTTGATGCAACGCCAACATCACCGCGACAAATTCGGGCATCAAATAGTCGTCATCATGCAAAATTGAAAGCCATGGTGTCGTGCAGATCTCAATGCAAAAATTCCAGTTGCCGAAAATACCGCGCCGACTCGGACTTCGAACATACTCGACGCGCGAGCCGAATTCGTTTTTGACGAATGTCTCAAGTCCCGCGTCCGGCCCGCAATCTTCCACGACCATGACGCGCACCGGCACGGTCTGATTCAGCGCGCTGTTGATGGATTCCCGCAAAAATTCGCGGCGGTCAAACACCGTTATCGCAATCGTTATATCATTTGCAGTGAGTTTCATCTCGCAACGAGGTTCCAAAATAAAACTTTTACAAAACTCATCCTGCTCGGCCCGTGAAGGCCGCCCGCAAGAACTGCTTCAGCGAAAGCGGCTGGCCGCGAAACCCGCGCCAAATCGGATACCAACTGGCGCACACCTGCGCGGCGATTAATGGCGAGAGGATCAATCCCCACAAACCATAACGCGGCGTCATCATCACACTCAACACCATCAACCCGAGGCCAGTAAAGAGGCTGATTTTGAAAAAGGGAATCACGTTTTCTGTGAACGTGAGATTTCCGAATTGCCCATAAATCAACTGCTGCCCCAAATAAACCAGATAAACTAGCAAGTATACTTTGGGAATCAGGCGCGTATGCGCGCCTTTCCATTCCAATAATTGATCGCCTAAAAGCATGAGTAACAAAGCCAGGCCGGCATACGTCGCCATTGAGAGTGCCAGACGGCGCGCGAAAATCACTCCCATCTGTTCCAGCTTTCCTTGCATCCGCAACATCGTTAATTGCGGCAATTTCACTGTCAACCAAAGCGAAGAGACTCCAACGATGAAAAGACTAACCTGCACTGTCAATCCGTATGAAGCTGTGGTCGCGTCACCCAGATAGTTGCTGCAAATCAGGATCGTGCCGTTATTGATTAAATAAACCCCGAGCGACAACACGCCAAATTTCCAGGCGTTCGGCCAAAGTTTTTTTAACATCATCATTTCGGGTTTCGCTCGCTCACTTGCAGCTTCTGGCAGGGCTTGCAGATAAGATTTGCGACACACTTGGCGTGTAACGAAACCTCGCAACGCCGTCCCTACAACCATCGAGGCAAGTCCGAAACCGGCTAAAAGTAAAACCGCAACGCTCACCACGTAAGCCAAGCCGCTCCATAGATTGGCAGCCTGCAAGTCGCGCACACGATTGATTCCCTGACAAGCCAACGCCCAATATGAGGTGCCAAGCGTGTATGCAATGCACACAACATAAATTGCCCAAACCAGCCAGATTCGTTCTGGGTGAGGCCAACTACGGATTGGATCGAGCAAAAAAAATGTGCCTCCTACAGCAAGAAGAACCACCACGACAAGCGACAGCCGCCAATACAAAAACCGGACTGTCGCGTTAAATTCAAGCAAACGCGGCACATTAGGTTCGTGATTTGCCGGGGGAGGCCGAAGTCCAATCGTGTCAAAGTCCTCTGCGCCTGCCCAGAGATAACTGTAAACACGTGAGATTGCCTGCCCAAAACCGAAGTCTGCCAAAGTCGCCACTCCTCCCAGTGCAAGGAAAACCCACCACAGTCGAAGTTCCGCCGTCGAAAGCTTGCTCAACACAATCGGCAGAAGAATCAAGTTAGCGCCGATGCGCACCACCGTGCCCAACACTCCGTAGAGCATGGCTGATTGTTTAACCCGCCTCCAACCGTTCAGCAGCTTATCGCGCATGATTTAAAGTCAAATCGATCATTTCAGGCGGATCTTCGCTGCCAAAAAACCCCGTCACGATCAATGGTCTTAATGCTTTCAGAAATGCCATAAGCCTTGCGATAGTCTTCGACCGCCTGCCGGCAAGCCGGCACAGAACCGTAATCATCCACAATCAAATAGCCGCCGCTCGAAAGTTTTGGATACAAACTCGTCAGCGCATCCATTGTGGATCCATACATGTCTCCATCAAGTCGCGCGACCGCCAGTTTTTCAATCGGTGCTTTGGGCAAAGTATCTTTGAACCATCCCGCTAGAAAGCAGACTTGGTCGTCCAGCAAATCGAATCTCTCAAAATTTGCCTTCACCTCGTCAAGCGATACGATGAGTTGCATGATTTTATGATGAATGCTGCCGCGATCCGCAGGATTTTTTTCAGCATCAGGCGGCGGCAATCCTTGAAAAGAATCAGCCACCCAAACGCGCCGGTCATTTATGCCATGCGCCTTTAAAATACCGCGCATGAAAATCGTGGAGCCACCGCGCCAAACGCCAGTTTCGATCAGATCACCCGGCACATCCTTGTTCAGCACATCCTCAACACAAAACTGGAGGTTATCCATTCGCTTCATGCCAATCATAGTGTGTGCCATGCGCGGCCAGTCACGGCCTTCCAAGCGTTGAGTCAATGGATCAAGCGGCTTTTCGGTTTCGTGCCGCAAAAAAAAATTCAGCAATTTTTTTGTCCGTGTTTTCAGATTGTTGCCGAAAGGTTGGATATGCGCTCCATCTGCGGCCTCCCAAAGCCACATCGTCAGGCATTTCTTGAGGAGTTCAATGTATGCTTTCTGCAAATCTTCTGACGGCACATCCTTGCAAAAAATAGTATTCGACATGGTTTCGAGGTTACTGACCGGCTGCACCGATGTCAAATTGACGACAGTGTGTAAAGCACGTTAGCGCCCAGCACTACGTAGCCGGACAAAAGCGAGTGTGTGAATCGTTTGAAACGCGACATCGAATTCGTGCTGCGCGAGGAATTCACTCCGCGCAGCGCAAAGAGTAGCAGGAGAGGCTTTGCCTGAGCAACGCCGCGTTAAACCGAAAACTACGGGCCCAGCAGCACGGCGCCGCTCTGAGTCGGTGTCAGGAAAAACCCGCGCATGACGTTTTGCTCGCGGAGAATGATCCCTTTGATGGGCGTTGAAGCTCCGGTGCCCGGGAAAAGGAAGCTGCCTTTGGCCGCGCCGGAAGTCACGGTGAGCGTGAGCGCAAGATTGTTTGAGCCGGACGTGACGGTGACCGAGTTGTTCGCGTTGAGCGTGATTGCGTTTGTGATGTCAGGAGAGAGTCCCCCTCCGGAAAGAATCACCGAGCCGGTCGTAAGATTGAGCACGCGCGTTCCTGCAAGCGGCGGAGTGTAACGTGAACCGGCGGCGGTGACGTCGGTGTCGAATCCGGCAAGATAATTTTTTCCGATGGCCGCGCTGGTTTTGATCCAGCTCGCGTTGCCTTCGATGCTGCTGGTGCCCGTGTTGGTGAACGTGAGCCAGCCGATCATCGAGCCTTTGCCTGCATAAATATTTGCGTAGAACGGCCATTGCCCGAATTTCGAAATGTAAGTTTTCTGGCTGGCTTTCACTCCGTCGGCGAGCGTGCCTTTGAGCGACACTTTTCCGGCGGCGTCAACGTTGACGGTGCCAAAACCATCGCCGTTTGGAATTGTCGCGCTGCCGCCGGACTGGCTGATGAATGCCATCGTGTATTTGGCTGCCTGCGGCGCGGGGTTGAGAGTGGCGTTGAAAACCGCGCGGTCGCCGCTCAACGCAGCAACCCAAGCTCCGTCGCTGACGGTGCCGAAGACCTGGTCGGTCTGGTTGGTCAGATCCATCGAGAATGTAAGTTGCAAGGGCGAAAGACCGGAGCGCGTGATCGTAGCGCTCGCGGTGCCTTGAAGATTGAAGATTCCCGAGCCGGCGTATTTCGCGCCTCCCAATTGCAGCTTGCAACTGAACGCGCCCTTGTCCGTGAGCTTGAGCGTGAAAAATCCCGAGGACTGGTGTTCGACGCCGTTGGTGCGGTAGAAAAGCCCCGAGTATGTCCCCTTGCGTGGGATGAACGGATTGGGGATGAAATTTACACGCAGCACAAGGTTGGATTGCATGGTGAACGTCACCTTTGGATTTGTTGAAATGACTCCGCCAGTCCAGCCGGAAAACACCTGGCCGACGCCGGGTTTGGCTGTAAGGGTGTGTTGCTTTCCAATCTCCAGCACTTGCCCGCCGAGGTTTGGCGAGACACTGCCGACGCCGTTGGTGATCAACGTGAACCGGTCGGACAGCACATAGACGAATTTGCGGAGGAGCGTTGCTGAATAATTTCCGGAGGAGTCGCGGCTGCGCACACGGAAAGTGTTCGTGCCCGGTAACGTGAGCGGGACGGTGACTGTCCAATCAGTCGTGCCATTGGCAGGCTGCTGGTTGAGATCATTCATGGTTTGATTGAGCGTCCAGTAGATGGTGCTGACCTCGGCATTGTCCGAGGATGTTCCCCGGACGACAAGAACAGCATTGCTGTTCCGCGAACCGTCCGCTGGCGAAGTGATGGTGATGGTAGGATTTGTTCTTTCGGCAACGACGGTGAGATTCGCTTCGTTGCTGTCGGCCTCGTCTGCGCCAAGTGCCACGGCTTCGTTGCTGACGGTGACCGAATACGCCCCCGACTGGCTGGTGGACGTGGCCAGAAACGTGTAAATGCTGTTTGTTGCGCCGGGAATGTCGTCGCCATTGAACTTCCACTGATAAGCAAGAGGCGCGGTGCCGGTGGCAGTGACGCTGAAGGTTGCATTATTGCCCGCAGAGACACTTTTGCTTTGAGGCTGAACGGTGATTGTGGGGGGGACAAACACAGTGAGGCGGATTGCGGAACTGATGGCTTTGATGGCCGCCGGGCTGACTGCGTTGACGGCGGTGCTTTGGACAACAACCGAATAATCCGCCGCATCTCCCGGCTGCGCGGCGTCAATGACGAGGACCTCCTCCGTCTCACCGGCCATTGCCAGCCCGTTTTTTCGCCATTGATAAATCAAATCATCCGAGCCTTCGGCGTCCACGGTGAAAATGGCGGTGCCATCCTGCACGATGCGCCCATCATCCGGCTCAACCGTCACGGAGTTTATCGTCGGCGGAATTACCACCGTCAGAGTGGCGCTGTCGCTGTAAACATAGTCGCCGTTGAATGCTGTCGCAGGGTTTGAGATCAACACTTGATAATCTCCGTCATCGTCGGTCGCTACATTGAGAATCGTCAGGTTCGTCGAAGTCGCGCCGGAAATCCGGCTGCTGTTCGTGACCGTTTCCCCGTCGTGATACCATTGGTAGGTCACCGGCTGCGTCGGCGGATTTGCGGTTCCCACTTTGACCGTAAAGGCCACGTTGCTGCCAAGGATTTTTGTTTGGGTCTGCGGCTGGGTAACGATGGTCGGTGGAACATAAACCGTGATAACTGCCACCGCGCTGGTCACTGCTCCTGCGCAATTTTGCACGCGCACCGTGTAACTTCCCGCGTCAGCAGCCTGAACCGGATCAATATACATAAATGAATCCGTCTTGCCGGCAATCGCGTTGTTGTTTTTCCGCCACTGGTAAGTCATCGGGCACGATGGGTTGTCTGTCCCGCTGGCGGCGACATCAAGAATGATCGTGTCACCCACCACGTTGGTCTGGCTCTCGGGCTGCGTCGTGATGGCAGGTGGAACATTCACCGTCAGCAGCGCTGGCGAACTCGTGATGCTGCCCGCGACATTTGTCACCGTGACGGAATAGCTTCCCTCATCGGCGGGTTGCGCATTCGAGCGGGTGTAAACGCTGCTGGTTGCGCCTGCAATATTCGTGGAGTTGAAACGCCATTGATAACTCAGCGACCCGCCCGTTGCAATGACGCTGAACGTGGCGCTGCCTCCCTGCGTGACGGTCTTGCTTGCCGGTTGGGTTGAAATCGCCGGGGAAGTCTGCCCAAAACAGGAAAACGCGCTGGCAAGGATTGCAGCGCAGAAAAGCTGACGCAGTTTCATCGGACTTTCTTTTTGACTCGAACTCAGCACTCGATCAATCGTTGCTTTTTTTGTTTATCAATTTCTGACGGCATTGCCGCTACTGACTCAATTCACCGCATGAACTATTCATCAGCCAATAGCATCTTTGCCGAAAAAGACCTTTCCAGCAAGCTTTGTTTTCCCGGCGAAGGCCCGGCGCTGCAACCGAGTTTTCCCTGAAAGGCTATTTACTCGCAGGAGAGGGGTTGGAAATTGGCTTCATCGTCAGCGGATCACGCAACGGCAACTCGGTAAAACGGCCTCCAGCAAGCTCTTTCAACGACACCGGATGGTTCGGATGACCGAGCAAAATCTCCCCCTTCTGTCCGACGACGAGGATGACCATTTTGTCCGGTGTCAGATATTTTTGCGCGACACGCTGAATGTCCTCCTGGTTCACGGCCTGGATTCGCGCGCGAAAATTTTTCCAGAATCCGGGATTTGTCTTGAAGCGCCCGGTCAATTCATCCTGCGCGAATTGCGCGGCGACTTGCGACTTCGTGGCGAACGTGCGCGGGAACCGCTCGATGAATCCGCGCTTCGACGTGTTCAATTCCACATCGCTCACCGGTTTTTCAGTCATGGTTTTGATTTCGCCGAGAATGATCGAAGCAGCGTAAGCGACGGTGCGCGATTTGGATTGAAATCCTGCTGAAAACGTCAGCGGATAATAGACGCCGCCGGGAAAACTTGAGTAAGCCGAGTAAGCCAGACCTTCGTCTGAGCGGACTCGGTTCATGATGCGCGACGTGAAACCGCCGCCACCAAGGATGTCGTTCATCACGATGATGGCAAAATAATCCGGGTTGTCGCGCGTGACGCCCGGCAGCATCATCGCCACGCGACCTTGCGGCACGTCCTTGTCCACCAAGTAAACACCCGGCGCCGCGAAAGTCGTGTTCGTCGGAATCGGCGGCGGCGTCTCGCTCGTGAATGGCCACGCTGCAAAAAGTTTTTCCAGTTTCGCAATCATTTCGTCGCGATCAAAATCTCCACTGGCGGCGACAATGAAATTTTTCGGATGAAAATATTTTTTATGGAATGCGACCAGGTCCTCCCGTTTGATGGACTCGACGGATGCAGCGGTGGAATAATGGTTCGCCCAGAAATTTTCTCCGAACGCCAGGAAGCCGCGCTCGCGAGATTCAATGTCGGACGAATCGTCGTTCCGCTGCTTCATCGCCTGAAACATCTGTTGTTTGCGCAGCGTGACCTTGTCCTCCTGAAAACGCGGCGCGCTCAAAACTTCACGGAGAATTTCCAAACCTTCGTCCGTGTCCTTCGAAAGCAGATTCAACCCGACACTGCCCTGCGAATCGCCGAAGCCGGAACTGAGGTTCGCCGCGAGGAATGCAAGGCGTTCTTCCAATTCTTCCGCCGTCTTGGACTGTATTCCGCCGCGCGCGAGCAAATAACCCGTCAGATTCACGAGACCCTCCTTGCCTTGCGGGTCAAGAAATTCACCGACGCGCAGATAAACCGCGATGTTCACCAGCGGCAACTCGCGGTCGGAAATGACGTAGGCAACCGGCCCGTTCTTCAACTCGGCGCGAAAACTTTTCGGGTCGGGCGGCTCATATTGAAGCGGGGGAAATTTTAATTCTTCGGGACGTGCCGGAATGCTCGATGTCTGAACTGGACTTATTTGTGCCCCGAGCGTCATCGCTCCAACGAGCAAAAGTAACGAAACCCTCACCCTGACCCTCTCCCATCCGATGGGAGAGGGGACAGCAGTCGGAGGATTTATTTCTTTCCGAAAGCCGTCCGGCAAATACTGTGCCTCGTTTTTCCAAAAAGACTGTGTGCGATTCTCCCTCTCCCATCGGATGGGAGAGGGCCGGGGTGAGGGTAAAAAGTTTGTTGCTTTCATTGCTTCTCCTCCTTCGCAGCTTCTTCCGGCTTCGACTTCTCACCCTTGCGCGTGTAAATCGCCACCGTCCGATTTTCTTTCGTCAGATATTGGTTTGCAACGCGCTTTACGTCATCAGCGGTGACGGCTTGGATTTTCGCGCCGGCTTCGTTGATCTCGCGCCAATCGCCATAGCCGTCGTTGTAAACGAGGTGCATCAGGATCGGAAAATTCGATGTGAGTTTGCGATACTCCGCAGCGGCAAAATTATTTTTCACCTTCTGCAATTCTTCGGCAGGCGTCGTGCTCGTTTTCAGTTTTTCGATCTCCGCATAAATCCCAGCTTCGACTTCCTCCGGCTTGCGGCCTTCCTTTGCTTCGCCGCCTGCGTTGAAATAACCCGCCCATTTTTGGGAACCCTGGCTTGCCCAAACTTCTGTCGCCACTTCCGACCCTAGCACAAGTCCCTTGTAAAGCCGGCCCGTGCGAGTGGATAAAATCTGGCCGAGAATGTTCAGGGCGTAGGAGTCTTTGTGGCCGAACGGAACCGTGTGCCAGAGGATGTCCGCCTGCGGGTTTGTCTCGGCTTCGGCGTTCATCCGCTTCTCCGCCTCCTGTTTTATTTCCAGCGTCACGACATCGGGCGGCTCCTTTTCCCCGCGCGGAATCCGACCAAAATATTTTTTCGCGAGCGACTCGGCGGCGTCAGGTTTCAAATCGCCGACCAAAATCAGCGTGATGTTTTGCGGCGAATAATGAATCGCGTAAAACTCATCCGCCTGGGCTTTGGATATCGCTGGAATGTCCGACGGCCAGCCCACGACCGGCCAGTGATACGGATGCGATTTCCAGAACATCGAATTGAATTCCTCGCCGAATTTTCCCAGCGGCGTGGATTCCGTCCTCATCCGCCGCTCCTCAAATACCACGTCGCGCTCCGCATAAAATTCGCGGAAGACCGGATGCAGCAGCCGCTCCGACTCCATCCACATCCAGAGTTCCAGCTTGTTCGCGGGCACGTTGCAGAAATACGCCGTCATGTCCTCGCTCGTGAACGCGTTCATGCCCGACACGCCGTTGCCGGAATAAATCCTGTCGAATTCATTCTTCACCAAAACCTCGCGGTGCTGTTCAATGAGTTTTGTGAACTCTTTTTCCAACTCACGCCAGCGCGCAGTCTTGTTTTCCGGTTTGGACAAGTCGTCAATTTCTCCCTTGCGAAGCATCCCGCGCATTTTTTGTTCTTCCCGCCGCATTTCGTCGCGCACTTTTTCCTGCGCGGCGATGATTTCCAAATCCTTCTGGTAATTTTTCGTGCCGATGGTCGGCGTGCCTTTGAACATCATGTGCTCGAACAAATGCGCGATGCCCGTGATGCCCGGCCGTTCGTTCGAACTGCCGACGTGCGCCACCCAGCCGCCCGCGACGCTTGGTTCGTCGTGCCGCTCCACGATCAGCAGCGTCATGCCGTTGTCCAAATGTTTTTCGACGACGGGAACTTTCTGCGCGAACGCCGGTGAAAGAAATGAAATGAAAACCAAACAAAGCAACCCAGCCTGCCACGCCGAAGCGCCTTGGCGAAGGCGGGTGAATTTTTGATGTCGCATATCGCGGGATTTTTTTTCCTAAACTGTCTGACCAAGTTACGTTCCACCCGTTCAAGAGCAAACAAATAAAATCAACCGCGAGATTGCCGCGCCGTAGCGCGAAGCGCGAAGGCGTGTCAGCGTTTCCGTTCCTGCGAAGTTTGCGCGTAAATTTCCGCGAGCTTCGCGGCTGGCTGTCCGAGATGATAACCCGCAACCATCCGTTTGTTGATCCAGGTCGCTCGCAAAAATCCCAGCCGCTTCCAGCGCCGGCCTGATGTGATCGCTTTTTGACTTAGCGTGACGATGCGCCCGCGACGACGCAAGCGGCGCACAAACTCGTAGTCCTCCATGATCGCCACGTCCGCGAACCCGCCCAATTCCTCGAAGGCCGACCGCCGCAGAAACAAACCTTGATCGCCATAAGGCAATTGCCACCAGCGCGAACGCAAATTTGTGGTCCACTCCACAAACCATTTTCCAGCGAAGCCGGCATCAATACGAAATCCAAATGCGCCGGCGACGATACCCGGCTGTCCGAGCGTTTCTTGCACGACGCGCGCCCAGTTGTCCGGCAACACGGTGTCGGCATGGAGAAAGAGTAAAAGATTGCCCGTGGCTCGCGCCGCACCCGCGTTCATCTGCCAGGCGCGGCCCGGTGACGATTCGACCACTCTTGCGCCCGCTGTGCGAGCGCGTTGCGTCGTGTCGTCCGTGCTGCCGCCGTCCACCACGAAGACTTCGTGCGGATTGTCGCATCGAACGGATTCCAGCGTAGCCGCGATGTGTTCTGCCTCGTTCAACGCCGGGATGATGACGCTCACACGCTGCGGGCCACCTTCCTCCGACTCAATCAGCCGTTGCCAGTCCTGAAAATCCTCCGGGACATCAAGATCGGGCAACGGTTCAAGAAGTGCCGGCGTGATGTTCCTCGGCGCCAATGCGCGCTTTGAATCAGCAAGAACTGTTTCCGTGCCCCATGGGATGCCCTCGAAAAGCTCTGGGATGAACCTGGTCAACCCGATAAGGTAATAACCGCCGTCATACGCCTGGCCAAACACCACCGTCGCCAGCGCGAGCCGCTCGAACGCCGCCGTCAACCTGTCGGACGTCAGCTCAGGGCAATCGCTGCCGATGATGACCGTGCCCTGTGAACCCTCCTGGAAACTGTCCTCAAAGGCGCGGGCCATGCGCTGGCCCAGATCGCCGTCGCCTTGTGGACGGGACACGAACCCGTCGCCCAACCAGCTCTGAAACGCTTTGGCGTCGCCGCCGTCGAAACGAATTTCCAGTTCGGCTCCGGACGCCGCGCATGCGCCGAGCGCCGCACGAAACGTCCGCAACAACAGCCGCCGTTGCAACGCCGCCGCGCCTTCAGCGCCAAGCGTCGGAATGAGGCGCGTCTTGACTTTCCCCGGCACGGGATGGCGGGTGAAAAGAATCAGGCGCTGGCGAGCTCCGTTCATCGGTGACTAAACACTACCATCATCGCCGCCAAGCAAGCCAGCGCTGCATGAGCTTCTTCACGGTCGGAGTCAGACGCGTCCGGTTGTAAGCGTCGCCGCATTGGCGAATCGCCTCCGTCTGAGTCGGATAGGGGTGAATCACTGATGCAAGTTTTCCGAGGCCAAGTTTTGCCGCCATCGCGACGCTAATTTCAGAAATCATTTCGCCGGCGCGACGCGCCACGATGGTCGCGCCGAGAATTTTATCGCTGCGTTTCCTGACGTGAATTTTTACGAAGCCTTCATCTTCGCCGTCCGCAATGGCACGATCCACATCTTTGAAATGGCGCACGTAGGTGTCCAGTTCGAGACCGCGCTCGCGAGCTTCCCGCTCGTAAAGGCCGACGTGCGCAATCTCCGGGTCGGTGAAGGTGCACCACGGCATCGTCATCGCGCTGAGTTTTTTGCGACCGAGGAACAGCGCGTTTTGGATCACGATGCGCGCGGCCAAATCAGCAGCGTGAGTAAATTTCCATTTCATGCAAACATCGCCTGCGGCGTAAATGCGCGGATTCGTCGTCTGCAAATGGTCGTTCACCCGCACGCCTTCGCGCATGTCATATTGCACCCCAACCGTTTCGAGATTCAGGCCCTCAACGTTCGGCGCACGGCCAGCACCCGCGAGGATTTCATCCACGGCGACTGAATTCGTTTTGCCATTCGATTCAAAATGAACCAGCTTTTCGCCGGCCTTGCGTTCCACGCGAATGATTTTCGCATTGAGCGCGAGTCGAATGCCTTCCCGAATAAATCCATTTTGCACAATCGCCGCCGCGTCCACGTCTTCGCGGTCGAGCAAGTGCGCGTTCTTGTGAAACAGGACGGTTTGCGAACCGAGACGCTGAAACGCTTGCGCGAGTTCGCAGCCAATCGGCCCGCCCCCGATGACCGCGAGTCGGCGCGGGCGTTCGGTGAGATTGAAAACTGTTTCGTTCGTGAGAAAACCCGCTTCGCTCAAACCTTCAATCGGTGGTTGAACTGCGCGCGCGCCTGTCGCTATGACTGCGCGTTTAAACCGCAAGGTTTTTCCTGCAACTTCGATTGTGTCTCGTCCGGAAAAATGCGCTTCGCCAAGAAAAATATCCACGCCGAGTTTTGTGAATCGCTCCGCCGAATCGTGATGGCTGATTCCTGCGCGCAGCTTTCGCATTCGTTCCATCACCGCGGCGAAGTTCACGTCCACGTCTGCCGGCACGCGCACACCGAAACGTTCCGCGTCGCGCACATCGAATGCCGCGCGCGATGAACGAATGATGCACTTCGACGGAACACAGCCGACGTTCAGACAATCGCCGCCCATGAGATTTTTTTCGATGAGCGCAACCTTCGCTCCGAGTCCAGCCGCGCCAACCGCGGTGACGAGTCCCGCCGTGCCTGCACCGATGACGACGAGGTTGTAGCGCGGCGCAGGCGTCGGGTTCACCCAATCGGACGGATGCACTTGCGAGACAAGTTCCTGATTGAACTTGTCCCACGGCGAAACGAGCGGCGCACCGGCTGGTTTGTTCATTGCGCTGTTTTTTGCGCCAGCGCTTTTCTGGCGATGCGTGTGAGGACAACGGTGACCACGATCGTTGCGACAAGACCGACGCCGCGCAGCGCCCATTCCGCCGGGGTGGTCTGCCGCGCGCCCGCGTTGGCGAGCGAACCGATATAAACATACAGCACCGTTCCGGGCATCATGCCAATCCACGACGCAAGCACGTAGTCGCGCAATGAAACTCGCGTGAGGCCGAAAGCGTAATTCAACAATGAAAATGGGAACACCGGAGAAAGCCGCACCAGCCCCACGATTTTCCAGCCTTCATCAGCCACGGCTTTGTCAATCGCGGCAAACTTGGGATTGCCCGCGATTTTTTTCGCAACCCAATCGCGCGCGAAGTAGCGGCCAACGAGAAACGCCGCCGTTGCGCCAAGCGTCGAGGAAATGGAAACCAGAATTGAACCTTTGACCACGCCAAACAGCGCGCCCGCGCCGATGGTCAACACCGAGCCGGGAACAAAAAGCACGCAAGCCAGAATGTAAATGACCACGAAAATGACCAAGCCCCAGATTCCCAGGCCGGAAATCCAGTCGAGTGCGCTCTTGAGAAAATCGCGCAGCACGGTCGGAAGTTTGAAGTAAAAAATCGCCACCACCACTGCCACTGCAACCAGAACTCTCACGATCCATTTCCATTTGCTGAATTTCATTTCCGGTCATCCGGGACGGCGGAATAGAAATTCTGTTTTGACCTTGATCGGTTTGCCGTCCATTTCCATCACGGGATAGGCGAGGAAATTGATCGGGCCGGAAGCCGGCTCCGGCTCGACGACGAGATCGCGGCCTTTGCTCAACTCGAAGCGATTCGCCGGATGATGGCCGAAGTAATAATCGGCGAGGCTTGAATTCTTGTCGGCTTCGCTGATGTCCACGGGAATCCACTTGCCGTCCGCGAAAAATTCCGCCCAACAGTGGTAACCGTCAATGCCGCCGTCATTTCGCTCTGAAGGAATCGCGGCGCCGATGGCGAAGCGCGCCGGAAGACCGGCCTCCCGCGCCAGCCCGATGAAGTAGGCATGAAAGTCCGAGCAATTGCCGGTGCGCGCGTCGCAGGCATAGACGGCGTCGCCGCGTCCCCAACCCGGGCCGTATTTTGCGTAGCGCAATTTTTCGATCACGTGGTCATAGAGCGCGCGTCCGCGGTCCATGTCCGTCTTTTTCCCGCGCGTCACTTGCCGGGCAATCGCGGTGAAGGTTTCATTCGTCGGCACAAGCGTTTCTGGCTTCAAGTATTTTTCCACGTTCGGCTCTCGAACTGCATATTCGCCTTTCTCGAAGCGCTTGACTCGATACTGGATTTCAATCGTCTTGCCGCTGTCGGCAGGGCGGGCGTTCAGGAAAAGAACCTTGTTCCCATGCACGCGCTCATCCAACTCGCGCAATTGTTCGGGCGCGGAAATGTTTTTGACTTCGACGCGCTGGAACGAATCGGACGCAGCCAATGGCAGCCAAAGTTTCGCGTCGCCCGTGATTTCCGGCAGCTTGGCGCGATAAATAAATTCAAACTCGTCCGCGCCGTTGATGACGCCCAGCAAACGCCGGGGCGCATTCTTGGCAGGGACTTTATACCATGTGCCGTCCCGTCTTTGTTGCCAAAGGTAGAGCGGGTGGCTGTTGACTTTGTGGACGCTGGTTTCCGTCACCGTCATGGCGCCGGGCGCGCCTTTCATAAAAAAGTCCACATCGTAAACCGGCCCGTCGGTCCCGACCAAATCCACGCACGCGAAGCTGACGCCGCCGCCGAGGTCGGCCAGATATTCCAGATGAACCCGGACGAGTTGGAGTCCCAATTCCTTCCCCTTGTGCTGGAGCTTGAAGTAGCCGCCACTGGCCTTCGATTGTTCGGCGATGTGTTTCTCGATCGCGGCGGCGATGTCATCAATGCTCGCTGAGGGGCCGCCGCTCATCTCTGAACGCTGCCGCGTGCAACCGGGCAGCAGCGCGGTAAAGCTTATCAAGCACGCCAAAACAAAAACACATCGCGCAGTCATCGTTTGTCGTTTCCGAGGCTGTGAAGGGTTGCCGTATTGCCCGTTGTCAGGCCGCCTGAGCTGCTATGGCTTGGTCGGATGCTCCTGTTTGCTCGGATGTTCTTCCGAATTCTTGCACGCCGAGAGCGCCAGCGCCGAAACGAAACAGATCAAGAGCAGCCACGACAACTTCCTGAGTTTGGTTTGATTTTTCATAGTTTTGATGCTGGACTGCACATTGTTTGCAGTCCTTGGAACAATAGATGACCGAGCCGGGGGAAATACTCCACAAAAAAATGGTGAATTTTTTGACGATAAGTTCAGCGTGTTACTGCAACGCTCCCGTGCAACTGCTTCCGCAACCGGCGGTGCAGGCGAAACAATGAATGCCAGTGGCGATGGTTCGATTTTCCAAATCAGCGGGCGTCATGTCCCAAAGAAAAAGCGGCCCCTCTCCTTTCATCCTCTCCCCACCCTGCTTCGCCAAAGCGCTTCGCGGCGGCGAGTCAGATGGGGAGAGGAAAGAGGAGAGGGGCATCTCAAGCATCTGGTTGAAATCGCAATCGTAAATCTCGCCGCGCCAGCCGACGCTCAACGTCGAGCGGCACATCAAACCTTCCACCGTCGCGGGATTGAAACTGTTCGCCAGCAGTTCCAGATACTCGTCCCACTTGCCTTGCTGCCGCAAATCTTCCGCGAAACGCGCGATGGGCTGGTTCGTCAAAACGTAAAGCTGGTTGAAAACAATTCCGAAGTCGCGGAGCAAAGCTTCTTTGTAGTCGGCTTCCAACCCGGCTTGCGGGCCGGGAAGTTTCGGGCCGACCGGATTGTAAACAAGATGGAGCGGAAGTTTTGTCCCGTAGCCAACCGCGTTTAACTTCTTCAAAGCCAAAATGCTTTTCTCAAACACGCCGTTGCCGCGCTGCTTTACAACATTTTCCGCCGTGTAACACGGCAGCGACGCGATGACTTCAACTTCGTGTTCCGCCAAATATTCCGGCAGCCAGCCGAAATTTTTTTCTTCGATGATGGTCAGATTGTTCCGGTCAATGACGTGACAGCCCGCGTCGCGCGACACCTCGACGAAGTATTTGAAAAACTCGCTCAACTCCGGCGCGCCACCGGTGATGTCAACGATTGGCGGGCGATGCCGTGAAATCCAGTCGCCGATTCGATGCGCCGTTTCGCGCTCAATCATCTCCGTCCGCCACGGCGCTGCGTCCACATGACAGTGGCGGCAGGCTTGATTGCACTTGCGCCCGACATTGACCTGAAGAGTTTGCAGCCCAGCGCGGCGCAGCGGCAGGCCGTGTTCAGAAAGTTTTTGCTCGAAACGGTTCATGCTTTATTCCGCCAGATGGCTTCGCTTCGGTTCCAAACCCGCAGCGTCGCGCTCCGGCGTCCTGCCGCCTGGTTTACGCCAGTAATCGCGCTGTTTGGTGAAGGGCATCACGAATGTGCGCCACAATTTGTTGTCATCCGGCGAGGAATAGCCGGCAATGCCGATTTCGATTTTGGATTGAGGAATGTTCAGCCCGAGACTTTTGTGCAGCCTGTCCCACCAAGGAAAAACCACACCGAAGTTGGAATTGGTTTCGCGCCGAACTTGCGAGTGATGAATGCCGTGCATCCGGGGCGTGACGAGGATTTTGTTCAGCCAGCGCTCGACGCGGATGGGCAGGCGCAGATTGCTGTGTTGAAAAAGTGTGTTGGCCTGAAAAACAATTTCGTAGGTCACAAACGTCGAGAACGACATTCCAATCAAAGCGACCTGCACGACGCGAAAAACCGTGGAGAACAAAACTTCGCCGAAATGAAAACGAAATCCGGTGGACACGTCGAGGTCAGGATCAAAGTGATGGACGTTGTGAAAGCGCCAGAGCAGCGGGATTTTGTGGTTTAGCAAGTGCCAGTAGTAAAAACTCAGATCGAGCAGGAGAAAACCGATGATGAATTGCGCCCAGCCGGGCAAAGGGACGAGATGAAGCAGGCCGAAGGGCTGTTCCGAAGTCCAGTTCAGCGCGCGCAAAGCCGACGGGCGGACCACGGTCGCCGCGACGAGAAATGTCAGCAATGAGATGGCGCCGTTGACGACGAGCCGCGCCAGCAATCCTGCTCGTGATTCGCGGAGCGGAAACAGTTTCTCCACCACAAAAAACAGGATGAAAATTCCGAAGATCGCGAGCGGTGTGTATAGCGAGGGTTTCATCGTTGCTGATGTCGCGGCGCCGCGCGGCGTTCTTCTCCCTCTCCTCCATCGGATGGAGGAGAGGGTTGGGGAGAGGAGGCAGTTTTTCCAACTAGTCTGACCAATTGTTCAGGCTTGGGCGGAACAAACCGGTGATTGTGGACTTTGCGCATTTCCGCGACCCGACCGGTTCGCTGATGGAGTGCGCTCCAGATTTCCAGCAACACGCCGTCACGATTCGTCCGCCATTGACGATTCCAGAATCGCAATTCCTTGACGCCATTCGCTGCGAGAAACTTTTTTCGTTCGTCATCGCATCGGCGCTGCACAGGCAGGCCGTGTTGAAAGCCATCCAGCTCGATCGACAGCTTTGCGATGGGACAATAAAAATCCAGAAAGTAAATTCCAGCCGGATGCTGGCGAGGAAATTTGAATCCGGCGAAACGGCCTGCCCGCAATGCGCGCCACAACTGCTTTTCCTCATCGGTCTGGATTCGACGAAGGCGACGAGCATTGACGGTGCGGTTCATTACGCAGACCTCCTCTCCCCAGCCCTCTCCTCCATCCGATGGAGGAGAGGGAGAAAACATCGGCGGGCGTTGTGGAAATTGCCTGTCATCGTTCAGCGACGCGCTAACAACACGCGCCATTTCCTCCGTCACAGCATTGGCTCGCTTCGGTCGTCGCGTTGTAATTTTGCCCTTTGGTTTCTTTCGGATGACGCAAAGCAGTCCGCGAACAATCGAATGGCTTGGCTTCTTCAATCGGAATTTCTTTGAGCGGCTCAATGAACGCGAAGAAATGTTTGTAGGGTTCCTTGCGGTAGAGCTGAAAAGTTTTGTCGCAAACGGCGTAACGCCTGCCGCGCTCCATGCGATGATTGTCATCGTCCAAAACTTCCTTGAACGGGCCGAGATAAATCACGGCCTGGTTGCGCTCAAAACACGCGCCTTGTTTGCCCTTGAATGCCTGCACCGTGACTGAACGAAACTCGATTCCTTCGACCGTCTGCCACGGCTTGTCGTCGCGGTTCAAAATCTGTATGCCGTAAAATCCCGCGGCGGCGAAGGCTTTCAGAAATCCGTCCTCGGTCAACGCGCCGGAAATGCAGCCGCTCCACAGTTTCGGGTCGTTCTGCATCTGCTCCGGCACTTCCTCGTCGGAAACGATGTCGGAAATCACCGCGCGGCCGCCTTTTCTCAGCACGCGGAAAATTTCGGCGAAGAGTTGCCGCTTGGATTTTGATTCGACCAGATTCAAAACGCAGTTGGAAACGACAACGTCAATCGAGTCCGACGCGACGAGCGGATGCGTGATTCGCAATTCTTCGGCAAGTTCATCGGCGGCTAGAAAAGATGCGGCGTCGGTGATGGGACTTTTCTTCAACTCGCCATCGAGCTTTTCCAAATCGAGCGCCAAATCCTGGATGCGGCCTTTGCGAAACTCCACATTCGCGTAGCCGAGCCGCCCGGCGACGATGGGCGCGTTGCGCCGCGCCACGTCAAGCATCTCGTCCAGCATGTCTACGCCGATGACTTTTCCGCCCGCGCCAACAACTTGCGCCGCGATGAAACAAATTTTCCCCGCGCCGCTTCCGAGGTCGAGCACAGTTTCACCGGGCTTCAGAAATTTCGCCGGATTGCCGCAGCCATAATCTTTCTCGATGACTTCCGGCGGGATGATTTTGAGAAACTCCGGTTCGTATTCGGTCGGGCAGCAGAGCGCAGCCTCGGGTTTTTCTGCCGCAGCGGCGTAGCGATGCTTGACCGCCGATTCTGCGCGAAGCGCAACAGGTTGCATTTTATTCATGGTGAATCACTTGTTGAGTGACTTGAGAATGAACCACCTGAGAATTTTTCTCAACTGTTGCTTATTCACCGGTCGGGCAAAAGTCGAAGCGCCTGTTCAAGCGTGAACAAATCAAATGGGAGCGAATATCCTGATGAGAAAAGGCTGGGGGTGGCATTTTATTGCCCAGAGCGCCTCGAAATCGTCTTCGCCTGCTTCACCAATTGGATGAACTCGGAGCGGTAGCCCGATTCATCGCGGCCTTTGCCTTCTTCGGCAAGTTCAAGAATTCCGTCGAGCGACGCGTTGCCTTTGAATTCAGATTCGCGCAAGACCATCCCGAACGATGCGACGGCTGCGGCAAATTTGAAATCTGCGGAAGCCTTGCTGTAACTTTTGCCGCCGTCGGTCACGGGAAATTCCAGCAGTTTGCTCGTATTCCCGTCGGGTTGTTTGTAACGCAGCTTGAGCGTCAGCAATTCCTTGCTGCCGGTCTTGACGTAACGTTCCGGCCTCGATTCTGGCTGCGGCTGCTGATATTTCAGATCACCCACCGCGCCGCGAATCTCCGCGCCCGGCGGCGTAATCTCATAAAGCGCCGTGACCGTGTGGCCCGCGCCGATTTCGCCCGCGTCCTTTTTATCGTTGTTGAAGTCCTCCTTGCGCAACATCCGTTTCTCATAACCGATCAACCGATACGCGCCGACTTGCGACGGATTGAATTCAATCTGGATCTTCACGTCTTTCGCAATCGTCACCAGCGTGCCGCTCATCTGGTCAATCAATACCTTCTGTGCTTCTTCCAGCGTATCAAGGTAGTGATAATTTCCGTTGCCCTTGTCCGCGAGTTTCTGCATCAGCGCATCCTTGTAATTGTCCGTGCCCACGCCGAGCGTCGTCAGAAAAACTCCGCTCTTGGCTTTGTTCTGGATCAACTTCACCAGTTCGCCCTCGTCGGTCATGCCGACGTTGAAATCGCCGTCCGTGCAAAGCAACACGCGATTGACTCCGCCTTCGATGAAATTTTCCGACGCAACCTGATACGCCGCCTGGATTCCCGCCGCGCCCGCAGTCGAACCGCCCGCGCCGAGCGAATCAATCGCTTCAAGGATTTTTTCCTTCTGCGTGCAAGGCGTTGAGTTGAGCCTGACTCCGGCCTGGCTCGCATAGACCACGATGGCCACGCGGTCGCTCGGCGTCATTTTTTTCACCAACTGCCGCAACGCCTGTTTGATGAGCGGCAACCGTTCCTCCGGTGCCATTGAGCCGGAAACATCCATGAGAAAAACAAAGTTGCTTGGCGGACGTTTGTCGCGCGCGATCTCGCGGCCCTTGAGTCCGATGCGAACCAGCCGATGCTCCGAGTTCCACGGACAGCCCGCAATCTCGACGTTCGCCGAAAACGGGTCGTCGCCGCGCGGCTGCGGATAATTGTAAGTGAAGTAATTGATCATCTCCTCAATGCGCACGGCATCCGTCGGCGGCAACCGTCCTGAATTCAAAAAGCGCCGAACGTTCGCATACGACGCGGTGTCCACATCAATGGAAAAAGTCGAAAGCGGATTTTTCAGGACGGTGAGGAAGGAGTTTTCAATGAGATGCGGGTAGGTGGCGGTGTTGAAACCATCCTGCTTGCGATGAAGTTTCCCGTCCCATGCCCAACCGGAATCATTCGGGATGGTTGTTTCTGCTGCTAAAGAATCGCCACTTACCTCAGATGAGCCGGCATAAAGTTGAGCCTTCAATCCCCCGTCCTCGCTTCCGCGAGTCACTACTCCGCGAGCCGATCTAAACGAGCCGGCAATCTCACCCTTCGCTGCTTGAATCCGCGCCGTCACCGGAGCAGGTGGTGAAACGTTAACATAGCCAACAATATTTGGTGAATAGACGTTGGGGCTTGGAGTGGCAATAACAGGAAGTCCCGTCGCCGGATCTATCGCCCCTTGCTGTAGTCCAGTCGGCGTTGTCTGTGCTGATCGCGCTATTGGCGCAAGCGGCGCAGGTGTTCGATTGACTGCAACCAAAGATTCTTCGTTTGCCGAAGTTGAACTATTTTGGAAATTTACTTGCCCGCTGCCACCGCCACCGCCGCCACCACTATTTGCAGATTTATCACGCACCAATCTGTCTGGTGCTGGTTGCCCATATTCATGAATCCGCTGCTCGTTTGACTTTGCCAGTCGCGATGACTTGGACTTGGCCTTCGACAAAGCTGGTAAAAACATTCCTGCAAGGACGGCTACGAGCGCAACGACTGCCAACACACCAACAAAGCCTGGGCGGATTCGAAAAACTTTCCACCAAGAAACTGTTTCGATTTTCTCCGCGCGCGGTTTCAGTTTCGCTTCGATTGGGCGTTGTTGCGCAAAATCCAGTTCCGGCAATTCCTCCGTCGCCAGTTCGTCCGTCAACAACGTCGCCGTCTGCCGGATTTCTTCCACCGCACGACGGCATTCCGGCGAATCGTTGAGTTCCGCTTCGATGGATTTGCGTTCGGCTTCGTCCAGTTCGCCCAGCGCGTAGGCGGTCAATCTCGGATCATCGGGTATAAGTTTCATAAGTTCTCTTGGTTAAAGTTTTTTGATTGTGTCCTTGAACGCGCCAGCGTCTTGGACTGCGGCAGTCCTCTGCCGCTTTGGGACAGACCACGGCACATCAAAAGCGCCAGGGGACTGGCGCACTCCAAAACCTCGCGGGTAAAGTTTCATTGTTCGGTTGAATGCGTTCATCACAAATTCGTTGCCAGCCCATCCTTTGATTGCAATTGCCGGCGAAGATTTTTGATGGCGGTGTGGATCAGGAAACCAACATTGGTCACGGTGAGGTTTGTGATGGCGCTGATTTCCTGGTAGCTCAAGTCGTTTTGAAATTTCAATCGCACGACTTCCTGCTGGTTTTTCGGAAGCGTGGCGACGAGCCGCAAAATTTCACTCGTCGTCTCGCGCTGTTCCGCCGTCATCGCGGGCGACGGCTCGGCGCTCGGGCGCGAGTTCATTTCAATTTCAGTCAAGGTTGTCATGCGGCTTTCTTTTCGTTGAACGTCGAGCGCGCGGTTGCGGCAAACTTTGAACAGCCATTGCGCGAGGTGCGGCTCGACGCGGCTGCGATCTTCGTCGCACAACTTGACGAACGTGTCCTGCACCACGTCGCGGGCGCGTTCGAGGTTTCCGGTGATGAGCATCGCGTAGCGCGTGAGAGGCGCTGCGTGGCGTTCCATCACCGACTTGATCCAGTCGGCCTGCGTTGAATCGTCGCTGTTCATGTTCGCCCGCAAGGGCTGCCATCCCGCCGTTCACTGGGACAACGGACGAGCCGGATGTTTATTAGACGGAGAATGAAATTTTTTTCTGCGGAGCGCGGGCTTCAGCCCGCTTCACTCAACGAAGTCCAATGAATTCCCGAACTATCCCTGGAGTATGTAGATAACGCAAATTTGAGTTGGTAGCCCCGCCTATGTCCTACCTCG
>CAYMCQ010000072.1:0-22350 GCA_964389025.1 uncultured Verrucomicrobiota bacterium
CTTCCTTCTCTGACCCTCACCCACAAACCCCGTTCAATCGTTTTTCAACAACTTGCTAGTGATGCTCAAAAGCTGCATTGGCGCGACGCGCGTGCTGGACCTGTTGAGCAGGGAGTAATTGCCACCAATTTGCTGAGAGGTGGGCGTCATGCCGCGAGGTGATGCGCTGCTTACGCGGAGCGTGGAATGAATTCCGCACTTCCAGCCACGCCAACAAATGGTGACTCTTTGGCAAAAACGGAAATGCGGTTCGACTTCAATGCCGCGAAACTTGTTCCGTAAATTGGATGCTGTGGTTCAACTCGTCTCGCGCGGGTGGAATGACAGCGACGAAAATTGAACAATGAAACAAGAAAGAATGCCAATGAAAAAATTACTGACCCTCACCATCGCGATCATCGCAGCGTCCGCCTTGATGGCGCGCGCGGAAGATGCCAAGGCGCTGTATGAAAAGAACTGTGCCAAGTGCCACGGCACGGATGGCAAAGGCCAAACCAAGATGGGCCAGAAGCTCGGCATCAAAGACCTCACCGATGCCAAAGTCCAGGCGGACTTCACAGACGAAAAGGCGTTTAAGTCCATCAAGGAAGGCATCAAGGATAAAGAAGGCAAAACGTTGATGAAGCAGGCGGAAAACCTGACTGACGACGACATCAAAGCGCTCGTCGCGCAAGTCCGCACTTTCAAGAAGTAAAAATTTGGCGGAGGGAGTTGCTTCCGAACCGCCCGGTCGAACGGCCTGTGCCGCACGAAAACTAAAAAGCGTCCCACGGCAAAGCCGAAGCCGCTCTCGCAAATCAGCATCGGTAAATATCTTTTATGCGCCGATTCAAATTGCCGCCGCAGATTCTCCGGCTCGTTCTGCTGACGCTCGGGATAGTCACGATCTATTTCGTCGCGCGGAATCTCATGACGCCGCCGTCGTTTGGGCAGTATGGACATTATCGCGGCGCTGCGCTTGATGAGATCGCGGCGCGCGCGCCTGTATATGCGGGTAAGAAAGCTTGCGACGAATGTCACTCAGACGTTTTGCAAAAGTTGGCCAAGGCCGAGCACAAGACCCTTTCTTGCGAAGCCTGCCACGGTGTTAGTCAGGATCACGCCGCCAATCCCGACATCACGCCGATCAAACTGACTGGCAACCATTGCATTCGTTGTCACGAGGCGAATCCATCGCGGCCCGCGTGGTTCAAGCAAATCACTGTGAAGATTCATTACACCGGCCAGAAATGCACCGAGTGTCACGTTCCACATCAACCCAACGAAGTCCCATGAGATCCTCAATTTCACGTCGCGGTCTTTTGGCTGCACTGGGTGGCGCAGCGGCGGGGCTATTGTCGGCTCCACTGGCGCGCGCCGCCAAAACAGTCGTGCAGAAAAAATTCGTCTCCACGCTTGCTCCACGAGGCTACGACCCGACGAAGCACAAATGGCTGATGTGCCTCGACATTGACAAGTGCATCGGCTGCGGTCTGTGCGTCGAGGCCTGCAAGACGGAAAATCATGTGCCGCAAGCGCCGACTTATTTTCGCACGTGGATCGAGCGTTACATCATCAAGAAACCAAAACCGCGCTCCGGCGAAACGCGAGGCGAGGTTCTGGTGGATTCACCGAATGGCGGTCGCGATGGTTTTCCTCCAGCGCTTGTTCCCCGTGAAGAAATTCTCAAGTCATTCTTCGTCCCGAAACTCTGCAACCTTTGCGAGAATTCCCCTTGCACACAGGCGTGCCCGGTTGGCGCGACTTTTGATGCCCCAGACGGCGCGGTGCTGATTGATCCAAGTTACTGCATCGGTTGCGGGTTTTGCGTGCAGGCTTGTCCGTATGGCTGTCGCTTTGTCAACCCTGAGACCAAGACGGCTGAGAAATGCACTCTTTGTTATCATCGCATTACGCGAGGCTTGAAACCGGCGTGCGTGGAAATTTGCCCGGCTGAAGCGCGCATTTTTGGCGACCTGAAAAATCCGGTCGAGAATGATCCCCTTCAGGCGTTCATCGCCAAGAACAAAGTTCAATCGCTGAAACCTCATTTGGGGACCGAGCCGCGCGTGCTTTACGCCGGCGTTGACAAGGAGGTGCGGTAATATGCTTGCTGAAATTGTCCATACTGTCGGCGAAGGCATTCCGCCGATTGACGGTTACGTTTACCCGAATGAAATTCACCTGCTCTGGAGCGTATTGATCGTGGTTTATCCATACGTCACCGGCCTCGTCGCGGGAGCCTTCATCCTCGCCTCGCTCGTGAAAGTTTTTAAAGTCAAATCGCTTGAGCCGATTTATCGATTTTCGCTGTTGACCTCGTTTTCATTTCTCCTTGCTGCGCCGTTGCCGCTGTTGTTTCACCTGGGACATCCTGAGCGATGCTTGGAAGTGATGATGACGCCGCATGTCACTTCGCCTATGGCGATGTTCGGGTTTGTCTATGCGTGGTATTTGATGGCAGTGCTGTTGCTCGAACTATGGTTCGATTATCGCAAAGACTTCGTCGAATGGTCCAAAACCGAGCATGGCATTCATGGGACGATTTATCGTCTGTTCACGCTGGGCGTGAACGACGTGTCACCATCAGCTTTGCGACTGGACGAGCGTATGGGGAAAATCATCACCATCATCGGCATCCCTTCGGCATTTCTCTTGCACGGTTACGTCGGCTTCATCTTCGGTTCAATCAAGGCCAATCCATGGTGGGGCAATGTGCTGATGCCGATCATTTTCATTTTTTCGGCGATTGTTTCCGGCATCGCGCTGTGCGTCGTCTTATATATGATCATCAATTGGGGCCGGCGGGTTTCGCAAAACATCGAATGCCTTGACATGATGGCGCGCTTTCTTTTTTACGCGCTGGTGATTGATGCGACAATCGAGGCGCTTGATTGGATTCATCGCCTCTATGCGGCGGACGAGTCCATCAGCGTGCTCAAGACGCTCGCGTCTGGAAAACTGTTTTATACGTTGCTCATCGGCCAGGCGTGCCTTGGCACGCTCATCCCGCTGCTGCTGCTCGGGTTGGTGCAACTGGTGCGCAAGCGCATTCCTGTGATCGGCAGGGCAAGAATTTATTTCTTAAGCGCTGCGCTGATTCTGGTCGGCGTGTTCGCGATGCGTTGGAATGTTGTGATTGGCGGCCAGCTTTTCTCCAAGAGCCTGCGCGGTTTCACGACTTACAAAATGGAGGTTGCCGGACAGGAAGGCTGGATCATGAGCTTGGCGCTTCTTCTTCTTCCGTTTCTCATTCTCGGCGTCCTGTTGAAATATTTTCTGCCGCTGAAGCACGTTCTTGCCACTCGCAAAGCAACTTCGCCCGAGGCACCGGAAATCTGATCAAACTTTGCGGTTCTCAGATCCGGTTGCTGACAGCTTTGGGTCTTCTAATTTCATGCTCCCTTTGGCAACGAGTTGCGCTCGCCCATCGCGGCCAACGATGCTCAAGGACAAATTATTTCCAACGACTTCGATGATCCTTTTTTCAGCATCCCCATTCAAGCCGCCGCTTTCGCAAGACCACCTGCCCTGTAACGATTCAAGCCTCAATTCACCCGGCGGAAGAGGGGTGTTATCGGCAACCGCCAGGCCATGCTCCGATTTCTTTGCGCGTCCTGGAAACGCAGATTCCGGCGGGATGTTTTCAGCGCTTCTTTCGAGTTTGATAAGGCCGCAGGTCAAAAGATACATCAGCCAGAACGCGCCGAAGCACAGCAGCGGCAGCAGAATTTTTTGTTGGCCCACCAGTTCTACTTTCGCGAAATGAACAAGGGCTGCGACCACCACCGGGAACACCATGGAAACTGGAACTGTTTGCCACCGGCGATGCCGGATGCTTGCCATCATCATTCCGGTCACAACGGCGCAGGTGATCGTTCCAAGAATTGTGAAGAGCAAAGTGAGAAGAACCACGACCGTCACCAACACGCACCATAGGATGACCGGCTTTGCGACAATTCTGATTGATAAAAAGTTCATCGGCATTGAGATGAACAGGAGTTTCTGCGTCGAGTATCCACTGACGGTAATCAGAGTCAAGGGGGTGTCGCTACCAGTGCAAAAAATGCCAAGCCTTGAACAACCGATGATTAGCCGGTTTTGGCTGACGAGGCCAGTTTTGCATGCAGATCGCAATGAACAACCAAACAAGAACAAATGCAGTGTTGCAGATACTAATGGTGCTGTTCGCCTTGTTGGCCGCGGCTTTCTTATTCAACCTGTGGGGCCGGACGGTCGAGTCCTCCCGGATTTCTCTGGTTGACACCAATTTTCTCGATACGACTACTGCCCGGCTTTCGTATGCGGATCTTGTCCGCGCCGGAGAGGACCTTTCAGATTTCGATTGTTACGTGTGCCATGAAAAAGGGAAACCGCCGACGCTGCGCTTCGACACCAACCAGAATCTCATCATTCCCAAGGAACACTCGGACATCGTGATGCACCACGGCAGCCACGAGAGAAACAATAACTGTTTCAATTGCCACAACGAAACAAACCTCGAACTCCTTCAGACGCGAGACAAACATGAATTGAAATTCGCCGACAGTGCTCCGCTGTGCGGCAGTTGCCACGGGCCGACGTATCGCGATTGGGAGGCCGGGGTTCATGGCCGAACTGATGGATTCTGGGATCGTTCACTCGGCGCGATGGATCGCAAGGTCTGTGTGAACTGCCACAACCCGCACTCGCCGAAATTTCCCGGGCGCAAGCCCGCGCCCGGCCCGCATCCGCTGCGCGATGGCACACCGGCAGTTGCGCGTGCCGAAACCAAACACTTATGAGCGCGAACAATCTTAACCCCGCCGGCGCCGGTGCGAACGGAATGAACCGCCGCAGTTTCCTGCGCACTTCCGCGGTGCTCACCACCGGACTCGCCGCGCTCGCCGCCAGCCTCAAGCCGCTGATGGAGATGGAAGATTTCCCCACCGCCGAACGGTTCATGCAGAAGTATTACAAGGAGATGACGCCTGCTGACATGGAGAAGGTTCTCAAGCGCATCGCCGACGACGTCGAGAAGCAATACGGCCTGCGCCCGCACGTGCGCGACTACAAGCCGATGGATGGGGTTGAGTTCGTTTACTGCCTGAACCTCACGCGCTGCATTGGCTGCCGCAAATGCGTTCACGCCTGCGTCGCGGAAAACAATCTGTCGCGCAATCCCGAGATTCAATACATCCGCGTGCTGAAAATGCCGCACGGCTCGCTGAACCTGGAGGAGGCCCAGCACAATTACGATCCCGAGCAAGTGCCGGAAAAAGGTTTCTTCTACATGCCCGTCCAGTGCCAGCAGTGCAAGAACCCGCCGTGCGTAAAGGTCTGTCCCGTTCACGCCACGTGGCAGGAGAAGGACGGCATCACGGTGATTGATTACGACTGGTGCATCGGCTGCCGCTATTGCGAGGCCGCGTGTCCCTACTGGGCGCGGAGGTTCAACTTTACGAAGCCGGAGATTCCGAAAGAACGGCTCAATCCGGAAATGTCGTATCTCGGCAACCGCCCGCGGCAGCAGGGCGTGATGGAGAAATGCCACTTCTGCATCCAACGCACGCGCCAGGGTAAATATCCAGCGTGCCTCGAAGTCTGCCCCGCCGGCGCGCGCAAATTTGGCAACATTCTCGACCCGAACAGCGAAGTCTCCTATATCCTCCGCAACAAGCGTGTGTTCATCCAGCTCAAGGAAGAAATAGGAACCTCGCCGCGGTTCTTCTACTACTTTGACGTATGATCCAAGCGACTAAAAATTATTTCACGTTTCTCCGCCGCTGCGCGAACGTCGCGTTCGTCGGGGACTGGCGCTACTATACATGGATGGGTGTGCTGAGCGTGTTGTGCTTGCTCGGACTGAACGCGTATTGCAAGCAGTTCGCCCACGGGCTGATCACCACCGGCATGAGCGACGAAGTGTCCTGGGGCGTTTACATCGCGAATTTCACGTTCCTCGTCGGCGTGGCTGCGGCGGCGGTGATGATGGTGATTCCGGTTTACATTTACGACAATGAGGAACTCCACGACCTCGTCATTTTCGGCGAATTGCTTGCGGTCGCGGCGATCATCATGTGCCTTCTCTTTGTGACCGTGGATCTCGGGCGACCTGACCGTTTCTGGCATTTGATTCCCGGGATAGGCGAGTTCAATTTTCCCGCTTCGATGTTGAGTTGGGATGTGATCGTGCTCAACGGCTATCTCGTGCTCAACGTCCACATCTGCGGCTACCTGCTTTACTGCCGTTATCAAAAGAAAATGCCGGCGAAATGGTTTTATGTTCCGTTTGTGTTCATCGCCATCTTCTGGGCAATCTCGATTCACACGGTGACTGCGTTTCTTTACGTCGGACTGGGCGGCCGTCCGTTCTGGAATTCGTCCATCGTCGGCCCGCGCTTTCTGGCCTCGGCTTTCACGGCTGGACCGGCACTGATTATTCTCGCGATTCAAGTGGTGCGTCGCGTCACGGCGATCGTTCCGAATGGCAACAACTTTCAGTTTTCAAACGGCGGCAACAAAACTAAAGCCGCGGTTTCGCGCGCTGCAAGCATGAGTGACCTCGAACTCCTGGCGGATTACTTGTCCGAACTGAAAACAGTTTCCGCCGAAACGAGAATGGAAATTCTACCCAGCCTCACCGTGCTGGACGTGGAGGAGGGTGCGGTCCTGTTGCGTCAGGGCGAAACCGACCGAAACGCCTTCTTTGTGCTGAAAGGGCGCGTGGTCGTCGAACGCGAGGAAAGCGGACGTCACCGCATCACGCGCAGCGCCGGGCCGGGTGAACAGTTCGGCGAAGTCTCCGCGCTGGCTGGCACGCCGCGCATGGCCACGGCCATCGCCGAAGCCCCGACGCAAGTGTTGCGAATCTCGGCCGAAGCGTTGCGGAAATTGATGAAGAGTCCCGCAATGAACAAAGTCATCCACGCGCGCATGGCTGAGCGGCTTATGATTACCGACCGCGCGCTCATGATTTTGCGGGGCATCGTGCAAGTGTCCATGCTCATCAACGTCTTCCTCCTGGTCTGCGAAGTCTTCAAGGAATTTTACTCCGCCAACCTGCACAGCGTTTCCGCCAAATATCTGTTCGTCGGCCTACACGGTCATCACGCGCTCGTGCCATGGATCTGGACGGCGATTGCGCTGAACTTGACCGCCATGGTGCTGCTGTTGCTCCCGGTGAGCCGCACCTTGAAGTGGCTGAATCTGACTTGCGTTCTGGCAATCGTCGGCATCTGGATAGAGAAAGGCATGGGCCTAGTGATTCCCGGATTTATTCCCACACCGCTCGGCGCGATAGTGGAATACTCTCCGTCGCTGAATGAAACCCTGATCTGCCTCGGCATCTGGGCGTTTGGGTTGTTATGCTATACGATATTCCTGCGCATGGCCGTGCCGATTTTGCAGGGTCGGCTCACGAAGGCGAACGAAGGCATGTCCGACGCGCAAATCAACGCCACGCTCGCCGCCGCCACCGCAAGGAGTTAACGCCATGCCCACGCAACTGACCGCCGAAGACGCCCGCCAATCGCTCAACGCGCACGTGGCGGCAAAAGGAGCGGAGATATTTGAAAAATACGGTCCGCACATCGGCTGGAAAGAATTGCAGGCCATCCTGAAGGATGACGGTTTTACGCGCTATCCGTGTGAGATTGTCTTTGATTCTGCCGGTCTGCAGCCCGGTGAACTGGCGCATCCGAGGCCGAAAGGTGCTCAACCTGAAGATGGCTTCATAATGTCAGTGCACCCGATTTTCATGACTCAGCTCGAGAACGTGCCCGCGATTGTTCTGTATCAGCTTGTGTTGGTAAACTATGGAGTGTTCGCATCGTCGGACGATGCAGAGACTTTTGGCGCGCACGCGCTCGGAATGAGCAAGGAGGATTACTACAATGCTCTTTGCGAAATGGCGGATCAAATTGGCGGCTGTGGATGCCCCTGAAACAACGCTTCCGGCCACAAGGCCAATAAATGTTGCTTCTTTGCCAAGAATGGAAATGCAACCCGCCCCTGGAACTACGAAACTGTTTTCGTGAAATGGGTGCTGTGTTAAGCTCGCCTCGCGCGAGCGGAATGACAGCGACGAAAATTGAACCATGAAACCGGAATGCCTATGAAAAAGACATTGACCCTCACCCTCGCGATCATCGCGGCGTCCGCCTTGATGGCGCGCGCCGAAGATGCCAAGGCGCTGTATGAAAAAAATTGCACCAAGTGCCACGGCGCGGACGGCAAAGGCCAGACCAAGATGGGACAAAAACTCGGCGCGAAGGATTACACCGACGCGAAAGTCCAGGCCGAGTTGAAGGACGATGCGGCCATCAAAGCCATCAAGGAAGGTCTCAAGGACAAGGACGGGAAAGTTTTGATGAAACCGTCTGAAGGACTTTCTGACGAGGACATCAAAGGCCTTGTCGCCCACATGCGGACGTTCAAGAAGTAACATAAAAGTCAAAACGAGGCAGGGCGCGCTGAGGGCAACACGCCCTGCAATTCAAGACTCACTTAAAAACGGCGAGAGAATCGCAAGAAAGGGTTTGAGCGCGGGCGCGTGTCCGGTGATCATTGAAGCGTGATGACAGAAACCAATCCAACTCCGTCGCCCCAAAAATTCCTGCTGCGCAACTGGCTGACGCTGTCGGGCTTCGTCATCGCGCTCGGGAGTTTGTTTTCGTTCCTGCTGCTGTTCATCATTGATTCCTTCGCGCACTTTTCAAATCCATACGTCGGCGTGCTGACGTATCTCGTCGCGCCGGGATTTTTCGTCATCGGATTCGGACTGGTCATTCTGGGGATTCTCCTGCGACGGCGTATAATCAAAAAGACCGGCGGCGCAGCGCTGGCGCTGAAAATTGATCTTTCGCGCGCGCGCGACCGAAAACTCATGGCTTTGTTTCTCGTTGGCACGGTTGTATTCCTTTTGATTTCCGCGCTCGGCAGTTATCAGACGTATCACTTCACCGAATCGAACCAGTTTTGCGGGCAGGCCTGTCACACGGTCATGAAACCCGAGATGGTTACTTACCAGCACTCGCCGCACGCGCGAGTCAACTGCGTTCAATGCCATATCGGTCCGGGCGCAGAGTGGTATGTCCGATCCAAGCTTTCAGGCATGTATCAAGTCTATGCGGTGATGGCGGACAAATTTCCGCGCCCGATTCCTACACCGGTAACAAACCTTCGTCCCGCGCAGGAAACCTGCGAGCAATGCCATTGGCCAAAAAAATTTGTCGGCAATCTGGATCGCACCTATTCCTACTTTCTCGGCGACGCCACCAATTCTCCTTATACCGTTCGCATGTTGATGAAAGTCGGCGGTGGCGACCCGACGCACGGGCCGGTGGGCGGAATCCACTGGCACATGAACGTTGGCAACAAGGTTGAATACATTGCCGCAAGTCTCGGAACAAACGGGTGGATCACCGACGAAACTCGCCAGCAGATTCCTTGGGTGCGGCTCGTGGATGCGCAAGGCGTGGTCACGGAATTTCGTTCGCCAAAATTCACAAACGAAATCAGCCGGTTCACGGTTCGCACGATGGATTGCATGGATTGCCACAATCGCCCGGCGCACAATTATGAAAATCCAAACGACGCCGTGAACCTCGCAATGGAGCTTGGCCACATTGATCGCTCGCTTGCGTGGATCAAAACGAACGCTGTTTTCGCGCTGACTCAAGAATACACAAACGAAACTCAGGCCTTGCGCGGTATCGCGACTTTTCTTTCCGAAAAATATCCGGGTGACGCGCGCATCAAGCCGACGATTGACGCCGTTCAGCAGATTTACAGCAACAACTTCTTCGCCGAAATGCGCGCGGACTGGAGGGCATATCCGGACAACATCGGCCACAAGGATTGGCCCGGCTGTTTCCGCTGTCATGACGGCAAGCACATCGCCGACGACGGCAGGCGGAACATCAAGGCCAATGACTGCAACGCCTGTCACACGATCCTGGCGCAGGGCAACGCCGATCAACTGAATTTGCTCACGCCCGCCGGCCAGAAATTTGTGCATCCCGGAGATGAACTTGACTCGTCATCGCTGTGCAACGAGTGCCACGACGGCACGTTTTAAACGCAACACCCTTTGTCAGTCGAAAAAGTCGAAGGTCAAAAAAGGAATTGCGGGAAGGGAAATTTATTTTCTGCTTGGCCTGTTGTTGCTGGCGTGCAGCCCGGCTTTCGCTGAACAATTTTCAAACTCAGACTGCCTCGACTGCCATCTTGATCCGGCCACGACGCGAAAAGTTGGAGGGAGAATTGTTCCGCTGATTTTTCCGACGAACACGTTTCAAAAATCCATCCATGCCAGGCTGAATTGCATTGATTGCCACGTTGGAATCAAAGACCTCGTCCACGAAAGCAAATTGCCGCCGCCGAATTGCATCACGTGTCACGACGCGAAGCCGGGCCACGAACATGCGGCGACGAATTACGCCACAAGCATTCATGGCGTGAGCCACACGCTCGGCGCGTCCGGCGCGGCGAGTTGCTGGGATTGCCACGGCTCGCATGAAATCCTGCCCGTCAAACACGCCGATTCGCCGGTCATGAAGCTCAACCTGCCGAAGACCTGCGCCAAATGCCACAGCAACGTCGGCCTCACCAAGGAATATCAGATGAAATTCCCCGAGGCCGCGTCGCAATACATGGACAGCATCCACGGTCGCGCGTTGCTGAAGATGGGACTCATCGTCGCGCCGTCCTGCAACGACTGTCACGGGGTTCATGACATCAAGCGCGGCGTGGATCGCGATTCACCGATAAACCATGCCAACGTCGCCAAGACGTGCGGCAAGTGCCATGTCGGCGTGGAACAGATTTACGAACAGAGCGTTCACGGCCAGTTGCTCGTCAAGGGCGGGAAGGGCGGGCCTGTTTGCACCGATTGCCACACCGCGCATGAAGTCGAGACGCCGAAGAATGGTCATTTCAAAATGGCAAGCGACGCGCGCTGCGGCAGATGCCACGAAGACCGGCTCACGCATTACCGCGATACCTATCACGGCAAGGCCATGGCGCTCGGCAAACCGAATGTCGCGTCCGATGTCGCCGCGTGCTACGACTGCCACGGCCATCACGATGTTTTGCCGCCGTCGAATCCGGAATCGAAACTTTCAAAGCAAAACATTCTTGCGACTTGTCAGCAGTGTCATCCGACCGCGACGGCGAAGTTCACCGGATACAAACCGCACGCCAATCCGCTCGACAAAAAAAATTATCCCGCGCTGCACTGGACTTTTGTGTTCATGACGTCGCTGCTCGTCGGTGTTTTCGTTTTCTTTGGCGCGCACACCGTCGCGTGGCTGACGCGCGTGGCGTATCTCTACTGGCACGACTCGAAAAAATTCCGCGAAGCAAAAGTCGCCACGCAGAACGGCGGCGAGTGGTTCACGCGCTTCGTGCCATTCGAGCGGTTTCTGCATTTCCTTGTCGTGACCAGCTTCCTGCTGCTCGTCATCACGGGAATGCCCTTGAAATTTTATTATACGGACTGGGCGAAGACGCTGTTCCGTTTCATCGGCGGCGCGGAAACGGCACGCGCGCTCCATCGCTTCGGAGCGATTGTGACGTTCGTTTATTTCGGGTTGCACGTCGCGTCGCTGATTGGCCGATGCTGGAAAGGCCGCGCGAAAATTCGCGACGCGCAGACCGGCAAATCCAGTTTCAAGCGTTTGTGGAAAGTTTTGTTCGGCCCCGACTCGATGATCCCGACGTGGCAGGACTGGCGCGATTTCGTCGCGCACAACAAGTGGTTCTTCGGCAAAGGCGAAAAGCCGAGCTTCGACCGTTGGACGTATTGGGAGAAGTTCGATTACTTCGCGGTGTTCTGGGGCGTGGCCATCATCGGCGCGTCGGGACTCATCATGTGGTTTCCGGCGTTCTTCACGATATTTTTGCCGGGCTGGATCATCAACATCGCGCTCATCATCCATTCGGACGAAGCTCTGCTCGCGGCGGGCTTCATTTTCTCAATCCATTTTTTCAACACGCATTTCCGCATCGAAAAATTTCCGATGGACACGGTGATTTTTTCCGGTCGCATTTCAAAAAACGAAATGTTGCACGAACGCAAACGCTGGTATGACCGCCTTGTTGCCGAAGGCCGCCTGGACGAACACCGCGTCCGCGACGAATGGCCGCGCTGGAAGAACATCGCCCGCTCGTTTGGTTACTTCTTTTTAGGGCTGGGAGTAGTTTTGCTCGCGCTCATCATTTACGCGATGTTGCAACATTTCGGCCACTGAATGGCGCGTTTCAACTGCCGCCCTGCGTTTCCCCACCCAGTGAACGCGTGCGGGACTAAATTCGGCGGCATCCGTCGGTCCAATTTTTCCTTGATGTTCACGCAGTGAGCTTCGATAATTTTCACGCTCACGAGAAGTCGGCTTGCGATGTCGCACGTTGTAATTCATGGTGAAACCGAGGGCCAAAATGAGGCGGGAATAATGTTGGCAATTCATGAGTGAAGGCTGTATTTGAAGGAATGGCACAATGCGTTTTCAAAGTTAGCGGGCGGTGTGTGACTGGCTCGCGGAAGCCATTGAATTCTTCGTAGCCAGGCGACCAAGTCGAGGGGAACCAACAACAAGCCATGGATTACTGATGAGCAAACCGCTGCGCCTGCTGGTCGTGGAAGATTCAGAAGCCGAGGTCGCGCTGTTCGTGCGCGAACTCCGCCGCCATGGTTACGAGCCGGAAGCTGTCCGCGCGGATACCGCCGCCGCCATGCGCGACGCCCTCCAACGCCGAGCGTGGGATGTCATTATTGCGGATCACGGCTTTCCGGGTTTTACAAGTCAAGACGCCTTGCGAGTGTTGCAGGAGAGCGGCCTGGACCTGCCGTTCATCATCGTGTCAGAAACGGCCGGGGAGGCCGCCGCCGTGACGGCCATGAAAGCTGGCGCGCATGATTACGTGATGAAGGATCACTTGGCCCGTCTGGGGCCTGCCGTCGAGCGCGAGTTGCAGGAAGCCGAAGTGCGCCAGAAACACAAACTGGTGCAATTTGAACTGCAGAAGTTGTCCAGTGCCGTAAACCAGACCGCCAACTGTGTCTTGATTACCGACCTTCATGGGGTGATCGAATACGTCAATCCCGCCTTTGAGCGAACGACGGGCTATGCACGCGAAGAAGTCATTGGCAAAACACCGCGCCTCCTTAAATCGGGCAAACATGATCAGAATTACTACAAAACGTTGTGGAACACCATTCTGGGTGGCCGACCTTTTCTTGCGGAGTTTGTCAACCGGAAGAAGAATGGGGATCTCTACCACACGGAACAATCCATCAGCGCCATCCGGGATGCGCACGGGAACATCACCCATTTCGTGTCCACCGGGCGCGACATCAGCGAGCGCAAGAGGACGGCGGAGATCTTACGCGCGTCCGAGGAGAAATACCGTGGACTCTTCGAAAATTCACGTGACGCCATCATGACCCTGGAGCCTCCTTCTTGGAAATTCACCTCCGGGAACCGGGCCATTTTGAAAGTGTTCGGCGCAAAGACTGCGGCGGAATTTTGTTCTCACGCGCCATGGGAATTGTCTCCCGAACGGCAGGCAGACGGGCGCGCTTCTGCCGAGAAAGCCAAAGAGATGATAGAGACAGCCATTCGTGAAGGCTCCCACTTCTTCGAGTGGACGCACCGGCGGATCGGCGGCGAGGAGTTCCCCGCCACCGTGCTCTTAAGCAGGGTAGAGGCCGCCGGAAAGGTATTCCTTCAGGCAACAGTTCGCGACATCACCGAGCGCAAGCGGTCGGAGGCGGAGTTGCTCGAAAGCGAAGACCGCTATCGTTCGCTGGTGGAAGAGTCTCCCGATGTGATCGGGATTTATCAGGACGGCAAACTCGTTTTTATCAATGCCACCGGCGTGCGACTGTTCGGTGCCAGGAGCAAAGAGGAATTGCTGGGACTGAAAGGCGAGCAGTTGATCCACCCCGACGATCATTCGGCGGCAACGGACCGCGTCCGCCGCCGGCTGGCGGGAGAGACAGGAATTTACCCGGCTGAAGTCCGCTACCAGCGACTGGATGGAACGACGCTGCACATGGAAATCATCGCCACGCCCATCGCCCTCGACGGGAAAGCGGCCGTGCAGTTCATCGCCCGCGACATCACCGCGCGAAAGCAGGCGGAGGAATACCTGGCCGAGGCACATCGCCGCACGACGGTGCTGGCGCGGCTCAGCCGCGAACTGGCCGAGGCCTTCACTCCAAAGGCAGCGGCCCTGTCCATCCTTAAGGTTGCCGACGAGCTGCTCCACTGGGACAGCAGTTGGCTCCGCGTATGGAACGAGGAGCAAAAGCAATGGAAAGACCTCGCCGCCTTCGACCTCATGGAGGGCGGACGCTGCGAACTCGTCACAGACCCATCCTCCATGCTGAAGCCTTCACCCATCGTTCGTCGCGCCATCGAGGGAGAGCCTCAGTTGCTCCTGCGCGGCAGCGAGAGCGATGATCCCAAAGTCCTCACGACCTTCGGCAACAACAGGCGTTCCCTCTCGCTGATGTTTACGCCTCTTCGATTGGCGGGACGACTGGTCGGCATGCTCTCCATCCAAAGTTATCAACGCCAGGCTTACGACCACGCCTCGCTGGAACTGCTCCAAACCTTGGCCGACCATTGCGCGGGAGCGCTGGCCCGCATCCAGGCCGCCTCGGAACTAAGCGAGAGTCAGGAACGCTTCCGCCTGATCTGGGAGAATTCCTTGGACGGCATGAGGTTGACGGACGGCGCGGGCAACGTCCTGATGGTCAACGAAGCCTACTGCCGGCTGGTTGGGAAATCTCGCGCCCAAATCGAAGGCAAACTAATGTCCGAAATCTACGCCGAGGAAGACCGTGAACATATTCTGACACGCCATCAGGAGCGTTTTGCAAGCCGCACCGTTCCGGCGCATACGGACCGGCAGTTGAAACTTTGGGATGGACGGGAAATCTGGCTGGAGGTGTCCAATTGCTTCTTCGAGCCGGAGCCGTCCAAGCCAGTCTTGCTGGGTTTGTTCCGCGACATCACCGGACGAAAGCAGGCCGAAGGTCAGATCCTGCGCACGCGGCGGTTGGAGAGCATTGGCACACTGGCCGGCGGGGTGGCGCATGACCTCAACAACGCGCTGGCGCCTATTATGATGGCCTCCGAACTGTTGCGTCTGGAGTATCCGGAGACGGCGACGCGTTATCTCGAACTTATACAAGCCGGCGCCAAGCGCGGGGCGGACATGGTGAAACAACTTCTGACCTTCGCCAGGGGCGCCGAGGGGCAACGCCTTCTCCTCCAGCCCCGGCATTTGGTCAAGGAAATGGAGAAACTGATCCAAGGCACCTTCCCCAAGAACATCGAACTGCGCACCAGTTGCGGGAAGAACCTCCGGACGATCCTGGGTGATGCCACGCAACTCCATCAAGTGTTGCTCAACCTATGTGTCAACGCCCGCGATGCCATGCCCGCCGGCGGCACGTTGACCCTGAAAGCGGAGGATGCGGAGATTGACTCTGTCTATGCCAACGCCGTCCCGGATGCCAAGCCCGGCCAATACGTCCTGTTGCAAGTCATGGACACCGGCACCGGCATGCCACCGGAGATTCTGGACCGTATCTTCGAGCCGTTCTTCACCACCAAGGATCCGGACAGAGGCACAGGCCTCGGGCTTTCAACCGTGATCGGCATCGTCAATGGCCATGGGGGTTTCGTCCGGGTTTACTCAACCCCCGGACGAGGCTCGACCTTCGCCGTTTACCTGCCCGCCGCCGCTTCCGGCGCCGGCGACACGTCCTTGCTGACCAAGGCCGATCAGACCTTCCGTGGCAACGGCGAAACCATCCTCGTGGTGGATGACGAGCCTGCCGTGCGCAACGTCACACGCGCCGTGCTTACGAAACTGAACTTCAAGGTGCTCACTGCCGCCGATGGCGCCGAAGCGCTGGTTCGAGTCTCAGAAAATCGGGCGAACCTGCGCGCTGTGATCACTGACTTGCATATGCCCCACATGGACGGCCTTTCTTTTGTGCAGGAGCTAAAAAGCCAGATGCCCCAGGCCAACATCATCGTCGCTTCTGGTCGGTTGGATGAGCGTGAGGAGGTCGAGTTCAAGGCGCTGGGAGTCAACGCGCTGCTCGACAAACCGTTCACGCAGGAAAAACTGGTGGCGGTGCTGAAGGAAGTTTTTCAAAAATAAACCCCGGCCGCGCGAAATACTCGCCAGTCAAAATAGCCGGGGTGGCACCGGCTCATGAAACTTGGTTCAATTTTCAAAATGCTCAGTCGCAAAGCCGGCAAACACAGGGCGCGGCTCATCTGTTCTGAGGCCGGGCGATTATTACGATGTCATTTTGCCTGGCTACGGACGAACCAATCGGAAAAATCCATTGCCGTTCAGCGGCGTGATTGTCACTTGCTTGTTGGTGCCGACAACGCTCGCGGGATTTGTGGCGATCAGCCAATTCGTCGTCCCGAGGTCGCTGTTCTGTTGCAGGACGAAACCAGTGAAGTTCGTCGGCCAGGTGATGACCAGCGCACCAGGTAGCTGCGCGGTGAGCGACAACTGCGGCGCCGGAACGAAATTCGCCACCAGCGAGCGGTTCACCAGGTTGGTGAACAGGTAACTGCTGGAACTGCTTTGCGCCTTGCCGCTTTCTGTCCACTTCGCAAAAGCGAATCCCGGCGCGGGCGTGGCCATCACTGTCGCCACCGTGCCGTTGGTGTAGAAACCGCCGCCGGTCGTGATCCCGCTCTCGATCGGCGACGCGCTGGTCTCCACCGTGCTGTGCGGCGGCACAATCTCGCCCGCGGCGGCAATGACAAACGTGTAGTTCCTGGCCTGAACCGGCTGGTTCGTGGCGGTGACTCGCACGCCGAAGTTGAAAATGCCGCTCGCCGTCGGCGTGCCGGACAATTCGCCGGTCACGGTGCTGAAGGTCAAGCCCGCCGGCAGCGCGCCCGTGGTCGTGATGCTGACCGGCACCGCGGCGATGACCACCGTGCGCGTGGCATAGAGCTGGTTGATCTTGCCGTCGGGCAGATGCTCGACCAAACCGACCGGCAATTCGTTGTCGAACGCGGACATCTGCGAGCCAAGATAGTCGCCGACGACGACGTTCGTCGCGAGGTCAACCGTGACCCCATTGACAACTTTTATTCCCTCGCCATGAATCCCATCCGGGCCGACCTTGTCGGCCTTCGCCTCGCCCGTTTCGTTGTCGAGCGGGCCGACGTATTTGTAGAATTCGTAGCGGCGGGTGACGATCTCATCACCATTGTTCAAATCCTCCGGCGCCGCCTCCAGCTCGCCGTTCGCGCCGCCCGCAGGCTTGTTGAACTCGGTTTGCAGCAACTGCCACTCGACCTCCACTTCATCCGGCTCGCCGTTGCGCCAGTTCTTCTCGTCCTCGAAATCGGGGTCGTCAGACACCAGGTCGCGCAGCTTCACCTCGTTGTTGTTGTGGCTCGTGGTGCGAATCTCCTTCACCCACGAGGCGGGGCCGAACTCGAGCACCGGCGGCGCGGGCGGCGGCTTGATGACCGCCTGAACCTGCGCCGGCACGCCTCCCCCGGGCGGGGCATAGTTGAATCTCGGCGTGCCGACCAGGACAGACGGGCCGCGCACCAACACGCCCGCGCCGTCATCCACCAGCCAGAAATAACAGATGTTCGTGGGCGTGCCGCGATAGCCCACGCCGAAGTGTTCGCCGCCGAAATTCAGCGCCGTATTGGTGAAGCGGTGGCCGTCGGTCGACGCAATGGGGCCGCTGGGAATGGCTGTGTAGGCCGTCCATGCCCCGTTGGTGGTTTTCCCACTCTCATAACGGACGCGGACCTTCGGATGCAACGGGTTCGAATTGTCCTCGGTGATCTTCGGCGTGCCATAATGATTCCAGTTGTAGGTATAAGTGATGTCGCGGCTGTGGATGTCCTCGATCTCAATCTCGAACCCGTGACAATTCGTGCCGGTGTCATTGACGGTGTCGAAGTTGTTGATCGTGCCGTAGGCGATGCTCGCGCGGGTGCCGCCGCCGCTGAACGCGAGAATTGCTGATGCCATGAGGCTGATGAGTTGCAGTTTGGTTTTCATGATTTGGTTTTGGTTGGCTTTGGTTGGTTTTTTGCGGGGTGAATCAAGTTCGAGAAAAAGGCAATCGCGCCGTCCGGCTCGGTCGGCTCGGGGCAACGCGCGGCACCGGACAGGTTTCCAAATCCGCGCGACCCACCCGGTCTGGACGAGTTCCCGGCGTTGGATGGCGCACAGGAATTCTGTTGGCGCGGAAAACTGGCAGTGAATGGAGGTGTTCATGAGCGGGGTTTTTCTATTGCGTTTGCAAACGGTAAAATGCCGCGCCGGGCGCGAGGTTGCCGAGGTCGGGAAAATTGTCCTGCACGCTGAACAGGCCGTTGACGGGCGCAAGGTTGGTGTGGATGCTGACCCAGTCCACCATGTTTGTCGTCCGCTGCGAGATGTAGGCGTAGCCGGGCGTGCCGGCAAAATTCACCGTGGCGCTGTTGTCGGTGAGGCTGGCGATGGATTTCACCTGGCACGTCGGCGGCGAGTTGGTGATGAAATTGGCGACGAGTGTGCGGTTTGAACTGGCGGTGAAACTGTAATTCGCCAAGGTGCCGGCCTGAACTCCGTTCTCCGTCCAGTTCACAAAAACCCAGCCCGCGTTCGGCGTGGCGGTGAGCGTAACCATGGAATTGCTGGGATAAGTTCCCGCGCCGGTGACCGTGCCGGAGGCGGCGGGAGAGACGGCTGTGGCGATGGTGTAGTTTGGGACCGGCGGCAGGCTGGCGTCCACCACCGTGAGACTCATCAGCGCAAAATCCACATACAGGCTGATCGTGTAGCCATCAAAGCCGGTCAGTTGGGGAGTGTTGTGGGTGAAGTTTTGGCCGTAGTAACCCGTGGCGTCATACATGAAGGGATCAGGCAGGGCATCCTCGCCATTGAGCTTGGGCATGATCTCAAAGGATGCGCCGGCCCCGGCGGTGTTGGCCAAAAGCCTGGCAGTGAAGGATGTAATGGCAAATGGCTGTCCATCTTGACGCATGATGGTGAGTTTCGCGCCGCTGGGATTCGGGCCGGCAGTCACGGCCTGTGCTTGCACGCCGGTCGGCCAGAAGACGCTGAAAAATCGCCCGGTCGGCGGGCCGCCTTGATAGACCGACCAATAGCCGTCCTGCGAGTAGGTGAACAGGTAGCCTTCGCTGTTGATGGTCACCGCAATGATGTTGCTCGCCGTGACGGTCGCCGTCTGCGAGACGTTGAAGAAGACGTTGGTGACGGCATGAGCCGCCTGCACTTGAAGCAGGCAGCCGAGCAAGGCGGCGAGGGCGAGTTTGATGGAATTGAATGGAGTTTTCATGGGCCGCGATTGGTTAATTTGTTTGTTTTCGCTGAGCCTCCGGCGCGACCGCTTGGCTGGCGGCTTGCGTCAGTGGGGGCACGGCGATACGAGGCAGATTTTTCATAACGGTCTGGTCAAACGGTTTCGGCAAATTTTTGGTCACGGACTTTCAGTTGAATGCAATTGGGTGAAATAGCGCTCCTCCGAAGACACCACGCCAGTCAGCGCGGACGGAGAAGTTCGGAAAACCCGGCGAGGCGACAACTGTCGCAGGCTCACCGGGCGGAGGAGTTCAGATCAGAAGCAGCGTCGAGCGCAGGCAGAGCAATCGCCGGCTCGCGCCCGGCGGCGGATGAGTCGGGGCGGAGGCAAGAAAGGCTTCGCGTGGAGATGTCCGGGAGATTTCCACGAGTGCAAAGTCAGGTTGTGCGAAGGCCGTGGGTGCGGGCGCGGCGAGTTGCGCCTTGCGCGAAAAACTGTCGGGCGCGCTGAATTGGATGACGTGATCCGGATCCGTGGCGCTCGCCGGCCGCGCGAAGATCGTCAACGCCCGCGCGACCACGCCGTGGTGATGGCCCGTGCAGTTGCGCCCGTGCTGCAGCACCAGTTGCATCCCCTGCGCTCCGCCATGAATGCCGAGATGATGGCTGCGATCAAATGAACCCGCCAGCGCCGCGACGCCCAATCCGAGCGGCGTGAACGCACCCGCATAAAGCAACAGCGCGCACCCGCCGGCGATCAGCCGGCGCGCTCTGCTGCGTTGGTTGCGGACGAGATTCATTTTCAATGTTGGTTCTGGCTGCTTTGCCGTTTCATTTCAGTTTCGCCTGGCCGCTGCTGACGGCCGGACAGCGCAGGTTTTGAGTCTTTAGCAATGGCGATGCCACGAGGTTGAGTCGCGCGGAAATGGTGGAAAGCCGCCAAAACTTCCGTCGAACAAATTTTCATCCGGAAAAATCGTTCCGCGCTCGGAGCAAGTTGATCCGCAATCGGAGCATCCGCAGCGCGTCTGCGATTTGCCTTCGCGAGCAACCGTCCTGACCCACGCTCTGTCATAAATGTTGCTCGTCGTAAGAACGAAAGCTCAAGCAGTTAGTCGAAGAAAAGCTTGCCCTTGATTGTCCTGCCCCGCCGCAAGCAATGTTGGCTGCGGACAAACGGCATGATAACTCGAAACGAATTAGTTTTTGATTTCAACAAGTCATTCTGCTCTGATTTTCCACTCATGAAAGACGGCGCTCATCAATTCAAATCCCAATGATCACCTTCGGAGTCATTGTCGGCATCAAAGCATGAACTGCATTGCACTTCGCGCGCTGGCCGGCATCGGGCTGTTGATGGCCGCAGGCGAGTCTCGCGCCGTTCAACCCAGCACAGGCAACCGGCCCAACGTCCTTTTCATCGCCGTTGACGACTTGAACGATTGGGTGGGCTGTCTCGGCGGACATCCGCAAGCGAGAACGCCCAATATAGACCGCCTCGCCGCGCGCGGCACGCTTTTCCTCAACGCCCACGTCCAGGCGCCGCTGTGCAATCCCTCGCGCGCGAGCCTGCTCACCGGCTTGCGCCCGTCCACCACCGGCATCTACGGCCTCGCGCCGGGCATTCGCGACGTGGCAGCGACGAGGGATTGCGTGACGCTGCCGCAACACTTCGCGCGGCACGGCTACTTCACCGCGACGTTCGGCAAGGTGTTCCACGACGGCTCGATCCCGGCTCAATTCCTCACGAACGAATTCAACGTCCGGGGCATCGCGCCACCCATGCCATTGCCGAAACAAAAAATCGTCCAGACTCCCGCCAAAATGGCCGTGATGGATTGGGGCGTGTTTCCCGAAGACGACCGCGAGCAGGCGGATTGGAAAATCGCCGACGCGGCCATCGCGCAGTTGAAATCGCGACCGCAGGAGAAGCCGTTTTTCGTCGCCGTTGGATTTCGATTGCCGCATGTGCCATGCTTCGCGTCGCAAAAATGGTTCGACCTCTTTCCGCCTGAGAACGAAATCATCCTGCCGCCCGTGAAGGAGCACGACCGCGACGACGTTCCCGAGTTTGCGCGGTATTTGCACTGGAAATTGCCCGAGCCGCGGCTCTCGTGGCTCAAGCAGACCAGCCAGTGGCGACCGCTGGTGCGCGCATATCTCGCGAGCACGGCTTTCATGGACAGCCAGATCGGTCGCGTGCTCGACGCGCTGGATGTAAGCGGTGTCGCCAAAAAAACTGTGGTCGTGCTCTGGTCGGACAACGGCTGGCATCTCGGCGAGAAGGACATGACCGGCAAGACCACGCTTTGGGAACGCTCGACGCACGTGCCGCTGATTTTCGCCGGGCCGGGCGTCGCGAAAGCGGCGAAGTGCCGGCAGCCCGCCGAGTTGCTCGACATTTATCCCACGCTGGTCGAACTCTGCGGTCTGTCTGCTAAAGATGGCTTGGAAGGCCACAGCCTTGTGCCACAGTTGAAGAACGCGAAAGCGAGACGCCCCTGGCCGGCGATCACAACGCACAACGTGGGCAATCATTCTGTTCGCTCCGAACGCTGGCGCTACATCCGCTACGCTGACGGTTCGGAGGAATTGTATGACTTGCGCGCCGACCCCAACGAGTGGACGAACCTCGCGCGCGACGGCAGACACGCGAAGATGATTCGCGAACACGCAAAGTGGTTGCCGAAAGTGAACGCGCCGCCCGCGCCCGGCAGCGCGAGCCGAATCCTCGTTCAAGAAAACGGCGTGTGGCTCTGGGAAGGCAAACCCATCGTGCCTTCGGAAAAGGAAGAATGAAAACATGGAGCGGAAATCTTTACGGCGTGATGAAGGAGTTGATTGATATTTGGAATGCCGCGCGCTCCTGAACCGGTATGGTTGTGCGCGTGAAAGTTCTCCCGGATTGAAGGCCTCGAAGAGGCCAAATGTGAACAGCCGCAGGTGCAACCTGCGGTTGACGGTTGTTAATTTGTTCAGCCTTGTCAGGGCTGAACGATTCTGGCGTCTGCCCGCAGGTTTCACCCACGGCTGCTATGGGAACTGTCAAGTGAGAGGTGGGAGTTA
>CAYMCQ010000073.1:0-240 GCA_964389025.1 uncultured Verrucomicrobiota bacterium
GGAGCAGGGAATGGATTTGCGCAAGCAGCCCGACGCGCTTCAGCGAATCAAGGAAGAAGCCGAGAAAGCGAAGATCGCTTTGTCGAGCGCTCAACAATACGACATCAACCTGCCGTTCATCACGGCGGACGCGAGCGGGCCGAAGCACATCCAAAAAACTTTGACGCGCGCGAAGATGGAGCAGCTCACCGACGATCTTTTCGAGCGCACCATCGGGCCGGTGAAAGCCTGCTTGAAAGA
>CAYMCQ010000073.1:250-22119 GCA_964389025.1 uncultured Verrucomicrobiota bacterium
GCCAGCAAGATTGACGAACTCGTTTTGGTCGGCGGCATGACCCGGATGCCGCGCGTCGTCGAGACCGCGCACAAGCTCGTCAACAAACCGCCGCATCAAGGCGTGAATCCCGACGAAGTCGTCGCGGTCGGCGCGGGAATCCAAGGCGGCGTGCTCAAAGGCGAAGTCAAAGACGTTCTCTTGCTCGATGTCACGCCGTTGTCGCTCGGCATCGAGACCCTGGGCGGAGTTTTCACGCGGCTCATCGAGCGCAACACCACGATTCCGTCCCGCAAATCAGAAATTTTCTCGACCGCCAGCGACAACCAGCCCGGCGTCGAGATTCATGTTTTGCAAGGCGAGCGGCAGTTCGCGCGCGACAACAAGACCATCGGCAAGTTTCATCTCACGGACATTCCGCCCGCGCCACGCGGCGTGCCGCAGATCGAGGTGACCTTCGACATTGACGCCAACGGCATTTTACACGTCAACGCCAAGGACCTCGGCACGGGCAAGGAGCAGAAGATCACCATCACCGCGAGCAGCGGTCTCTCGAAGGACGAGGTCGAGAAGATGCGCAAAGACGCCGAGTCGCATGCGGACGACGATAAGGCGCGGCTGGAAGAGATCCAGACGCGCAACGAAGCGGACAGCGCTGTTTATCGCTCCGAAAAAATGCTCAAGGACAACGCCGACAAAATTTCCGGCGACGACAAGGGCAAGATTGAAACCGCGGTCAACGCCGTGAAGGAAGCATTGAAAGGCAGCGACGCGGGCGCGATCAAAACCGCGAGCGAGAAGCTGAACGAAGCGTGGCAGGCGGTCTCGGCTGAACTTTACAAGGCCGCGTCCGCGAAAGCGCAGGCGGGACAGGCGCAGCCGCAACCGGAATCTGGCGAGCCGAAGTCTGACGACAAGAAGAAGGACGAAGGCCCGATCATTGACGCAGAAGTTGTGGAAGAGAAGAAGTAAGTTCCCACGAACCCTAGAACCAGCAATCAGCTATGAACCAAATTACAGACTACAAAACCGTGTCTGCGTCAAATCCAACTGGTTTGGATGCAGAAGTGAACAGGCTTCTCCAGCAAGGTTGGCGAATTTTTGGCAGCCCTTACGTCTTGAGTCGTGATCATCCGGGCAGCATCTGTCAGGCGATGGTCCGAAATGAAACTCCAAAGAGTTCGTGACCGACAGAACCGGTTATGGGTTAAACTTTAAATTTTTCAAGTCGAACAATGAACCAAACCAAAAACATTGAAACGCGCCGACATCCCGAAGGGATGCCAGAAATTAGCCGGGGGTTGAGAGAGTCCGCGAGCGACACCCCCGGTGTCGTGCGTTTTATTGTCACCACCTTGAAAGGGTGGCAGAATCGTCGTTCGGAAATTTCTCGCACCCTTTCAGGGTGCAAAAATTTATCAAACCTTTTCCGGGGGTATCACCCGCTGTCGCGTGTTCAACCCCCGGCTAATTTCTGGCAACCCGTCGGGTTGCTTCAGATGGCGCAGGCGCGAACATAAAAATTTTCCCGCCGCTCGGGCGGCGGGAGTTGATTACAACAAACAACAAAAACAAAAACGAAAACAAACCTATGGCACTAAACGTAAAACCCCTCGGCGACCGGATTCTGGTTGAAGCCGTCGAAGAGAAGGAAGTCAAAAAGGGCGGCATCATCATCCCCGATTCCGCGAAGGAAAAGCCGATGGAGAGCATCATCATCGCGCTCGGCACCGGCAAAACAAACGACGACGGAAAAAAAATTCCGTTCGAAGTCAAAAAAGGCGACCGCGTCCTCGTCAGCAAATACGGCGGCACGGAAATCAAACTCGACGGCAAGGAATACAAAATCCTCAGCACGGATGACATCCTTGCGATCCTCAACTGATCCGATTCACCAACAAACAATCAACTAACAAAAAATTATGGCAGCAAAACAATTACTATTCGATGAAGCCGCACGGCAGGCGATCCTGCGCGGTGTGGCCAAACTCTCCCGCGCCGTCACGGCGACGCTCGGCCCGAAAGGCCGCAACGTCGTTCTCGACAAAAAATTCGGCTCGCCGACCGTCACCAAGGACGGCGTGACCGTGGCGAAGGAGATCGAACTCGAAGACGCCTACGAAAACATGGGCGCGCAAATGGTCCGCGAAGTCGCGAGCCGCACCAGCGACAACGCCGGTGACGGAACGACGACCGCGACGGTTCTCGCCGAGGCGATTTATCGCGAAGGTTTGAAGTTCGTCACGGCTGGTGGAAATCCCATCGGCATTCAACGCGGCATCAACAAGGCCGTTGAATCCGCCGTCGGTCATCTCGACAAGATCGCCAAGAAGGTCAAGGACAAGGAAGAGATCAAGCAGGTCGCGACCGTTTCAGCGAACTGGGACGATACCATCGGCGAAATCATTGCCGACGCGATGGACAAAGTTGGCAAGGACGGAACGATCACCGTCGAGGAAGCCAAGTCCATCGAGACGACGCTCGAAGTCGTGGAAGGAATGCAGTTCGACAAAGGTTATTTGTCGCCGTATTTCGTCACGAACGCCGAGACGATGGAAGCGAAGCTCGAAGACGCTTACGTTTTGAATTACGAAAAGAAGATCAGCAGCTTGAAGGATTTACTCCCGCTGCTTGAAAAAGTCGCGAAGATCGGCAAACCGCTGTTGATCATCTCGGAAGAAGTCGAAGGCGAAGCGCTCGCGACTCTCGTGGTGAACAAATTGCGCGGCACGATCAACGTCTGCGCCGTCAAAGCGCCGGGCTTCGGCGATCGCCGCAAGGCCATGATGGAAGACATCGCCATCCTGACGGGCGGCAAGTTCATCAGCGAAGACCTCGGCATCAAGCTTGAGAGCATCGGGCTCGAAGATTTGGGCCGCGCCAAGAGCATCGTCGTGGACAAGGAAAACACGACCATTGTCGAAGGCGCTGGCAAATCGTCTGACATCCAAGGCCGCGTGAATCAAATCCGCCGCCAGATCGAAGAGACGACGAGCGATTACGACAAGGAAAAGTTGCAAGAACGCCTGGCGAAATTGGCCGGTGGTGTGGCTGTCATCAACGTCGGCGCTGCGACCGAGACCGAAATGAAGGAAAAGAAGGCTCGTGTCGAAGACGCTTTGCACGCGACTCGCGCTGCTGTCGAAGAAGGGATTGTTCCCGGCGGCGGCGTTGCGCTGATCCGTTGCATCGCAGCGATCGAAGCCACCAAGGGCGCGAATGAAGACGAAACCATCGGCGTCGGAATCATCCGTCGCGCGATTGAATCGCCACTTCGCGCGCTCGCAGGGAATGCCGGCGTGGAAGGCAGCGTCATCGTCGAGCAGGTCAAGAAGTCCAAGGGCAACGAAGGTTACAACGTCGCCACGGGCGAATTTGAAGACCTTGTGAAAGCCGGCGTGGTTGACCCGAAGAAGGTCACCCGCTCTGCGCTGCAAAACGCGGCCAGCATCGCGGGCTTGTTGCTCACGACCGAATGCCTTATCACCGAGATCCCGGAGAAGGACAAGAAACCGGCCGGTGACCCGCACGGACACGGCGGCGGCATGGGCGGAATGGATTACTAAGGTAGGGACGACCTGCGGGTCGTCCGTGGTCGCGCAGCAGCGCGATCCTACCGTTCAGAAAATCAGAGCGAGGCTGGAAGAAATTCCAGCCTCGCTCATTTTACTCTAACAACAGTAATTAGAAGTAATAAGTAAAAAGTTGTTGACAGTGCGAGTAATTTTGTTAGGCTTGCCGGCAAACCTATGAAAGATCGAATTGAAACCCTCTTAACCAAAATCGGAAAAGTGATGCAGAAACATTTAGCGGAAAAAAAATATGGTGCGGTAGCTCATACTTCACGGTTATTGGAACGGATTCATGCATTGCAGAAGCAATACTCCAATTTTGAACACGACTTGGTTGACATCGAATCCGAAGCAAAGAAACTCGATTCCGGAAAAGACAACGGCCACGAGACACCGTTGCGCTTCTCAATGTCGGAGCGCCGGACCGGTCGAGCTGAACCCCAAACAATTCAGATTTCGATTGATTGGAAGCTAAATGGCCGAAACAAACAGCGAGAAGAATTTTCATTTGCGAAAGCAACTGATTCGATGGTTGAGTTCGTCAGCAGAGTAGTCGAGGCGTTTGGAGACGCCGCGTTACAAAAGCTTGTCGAGTTCCGAGTCAATCGTGGCCCGCTGCTTTCGCGATTTCCTGAAAGAGATTTTAGGAGTTACCAATACAAAAAGCTCCCCAACACTGACTATTTTCTTCTCACACACAGCTCGACACCCGAAAAAGTTGAAGTTTTAAAAAAGATCGTGCGGGCGGTTGGATTCATCCCTGGCTCGGTTGAAATCAAAGCCGTAAATCGGTTTAACGCTCTAAAGGACTTCCAATTATGAATGACGTAAAAGTATCAGTTTCGGAAAACGACAAATACATTGCGGCGATGGCTAGAGCGCTAGCCTTTGCAGTCGCCGGACAGTCCTCCGTAGCTGGAGCAACGGAACAGTTTTTGAAAAATAACGGCTACATTGTAATGCATTTCCAGTCAGATCTCCAAGTTGTGGAGTTTCGAAGAGTGCTTTCCAAACATTTGGCAACCGTTGCCAGAATCGTGGAGTGACAGACTTGCCCAACCGCTTCGTATTAATTAACTTTCAGCCGTGAAATCCTTGCAGGAAATTGAAGAAGCCATCGCTCGATTGCCTTCCGACGCGCGCCGCCAACTTGTTCAAGACATGCCTGCGCTTTGCCCCGACGTTTTTCCAGCCGACGGTTGGGACGCCATTCTCCGCGACAACTCGCCGCGCCCAGCGCTCAAATCGCTGCTCGATCAACTGGATGCCGAGTAGAAGAATTTGACCGACGTTTCCCGAAGTGAACTTTGGCGAAAGCGCCATGCCCCACGCAGCCTCGTTTTTTTGTCTGAAAATAGTTGTCAAGAATGCTTGACACATGACAAGGATGCTTTACACTGCGAAATATGAAATGTAATTCAAAATACACATTACGATTGATTGTCGGATTCACTGGATATGCGCTGGGGCTTGTGGCACTGAATCACTTTTACTCCGAGACATCGCCGCACAAATACTGGCTGGTTCTGCTGCCGTTGCTGCCCATGATTTATCTGGCCGCGACCATCATCCGCTACGTCAGTGAGTTGGATGAGATGTGGCGAAAGATCATCACGGAGGCAGCGGCGTTTTCCGGCATCGCCACGGGCTTTACCTGTTTCACTTACTTGTTCATCCGTGACATGGGCGCGCCGGAATTTCACGGGGAATGGGCGTTCTACATCATGTGGGCCTACTATGGGATCGGGGCGTTCTTTTCATGGCGGAGGTATAAATGAAAAATCGTCTGCGCGAACTGCGCGCGACGAAGGAATGGTCGCAGTCCGATCTGGCGGACAAACTCGGTGTCTCGCGCCAGACCGTGAACGCCATCGAGACGGAAAAATATGACCCAAGCCTGCCGCTGGCTTTCAAAGCCGCGCGGCTTTTCAAGCTGCGCATCGAAGAGGTTTTTGAACCGGAAAAGGATTGACCGAAGCCACGGATCAAGAGCGAGGCTGGAAGCAATTCCAGCCTCGTTTTTTCTGGAATGCGTGGTTCAGCGAAGCGCGGCTGGCCTTCCATTTGCTCTTATCCAGCCTGCTGGCAATGCTGAAAATGCGAACAATCAATAAAACCAAGCTCCGAAGTGCCGTTCTTGCCCTATTTTTGGCTGCGACGATCATTCAATTTGGACGCAGCGCCGTTGGAACGTTTTGCGTTGTGGACGGCGAGAGCATGTCGCCCACGCTAAACCCGGAAGATGTCGTGCAGGCAAAAACCTCCTTCGTAAAGGCGCGCGGCGATGTCGTCGTTATTTCGGATGACGGCGGCGACCTCGCGATCAAACGCATCGTGGGATTGCCCGGCGAAACGGTGACCATCTACAAGGGCTACGTTTACGTCAATGGCCGGCGGTTGCTTGAGCAATATCTGGCCAAGGGCAGTTACACATTCAAGCACAACGCCAGAGACGAGCGCGCCGCAGTCTGGAATCTTGGCGCGGACCAATATTTCGTTCTGGGCGACAACCGCGAGGAAAGCCGCGACAGCCGCCACTACGGTCCGTTGCAACGAAGCGATGTGCACGGCGTCATCAATCTACCGGCGAACGCCCCCGAACCCGCGCTCCTCGAGATCCTCCTTTCAGAATCCGGAAAAGTGACGCATCGCAAACAATACCGCACAGGTTGGAACCGTATCCGCACGCGCAGCAATCCCGCCCTCGCGGACAACAACATCTGATTTCGCGCGCGAAGGAAACTTCTGCCGCCTTCGCAAACCATTGCCGGAAGGATTATTTCCAGACGTGCACTTGACCGATTCATCGGGATGGCCGATTATTTCCACGCCGAAAAAATGGGGGCGCACTGGTTTCGACTTGACGGATACGCCAGAGGCGGCATGCCGAGGACGGTTCGTTGGCCTCGTTAATCACTCGAACCAAACAAAACAGCTAATCAAGAACTAGCTCTCGCGGCCTAAGGCCCCGACGTTCGCCACTGGACACCTGCTACGGTGGACGGACGCAACAGCAGGTTAAGTTGAATGTGGAGTCTGCGCACAGGCAACTGAATCTTATCCCATGCGGACTAGGCTGCGCGATTCGCCGTCGGGTCGTCATCGCGTCGCAGAAAAAATCTTCCCGGCTAAGCATGTAGTCGCGGCTGGTAGCTCGGTCAAGGACGCGGGTTCAATTCCCGCCGCCTCCAGTCTTCGCTCGGAGCGCGAGCGACGAGCGAAGACCGCCACGCCGAAGCGCAGCGCGTAGGCGGGCCGGGGCGTTGACGAGTAACGTGCTCCGAGCTACGACTTGGCAAGCCAGTAAAATCTCAATGAAACCGCTTTCCGATTGCCGCCTTTACGCTTTTGTTGACACAGCTTATTTGAATGGCCGCGCGCCGGAGCTGATCGCAAAACAGCTTTGTGACGGCGGCGCGGATTTGATCCAGCTTCGCGCAAAAAATTCTACGCCGGACGGAATTTGCCGGATGGCGGAAAAAATTCTTCCAATCACACGCGCCGCGAACGTTGGCCTCGTCATCAACGACCATGTTGACATCGCGCGCGAACTCGGCGCGGAACTTTGCCACCTCGGTCAGGAGGATTTTTTTGATGGGGGACACAAACACGTCTCTGAATTGGCTATTGGCGCTCGGCGATTGGCTATCGGCTTATCCAGCCATGCACCAGAACAAGCCGCGCGCGCAATCGCCGCTGGCGCGGATTACATCGCCATCGGCCCCGTTTACGCCACCGGCACCAAGCCAACTGCAAAACCAGTCACGCTTGAATACGTCCGCTGGGCTTCAATGAACGTGAACATTCCCTGGTTCGCCATCGGCGGAATCAATATGAAAAACCTTGGTGATGTCTTGGCGGCAGGCGCAAAGCGAGTTTGCGTCGTGTCAGCAATTCTGCACGCACCGGATATTGCAAAAGCCTGCGCGGAATTTCGCCGCCGTCTTTCGTAGGAGACGACGTAAGGAGACTCTGACTTGTTTCTTCATTCTCCCTTCTGTCTTCTCCATTCAAAACGAGCCTCCTTACGTCGTCTCCTACAAGTCAGTGTGCTTGCTTGCGCGCGCCTAATTTCCTAACTTCCGCACTCGAAACTTGAAACTGAAAACTCCAAAACTAATTTCATGAGCGTTCTCATCGTCGGCTCGACCGCACTCGACTCCATCAAAACTCCCAAAGCAGAAAACCCACGACTGCTAGGCGGTTCGGCAAGCCATGCGGCGGTGGCGGCCAGTTTTTTTTCACCGGTGAAATTGATCGGTGTCGTTGGTGAAGACTTTCCGAAAAAATATATTCAGCTTTATCGCCGGCATAAAATTGACCTGACCGGCTTGCAAATGCTGCCCGGCAAAACCTTCCATTGGTCGGGCGAATACGAAGTGAACATGAACAATCGCCGCACGCTGCTGACGGAGTTGGGCGTGTTTGAAAGCTTCACGCCGCACCTGCCGGATGAGCACAAGAAATCGCAATTCGTCCTGCTCGCGAACATCGCGCCGTCGCTGCAACATCACGTCCTCGACCAGATGCAGCGGCCAAAATTCGTCGTCGCGGACACGATGGATCTGTGGCTCAACATCGCGCTGGACGATTTGCTGAAACTGATTCCGCGCCTTGACGCCTTTGTGCTGAACGACAGCGAAGCGCATCAGCTCACGAAGGAAGACAACGTCTTTGCCGCGCTGAAAAGAATCCACAAGCTCGGCCCGCGCTACGTCATCATCAAGAAAGGTTCGCACGGCTCGATCCTTTCCGGCCCGCAGGGATTTTTCATCTGCCCGGCGTATCCGCTGCACACACTTTGCGACCCGACCGGCGCAGGCGATTCATTCGTCGGCGCGATGATGGGCTGGCTCGCGACGGCGCGCGGCTCGATTGATTCCAACATCCGCCGCGCGATGATTCACGGCAGCGTCGTGGCGTCGTTCTGCTGCGAAGGTTTTGGGCTGATGCGAACGACGAAAATCAAACGCGCACAAATTGACCAGCGTGTGAGGGAATTGGAAAAGCTGACGAAGTTTTAGCCTGTGTTAATAAACTAAATTTGCGCCGAAGTCAGGAATCTTTCCAGCTTTCACATCTTGCTTCCAGTTATCCAACTTTCCATAATCCATTTCCCAGAACTTGCGACACAGTTCGAAATATTGCAGCACCACGTCCCGCTCGCCTTTCTGAAGTAAATCTTTTGCCAAGCTCATGTTGGGTCCGAAACTGTTCATTTGTGGTGAGCCAGGGCTTTTGCCTGCGGCAAGCAAATACTCTTTTGCCTCCTCGATGCGTCCTTCACTCACTGCAATTCGTCCCAACACCAGATTACCGTCCTGAATGGCGTTGCCATAATTCCAATTTCCTTGAAAACGCGGCGCCAAATTGAGCAATTCGGTGGCGTGCTTGCGGGCTTCCTCAACCTTACCGACCACAAAACTTTCTTTCGCAGCGTCATTCAAAGCGTAAAATTTCTCCTGCTCGGTAGTTGCATTAGCCAGCTTCTGCACTGCTTGATCGAGCCTGCCATGCGCGGTTGTCGGATGATTTCCTCCAAGGATAATAAATGGTAACAAAAGAGGACCAATCACCAGCAGCACGAGCAACAAAGCATTGAAACAAACTCCCGCCAAGGCCATTCCGAAATCACTTCGCCGTTCAAGGCGTTTGCCTTGTGCCAGTGCGACAATTCCAAGCGTAAGACCAGAAATAATCAGAAGCAATGGAAGGAGCGCAATTACGGCAACTGTTGCAAGTCCTGTTCGACCATGCGACCGCAAATACGCAAATAAGAAAATGTAAATGAAGACCACAACACACGGAGCGCCAAGGCTGAACATCCCTGCCAGTTTTGCGAAACGATTTGCGCTTGGGCGGGATTGAATCGGCGGCGGCGTTTCCGAATCAAGAGGCGTTTTGTCCAAAGCGCACATTGTTGCGTCGTCAGGATATTCTTTCCCGCAATAGGAACATTTTTTCATAAAATGCCTCCGACAGTTTCAAATATGAAAATCCGGCGGCTTCTCGCGATCTTTCTTGCTCATCACTTTGATGTTCGCGCCTTCCTGCACGACAAGGGAATGCGCGGGCACGCTGGTCGTTAGAAAAACGCTCGCGCCAATCGTGCTGCCTTCGCCCACGACGGTGTCGCCGCCCATGATCGTCGCGCCGGCGTAAATCGTCACGTTGTTCTCGATGGTCGGATGACGTTTTTGCCCGCGCAATTGCTGGCCGGCGGCAAGCGATTTCGCGACGAGGCCGACGCCTTGATACATCTTCACGTGATTGCCAAGCTCGCACGTCTCGCCGATGACCGTGCCTGTGCCGTGATCAATGAAAAAGTGCGAGCCGATTTTTGCGCCGGGATGCAGATCCATTCCGGTGCGTCCGTGCGCCCACTCGGCCATGATGCGCGGAATGAGCGGAACATGTTTCTTGTAAAGTTCGTGCGCGAGCCGTTGCACCGCGATGGCTTCGACGAACGGATACGCGACGATGACTTCCTCCTTGCTCAACGCGGCGGGGTCGCCGGTGAACGCGGCTTCCATGTCGGTCTGGAGCAATTCGCGCAAGTGGGGCAGCGTGCCGAGAAATTCGATGGTCACGGTCTTCGCCGCCGCGCGAAGATTTTTTTTCGGCACGTCCGGCGGCGGATTGTATTCGAAACTTTTGTTGATCTCGTCTTCAAGCTGGCCGATGACTGCATCGAGGCGCGATGCAGTTTCGACTTTCAGTTCGGACGAGTGAATGAGCTGGTCTTCGAAGAAACCAGGGAACAGCAGCCGCAACAAATCCAGCGTGATGGAAGTGATCTTGGTTTTCGACGGCAGATTTTTTCCGTCGAGATGGTTGATGCCGCCGACGCGCGCGTAGGACGCGACGAGTTGCTCGGTCAATTTCGTCACCGGGTCTTGCACGCGGCGAGTATTCAGCAGCCGCTTGGGAAAGGCAAGGCGCGGAGAGTTAATTTGGAACTCAGGAAAGGAATGTATAAGGAAGCCATGAAACCAAGAATTTTGTTTCTCCTGCCTTCATGGATTCCTTATTAAAAATCCCTTCTGGATTCTGGACTCCGGCTCCTGTATTTTCTCGCCATGTTCGACACCATCACGGCAGAAATTTCCACGGCGTCCGAGAAGCTCGCGCATTTGCGGAGGTTTCTTTGACGTTGCCAGAACGCAAAAGCGCCTCGGCGAGCTTGACGCGCTGATGGCGGCGGAGAATTTCTGGAACAATCGCGAACAAGCCCAAAAGCTCATCGAGGAAGCCAACTCGCTCCGCAATCGCATCGAGCCGCTGCTCAAGGCGGAAAAGCATCTGGAAGATTTTCAGGTGATGGTGGAGTTGGGCGAAGCCGAGCCTGCGGAGTCGCAGCCGAAAATCCAGCAGGAACTCGAAGCCGACCTGAAGAAATTTTTTAAGGAACTCGATGCGCTTGAGCTGCGCGTGTTTCTCAGCGGCCCGCACGACAAAAAGAATTGCATCCTCACCCTCAACGCCGGCGCGGGCGGAACCGAATCGTGCGATTGGGCGAACATGCTGCTGCGGATGTATCAGCGCTGGGCAGAATCGCGCGGCTGGGAAGTCGAAGCGATTGATGCGCTCGCGGGCGAAGTTGCCGGAATCAAAAGCGCGACGATGCTCATCACCGGCGAAAACGCTTACGGCTTCACGAAAGCCGAGCGCGGTGTGCATCGGCTCGTCCGCATTTCGCCGTTCGATTCGAACAAGCGTCGCCACACAAGCTTCGCGAGCGTGGACGTGATTGCGGAAATCGAAGAGCAGGACGACGCGGAACTGGTGATTCCGCCGAATGAATTGCAGATTGACACGTTTCGTTCCGGCGGCAAGGGCGGCCAAAACGTGAACAAAGTTGAAACAGCGGTTCGCATCACGCATTTGCCGACGGGATTGGTCGTGGCGTCGCAAACGCAGCGTTCGCAACATCAGAATCGCGCGACGGCGATGAAGCTTTTGCTCTCAAGAATTTTCGCCCTGCGGCAGGATGCGGCAAAGGCTGACATGGAAAAATTTTACGGCGAGAAAGGCAGCGTGTCGTGGGGCAACCAGATTCGCAGCTACGTTTTCCAGCCGTATCGCATGGTGAAAGACCTGCGCACCGGCGTCGAGACGAGCGACGTGCAAGGCGTGATGGACGGCGACCTCGACGCGTTCGTGAACGGCTGGCTGCGCGCGGGTTGCCCGCTGAAACGGATGCAGGGAGTTAAAGATGAGGAAGAATAAATTTAACGCAAAGGCGCAAAGGCGCAAAGGCGCGGAGAAAAAAATCCGCTCTTTGTGTCTTTGCGTCTTTGCGCCTTTGCGTTAAAAAATGGCGAACATACTGGACAAAATTGTCGAGCAGAAGCGAACCGAAGTCGCGCGGCTGCCTGCGCGAATCATCGCTGCCGGTGATTTGCGTGATGCGATGCTGGAGCATGGCGAGCGGCGTGATTTCATCGCGGCGTTGCGAAAGCCGCGGCGCGGCGACATTGCGCTGATTGCGGAGGTGAAGAAGGCGTCGCCATCGGCGGGAGTAATTTGCGAGGACTTTGATGCGGTCCGCATCGCGAAGGAATATGAAGCGGCGGGCGCGAGTTGTTTGTCAGTGCTTACGGATGAAAAGTTTTTTCAAGGCTCGCTGGAATATTTGCGGCAGATTCGCGCGGCGGTGAAGCTGCCGCTGCTGCGAAAGGATTTTATCATTGATGAGCGGCAAATCCTTGAAGCCATCGAATGGGGCGCGGACGCCATCCTGCTCATCGTCGCGATTTTGAGCGACGCGCAGTTAAATAAATTTCATTCGCTGGCGAAGGAATCCGGACTTGCCGCGCTGGTCGAAATCCACGACGAAAATGAATTGGAACGCGCGTTGAATGTGGGCGCGGAACTCATCGGTGTGAACAATCGCGACCTGAAAACTTTCAAAGTGGATTTGGGAACGACCGAGCGGTTGGCACAGAAACTCTTATCGCCAATCGCCAATCGCCAATCGCCAATTCTCGTGGCCGAAAGTGGCATTCACACGCGCGCGGACGTGGAGCGGTTGGCCAAGTGCGGCGCGAAGGCGATTCTTGTTGGCGAATCGCTATTGAAGGGGAACAAAATCGAGGTGAAAGTCAGTGAGTTTTTAGGATAGCACAGGTTGCTGGCCCGTGCTGTCTGACGACTCTGACAGGATCGCTTATCTGAAGCGTCTGGCTATTGACTCGCGCAGGGCTAGAAAATCCCGTTGGCTCCAGCCCCATCGGATTGTTTTTCATTGGAGCACGAACGAAAACATCCGTTGGCGCATGCCATTGCCGGACCGGGGCAACTCGACGCCAATCGTTTGTAACGACCGCGTTTTCATCAGTCAAGCTGTCGAGAGCCGCCGCACGGTGATGTGTTTTGATCGCCGCGACGGGAAGTTGCTTTGGCAGGCAGGTCCGACATGGACGGAGAAAGAACACACCTACCCGGAAAATCCGCCATGCACGCCTTCGCCGGTCAGCGACGGCCAGCGCGTCATCGCGTGGTTTGGATCGGCAGGAGTGTATTGCTACAACTTCAAGGGGCGTGAGTTGTGGCATCGCGATCTTGGCAAGCAATCGCACGTGTGGGGTTACGCATCCTCGCCAGTAATCTACTGTGGCCTTTGTTTTCTGAACTTCGGTCCAGGCGGGCGAAGTTTTGTCATTGCACTGGATAAGGGGACGGGCAAGACCGTCTGGCAGCAGAACCCGCCGATCGTGGAAGCCGACGCGAAGTGGGAAGACTACGGCGGTAATGCGAACTACATGGAGAAACCGGGCGCGTTGAAGGTTTCGGAAGTAGTCGGTTCTTGGGCGACGCCGTTGGTCGTGCATGCCGGCAGGCGCGATGAATTGGTGGTGGGGTTTGCGCTGCGATTGATGGCGTTCGCGCCGAAGACCGGCAAGGTTCTTTGGAGTTGCGACGGTCCGAATACCGGCGCCTACAGTTCGCCGTTTTTCGGGGAGGGGATCGTGGGATTGAACGCCAACGGCTTGAAGAACACCCTCCTCGCCGTGCGCCCCGGCGGTCGCGCCAACGTAACCGCCACGCGCCGACTGTGGATTCAGCATCCAGGCGACAGCAAGGGATGCATTGGCGCGGGAGTGATTTTCAAAAGCCACATTTATCAAGCGAACTGGATGGGTTTCGCCGAATGCCGCGACCTCAAGACCGGTGAAATCGTTTGGGAAGAACGGCTCACGGGCACGGGCGCGCGGAACGCTTGCTGGGCGTCGCCAGTGCTGGCAGGCGACAGGCTTTACGTGGCGAACCGGAACGCCGACGTGTTTGTGCTGCGCGCCACTCCGAAGTTTGAGTGTCTAGCCACCAACTCGATCGGCGGCGAACCGATGAATGCCTCGCTCGCTGTTTCCGATGGGGACATTTTCATCCGGACGGACAAACATCTCTGGTGCATCGGCGAGAGGAATGGCATCCCATAGATTCTGCGTGGCTGCGCCAGATTCGGCGTTGCCGAGGTCGCGGCGCGGCGTGCGCTTCTCTTGGGCGAGAGCGGATGACGGCCAATTTTGCCAGACAAACATTTTGCATTTTCACTTTTTGATTCAGACAGGTAGAACTTTCGCATGAAACTCCGCCACTGGATTCTGGTCGGTGCCGTCGTGCTGGCGTTGGCGAGCATGTTCCAATGGATCTACAACTGGTGGCGCGACCATCGGCAGGATGAGAATATCATCGCGGCAGCGCGGCAATACGGGGTTGATGCGGCGCTGGTCAAAGCCGTGGTATGGCGCGAGAGCAAGTTCAATTCGCGGGCGCGAGGCGCTCACGGCGAGATTGGATTGATGCAAGTCGGCAGTGACGCAGCAAACGAATGGGCTGAGGCGGAAAAAATTCCTTTGTTCTTTCACCGGCAATTGTTCGATCCGAAAAAAAATTTGCTGGCAGGAACCTGGTATTTGAGAAAGTGCCTTCGCCGCTACCAAAAAACGGATAATCCCGTTCCCTACGCTTTGGCTGACTACAACGCCGGACGCGCGAACGCACTGCGCTGGAGCAAAGGCGCGGCAAGGACGAACAGCGTCGCCTTCGTGAACCAAATTGATTTTCCGACCACGAAAAATTATGTCCGCGCGATCATGAAGCGTTACGAACATTACCGTCCGATTTTTCCGCCGAAGAGATTGTAGAAGACGATCCCGCCTTGCAGAAGAGGCTCATTTCAAATGCAGAAGGCGGAATGAAGAAAAAAGTCAGAGTCTCCTGATGTCGTCTCCTACGTTTCCGAAATGGATTTGAGGACGGTTTCCAATTTCTGCCGCAACACTTCGCGCTCTGCATCGGAAGCTTCGCGAGGAATGTGAACCGGTTTTTCAAAAATCATTTCGCAAATGGAAAACGGCAGCGGAATTTGAAAACGGTCCCAGCTTTTCAGCCGGATTTTCCAGCGCGCACGAAACGAAAACGGAACAATGGGCAACCCGGTGATTTGCGCGAGCGACGCCACGCCGTCCTGCACGACGTAGCACGGGCCGCGCGGGCCGTCGGGCGTGATGGCGAGATCGTAGCCGCGTTCAGCCCACGAAGTTAATTCGAGCAACGCCTGCGAGCCGCGACGCGACGACGAGCCGCGCACAGGTTGCACGCCGAAACATTCGAGGATGCCGGCAAGAAGACCACCATCTTTGCTGGCGCTCACAAGCGCAGCCATACCCGGAGTCTGACTGCGCGGCTTCACATAATGCCAATATGTCTTCATCGAAAGCGCGAGCCGGTTGTGCCAGATGCAATAAATGGCCTGTCCGACGGGCGGTTGGTCGAAATGGCCGGAACGATCCTGCCAGCGGTAACGCAACGTTGCGGAAACTGCGCGAAGCAAAATCCAAATGGCTCGCGCAGCAGCGCGTTGATGCCATTTCGTCGAATGGGGAACCACGACGCCCGACTTCGCGGCACTGCGTCGCGGCAAGCCGGATTGCGAGTTTACATCGGCCATCATGCTCCTTTTTTCAAACACGCGCGCACCAAATCCTCCACGCCCGCGTTTGTCCCGAGCGAGTTTTGAGCGCTACGGACGGCGTCGTGCGCCTCGATTTGCTTGAAGCCAAGCGCGATGAGTGCGAGAACGGCGTCGTTGATTTTTTGGTCGCCGGGCGACAACGCGCGTTGCGCGCTGGCGGCTTCCCACGCGCCGGCCATGCCGATTTTGTCGCGCAACTCGACGACGATGCGCTCGGCGGTTTTTTTTCCGACGCCGGAAATTTGTGAAAGCGATTTCACATCACCGCTCGCAACCGCTCCGCGAAATGAAGTCACGTTGATGCCGCTCAAAATATTCAGCGCGATCTTTGGGCCGATGCCGCTGACGGTATTGACAAGCAGCCGGAACAAATCGCGCTCCGCCGAAGTCATGAAGCCGTAAAGCGTGTGCGAATCTTCGCGAATTACGAGTTGAGTCAGAAGTTTCACTTCGCGGCCCGGCGCGGGAAGTTTGTCGAATGACGACAGTGGAATCAAAACGTCGTAGCCGACGCCGTTCACGTCCACGATGACTTGTGTGGGCAATGCTTCGACGAGCTTGCCGTGCAGAAAGCTAATCATTTTTGAAAGTTCAATTCTTCTTTTGTTGTTTCCGCTGCTGAATCCACAGCGGATCTCTGGTAATACGCCGCAATAACCCATCTCCTAAATCAACGGCGATGCTGCCAAGTAGCCATGTCAGAGGAAAGCAAGCAAGCGCGACAAGAACCGCCCAAAGACCGACGTGCTCGCGCACCGAAAAGAATATTGCAACTGCTGCGCAACCACTCAGGATACCCGCAAACAGGGAGTGGAATGGTTTCGGAATATACATAGCGCGTCGAATGGCCTAATGTTCAATGTGACACTTACACCGACAGAATTGGGTATAGGATGTTGCTTGTTTTCTCATCCGTCTTTCAAATTCTTTTCGGCGCGTTCAAAACGTAACGGGCATTTTCCTGTGCATGTGTCAGCGCGAGCGCCAGCGCGTCCGCGGCATCAGGTTCAGGCAACTTGGCGAGGCGCAACATTCGCTGCACCATTTTTGCGACGGCGATTTTTTGCGCTGCGCCGTAGCCGACGATGGCCTGTTTCACTTTGCGCGGCGCAACTTCGTAAATTTCCAATCCAGCTTCAGCAATCGCAGCCAGCGCGGCGCCGCGAGCTTCGCCCATGATGAGCGCGGTCTGCAAATTTTGCGCGTAGAAAAGTCCTTCGACGATGCAAACGGTTGGCCGGTGCTGCTTTAGCATTTCGCGGAGCGTTTCGGCGATTTTTGCAAGGCAACGCGAGCGCGGCCATCCCGCCGGGCAGGAAATCGCGCCGTGAGCGAGCGTTTGCAAATGCGGTTTGGCGACGCGAATTACGCCATAACCCGTGCCCCGCAGCGAGGGATCGAGTCCAAGAATGACTTGGTGCGCGCCGTTTGCCGAACCGGGGCGGGTTTGAAAAATCGGCGATGGCGCGCGGCTTTTTCCCGCGACGCGATTTTTCATCCGCTCGAATTGCTGGAGGCTGACACCCACGGAGTGATTTTGCCAAGAGCGCGGGCGTTGCAAAGGAGAAACATCAGCGCCGAAAAACAAATGCGCCCTGAAAATCAGGGCGCATAATTATTTTTCCCCACTTCAACTGTCACGGACGGTCTTTGGATCTCGAACGTTCCGATCTATCCGTGCCTGAAGGATAATAGTTTCGCGATTGCTGTTGAGAACCTTGCGACGAGCGGACGGATTGCGGCGCGCTTGTTTGATTCGGCGAAGTCTGGCTGCGAATGGACGGGCTGGAAGAAACAGTCGCAGGCTCGCGATGAGAAATCACCGGCGAAGGACGATAACTTTCCTGCCGCTCGACGCGCGGCGAGAAAACCGGAGTGGAACGAACGGGTTCCAGTCGCTCGACTCGTGGTTGAACAGACTGTCGAGGAGCGACAACCGTCGTTGGCGCGGTGCGAGTCTCGACCCGGCTGCGCGATGATTCGATTCGCGGCGAAGTGTAGGTGACTGAATTGCGCGGCAACGCCGCCTGTTCGGTTTGAACCGAAGGAGTGGCCGGAACTTGTGAATGCTCGCGATTGCCGCGGAAGATCAACGCATTGGGCGGCGTGGTTTCCCGGTTCGGGCGTGTGATCGTTTCGACCTGGTTTGCGATTGGCGTCGTCGTTGCCGTTGTCGTTCGAGGTTGGACAGATTTTTCGCGCCGCTCGTTGGAACCAATCACGGTCGGCGGGGAAACCGTCCGATTATTGTTCACGGTGTTATGAGTGTCAGTCCGGGGCGAACCGGGCTGACGGCGGGAAATTTCCGTGTTGTTCCGCTCCGTGGTTGTAACCGTCGCGGGCGTGGACGACTCGGTGGTCGCGCGAACATTGCGGTTTTCCTGATTGCCGGTCGAAGAAATGGATTTGGAACCGCGGCGTTCGCCAATGGGATTTGCTTTGGTCAAAACGCCGGGCTTCGTCGTTGAAACAGTTGAATCAGTGGACTCGGAGCGACGGCGTTCGCCGGGATTTGCCTTGGGCAAAACGGATTTGACATTCGAACTCGAAGTTTCCTCGCGCCTCGAAGTAATCACGCTCAAAGATGAACTGGCCGGCGGGCGATAGATCACCGTTTCGCTGCCGCGACGCCCCACGCGCTCGCCCCGGTTCCATGTGTTCCCCGGAGTTTCGTGAATGGCGACGGGGCGAATCGGCGTGCGCGTCGCAGCGGAAACGCGGTCCACAGGAATGCCGTGGTTGATGATGGTGTTGTTGTTGCCGGAAACATAATTGTTTATGACGGTCGTGTTGTTGTAGATGTTCGTGATGCGAGTTCGCGGAGCGCGGTAGCGATAAGGCCGCGAATCACAGAAACGATCCAAGGGAACAAACGTGTAGCAGTCGGCGCTCAAGCCAAAGCTAAAGCCGAATCCGACGGAACGATCATAGTAAGTGAAACCAATTCCGGGCCGGTAATATGAGTGCGGCGGAAGCGGCGCCCAGCCGCAATAATCGTTCGAGTAGCGCCACGTCACCCACGCCGGTCCCCAAACCGTGTCCGGATTCCAGCACCAGCCGTAGCGCGGATGCCGGAACCAGCGGCCATAATGAAACGTCGAGTAACCCCACGAATAATCCGAATACCAATACCATCCGCAATCCGTGTAAATCCAATGGCCGCGATCGCTATAAGGCTGCCATGTGGGTTGCACAACGGCAACCGTCGGCTGCCAGCAACGGCCATAGCCGTCAATTTCAACCCAGCTCCCATACGGCGCGAGCGACGAATAAAAATAATTCATCGTCACAGGCTGGGTTGGCGGCGCAACGTATGCCGCTTCGGTAGCAACTTGAGCGGGCGCAGGTTCAGTGGTTGCATACGCAGGAGTCGTCGCGGGCGCGGGCGCAGGATTTTGCGAAGCCGAAACCAAAAGCCGGTCGTGTTCGATCATCGCAGTGAGGACTGAATTCTCCACGCCGAGATCGTTCAGGTAAATGATTTCCTCCGAGCCAAGATTGAAGGTGCCGGTTGAATTCGTGACGAACGACAGCATGATCGTTTCATCCACACCCGCTTGCGCGAGCTTCACGATTTGAGCGGCATTTGAGGAAAGTTTGACTTCCGCCGGCAAGGGCTTCGTGACAGTCGGTTGGACCGGCTCAACCTTTGTTTCTGCAACTGTTCCGACAGCAGGCGGATTGGGCTTGGAGTCGGAGATTAAGGCAGGCTCAACAGCCGGAGCAGGCGGCACAATTTCCGCCAGCGCCAGGGAAACGTTCTCTTTGCAACCGCCGACAAACGGCGCGCCCGCCAAAGCCAGACCGAAAACCGCACTGCGATAAAATTTGGTTTTCATAATTCGTTATAGCAGACTTTTTGTTTTGGAAGTGCCGCTATCACACTAATTGACTGGATTAGGACAGCGGCTATTCATTGACGCAAACGGCTGTGGCAATGTCGTTTAAGTTGATTGGTGCTCCCGCCCGGAATTGAACTGGGATCAACGGTTTAGGAAACCGCTGCTCTATCCATTTGAGCTACGGGAGCTTTCACGCAAATGAGATTAAAACAAATCCGCCGCCGCGCAAATGCCTTTCGTCGGATTCAACTTAAAGAGTTGTGAGCCACAGTGAAAAATGGAATTTTGACGCCGACTCGTGAGCGTGAAAGTCAAAATCTGCGGGATTACAAACTCCGCTGACGCCGTGGCCGCTGCTGAAGCTGGTGCGGACGCAATCGGCCTGATGTTTTACGAAAAAAGTCCGCGCAACATTTCAATTCAAACCGCGAAGGAGGTCGTCAGCCAACTTCCGCAGCACATCATCAAAGTCGGCGTGTTCGTCAATCCATCCGAAGAACTCGTCACGCGAGTCATCAGCGATTGCGGCGTTGGCCTGCTCCAATTTCACGGCGACGAAACGCCGGAATTCTGCACGCAGTTCGGTTTGATGAGCATGAAGGCGTTTCGCATCCGCGATGGCGAATCACTTCGCGCGCTGCCGATGTATCTGACCGATGCGTGGCTGCTCGATGCGCACGTGGAAAACAAACTCGGCGGCACCGGAGAAAAATTTAATTGGGACTTGGCAATCGAAGCGCAAAAACTTGGACGACCAATTTTTCTTGCTGGCGGACTTACGTCGGAGAACGTCGCCGAAGCCATTCGCAAAGTGAAACCCTTCGCCGTGGATGTTTCAAGTGGAGTGGAATCGTCGCCGGGGAAAAAGGATCACGCGAAAGTGCGCGCGTTCGTCGAAGCAGCCAAGAAAGTTGACCACGGATTTGGAGTGCGGTGACTCGTCACCGCTTTCGCGGCGTGACCGACTTGTCGGTCAGGCAGGGCCGCGTTCAGCGGTCCGTGGAAAACCTACGCGCTCATCTTTCCGACGGCGACAAGTCGCCTGCCAAAAGCGGGGACAAGTCCCCGCACTCCAAATCCGAGATTAGAAATTCCTTTGCGTCTTTGCGTCTTTGCGTGAAAATCAATCCATGAGCGCAGTTGCCAAAAAAGATTTGCCCGATGCCCAAGGCCACTTCGGTCCCTACGGCGGACGCTTCGTTCCCGAAACGTTGATGCACCCGTTGCAGGAACTGGAGGAAGAATATTTTCGTGCGCAAAAAGACCCGGAGTTCCAGCGCGAGTTCGAATATTATCTCAAAGAATTTTGTGGTCGCCCGACGTCGCTTTACTTCGCCGAGCGGCTCACGCGCGAACTCGGCGGCGCGAAAATTTATCTCAAGCGCGAAGACCTGCTTCACACCGGCGCGCACAAAATCAACAACACCATCGGCCAAATCCTTCTCGCCAAACGCATGGGCAAGACCCGCATCATCGCCGAAACCGGCGCGGGCCAGCATGGCGTCGCCACGGCTACCGTCGCGGCGATGTTCGGATTGAAGTGCGTCGTTTATATGGGTGCACACGATTGCGAGCGGCAATCGCTCAATGTGTTTCGGATGAAAATGCTCGGCGCGGAAGTCGTGCCCGTCGAGGCCGGGCAAAAAACTTTGAAGGAAGCCATCAACGAAGCGATGCGCGATTGGGTCACGAACGTCCGCAGCACGCACTACATTCTCGGCACTGTTTATGGCGCGCATCCGTATCCGCTCATGGTGCGGAATTTTCAGCGCGTCATCGGCGACGAAGCGCGCCGCCAAATTTTAGAAAAGGAGAAACGTTTGCCCGACTTGCTCATCGCCTGCGTCGGCGGCGGCTCGAACGCGATGGGATTGTTTTATCCGTTCCTCGAAGACGAGTCCGTGAAAATGGTCGGCGTCGAAGCTGGCGGCGAAGGAATTTATCCGAACAAACACGCCGCGCGTTTTCAAGGCGGCTCGCTCGGCGTGTTGCAAGGCACGCGCTCCTTTCTGTTGCAGGACGAATTCGGCCAGATTCAACTCACCCACAGCGTCAGCGCCGGACTGGATTACGCCGCCGTCGGCCCGGAACACGCGTGGTTGCGCGACCAAAAGCGCGTCGAATACACCTACGCCACCGACGACAAGGCGCTCGACGGATTTTTCAAACTTGCGCGACTCGAAGGGATCATTCCCGCGCTGGAAAGCGCCCACGCCGTCGCCGAAGTCATCCAACGCGCGCCGAAAATGAGCAAAGACAAATTGATCATCATGAACCTCTCCGGTCGCGGCGACAAAGATGTGATGCAAGTGGCGGCGAAAATTAAACTTTGAACCAAAGGCAAACGGACTTAATTTGAAAACATGAAGCGCACTTTCAAAGCTGTTAGTCGGCGACCTCCGGCAAAGCCGGAGGCTTGAGATAGCGTGAACCGCTCAAGGCGGTTAACAAGTTGTTGAAAAACGATTGAACGGGGTTTGTGGGTGAGGGTCAGAG
>CAYMCQ010000074.1:0-21773 GCA_964389025.1 uncultured Verrucomicrobiota bacterium
TGACCTTTCCCCCCTCCAAACATTCAAACTCTCCAGGAGTTTTTCAGCAAACTGCCAAATCAATTTGAAATGAAAGCTCAGGGACTTGTGTAACTCGTCCTTCCGAGGAAATGGCGTAATTATTTTTTCTCGCGCGTAAATCGTAAATCGTAAATCATAAATCCGAACATGTATCCTGACGCGTTTCAAATCGGCGCGCTCACCGTCCCTTGGTTTGGCGTGATGGTTGCGCTCGGCTTTTTGATCGGGCTGTGGACGGCCAGCCGGCGCGCGATGAAAGTCGGAATCGTGCCGGACAAAATTTTCGATGTCGGCACGTGGCTGATTGTCGGGGGAATTCTCGGCGGGCGGATTTTTTACGTCGTCACGTATTGGGAAAAAAGTTTTGCGGGCCGGCCAATTTGGGAAATCTTCGCGATTCATCATGGCGGACTGGTCTATTACGGCGGACTGATCGGCGCGGCGCTCGCCGGGAATTTTTACGCGCGTTGGAAAAAACTTCCCGTCTGGAAACTCACCGACATTCTCGCGCCGAGCCTCGCGCTCGGCTACGCCGTCGGGCGGATCGGCTGCCTGATGAATGGCTGCTGCTATGGGCGCGCGTGCGATTTGCCGTGGGCGATTCACTTTCCGCACACCCACGAGACACACGGCGCGCCAGTCCATCCGACGCAGATTTATGAATCGCTGCTGAATCTTGGTTTGTATTTTGCGATGGCGTGGTTTTTCAAACGGCGAAAATTCGATGGTCAAGTCGTCGCGGTTTATTTGATGTGTTACGCCGCCGCGCGCTCGTTCGTGGAAATTTTCCGGGGCGATTACACACCGCAGCACATCCACGGCGGCCTGACCCCGGCGCATCTGGTCAGCATCGGGATTTTTGCGGCGGGGTTGGTTCTGTGGCGCGTCCTGCCACGACTCCAAGTGAAGCGAGAATGATGCAGCCAGAGGTCAGAGGCCAGAGGTCAGAAGCCGGAAGACGGCAACTCCGGCCTCTGACTTCCGCCCTCCGTCCTCCGATCTTCCTCGCCGGGCCGACCGCCGTCGGCAAATCCGAAATCGCTCTCGCGCTCGCGGAACAGATCGGCGGCGAAATCATCTCCGTGGACTCGATGCAGGTTTATCGCGGCCTCGACATCGGCACGGCGAAACCGAGCGCGGACGAACGAAAACGAATTCCGCACCATCTAATTGATGTTGTTGAACTCAACGAAGCTTTCGACGCGGCAAAATTCATTCAGCTTGCAAAAAAAGCCGAGCGGGAAATCCGATCGCGCGGGCGCGTGCCGATTTTTTGCGGCGGCACGGGGCTTTATTTCAGCGCCTATTTGCAGGGACTTGGCGACGCTCCGCCCGCCGACCTGAAACTTCGCGCCGAACTGCAAGCCGCGCCCCTTGAAGATTTGCTGCGCGAATTGAAGGAGCGCGACCCGGCGACTTACGAAAAGATTGACCGCCAAAATCCGCGCCGCGTCATCCGCGCCGTTGAGGTGATTCGGTTGACCGGCAAACCGTTTTCAGCGCAGCGATCGGATTGGAAGCAATCGGCAATAGGCAATAGCCAATCGCCGATCGGCGACCTTCAGCCATCAGTTGGCCGTCGGCTATCAGCTATCGGCGATCGCCCGGCGGCGCTTATAGGATTTACTCGCTCCGCCGCCGAGTTGCGTGAAAGAATTGATGCCCGCGTTGACAAAATGTTCCTCGACGGCCTCGTTGCCGAAACGGAAAAACTTTTGAAACGCGGCCTCGCCGAAAACAAAACGGCGATGCAATCGCTGGGCTACCGGCAGGTCGCCGAACATTTGCGCGGCGAACGTTCACTCGAAGAAACGATTGAGTTGGTGAAAATCCGCACACGCCAGTTTGCGAAGCGGCAGATGACTTGGTTTCGGCGGCAGTTGCAACTGAAGTGGATTGATTTGTCAGTGTTGGATTCTGCCGGATTTGTTGCTGATAAAATTATCCAAGGGACGCGCGCGTGACGGGTGCAACGACATTTTATTCAAACCGCAATCGGCGCTTTGATTGACGGATGCGGATCGTAGCCGACCAACTCGAAATCCTCGAACTTGAAGTCATCAATTTTTTTCACCGCCGGATTCAATTTCATTTGCGGCAATGGACGCGGTTCGCGAGTCAGTTGCTCTTTTGCTTGCGTGATGTGGTTCGCGTAGAGGTGCAAATCGCCGAACGTGTGGATGAAATCGCCGGGCTTCAATCCGCAGACTTGCGCGACCATCATCGTGAGCAGCGCGTAGCTGGCGATATTGAACGGCACGCCGAGAAATAAATCCGCGCTGCGCTGGTAAAGCTGGCAGCTCAATTCGCCCTCGCTCACGTAGAATTGAAACATCGTGTGGCACGGCGGCAACGCCATGCTGTCAATGTCCGCGACGTTCCACGCGCTGACTATCAACCGGCGGCTGTCGGGATTGCTTTTGATTTCCTCAATGACGGCGGCGATCTGGTCAATGCCCCACCGGCTTTTCCGCAGTCGCGGGCCGATGGGCGTGACGCTGGTGCCGTTTGTGGACTCGCCGAGATCGAACAACGTCGGCTGGCTCGCGGCGGAATCAGGAGATTTGCCGTGTCGGCTGGATGTCACCCAATGCCGCCATTGCTTTCCATAGACCGGCCCAAGATTTCCCTGCTCATCCGCCCACTCGTCCCAAATGCTGACTTTGTTCTCCTGCAGGTAACGAACGTTTGTTTCCCCGCGAAGAAACCACAGCAGTTCGTAAATGATGGAGCGCAGGTGAAGTTTTTTCGTGGTGAGCAATGGAAATCCAGCGCCCAAGGGAAACCGCGCCTGCGCGCCGAAGACTGAATGCGTGCCTGTGCCGGTGCGGTCGGCTTTGAACTTACCTTCGTCCAAAACCAGTCGGAGCAGTTGGTGATACTGAATCATGATTTCCGCGCGGCGATTTCGACTGCTCCTGTTTTATCGCATTGGCGGGCGTCGCCAAGTTTTTTTCCGGCGCTGGCTCGGATTTCTGCGCCCCGGTTTTCAGCGGGATTTTTGAGAAGCCGGATTCCTCGGCAACGTTGTCGAGCAAAGTCGCGATGAGGCTTTCAAGATGTCGCTCCTCACGCCGCAAGAACCACGCGATAAGCGGCATGGTCAACAGCAACAGCCACGTCCACGGCCGCCATTGTGTGAAAATGCCGATGAGCAGCAATTCGATTCCCAACGTCCCGAGAAAGAAAATTTTCGCCTGCTCAGACCAGATCGCGCGCAGCCGGCAGCGCAGGACGCCGGCGGTTTCCTCGGCCACGGTCGTGAGTTGAAGCCGGGACCAGCGGTCGCCGTAGATTTCCACGTCGAATTGCGACCAGCCGATGTCGGTCTTGTTCGGCCAGCCGTCGCGCTCGAGGCGCGCGACGATTTTTTTCACGAACTCAAGCCGGTCAATGTATTTGGGCGACCAGTATTGCACTTCGGCAACGGAATCCGCGCCGCGTTGGAGGTTGAGCGAAGAAAGGCTTGGTTGTGCCGCGTGGGGTTTGCGGCGGAAAACGAGCCGTCCGCGATACCGCGCCCAGCCGCGAACAACTGGCTGCAAAAAATAAAGCAGCGCGACAAGCGGACGCGACCAGAAGCGTCCGCGATTTTTTGGAATCCTCGCCTGCGCTGCGGCGGCGACGCAAATTCCGACTGACAACAAAAGGCTGACGATGGCAAGCGGGAGCAAATACCAAAAGTTGATCGCGAGAATCCAAAGCGGCAGCGTGACGAGAAGATGATACTCCGGCGTGACGCAAAGCATCAGCGCAGTTGCCGGGTCGGATTTGTAGAGGGTTTGAAACCAACCGCCGGCAAATGGGCCGTGATAAATTATCGGCGAGTGGAGGAACAAACCGAACTTCGACTCGGTGTAAATTTTTCCGCGCCAGACGCTGCCGCCAAACAAATTGAAATACTCAGGATGTTTTCCAACCAGCATCGCTTCCGCTTCGCCGTAACCGTCCTGTTGCCTGAGATACGATTGAACGGTTGAGCGGCGATAGTGCCAGACAAAGCCCGCCGGGCTGAAACCGATTTTGTAACCGGTGTGCTGCAATCGCCAGCAGATGTCCACGTCGTCGCCGGCTTTTTTGAACACGGGATCGAATCCGCCAACGGCTTCGAGCGCCGATTTGTAGAATGCCATGTTGCAGCCGGGAATGTGCTCGGCCTGTTTGTCCGTCAACATCACATGCGCCGGGCCACCGGGCGACACCATCACTGCCGCCGCGACCGGCGAATCTTCCGGCGGCAGCAGATTGTGACCGCCAATGCCGGTGAAATCGCTGTTCAACAAATCGCCGACCAAATAATAAAGCCAGTCAGGATCAGCACGGCAATCGGAGTCGGTGAAAGCAACGATCTCACCTTGGGCCGCTTCGATGCCAGTGTTGCGCGCGACGGAAAGCCCAAGATTGGTCTTGTGACGGATGAGTTTGACCGGCGGATGCAGAAAAGCGATTTGCGTGGTGGTGTCCGTGGAACCGTCATCAACGAGAATGACTTCGTAGTCGGGATAGTTCAGCGATTCGAGCGAATCGAGGCAGGCCTTGAGTGTGCGGTCGCCATTGTAGCTGGCGACAACGACGGAAACCTTCGGATAACGCGGGAGCGGAAAATACGGCGCTTGGGAAAATTTTTCGCGGACGACTTTGAACGATGGCTTCGGTTTCCGGTCGCGAGTGGTCAAACCCATCGTCCACTCTTCGACAAGCCGCCCATTCTTGAACCATTCATCCGTGAAACTGAAAATCACCGCGCCGGCCAGCCCGCAACGAAACACGCTTTCGATTTGCCAGGACAAAATTTCGCATTTCGTCTCCTCGCCTTCGCGGAAGGAATCAATGCCAAATTCGCCGAGCACGAGCGGTTTCGACGCGGCGAGCGTTTGCAAACGCGCCATGTAGTTTTCGAACGGCTGGCGTTGGTGCAGGTAAACATTGAAGCAGACGAAATCGAGATTTTGCGGGCGCAGAAACTCCGTCGGTGGATAATTTGTGAATGTGCAAAGGCAATCCGGGTCAATGGATTTCGCCGCACCAACCAACTCATCAATGAAAGAAGCGACGGCGTCCGCGCCGCTCCAGCGAACGATATCCGGCGGGATTTCATTCGCGATGCTGTAGGCAAAAACCGCCGGATGCCGCGCGCACGCGAAAACAGTTTTTCGGACCATTTCGCACGCGTCGCGACGACGCTCCGGTGAATCAAGAAAGCAAAGTTGCTTGTTCCAGGGAATGTCTATGAAAAGTTTCAGCCCGTGCCCGGCGGCGAGATCCAGAAACCAGCGCGGCGGGACGTGGTAAATACGAATGACATTTGCGTTGAGTTCGCGGATGAGCGCGAAATCTTTCGCCGTCTGCTCCTGTGTGGCGAAATGATGTCCGTCATCGCCCGGCGCGAACGGCCCGTAAGTAATCCCCTTTGGATAAAACTTTTTATCACCGAGACGGAAGAATTTTCCGTCCACGGTCACACGCCTTCGCGGCGAGGACGCCGCCATGTCGTCGCAGGCGCGCGGATTTGAGGGGCTTGACAACACCATCGAGCTTTTAGACGCAGGCGGAAAGAAATTTAGTCATTCGCTGGAAAACTCCTGTTTCACAAGGAATTGCCACGCGGAATGAAACGCCGGTTGCGCGGAGTTTTATGCGAAGAATTTATTTCGCGTTGATGTCAATTTTGTTGCGCTCCAGCGTGCTGGCTTCGAAGAGGCTGAGTTGGGCGAGGTTGCGGTTGTATTGCACGAGCGCGTTGATTTCTTCGGAGCGCGCCGACGTGAGGTCGCGTTGCAGCCTGAGAACTTCGAAGTTTGTGCTCTTGCCACTCTCGAGTTTTTTTTGTTCGGCGTCGAGAGCGGCCTCGGCTGCCTCGCGCTGCTCGCGCGTCGCCTGGATGCGTTCATAGCTGGCTTTGGCGAGTTTGATGGCGTCGTCAATCACAACCAGGATGTCCTGTTCAAGCTTTTTCACGCCGAGGACGAGTTGATCCAGTTGCATCCTGCTGATCCGATAATTGCTGCGGGCGCTGGTGTTGCCGAGCGGAAAACTGATTTGCGCGCCGTAGCTGTAAAACGGCTTGTTGCCCATTCGGATTTCATCGAAACCCTGGTTGAACTCGCGAATCTCCGCGCCGCCGGTGCTGTGGCCGTAAGTGCCGGTGAGGTCGAGTTCTGGAAAAAGCTGGTTGCGGTTGTATTTCAAAATCACACCCTGCTTTTCCAAATCCAATTTCGCCTGCAACAAATCCGGCCGCTGGGTCAGGCCACGATTCCAACTGTCCTGCAGATTGAACACCTGAACCTGCGCCAGAAGGGGATCAGAAGGCAGCAATTCCACCGGCTGCAATTCCGAGAACCTGTCAGTCAGCAGCCGCTTGAATGCGTTTTCGCTCGCGGCCAGCGCGCGCTGCGCCTGCAACAAATCCGCGCGGCTGCCCGCCGCCTGCGCTTCCGCCTGCTTTTCGTCGAGCGGCGCGAGCGTGCCGACTTCGACGCGCTTTTTGTTTTCCTGCGCCAGCCGCACCGCCAGTTCCAGCGCCTTTTCCTGCACCTTCACGCTTTCGCGGGTGAAGATGAGATCGTAGTAGGCCAGCTCCACGGCGGTGACAACGTCCATGATGCTTTTCCTGAGCCGCAGTTCGGATTGCTTCAACTGCGTTTTGCGGACGCGGATGTTGAGGCGCGTGGCGTCAATCCAGAAATTTTTGAGCAGCGGCTGGCGCAGATTGACGAGCGCTGCGCCGCGTGTGTTGTTATACGGGAACCCGGCGGCGCTGCCATACTGCTCGCCAATGTTGCCCTGCAGAGAGTAGTTCAAGCCTCCCGGCAGCAGGCCGCTCAACGAGGAGCTGAAATTGTTCTGGTCACTCGTGCTAGAAGGCAGTGGCAGTTTTGTGCTTGGGTCAATGCCGCCGCCGGCCAGGCTGAAACTATGCGCGCCGCTCGCCGTGACGAACGGGTCGTAGCCGCCGTAAGCCGCCGACAAATCGCTGCGCGCGATGAGTGGATTGTATCGCTCGATCTGCAAATCCAGGTTGTGTTCCAGCGCCCGCTCAATGGCACTTTGCAGGCTGATGGGCTGGGAGTTCGTGATCTGCTGTGCCGGCGCGGAAAAAACAACGCAGGCCAGCAACACAAAAATTCTTATTGCTTGCATAGGGGCTGAAGATTGCGGGATTCGTTTCATTTCGTCAAACAAAGGTCATGCTGCGGCTCGGTTGAGACGGTCGGCAATGGCGCGCCATTCAAAGGTCGAGGGCACGGCTTCGACCACAATCAACCGCGCCCCCGCTTCGTCGCAGCGATGCAATTCCGCGTAGATGGCGCGGGCAAACGCCTCCGCGTCGTGCGGAATCACCGAAACACGGCCAAAGTTTTCGCCGGAAGGAATTTTCGTGTGGCTGATCACGTGGCAATCGGCGATCGGCGATTGACGATCGGCGATTTGTTTTTCCAAATCCGTGTCATCGCGCCAACTCAGGACAATCAGCTTCGCTTTCGGTGCGTAATGTTTCCGCAGCAAACCCGGACTTTTCAATTTCTGACTTCTGGCCTCTGACTTCTGGCTTCTGACTTCACCAACCGTCGCCACCAACGACTCGACATGAATCATTCCCGGACGCAAAACTTGCGGGGGAGTCGCCGTCAGATCAACCACCGTGGACTCGATGCCGACTTGCGACTGCCCGCCGTCAACGATGAGCGGAATTATTTCCCCGAGATTTTTTCGGACGTGTTCTGCGTTCGTCGGGGAAATTTCACTCGCGCGGTTTGCGCTCGGCGCGGCGAGCGGAAAACCGCACTCGCGAATCACCGCTTGCATGAATGGATGGCTCGGCCAGCGAATGCCGACAGTTTCACCGCCCGCCGTGACGGTGCCGGGGATTTTTTTTGAGCGTGGCAAAACCATCGTGAGCGGTCCCGGCCAGAATGCTTTCGCCAGTTTGTTTGCCGGTTCAGGCCAGATCGTCGTGCAATCTCGCGCCATTTCCAGACTCGCGACATGGACGATGATTGGATTGTGTTTTGGCCGGCCTTTGGCTTTGTAAATTTTTTCCACGGCGGAGGCGTTGAGTGCATTCGCGGCCAGTCCGTAAACTGTTTCTGTCGGCAGCGCGACGATTTCGCCAGCGCGCAGCAATTCCACGGCGCGCTTCACCGCGGCGTTGAACAATGCCGCCGTGTGCGTCGGCAAAATTTCTGTCTGGAAACTCTTCACACTTTAACGATTCAACGCTTTGACGAATTCACTCGTAACGCAACGCGTCAATCGGATCGAGCCGCGAAGCTTTGCGAGCTGGATAAAACCCGAAGAAAATCCCAACCGCCGCGCTGAACAAGAAAGCTACGATGATCGAATCCAAAGAAACAAGCGTCGGCCAGCCGGCGGCGGAAGTGATAAACTCACTCGGAATTCCAACTTTGGCGCAAACCAGTGCGATTAATTTCACGATCCTTGGCGCACTGACACCGAGGGTAATCCCAATCGCGCCGCCGATGGAACTGAGCGTCACGGCTTCGATCAGAAACTGCGAGAGGATGTCCCGCCCCCGCGCGCCGACCGCCATGCGGATGCCGATTTCGCGCGTCCGTTCGGTCACGCTCACGAGCATGATGTTCATGATGCCGATGCCGCCAACGATCAGTGAGATGACTGCCACGCCGGCCAGCAGCGCGGTCAAGGTTTCAGTGGTGGCGTTGGCGGTTTCGGAGATTTCCTGCTGGTTGCGGATGATGAAGTCGTCGTCGCGTCCAGGTTGGATGCGGTGGCGCTGACGGAGCAGTTCGGCGATTCCGTTTTGCACGTCGGTGATCTGTTCAGCGCTCGCCGCCTGCACTATGATGGCGCGCAACATTGTGACGCCTGCGAGGCGTCTCATGCAGGTGGTGTAGGGGACGATGACCGTGTCGTCCTGATCCGATCCCATCATCGAGACACCTTTTGGACGAAGAACGCCGAGCACGCGAACCGGCACGTTCCTGATGCGAAGCGTCTGTCCCACCGCGTCTTCGCCGGGGAAGAGTTTGTCCGCTGTGGTTTTGCCAAGCACACAAACCTTGGCCGCCGAGCGCACGTCGGCTTCCGTGAACGCTGCTCCGTCGGCGAAATCCCATTGGCGGATGCTGAAGTAATCCACGCCTTCGCCCATGATCTGTGTGCTCCAATTATTGTTGCCCGCCATGAGTTGCCCGCCGCTGCGTGCTTCCGGGCTGACGGCAACGACACCGGTAACTTCATTTTGGATCGCCACCGCGTCCTCGACCGTGAGCGTGCCGGCGCCGCCGAAGCCGCTGTAAACACCACTACGATTAACACTGCCGGAAAAAATCAAAATCACGTTCTGGCCGAGCGCGGCAATGCGCGCCTGGATCTGCGCCTTGGCCCCGTTGCCTATGCCAACCATCGCGATGACCGCGCCGACGCCGATGATGATGCCCAGCATGGTGAGCACCGTGCGCAGCTTGTTGCGGCGCAACGCGCGCAACGCGATTTTGATGGTGGCGAGAAGTCTCATCAAAGGATGAAGGATGAAGGATGAAGGATGAAGCGATTCATTGGAGACCCTTTGCGCGTTTCGAGATTGTGGTCAGAATGGCAAGCAATTCATTTACTTCGTTAAACAGCGGTTGAAGTCGGCGCACAGGAATGAAGTTTTCCTCCAGTAACAACTCCAACCAGTATGACGTTTCATCCGCTTCTTTCAAACAATCGCCAATCTTGGAGATGAACTCGGCTTTCGATCGGGCGCGGTGGGCCTCGCGATAATTGGCGCCAACCGATGTGCCCGCGCGCAAGGCCTGCTTGCCCAAGATCTGCGCCGCCGCCTCATTTTTCGGCAGCGCGCAATAGAGGCGAATGACGCGGCGCGCAAACGCTTTCGTTCGCACCCTCAAATCTTTTTCATCATTCATCATTCAACCTTCATCCTTCAACTCAGTTGCACGGCTTTTTGCGCCTGCCGCACTTTTTCCAGTTCCACTTGCGCGCTTAACCGGCGCTCCACGGCGGTGTCGCTTACAATTTTTCCGTCGCGCATGACGACCATCCGCTTCGTGTAATGCGCGATGTCCAATTCGTGCGTGACCATTACGATCGTGATTCCCTGATCGTTCAGCTTCTGGAATACGCCCATGATTTCCACGCTCGTCTGGCTGTCGAGATTGCCGGTCGGTTCATCTGCAAGCAGGAGCGCGGGTTGGTTGGAAAGCGCGCGGGCGATGGCGACGCGCTGCTGCTGACCGCCTGAAAGCTGGCTGGATGTATGTTCCGCGCGATCGCCCAATCCAACGACCTCCAGCACCTTCATCGCCTGGCTCCGCATGTTGTGGCCGTCCAGTCGTTGCCGCGTGTAAAGCATCGGCAATTCAACATTCTCCAATGCGGACGTGCGCGACAACAGGTTGAAACCTTGAAAGATGAAACCGATTTTCTGGTTGCGAATGTCGGCCAGCTCATCCCGGTTGAGTTGAGAAACATCAATGCCGTCCAGATAATATTTCCCGCTCGTTGGCCGATCAAGACAGCCGATGGTGTTCATCATGGTGGACTTGCCCGAACCGCTCGCTCCCATCAACGCGACAAATTCGCCCGCGTGAATCTCCAGCGTCACGCCGCGCACGGCTTTCACCTCGACCTCGCCGGTTTGGTAGGTCTTGTGGATGTCCTCCAGTTTGATGACAGGCTTCATGTGTCTCCGTGTTATCTGCCGCCACGGAAACCGCCGCCGCCGAACGGACTTTGCCCGACGGGCGCAGCAGCGGCCTGGACTGGCGGCAGCTTGATCCCTGTGATGATGATGTCGCCCTCTTTCAAACCGTCTGTGACTTCAGTGAAAGAGCCGTCGCTGACGCCGGTCTTCACACGCGTGGCTTGGGGCAATGGAATTGGTTCGCCGCCTCCGGACGGAACGTTCGTGGCCATCAAATAAATGGTGCGCGCCGAGGGTTGCGCTGAACGCGCGCGTGAACCTCCGCCGCCGCGAGAGCCGCCGTCGCCTCCCCCACCGCCCGGCCGCTGCAACGCGCCGCTTTGAAACAACTCGCGAACCTTCGCCCGGATTTCCGCCGGAATTTCCTCGCCGCGATCGCGCATTTCGCGCAGGCGGCGTATCAACTCCTCCGGCGGTTCGTTGCCCGTGAGCGGGGCGACGGTTGCGACTTCTTCGACCTTGTTGGTGTCGCTGTCTTTAATGGCGGGCGCGGCATTGGTCGCTGAAGATTTGGAATTTTTGCCGAATCCGAGCTTGGCAAGCCACCCCGCCACGGCGGTCCGGTTGGTGGACGGTTCAGGCGGTTTGAACCGGATCGCGCTGTTTGGGATTTTCAAAACGCCGTTGCGTTGAGAGGTGATGATGGAAGCATTCGCGGTCATGCCGGGCCGGAGTTTCAAATCGGGATTGCTGACATCAATGACAGTGTCGTAGGTGACAACATTCTGCACGGTGGTGGGCGAGTTGCGGATCTGCCGGACCTTGCCCGTGAACTTGCGGTCGGGAAACGCATCCACCGTGAAACTCACCTGCTGTCCCTCCTCAATCGTCCCGATGTCCGCCTCGGAGACGTTGGCGTTAATCTGCATCTGCGCCAGGTCGTTCGCGATGACGAACAGCGTGGGCGCCGACAGGCTGGCGGCGACTGTCTGGCCGATGTCCACGTTGCGCGAGATGACGGTGCCGTCCACCGGCGAGTAAATGGTGCAACGCTCCAGATTGACCTTTGCGTTCGCCAGTGATGCTTCCTTGATTTGGACTGCAGCCTGCGCCTGATGAAGATTGGCAATTGCCGTATCGTGCTCGGATTCTGAGATCAATTTGCTCTTGAACAGTTCGTCGGCGCGTTTCGCCTGGATCTGCGTCAGCTCGAGGTTTGCTTTCGAGCTGGCGAGATCGCCTTCCGCTTGCATGACGTAGGCTTTGTAGGTGGCTGCGTCGAGCTGGGCGATCACCTGGTTCGCTTTAACGGGCGAATTCCAGTCCACATACAGTTTTTGGATGATGCCCGAAATCTGGCTGCCGACGGTGATGTTCGTTACTGGATTCAAAATGCCTGTGGAGGTGACAATTTGCGTGATGTCACCGCGCGTGACTTTGGCGGTCAGATAATCCATCGCGGAACTTGGTTTTTGCTTGAAATGCCAGATACCCCAGCCGATTGCCGCCAGAGCGAGCAGGACAATGAGCCATTTGAGCCAGGAAAATTTGCGGTTGTTTGCCATAGTCAGGTCTTAGACGCGCGATAATTCGGTTTGGTGAAAAGTATTTTGATTCAGCGCAAGCGCCAGCCAATTGTTTTGGTGGAACAGGCCTCCGGCCTGTTATTTCTGGCGTCCCGCCGGAAATCGTCGTGCGAGCCGAGACTGGAGAAGGATGAAATCAAATACGCAGCCAGAGATCCGTGACGAAATTTGGCGGGACGCCGAATTTGACGGGCGAGACGCCCATGCCACCCATGTCCGGCCTCAAAGTTTGCACTTTGCCGGGAAAAGGTTGTCTTTATATTTGCGGCGTGCTCGACGCGCTGACCAAACAACTGCAAAGCGCAAAATCGTTGTCTGCGGAAGATATTGCAGGCGCGGTCAAAAGTTTGACGGACGAAAAAGTTTCCGCCGAGTCCAAAGCTGAATTTCTCATCGCGCTCGCAAAAAAAGGGGAGACAGTGGACGAGATCGCGGCGTTTGCCTTGGAACTGCGCGCGCTTTCGATCCAGCCGCCGCTCGATGCCGCGACGCGCGCGAAGACGATTCTAGATGTTTGTGGCACTGGCGGCGACCGGCTCAACACGTTCAACATTTCCACAACCGTCGCTATCCTCTGCGCGGCGGCTGGCGTGGCGGTGGCAAAACATGGAAACCGCGCCATCACTTCGCAGTCCGGCAGCGCGGACGTGCTGGAGGCGCTCGGGATCAAAATTGATTTGTCGCCCGAGGACGCTGCGCAGTCATTGCGCGAGCATGACTTCGCGTTTTTCTTCGCGCAGAAATTTCATCCCGCGTTCAAGCACATCGCACCCGCGCGGAAACTTTGCGCGGAGCGCGGGCAGCGGACAATTTTCAATTTTCTCGGCCCACTGCTGAACCCGGCGCGCCCGACGGCGCAACTCATCGGCGTGCCGAGGCCGGAACTTTGCGAGCCGATGGCGCGCGTGTTGCAATCGCTCGGCGTGTCGCGGGGAATGGTTGTGTGCGGCAGCGTTCCAACTTCGGGAAGAATAGGCGATAGCCAATCGGCGACAGCCAATCTCGACGAGCTTTCAACTCTGGGAGACACCACCGTCGCTGAATTTTATCAAGAACGCGGCTTCATCACTTCGATCCTTGAGCCGATTCATTTTCCCGTTCAACCGGCGACGCTTGCGGATCTGGCGGGCGGCGACAAGCAGGCCAACGCGCTGATTGTCCGCGCGATTTTGCACGGCGAGGAACGCGGGCCGAAGCGCGACGCCGTGCTGTTGAACGCAGCCGCAGCGTTGTTCATCGCGGGCGCGGCGAACACGATGGCTGACGGCTGGGAATTCGCGGCGGGACTGTTGGACGGCGGCAAGGCGCGGGTCAAACTCGAAGAACTCGTCCGCGCCGCATGAAATCGTTGTTCACCAGCGGAAACGTTCGTCATCGAGTGGCGCTTTTGGTCAGCGCGGTCGTGGCGGCGGCTTGCGCGCTGCTTTATTTTTTCAATCCCGCCGAACACATGTTTTTTCCCGCGTGCATGTTTCACCGGGTCACGGGGCTGAATTGCCCCGGCTGCGGCGGATTGCGCGCCACGCACCAGCTTCTGCACGGCCATCTGGCGGCGGCGTTTCGGTTGAACCCGCTGTTCGTCGTCGCGATTCCTGCGGGAATTATTTTTTTGCTTTGGAATGTTTTAATGAAATCGCCGGAGAACAAATTTTCGTTTCGACCGGCGTGGCTTTGGATCGGCCTGGCTGTGGTGGTTGCTTTTGGCGTCGCTCGCAATCTGCCGTTCGCGTGGATGGCGCAACTGCCGCAGTAACGCTGGCTTGCATTGTTTGGACACATCGTCTAAAAACTCCGCCAACGCCAAACAAAAGGAACCCTGTGTATAAAATCATCGGAGGTGACGGAAAAGAATACGGCCCCATCAGTAGCGACCAGTTGCGCCAATGGATTTCCGAGGGCCGCGTCAACGCGCAAACCCAAACCCTGCTCGAAGGCACGGCTGATTGGAAGCCGCTCGGCGGCTTCCCTGAATTCGCATCGTCGTTTGCTGCGCCGCCGACGGCTGCGACGGTCTTTCAAGCACCGACACCGACAGGCGAGGCCGCAAGCAAAGTATCCGGGCCGGCGATCGGCCTGATTGTCGTCGCGAGTCTGTCGCTCGCGCTTATCGTGCTGAATCTGATTATGACTCTGAGCGGCGCGAATACATTTCAGATGCAGAATTTTGGCGGGCAGTCGGCGGAGCTGGTGAAATTTATGCAAGGGCCAGGCGCGATCATCGGAGCCGTTCTCGGATTTGTGATATACGGATTGATTCTTCTGGGCGCCATCAAAATGAAAAAGCTGGAGAGCTACGGGCTGGCAATGACGGCAAGCGTTCTGGCGCTTCTCCCTTGCTCGGCTTGCTGCGTCGTTGGATTGCCGTTCGGCATCTGGGCGCTGGTCGTTTTGAACAAGCCTGAAGTCAAAGCCGCTTTCCACTGATCTCAACCCTGTTGCGCCATGAACTATAAAATCATCGGAGCTGACGGAAAAGAATACGGCCCGATTGAAGCCGCGCTGTTGCGCCAATGGATCTCCGAAGGCCGGCTCAACGGGCAATCCATGGCGCAAGCCGAAGGCTCGACGGATTGGAAACCGCTGTCGAGCTTCCCGGAATTTGCGGATGTCCTCGGCGCGGGACAGCCGCCGCTCCCAGCATCGCCAGCGCCAGCGATGGATGCCGGCGCATGGCAGCAAGGGGTTCTCTCCCGCGACTACGATATTGCCATCGGCAGTTGCATCTCGCGCGGCTGGAATTTGTTCACGGGCAATCTCGGAATTATTCTTGGCGGCGTCATTGTTTTCGGCCTTATTCAAATCGGCCTTTCAATTTTTCAACAGATACCGATTCTCGGTGCTTTGGTTGCGTTGGGGAACATGATTTTTCTCGCGGGTCCGTTCCAGGCCGGACTGAATTATTTCTTCCTGAAAAATATTCGCGGTGAAACCGTTGGCATCGGAGATATTTTTTCCGGTTTTCAGCGGAATTACTCGCAGATTGTCCTGGGCAACATTGTCATGGCTTTGCTGATCCTTGCGGCGGCCATTCCGGGCGGGGTCATCATGGCAGTTTCCATCATCCCCATGATTGCGAATCATGCGGCATCTCCCTTTTCCGTCGTCGGAATAATCATCGGCTCAATCGTTATCTTGATCCCGATGATTTATTTGTCGGTGAGCTGGATTTTTGCGCTTGTCCTGATCATTGACCGGCAGATGGAATTTTGGCCCGCGTTGGAATTGAGCCGCAAGATGGTCGGCAAACATTGGTGGTCGGTCTTCGCGCTCCTGGTTGTTTGCGGGCTGGTCAATCTTGCCGGAGTGCTCGTGTGCTGTGTCGGCCTTTTGGCAAGCGCTCCCACCGTTCTTGGCGCAATGATGTATGCGTATGAAGACATCTTCTCAGCGCCCGGCGCGCAAACCTCTTAGCCGCTCGAAAGCCCACAACTGCGTCCTCATCAATCAATGCGCCACTCCGGGGCTTGGCTCGATTCTCGCGCGGCGTTACGCGGCCGGCACTGGACAATTGCTCGTGGCGCTGATGGGCTTCGGCCTGTTCATCGCGTGGTTTGTCCAGGTCATGATTAAGTTTTACAGCCTTATCAATGATTCAGCGGCTGACTCTCGAATGGATTTCAGGCTGCTGAAACTTGGCGTGATCATTTTTGCAATCGCCTGGCTGTGGGCGTGGTTCACCAGCATCAGCGTGATGCGCGAGGCCAAACACAATGCCGAACAGGAATTGAAACCTCCGCCGAAGCTCAAATAATTTTGAATTTGGAACTCAGGAACTCAGGAAAAGATTTTTGAATAAGGAATCCATGAAGACAGGAATATTATTTCCCGGTTTCCTGGCTTCCTTATGAATTCCGCCCGACATGCACGACGCAGCATCCTTGTTCAAAAAACATTTCGGCTGCACGCCCGCGCACAGCGTCAAAGCGCCCGGACGCCTCGAATTGCTCGGCAACCACACGGATTACAACGAGGGACTCGTCATCTCGCTGGCCGTTGACAAATATGTTTTCGTCGCCAGTTCGCCGCGCACGGATGGAAAAATCGAACTCGTCTCGTCCGCGTTTCCGAAGCCGGAAATTTTCTGGCTGGGCGAGTTCAAAAAAAATCCCGACGCGCCGTGGGCGAACTACGTCAAGGGCGTGCTCGATGAGCTTCGCAAACGCGGTGTGAACTTCAGCGGCTTCAGCGCGGCCATCTCCGGCACCATCCCGATGGGCGCGGGCATGAGCAGCAGCGCCGCGCTCGAAGTCGCCACCGCGTTGACCGTCCGTAAACTCTATCCGTTCAGCCTCGGTGAAACCGGCGCAACCACGCCGCCGAAGCGCAACGAGCGCGGTGAATTGCCTCCGCTCGCGAACGCTGAAAAACTTTTCTTCGCGAAAGTTTGCCAGGCTGCGGAAAATGATTTCGTCGGCGTGAAATCCGGTTTGCTCGACCAGATTTCCTCGCTCTTCGGCAAGGCATGGAACGCCATGAGCATTGATTTCAAATTTCTCACCGTTGAACACGAACCGATGACCGGCAACGCCGTCATCATCTGCGATTCCGGCGCGAAACACGAACTGACCGGCGGCGAATACAACGAGCTTCGCCACAACTGCGAATCCGCTGCGAAAAAACTCGGCGCAAAATCGCTGCGTTCGGTGGAGTTGGCGCACCTCAAGGCGCACAGATCCAAACTCACGCAGCGTGAATTCGAATGTGCGTATCACGTCGTCGGCGAAATCCAGCGTGTCGTCTTCGCGGAGAAATCATTGCGGGACGAGGATTACGCGCAGTTTGGCCAGTTCATGTTTCAAAGCCATGAAAGCTCCCGCGACTTTTTGAAAAACAGCACGCCGAAACTTGATTTGCTCGTCGAATTGGCACGACAACATCCCGCTTGTCTCGGCGCGCGATTGACTGGCGGCGGTTTCGGCGGCGCGACCATCAACCTCGTGGCGCATCATCAGGCGGAAAGTTTCATGACGCACATGTCAAAAAAATACGAGGAGCGGACGGGGATAAAGCTCGCGCCGGTCGTCTGCCAGATTGTGGAAGGGGCCGGGTGATTTATGGGTTGCGTTCGCGACTTGAATCTCTGGCCGGAAGGTTCACGCTGTCGGCAATGAATTCGGTTCCGCCGCTAATTCCTGGCAACGCGCCGAAAAAATCCGGCATGCCGACGTGGGCGCTGGTGCTCATCATCGCTGGCGGCGTTAGCCCTATTATGGTCGCGATTATCGGGTTGTTGGCGGCCATCGCCATTCCGAATTTCGTGCGGGAGAGAGAGACTGCAATGAGTAATGTGTGCAATAACCATCTGCGGCTGATTGATGCGATGAAACAGCAATGGGCGGTGGAAAATAAAAAAGAGGATTATGAGGTTCCTACGGAGAACGACCTCAAGTTTTATCTCAAAGACGACCTTTTTCCTGCTTGCCCCAAAGGCGGAAAATATACGATTGGTGCTGTCAACACCGACCCGATTTGCTCATTCCCCGACCATCGGCTGCCAACGCCTTAAGCCGCTACCCAAACAAATCCATCTGCGGCGGCGGAGCGAGCTTTCTGGATTTCTCACCATTTCCATTTGAACATTACGCACGAGTTACAGTCAATTCAACATGGACGCTAAAATTCTCCGCTCCCGCGCCCGCCACTGGTGGCGCAAGGAAATCCGCCCGCTGCTGATCTTCTTGTTGATCGGCTTTTCCATCCGCTCGTCGCTCGCCGACTGGAACGATGTTCCCACCGGCTCGATGAAGCCGACCATCCTCGAAGGCGACCGCGTGTTCGTGAATAAGCTCGCCTACGATCTCAAGGTGCCGTTCACCACCTGGCACATCGCCGAGTGGAGCAACCCGCAGCGCGGCGACATTGTCGTTTTTTTCTCGCCGCACGACGGCAAGCGCCTCGTCAAACGAGTCATCGGCTTGCCGGGCGACACGATCGAACTGCGCAACAACGCGCTGGTGATAAACGGTCAACCCGTGGAATACCAACCCATCGCCGAAGAACTGTTGGGTGATCTCGCGCCCGCCGACCGCGCAGGCCGTGCCTTCGCCAGTGAAAAACTTCCCGGCCAGACTCACGCCGTCGCCGGCAATCCTGCCGCACCCGCGCCGCGAACCATCGCACCCGTTCGCGTCCCGGAAGGGCGATACTTCATGATGGGCGACAACCGGGATGACAGTTTCGATTCGCGCTTCTGGGGAACGGTGGATCGCAAACAAATTGTGGGTCGTGCGACGTCTGTGGTTTTGTCTTTTGACCGAAACAACCACTGGCTGCCGCGCTGGCAACGTTTCTGCACATCGCTGCGAGGGCAATAATCTCACCTAAATAAATCCATCTGTGGCGGCGGGGCAAGGTTCTGCAATTTTTCTCTGTCGCGATTGCGCGCTTGCTGACGGACGTTGCCTTCCGGCGTGAGTTCGGATTCCTCGAGGTTGCGCAAAATTTCCTTCGAGCGCTCCAAAACTTCCTTCGGCACGCCCGCCAGCCGCGCGACTTGGATGCCGTAACTTTTGTCCGTGCCGCCTTCGACGATTTTTCGGAGAAACACGATCTGGTCGTGCCACTCGCGGACGGCGACGTTGAAATTTTCCAGGCGCGGCAGTCGCGCGGCGAGTTCAGTCAACTCGTGGTAGTGCGTCGCAAACAGCGTTTTCGCGCCGACTGCGTTCTGCAGATGCTCGACGAAGCTCCACGCGAGGCTGAGTCCATCGAATGTGCTCGTGCCGCGGCCGATCTCATCGAGGATGATGAGGCTGCGCGGCGTGGCGTTGTTCAGGATGTTCGCCGTCTCGCTCATCTCGACCATGAACGTGCTTTGCCCGCGCGACAGATCATCGCTCGCGCCGATGCGCGTAAAGATGCGGTCAACCAGATCAATCCGCGCCTCAACAGCGGGAACAAAACTTCCCGTGTGCGCCAGCAACGAAAGCAGCGCGACCTGCCGGATGTAAGTGGATTTGCCCGCCATGTTCGGCCCCGTGATGAGTCCGATTTGGGGGAAGCTGGTAGGGACGACCTGCTGGTCGTCCGTTGAATCAGGGACGCGCGGCAACGCGTCCCTACCAACGGTTGAAAGTTGCGTATCGTTCGGCACAAACCTTTCCTCGCTCAAGCTTTGTTCCAGCACGGGATGCCGGCCATCACGGATAAAAATTTTCCCCTCGTTGCCGATTTGCGGGCGGCAATAGTTGAACAGCCGAGCCGTTTCAGCGAATGAAGCGAGCGCATCGAGTTGCGCCAGCGCAGACGCCGTCTGCTGAAGTTTCACCAACTGCGACAGCACTTCCTCGCGCACGCGCTGGAACAATTCGTATTCGAGCTTCACGCTGCGCTCCTCCGCGCCAAGGATTTTTCCCTCCATCTCCTTCAACTCCGGCGTGATGAACCGCTCACCGGTCGCGACAGTCTGCTTGCGCGTGTAATGCGCGGGAACTTTGTCGAGATTCGACCGCGTGACTTCGATATAGTAACCGAAAACGGAATTGAAGCGCACTTTGAGCGAGCCGATTCCCGTGCGCGCGATCTCGTCCTGCTGCAATTTCGCGATCCAATCTTTTCCGCCGCGAGACGCCGCGCGAAGTTCATCGAGCGCCGGATCAAATCCGTCGCGGATGATGCCGCCCTCCTTAACCGCGAGCGGCGGCGCGTCCACGATGGCGCGGGAAATCAGTTCGACGAGATCGGGCGCTTCGCTGAGTTGGGATTCGAGGTCACAAAGTAGGGCGGGCTTCCAGCCCGCCTCCGCTGGCGCAGACGTTGCAAAAATTCCAGGGTTTTCCTGCACGCTCGCGCTGGCGCGCCCGGCGGACAGGCTGGAAGCCTGTCCTACTTTATTCAGCGTCACTTTCAAACCCGGAATCTGTTCCAGCGCCATCCGCAACGCGACGAGGTCGCGCGCGTTTCCGTTTCCCGCGCTCAAGCGGCCAATCGTCCGTTCCAAATCGCGCACTTCGGCGAGTTGCGCGCGGAAACTTTCCAGCGCAGTGGAATTTTCAATCCAACCTTGCACCGCGTCCTGCCGCCGTTGAATCGGTTCGACGGCGGCGAGCGGTTGCGAAAGCCAGTCGCGCAAACGCCGCGCGCCCATCGGCGTGACGGTGCGGTTGAGCGCGGCGTAAAGCGATGCGGGCGCAGGCGCATCGCGATGAAGCGGCTCGAGAATTTCCAGATTGCGCAACGTTGTCGAATCCAGCGTGAGAAAATCCGAGCATTCGTAGCACGAAAGCCGCGTGAGATGCTTCACGTCACGGCGAAGATGCTGCGTGAGATAGTGCAGCGCCGCGCCCGCTGCGCCGATCGCCGCCGCGCGATTTTTCAAACCGAAACCGTCAAGTGACGCAACTTGAAAATGCTCGCGCAAAGTAAACTGCGCGGTTTCAGGCGCGAACGTCCAGTCGTCATAGCCGAGCAGAATCGGATGCGAATTCTTCAGCAACGCCTGCAACGAAACCGCCTCGCTCGGGAAAATGATCTCGGCGGGGCGCAGTCTTTCGAGTTCCGTCAACAAAGTTTGTTCACCGCCGAGTTCAGTCGCTTTGAAATCGCCGGTGGTCAGGTCCACGAGCGCGAGGCCGAGCTTTTTGTTCGCTGAAAAAACTGACGCGAGAAAATTATTCCGCTCGGCCACGAGCATCCGTTCATCGAAGTGCGTGCCGGGCGAGAGGATTTGGGTGACCTCGCGTTTGACGAGTTTGCCGGGGCGCGCGTCTTCCATCTGGTCGCAGATGGCGACCTTGCGTCCGGCGCGCAGCAGTCGACCGATGTAGGCGTTGGCCGCGTGATGCGGAATGCCGCACATCGGCACGACGCCGCGTTTGGTGAGCGCGACGTTGAGGATTTGCGCGCCGTTCTGCGCGTCCTCGAAAAACATTTCGTAGAAGTCGCCGAGGCGGAAGAGCAGCAGCGCGTCCTTGGGCAATTCGCCCTTGATGCGGCGGTACTGCGCCATCATCGGAGTGAGTTGCGTCGCGTCGCTCATGTCGCGCGCGACGATGACGGAAAAAGTTTTTCGCGCGAAGTGAAAGTTTTTGTTGTCGAACGTGTGGCATTTTCGCTATCTGTTGCGTCCAGCAACGACCACGCAGCGCAATGCGAAACGCGTTTCAAAAATTTTCGGTCAGTTACTGCCAACAAAGAACGGAGGTGAGTCGTCATGGCAGCCAAAAAGAAAGCCAAAAAGAAAGCCGCTAAGAAGAAGAAGTAGCACCTCGTTCAGCAATTACGATCAGGACGGTTGCACCCGGCGATGTCGTGGCGTGGCCGTCCTGAATTTTTGAGCTCCCCGCATGGCCACACTCGTGTTCGACATCGAAACCTCCGCGCTGCCTGTCGAGACCTTCGACGAGGCGCAGCAGGAATACCTTTTCCGCGAGGCCAACGCCCTGCCCGAGGGCGCGGCGCGCGACACCCGCCGCGCGGAGCTGGCCCGGATGTTCAACCTCTGGCCGCTCACCGCGCAGGTCGTCTGCATCGCCATGCTCAACGCCGACAGCCAGCGCGGCCAGGTGTTGTTCCTCGCCGACGACTACGAG
>CAYMCQ010000075.1:0-21693 GCA_964389025.1 uncultured Verrucomicrobiota bacterium
TGCAGCCAATGGTGTTGGTGACCGTTGAGACAGAGGGCGTGATGACTCCCTGGCAGTCGTCCGTGAACACCGGCGCGCTGAAGCTCGGAGTGGCCGGACATTCAATCGTCGCATCGGCACCTTGGTCGGTTGTCACGGCGGGCGCTGTCGAGTCAATCACCGTGATGACCTGACTTCGGTTCGTCGAGTTGCCGCAACCGTCATTGGCCGTCCATGTCCGCGTCACAATGTTTGTGCAGCCGATAGTGTTGGTGACCGTTGAGACAGAGGGCGTGATGACTCCCTGGCACGCATCCGTGAACACAGGAGCACTGAAACTCGGGGTCGCAGGACATTCAATCGTCGCATCCGCGCCCTGGGCGGTTGTCACGGCCGGGGCGGTCGTGTCCACCACCGTCACCGTCTGCGAACAGGTTGCGCTGTTGGTGCTGCAATCATCGGTGGCCTGCCAGGTCCGGGTGGCGATATTCGTGCAGCCGACGGTGTTCGTCGTCGTGCTCGTGACGGTGATGGTGACGTTGCTGCAGGCGCTGACGGCGGTTGGATCGTCGAACGTCCACGCGCTCGGGCATTCCACGGTCTTATCGGCGGCGCAAGTGAGCGTGAGCAGCGGCTGGCCGATGGCGAAGTCGCTGAACCCTGTGAAATTGGTGCCGGTGGTGCTCGTGGACGTGCGGGCGCTTGTGGCGGAAGCGAACCATTGGGTGCCGTTGTAACGGCGGATGACGAACCTGTCGGTATCAGCGCCGCTGTCCACGTCCCCCGGATTGATGAAGTTGAAGGTGGCATCGTAGGTGGTGACACCGATTCCTCCTCCGGTGGTGAACGTCCAGTAACGGTTCACGCTGCGCGTCGAATCAAGACTGTTGGTGGCACTGCCCGGATGGTCGCCCGCAATGGGGCTGACTTTGGCGGCCAAGGTGCCGCCGCTGCTCAAGCTTAGGTTGGCAAGGTCCACCGGCCGATAATTGTTCGTTCCGCCGATCGGGAAGGAGAATGCTTGACCGCCGCCGCTGGCGAAAGTTTTTTGCAGCGTGCCGACGACGTAACTGCTGCTGCTGGCGCCCGTGACGGAACTGTTCGAAGTGTTCACGACGTTGACTTGGAAAGAATTTGGCGTGGTGATGGTGCCGCTGGTCAACGCGAGAGTGCCATTGACAGTCGCGGTTGCGGCCAGAACAACGCCGCCGGAGTTGTTCATTGTGAGATTGTTCAGGACGGACGCACTGGTGGGCAGTTCGTTGCCGGTCGTCACGCCGGTTGTCCCCGTGTATGTCACGTTGACCGAGGTCGTGAATGTCGGCGCTGAACCCAGACTGCCGGTCGCGCGCGAAATCGTCGCGCCGTTGCCCAGCGTGAGATTCGAGCCGTTGCTCAAGAGGCCGGCGGTTAGCGTGAGCGTTCCGGAAACCGTGACTGCGCCGCCGTTGGTGAGGCCGTTCGCGCGGTTGAGAGTCAGGTTGAGCAAACCTGAACTCACTGCCGGCAAAGTCGTGCTCGCGCCTGTTCCTCCGACACTAATGCCGGATGAGCCGCCACCGGTGAGGGTGCCGCTGGTGGTGGAAATCGCTCCGTTGATGTTGAGTGTGTTTGCGCCGATCGCGAGCGCGCCGCTGGTCAACGTGAGCGTTCCGTTGGCGGTGGCTGAACCTTCGAGCGACGTTCCGCTGGAGTTGTTGATCTTGAGTCCGCCGTAAGTGAGCGCGCTCACGGTCTGCGCCGCGCCGCCGGCGTATTCGACGGTCAGGTTGGCAAGCGTCGCGGTGGTGATGGTGTATTGCGAACTGAAATCGGCAGTGGCCGCCGTGCGCGTGACTTGCACGGTGCCGTTGCCTGTCAAAGTGCCGCCGCCGCTGATCACGACTGCCGCCGCAGGAGTCAGCACGGCGCTGGCGTTGACGGTCAAAGTTCCGCCCGCGCTGAGACTGGTGTTGGCGGAAACCGCAGCGCTGGTGTTTGCGATGGTCAAACTGTTGAAGGCGGTGGAGCCGCTTCCGCCAATGGACTGGGCTGCGGTGCCGCTGAACGTAACAGTGCCGGTGCCGCCGTTGAACGTGCCTCCACTGGTGAGAGACCAATTGCCGGTGACTGAAAAATTATGCGAGTTTGCATTCACTATGGCCGAGCCGTTCAGGGTCACGCCGCCAAAAGTCGTCGTGCCGGTGCCGGAAAGATCGTGGGTGTTATTGTCGAAAGTCGTCGTCAGCGAGGAATTCTGGGTGAAGGTTCCGGCGTTGGTGAAATTTCCGGAGATGGTCATGTTGCCGCTGCCGGAGACATGCGTGATGGTGGCTCCGCTGGTGACGACGAGATTGCTGAATGTTTTTGCGCTCCCGCCTGCAATCGTTCCAGCGCTGTTCGTGAACGTGATTGTTGAAGTGCCTGCGGCCATTGTTCCGGCGCTGTTCGTAAAATTTCCTCCGATGGTGATGGAACTCGATCCGAAATTCTTCGTGCCGCTGGCAATGATGGAGAGGTGGTTGAACGCTGTCGTGCCGGAGAACGTCTGGGTCGCGCCGGCTCCGTTCATCTTCACGCTCCCCGCGCGCGCTATGAACGTGCCGCTGTTGGACCAGTTGGTGCCGACTGAGAGCGCGAAATTGCTGGCACTCACATCCAGCGTCGTTCCTGAGCCGATGGTCACAGAACCGCCGACCGTCAAGGCAGCCCCGTTGGTCGTGCCCACGGTTCCAGACAAGGTAAAATCGCCGTTGATGGTCGTGACACCAGTGTTTGTCTTTGCGCCGCTGCCGGAGAGGGTCAGATTGTAGTAAGTGGTTGTTGTGATCGCTTGCGCGCCAGCTTTGTTATATTCGATCGTTCCGGTGCCCGAAGTGAAAACGGCGTTGACGAATGTAAACGCGCCGCCGATTTTCAACGTCCCGCCGCTGGTCATGGTGACCGTCCCGATCTTTGCCCCTTCGCCCAAAGTGACATTGCCGCCGCAGGTCACCACGCTTCCAGAATTGAAAGTCAAAGTTCCGTCACCGCTGTTCGCGCCGCCGCTCACGCCCAATGTGATGTCCGAGCAGGCGCCGTTGTTGGTGTTGACGGTGAGCGTCGCGCCGTTTTTAACGATGATTGAATCCGCGCTGGTCGGCTGCGGCGAGAACGCGCTCCAGTTTTGGCTGGCGGTCACGGTGAACGTGGCCGCAAGACCTTTGGACGCGCCGCTCAAAAGGACTGTCAGCGCGATGAGTAATGAACCGGTTATTTTTGTCATAGTCGTATTGGTGTGTAGTTTTAGGGCGCGTAAATGATCTTCTGGATCAAAACCTTTTTCCCTGCGGCAGAGTGGTGAGGAAACCATTCCCGAACCCAGGAAGGCGCGGACGATAGCGGTTGAACCGCCGGGGTCAATGTCAAAAGACAATCATTCTCGCTGGCATTGGTCAGCGATTTCGCGGCAGCGCGCTTTTGGAAAAGCGAGCCGCATGGTTTTGGGAACAATCGTTCCATTTGAGGTGATGTCACTAGCGCCCGACACGCCAGATTGAAACAAGCCAGGGACAAAAAGGGCGAATCCGGGGGTAAAGGGCACTCCGCGCGGGATAGAATAAGGACAAGCCCGGCTGGAATCAGGACATGCCGAGCTTCGGAAGCTTGTCGCGGTAGTTGCGTGTGAGGGTCAACCGCGTGCCGTCGCGCAGGATGACCACGTATTCGCCGTGAAACAACGGCTGCAATTCCTTGATGCGTTCGACGTTCACTATCGTCGAGCGGCTGATGCGCAAAAATTTTTCCGGCGAAAGCCGCGCTTCGATGGCGTTCATCGTCTCGCGGATCAAATGCGTGTCCGCGCCGACGTGCAGCTTCACGTAGTTGTCCGCCGCCTCGATCCACGAAACATCATCCGTCTTGATCAACAACACGCGGCCTTCCGATTTCACGGTCAGCCTTTCTGCGCCGCGCGGATTTTTCAGATCGTCCATCAGATGGGCAAGCTGCTCGGTGATCAGGCCCGTCTCGCGCCCGCTGATTTGAGCCTTCGCGCGTTCGATGGCCTCCTTGAGCCGTGCCGGGTCGGCGGGCTTGACGATGTAATCCAGCGCATGAACCTCAAATGCTTTCACCGCGAATTCGTTCAGCGCGGTCACGAAAATTACTGCGGGCAGTTTCTTTTCGCCCTTGAGTCGCGCAAGCACGTCGAAGCCGTTCATCTCGGGCATCTGAACGTCGAGAAAGACCACATCGGGCGACTGCTTGCGGACCGCCTCGACTGCCTCCCTGCCCGAAGCGCAAGTGCCGACGACCTCGATGTCCGGCTCGTTCTCCAAAAGCCGGCGCAAATGTTCCCGCGCCATCGCCTGGTCGTCCACAATGAGGGCTTTGAGTTTCACAAATTCGGTTTTGGTCGTCTCGACCAGATGCAACTACCAAAAATTTTCCCACGCGTAAAGAGTTTGTGTGGACAGGCAGCAACATGGCTTCCCGCTCAAACGGAGCGCCGGGCACCGTCCCGGCAAGTTTGATTTCCATTTTCGAGCTGAGACGGCGCTCGGCGTTCCAAATCACACCCTGCCGAGGCGCTTCACGCGTTGACGTGAATCACCTTCGCCGGCGGGAAGCCGTTGAACCACGTCGCCGAGGCGTTGCTGTAAGCGCCGATGTTCTCCGCATAAACCAAATCCTCAATCTCCAACTGCGGCAACTGCTCCGATTGCGAGATGGTATCGAGGCCGTCGCACGTCTGGCCGAAGATGGCGCATAGCTCCTTCTTGCCGGACTTGAATGCCTTCAGCGGATACTGGCAATGGTCGAAGATGATGCCGCTGAAGGTATGATACACGCTGTCGTTGATGTAATAACACTGCTTGCCGTCGCGCACGGCCTTGCCGATGACACGGGCGATTGACGTGGCAGCGGTGGCAACGAGAAATCTTCCCGGCTCGGCGAGAATCTGGATGTCATGGTCGAACAGCCGGTCAATCTCCGCGTTGATGACCTTCGCCAGTTCGCGAAATGGTCGGACGTGTTTGTTGTAAGGCGCGGGAAATCCGCCGCCGATGTCAAGAATCTTGATCTCATGTCCGCGCGATTTGGATTCCTTGAGCACGGCTGCTGCGGCGTTGAGCGCCTGCACAAAATTCTGGAAGTTTGTGCACTGGCTTCCGACATGGAAACTCAGACCTTCGACGACCAGACCAAGTTTGAACGCTGCGAGGATCAAATCCACCGCCTCGCCGGGCGCACAGCCGAACTTGTTGGAAAGTTCGCACTGCGAGCCGGTGTTCGCCACACCCAATCGCAACACGACCCCGGCGCGCGGGGCGAAGCGTTTGATTTTTCCCAACTCGGCCAGGTTGTCATAGGTGACGAGCGGCTTGTATTTGTCCAACGCAAGCAAAGTCTCCTTCGGCTTCGTGGGATTCGCGTAGATGATCTTGTCCCAGATGAAATCCTGCTGCGCCTTCGCGGAAAGCTTTTTGATGTTGTCATAAACCATCATGAACTCCGGCATGGAAGCCACGTCGAAACTCGCGCCCGCCTTGTAGAGCGTGCGGATGATGGCGGGTTCGGCGTTGGCCTTGACGGCGAAGTAGCATTGCACCTTGGGCAGATGCCTTTTGAACTCGGCGTAATTTCTCCGAATGACGTCGTGATCAATGACCACAATCGGCGTGCCGTGTTCTTTGGCGATGGTCTGAAGCTGTTTTTGTGTCATGACGATTCAAATGGCTGCCCGGCTTTAGGTGGTTTTGCGAAGTGACACAAGCAAAAACAAATTCAAAAACGAATGATGGATGGCAGCGAACGAGGTTTTGCCCTGCAGATTCCCTGATTCAACACGGAAAACATGTCTCGGAGCACGCCGGTAACGGGTTCCTGAATTCCGAATTCGCCTCTTTTCACCCACCCAATCCGTGTTATCGTAACTCAGACCGAATTAACAGAAGTTGAAAGCACTCATCTCTACAAGCGACACGCGACCGGAACGGGTCTTCCTCGTTGGTGCAGAAATCAAATCGCGCTCGTCGCTGGACTGCCGCGAATCTCTTGAAGAACTTGCCGAACTTGCGTCCACGGCGGGCGGCGAAGTGGTGGGTGACGGCACGCAAAAGCTCGATGCGCCGTTCGCGGCCACGTTCATCGGCAAAGGCAAGGCGGATGAATTCGCGTTGCGCTGCCGCCACGAAGACGTGGACACGGTGGTGTTCGACGACGAACTTTCGCCGGCGCAATCGCGCAATCTGGAAAAAGTTTTCAACTGCAAGATTCTCGACCGCACGGCACTGATTCTCGACATTTTCGCGCAACGCGCGCGGACGCGCGAAGGAAAGCTGCAAGTCGAACTGGCGCAGCTTCAGCATTTGCTGCCGAGGCTGACGCGGTTTTGGGGACACTTGTCGCGGCAAAAAGGCGGCATCGGGATGCGCGGCGGTGAAGGTGAAACGCAGTTGGAAACCGACCGTCGCCGCGTGCAGGATCGCATCTCAAAAATTCGCCGCGAACTCGAAACGGTGCGCCGCCAGCGAGGCACGCAACGGAATTCGCGCCATCGCAATCACTGGGCGCTGGCCTCGATTGTCGGCTACACGAACGCAGGCAAATCTACTTTGCTGAATCGGCTGACCGGCGCGGAGGTTGTGGCCGTGGACAAGTTGTTCGCGACGCTTGACCCGACGACGCGCCGCCTGCGTCTGCCGACGAACCAGAATGTTTTGGTGACTGACACGGTCGGTTTCATCCGCAAGCTGCCGCACGGGCTGGTTGAAGCGTTCAAGGCGACGCTGGAAGAAGTAACGCAGGCGGATTTGCTTTTGCACGTTGTGGACGTGAGCCATTCGCAGGCTGAGGAACAGATCGTCGCCGTCAACACGGTTCTGGAAGAAATCGGCGCGTCGGGCAAGCCGACGGTGATGGTGTTCAACAAGATTGATCAATTGAACGGCAACGCGCATCTGCTGGGAGGATTCCTGGAGCGCTATTCCAATTCAGTTGGAATTTCCGCGAAGAACGGCGACGGGATTTCTTCGTTGATGTCGGAAGTCGGGACTCAGTTGCGTCCGGTCCGCGAGTTCATCCAACTTTCGATTCCGCACGAAAAAGCCGGCGTGATTGCGCGGCTGCATGAGGTCGGCCAAATAATCGAGCGCGATTACGAAGGCGAGACGGCGCGGTTCAAAGCGCGCGTGCCGCCGCACTTCCGAGATGAGTTTGCGGCGTTCATCGTAACCGATCTTCAGACAGAATAATTTCATCTGCGCGAAGCGCGCTAAATCTTCTCTGCCTTTTAAACAGGCCTTCGTCCGTTCTCATTTACCAAACCGTGGCGTTGTCAAATCAATGCACCGCCGCTACGCTGGACTCGCGCGATGACTTCGACTTATCTCAAATCCTTCGCCTCCGTTGATTGCGACGTGCGCTTCGACAATCTCACGCGTCAGCTCTACGCCACGGACGCTTCGATTTATCAGATCGAGCCGCTCGCCGTCGCGTTTCCGAAAAATGCGCGGCAGGCGCGCGCGGTCGTTCGCGCGGGAGCGGAGGGCGGCGTTTCGATCATTCCGCGCGGCGCGGGCACAGGGCTTGTCGGCGGCGCGATTGGCGATGGCGTGGTCGTGGATTTTTCGCTGCATAACCGGAAAATTTCTGAGTTCAATGCCGAAAAAAAAACCGTTCGTGTCGGCGCGGGCGTGATTCTTGACCGGCTCAACAAATTTCTTTACCCGCACGGGTTTCGTTTCGGCCCGGACGTGGCGACAAGCTCCCGAGCGACGATTGGCGGGATGATCGCGAACAATTCCAGCGGCTCGCACGTCCCCATTTACGGCACGACTGCCGACCACGTCAGCGAGCTGGAAATTCTTTTGCACGACGGCTCAGTTGAAAAAATCGGCCCGGCGCACGACTACTTGCCGAAGCAACGCGGTCTGCTCGAAGACCTGATTCGTTTTCACTCGCTGAAAATCGAGGAAAGTTTTCCGCCGGGATTGCTCAAGCGCTGGCCCGGTTACGGACTGGCGCGGTGCCTGCATGAGCCGCGCAATCTCAATCACATCCTCTGCGGCAGTGAAGGGACTTTGTGCGCGATTCTTTCCGCCGAATTAAAAATTGTCCCGCTGCCAAAGGAAAAAGGCCTCGCGCTGATTTTTTTCGATTCGGTTGCCGAGGCGATGCAGGCGAGCGTCGATCTGCTGGATCTGCAACCTGCCGCAATTGAGCATCTCGACCGTGTTTTGTTCGACCAGACGCGCGGCCAGCTTGAATTTCAGGCTGCGCGGGATTTGATGCAACTGGATGCAAAACCCTGCGAGTCCATTCTGGCCGTGGAATTTTTCGACAACGTGCAGGACAAGCTTGCGATGTTGTCGCAACGAAATCTTGGCGCGCGAAAAAAAATATTTCAGAGCCAGCATGAAGCGAATCTCGTCTGGGAAGTTCGCAAAGCCGGACTGAATTTGCTCACCGGACGCAAAGGCGACGCGAAGACGGCCACCTGCATCGAGGACACGGCAGTGCTGCCGCAGAAATTGCCGGACTACGTGAAAGCCCTGCAAACATTGATGAAAACGCTTGGCCTCGAGGCGTCGTATTACGGACATGCGGCGGCAGGCTTGCTTCACGTCCGGCCTGTTCTCGATTTGCATTCGGCGGACGACTTGAAAAAATTTCGGCAGGTGTCGGATGAAGTTTCTGCGCTTGTCCGGCAGTTCAAAGGCTCGATTGCAGCGGAACATGGCGTCGGCATCGCGCGCACGGAATTTTTGCACGAACAGCTTGGCGATGAGTTGATGGAGGTGATGCGCGAGATCAAAACGTCGTTCGACCCGCACAATCTTTTCAATCCAGGAAAAATCATTTCCGACGGACGATTCAAGATTGACGCGAACTTGCGTCAAGGCGCGGGCCACGAATTGAAACTGCCGTTCACCCCGACCCTCGCGTTTGCATCCCGCGACGAATCGTTCGTGCGCAACCTCGAGCAGTGCAACGGTTGCGGCGGTTGCCGCAAGGAAACGGCGACGATGTGCCCCACGTTCATCGCGACGGGCGAGGAAATCATGTCGACGCGAGGTCGCGCCAACGCAATTCGTGCGGCGTTGGAGTTGCGTGGCCTCGAAAATGGCGACGCACTTGCATCTGATGAACTCGAAGAGGCTTTAGGCAATTGTCTCTTGTGTAAAGCCTGCACGAAGGAATGTCCCAGCAACGTGAACATGGCTTTGCTGAAAGCGGAGTTGAATCGTGCGCGGATCAGGCGCGATGGATTGAGTTGGCAGGAAAAACTTTTTAGCTCAGTAGATTTGCTTGGACGAATGGGCTGCAAAATGCCCGGGCTGGCAAACAAAACTCTCGATTGGCCGTGGACGCGGCGGCTGATGGAAAGGTTTCTAGGCGTCGCGACTCAACGGCCTTTGCCGCACTACACGAAGACACGATTTGATCGCTGGTTTGCGGAGCGAACGCCTTCGCGGGTCGCCAATCGAGGCCGCGTGGTTTTGTGGGACGACACGTTCGTGCGCTATCACGAGCCGCACATCGGATTCGCGGCGGTGAAAGTTTTGGAGGCTGCGGGATTCGAAGTGGCGCTGGCGCAAGGGCGGAAATGCTGCGGTCGCCCCGCCTTCAGCCAGGGAAATCTTGATGAGGCAAAGAGCCTCGGCCAGCACAATCTCGCGCTGCTGAACAAGGACGTGGACAACGCGCCGATCATTTTTCTTGAGCCGTCGTGCTACTCGATGTTCGTGGAGGATTATCGCGAACTGAAACTGCCGAATTTCGAGCGCGTGGCGAAGCGTAGTTTTTTGTTCGAGGAAGTCATCGAGCGTTTGCTGAGGAACGATCCGGGCGCACTGAAATTTTTCGCGCGCGCGGGAAACATCATCATCCATGCGCATTGCCATTTGAAGTCGCTGATGAGTCCCGACCTGCTGAAAAGTCTGGCGGAACGTTTGCCGGAGCGCCGGGTGAGTCTGCTCGAGACAGGTTGTTGCGGAATGGCCGGAGCGTTCGGCGCGCTGGCGTCGAAATACGAACTGTCGGTCAAAATCGCGGAGCCATTGATTAGACAGGTCAAGGAGCAGCCATACGGAACGATCGTCATCGCGTCGGGCACGAGTTGCCGGCATCAGATTGATCATCTCGCACCGGTGCGCGCGCGGCACATGGCGGAAGTTTTGGCCGAGGCATTGGCATAACCACCACCGAACCAGCATGAGGTTTGACAGACGCGCGCCGTTGCGTTTTGATAGCGGCAACAATTTATTTTATGGCACTCGACGACATTTTATTGGAAGCCGAAGACAAGATGATCAAGACCGAGCAAGTCGTGGTGAACGAATTCGCCGGCGTCCGCACGGGCAAGGCATCGGCGGGGCTTGTCGAAAACATTGTTGTGGATGTTTACGGCTCGCAGATGCGCATCCGCGAACTCGCCGGCATCACCACGCCGGAACCGCGCACGCTCACCATCCAGCCGTGGGACGCGACCACGTTGCAGCCGATTGAAAAGGCGATCCAAAAATCAAATCTCGGACTAAATCCATCCGTGCAGGGCAAGGTGCTGCGAATCTTTTTTCCCGAGTTGAGCCAGGAACGCCGCCAGGAATTCGTGAAGATCATCAAAAAAATGGCCGAGGACGGGCGCGTGGCGATCCGCCACGTCCGCCGCGACGCGATGGATCAGTTGAAAAAACATTCGCACGACAGCGGCGTGACCGAGGACGAGGAAAAGCAGGCGGAAAAAGATTTGCAGAAGTTGACGGACGATTACATCGCAAAGATTGACTCGCACCTGGCGCACAAGGAAAAGGAAATCATGACCGTTTGATTCAGCGCACCGCAGTATTGTTCGTCGCAGGCTCTTCAAAGCGGATCACGGTTTCACCCGGTTTCGCGTAACCCAAAGTTTCGCGCGCCAGCCGCTCGACGGTTTTTGGGTCGCGTTTCAAGGCGTCGGTTGAACTTATCAATTGTTTGCGCGTCTCCTCCGCCTGCCGGATTTGCGCGTCCTGCCGCATTATTTCTTTGCGCATCCGTTCGTTCTGCTTGATGAGCGGCAGGTAGCAAACGACCACTGCCAGCACGCCCGCGAGAAAAAGAAGGAAGACGATTCCGCGTGAAAGTTTTGTCCAAATGCTGTCTGGCGCATCCATCGCAGCCAGTTAATCCGAGCGCGCCGGAAGAAACAAAGAAATTATTTGGAAAATTTTCTCCAACTCCGCAGTTGACCGTCCGGCCCGAAAATCAGCCGCAGATAATAATTTGGCGAATAGGTGTCGTAATAACCCGGATAAATCGGCCCGTAGCAATGCCACGGATCGGCGTAAATCAGCGGCGGCGGGTAGTGGATTGCGTAGCCGCGTCGCGTCAGCCATTCCGCCACGGTCGAGCCGTCGGCCAGTTTCGCGGATTTGTCCGGCGGGCCAAGTTCTGTCACCGCGTGATCGTAGGTGTAATTGGCGACGCGGCTGTTCCAGTCAATTTTCGGCGTCGTCGCGCAGCTCGCGAGAAACAAAACGACCAGCGCAGGGAAAAATCTTGCGGCGACCCGAAATGTTGTTGTGGCGCTGTTCACGAGGTCAATTTAGCCCTCTGCAGGCTGAACGCAAATCCGCTTTGCGTGTCGAAAAACTGCCGAATCGGTTGGACAGCGCCGCTGAACTTGGCAAGCTCTTGCGCGTTTCAAATCCGGACAACGAATGATAAAAACAATCTTGCTGATTTTCAGGCCAGTCCCGACGTGGGAAAAAATTGCCCGCGTGCAACGGGGCGTTTTTTTCATTCTTGCGCTCGTTCTGCTCCCGTTGATGGCGCTTTCTTCCGCCGGGGAAATTTACGGCCTCGTCCACTGGAGCAAACAATACCGCGCGCTTGGCGCAGCGAACACGTTGCCATTGGCAACAGCGGTTGACTACGCGGCGATCCAATTTCTGTTGAGCCTGCTGGTTTTGTTTTGCGACGCGTATGTGCTCAAGGCGCTGGGAGAAACCTTTCACAGCCGCCACAGCTACTCGCGCGCGTTCACGACCCTGGCTTACTCGCTAGCGCCGCTCTTTCTTTTTCGGCTGTTGCATGCCGCGCCCATTTTGCACTGGTGGATGGTCTGGCTCGTGGGAATTGTCCTCACGCTTGCGGTTTTGTATTATGGCCTGGTCCGGGTGATGCAGCCCGACCCGACTCACGCGCTGGGGCTTTTTTTTATGACCGCGGTGTTGTTGGTCATCACCACGTTCCTCGCGCAACTCGTGGCATCGCTCGTTCTGAAATCAAAGCTGACTCTGTTCGCGCCGTTGTTTCACTGACGCGATTTCCTTCCGAGCCGGCGAAGCGCCTTCTTGATGACCCAGCCGGATTTTTCCAACGAAGCCTGAGCCTTCGCGTAATCAACTCCGGCAAGCGCCTGAACGATTCGCGCCGCGCGGTCGCGCAGCTTCACGTTCGACGGATTCAAGTCCACCATCAAGTTGCTCACGACTTTTCCGATGCGCACCATCGAGAGTGTCGTGAAAATGTTCAGGATCAATTTCGTCGCGGTGCCCGCCTTCAATCGCGTCGAGCCGGTCAAAACTTCCGGGCCGATGTCTGGCGCGATGACGACGTCAGGTTTTGAGTCGCGGGATATTTTCAAAGACGGATTGAAGCAGAGCAAGGCGGTTTTCGCGCCGCGCCTTTTCGCTTCCTTCAACGCGCCCCAAACGTATGGCGTCCGTCCGCTCGCGGCGATTCCGACGACCACATCGCGCGAATTGACTCCGCGAAATTCAATCGCCCTGGCGCCGCCGGCAAAATCATCCTCCGCCCTTTCAACCGCCTGCCAAAGCGCCGTGTAACCGCCGGCCATGATGGACTGCACCATCTCCGGCGGCGAGCGGAACGTGGGTGGACATTCGCTCGCGTCCAAAACTCCGAGCCGTCCGCTCGTTCCTGCGCCGACGTAAAACAATCTCCCACCGCCGCGAAACGCGCGCACGATGAAGTTCAACACCCGCTCGATTTTTTTTCGCTCCGCCAAAATCGCTCTTGGAATCGTCGCCTCTTCCGAAAGCATCAGCGCGATGGCCTGTTTCAGCGGAAGCCTGTCGAGATGCTCCGAGCGCGGATTGCGCTGTTCCGTCGGAGAAAGTTTCAGAGTTTGAACCGGCGGTTCGCTCTCTTTTTGCTCAATTGAACCGCCGCGCAAGTCGGCCCGCACGATTCGCGCGCCGGATCTTTCAAAGACCTTCCGCGCTAGTTGCACCGCGCCCCAGACACTTTCCCGCTCCAACGGCGCGACGACGCAGCCCGGCGAAAGTTTGCGCAAAAGTTCGCCCACTCGTTGCGCAAACTTCGGCTGCTTCAAAAGAACGCTTCCGGCCAAAACAAAACGCGCGAGATTTTTGCCGGAACTCAATCGTCGCGCGCAAGCCGCCGCGTCCTTCGCCAGACTTTGCGCCGCGCCTTCCAAAATGTCCGCCGCGATTTTATCGCCGCGCTCCCACGCCGCGAAAACTTGCACGGCGAGTTTCGAGATTTCCGACTTGTCGGCTTTTTGAACCCACGGGATCAGATCATTCGGCTCGTTCAATTCGAGCGCGCTCAAAATCCGCTCGCCGAGTTTCGGCCACTTGCCGTCGCGGTCGTAATAAAAAACCACCGCCTTCAACGCGCGCATCCCGATTTCGTAGCCACTGCCCTTGTCGCCTAGAATGTGTCCCCAGCCGCCGACTTTCGTGGTCTTGCCGGCAGCGTTTCGTCCGTAACAACACGAACCCGTGCCGCTAAGAACCAAGACATGGGCAGAGCGGCGAGTTTTTTGGCTTCTGGCTTCTTTCGTTGCCGCCAGCGCCGTTTCCAGATCGTTCGTCGCGGCGCATGGGGTTTCTTTCCAGATTTTTCCCGCTGCATCGCGGATGCGTTTCCAGTCCGCCTCTGTGCGCGCGCCGGCCATGCCGATGCCGAGCGCGGAAGGTTTTGGAAAAGATTTTGCGATGGATTGAAAATGGGAGACAAGTTGCGCGTCGCTCAACAATCTCAAATTCGCCGGGCCGGCCTCGATCCGTTTTGAAGGGCGACCGGAAATGTCCGCCAGCAGCGCGACCGTGCGTGTGCCGCCACATTCGAGGCCGAGAAAAAGTGGATTTGCTGAAGCTTGTGCGCCGCTCATTGGCGGGCAGTCTTGCAAAGTCAAAGTATTTTCCAAGCACGAAAACTCGGTGTGGCAAAAGGCGTTGTTCGAGGGTATTCAATGGGCATGACGCAAACGGAACAGGCCATCCTTGACGCGCTGCTGGAATTGGAAACCGCCGTGAAATCCATGGCGACCGCGAATCCAAAACCGAACCTGCAGACTCATTTCGCGCGGCTCGACGAATTGACGCGCCAGTTGCCACCGAAAACCGACGCGAACCTGCTGCACTATTTGCACAAGAAAAGTTACGAGAAGGCGCGGCTGTTTTTGCAGGGACGCGAGGCGGAGAATCAGCGCGGCAGTTGCAGGCATGTCTAAATTCCAAGCACCAACATCCAAGCTCCAGAGAAGCTCCAAACACCAAACCTCAAACTTCAAACCGAGACTCGGCGCTTCAGTGATTGGAGCTTGAAGTTTCTCTGGAGCTTGGTGCTTGGAATTTGGAGCTTTTCATTTGTAACTTCCCTCCATGCTCGACGACACCATCGCGGCCATCGCAACGCCGCTCGGCGAAGGCGGACTTGCGGTCATCCGCATCTCCGGCGCGGACGCGATGCGCGTCGCGGACAAAAGTTTTCTGCCCGTCGGTAAATCTTCCTCGAAACCGTCCGCAGCGCTGACGCACACGATTCATTACGGCAAAATCGTCCGCAATGGACAGAACGTGGACGAAGTTCTGGTTGCCGTCATGCGCGCGCCGAGGACGTTCACGCGCGAGGACGTTGTTGAAATCACATGTCACGGCGGGTTGCTTCCGGCGAAGGCCGTGCTCGACACGATCCTTGAAAACGGCGCGCGGCTTGCGTTGCCCGGCGAATTCACCCGCCGCGCCTTCTTGAACGGGCGCATTGACCTTGCGCAAGCTGAAGCCGTCGCAGATTTGATTCATTCACGCACGGAACTCGCGTTGCGCGCGGCGAACGAACAACTCGAAGGCAAACTTTCCCAGCGCATCAACCAGCTTCGCGACGACATGATGAAAACTCTGGCGCACGTCGAAGCGCACATTGATTTTCCGGAGGAAGACATCGCGCCGGACACTCGCGAACAGCTCATCGGACGGCTGAATCGCGGCATTACGTTCATGGACGAATTGCTGCGCACGGCGAACGAAGGGCAGATTCTCCGGCGCGGAATTCGCGCGGCGATTATTGGCCGGCCAAACGTCGGCAAATCCAGTTTGCTCAACCAGCTTCTTGGCCGCGACCGCGCCATCGTTTCGCACATCGCCGGAACTACGCGCGACACCATCGAGGAGACGGCGAACATCCGCGGCCTGCCCGTCGTGTTCATTGACACCGCCGGCCTGCGCGACTCGGGCGACGAAATTGAGATTGAAGGGATGCGCCGCAGCCGCGAATCGTTGTCGCGCGCGGAATTTATTTTGCACGTGCTCGACGCCTCCGAGCCGTTGACCAAGGCGGATGAAAATTATCTGGCCGAGTTCGCGTCAAAGAAACGGATCATCGTGCGGAACAAAATTGATTTGCCGGTGAAACTTGAGATGCCCCTCACCCCGTCCCTCTCCCCATCGGATGGGGAGAGGGGAACTTTTTCAGAGATTGCGGATGTCTGTTGCATCAGCGGAAAAGGAATCGAGAAGTTGAAGGATAGAATCAAGGAACTCGTCTGGTCCGGCGACATCAAAATGGAAATGTTGCAGGTGATGATCAACTCGCGGCATCAGGACGCGCTCAACCGCGCGCGGCTCGCGACGCAGCGCGCCTTGGAAGTTTTTGACGGCGATGCATCGCTGGAGTTGATGGCGCTGGAACTGCATATCGCCGTCAACGCCGTCGGCGAAATCGTCGGCAAGACCACGACGGAAGATTTGCTCGATTCCATCTTCAGCCAGTTTTGCATCGGGAAATGATTCCGCACGAATCCTTTGACTTCTCAAAAACTTTGCGTCACGTTCCCGGCAATTCATCCAAGTTTTTAATTTTGAGTTTTTAATTTTGAGTTGAACCGAAGTCCCGTTTGAAACTAAAAGCTAAAAACTGAAAACTAAAAATTAACAAAATGGGCAAAGCCTTGATCATCGCTGAGAAACCGTCGGTCGCGAGCGACATCGCGAAGGCGCTGGGGAAGTTTCAGAAGCAGGCCGACTATTTCGAGAACGACGAGTTCGTCATCTCGTCGGCGGTCGGCCATCTGCTCACCATCGTGCCGCCCGAGGGCGTCGAGGCCAAGCGCGGCAAGTGGACGTTCAAATGTCTGCCGGTGATCCCGCCGCACTTCGACCTTCAGCCGATTGAACGAAATGAGAACCGGCTCAAAGTCCTCGCCAAGCTCATCAAGCGCAAAGACGTGAGCGAACTCATCAATGCCTGCGACGCCGGGCGCGAGGGCGAATTGATCTTCCGTAACATCGTCCGCTACACGAAGGCGAAGCAGCCGATCAAACGGCTCTGGCTGCAATCCATGACGCCCGCGTCCATCCGCGAAGGTTTCGCGTCGTTGCGCAGCGATGAATCCATGCAGCCGCTGACCGACGCGGCCACCAGCCGTAGCGAGGCGGACTGGCTCGTGGGCATCAACGGCACGCGGGCGATGACGGCCTTCAACTCCAAGCTCGGCGGCTTTTTCAAAACGACGGTTGGCCGCGTGCAGACGCCGACGCTGGCGATCGTGGTGGAGCGCGAGGCGAAGATAAAAAAATTTGTGCCGCGCGATTTCTGGGAAGGGATCGGCACGTTCGACGCGGCGGCAGGGCAATACACCGGACGCTGGTTCGATGAAAAATTTTCCAAGTCGGACGACGAGCAAGCGAAAGCCGAGCGCATCTGGGACAAAACCTCTGCCGAGGCGCTTCGCGAAAAATGTCTCGGCAAACCGGGCATCGTCACGGAAGAAAGCAAGCCGACGACTTCGATGTCGCCGCTGCTCTACGACCTGACGAGCTTGCAGCGCGACGCGAACTCGCGCTTCGGTTTCAGCGCAAAAAATTCCCTGGCCGTCGCGCAGGCGCTTTACGAACGGCACAAGGTATTGACGTATCCGAGGACGGATTCGCGCGCGTTGCCGGAAGATTACATCGGCACGGTGAAAAATACTTTGGAGATGTTGTCTGGCCACACGCCCGGCGGAACGACTTTCATCACGCGTTACTCGGCGTTCGCCGACACGATCTTGAAAAGCGATTGGGTGCGCCCGAACAAACGCATCTTCAACAACGCGAAAGTTTCCGATCACTTCGCCATCATCCCCACACTCGTCGCGCCGAAAGGTTTGAGCGAACCGGAGCAGAAAATTTACGACATGGTGACGAAGCGGTTTCTGGCGATCTTTTATCCGGCGGCGGAATTTTTGGAGACTACGCGCATCACGCGGGTCGAAGGTGAGCCGTTCAAGAGCGCCGGGAAAGTTTTGGTCACGACCGGCTGGCTGACGGTTTACGGCAAGGAAGCGCAGGGCGAAGACGACAATCCGAACCTCGCGCCGGTCAAGCCAGGCGAAACGGTCAAGACCAGCGCGGTCGAGGTGAAGCAGAACGTCACCAAGCCACCAGCGCGTTACACGGAAGCCACGCTGCTCGGCGCGATGGAAGGCGCGGGCAAACTGGTGGACGACGACGAATTGCGCGAGGCAATGAGCGAAAAAGGCCTCGGCACGCCGGCCACGCGCGCGGCGATCATCGAAGGTTTGATCTACGAAAATTATCTTCAGCGCAACGGGCGCGAGTTGCAGGCGACGGCGAAGGCGTTTTCGTTGATGGAATTGTTGAACGGACTTGGAATTCCTGAATTGACGAAGCCAGAATTGACCGGCGACTGGGAATTTCAGCTCCGCCAGATCCAGCGCAAGCAGATCAGCCGCGCGGAATTCATGTCCGGCATCGCGGACATGACGCGCCGGATCGTGGATCGCGCCAAGAAATACGAGCATGACACCATCCCCGGCGATTTCGGCACGCTACGCGTTCCGTGTCCGAAATGCGGCGGCGAAATCCACGAGCAATACAAACATTTCCAGTGCGTGAAATGCGATTTCTCGATCTGGAAAACTTTGTGCAGCCGGATGTTCGAGCCGGAAGAGGTCGAGAAGCTCATCACACAAAGGCAGGTCGGGCCGTTGCAGGGATTCATGAGCAAGAAGGGGTTTCCGTTCGCCGCGGTGCTCAAGATGAACGCCGAGCACAAGATCGAATTCGATTTCGGCAACGACCTGAACAAGGACGGCGAGGCTGCCGCGCCGGTTGATTTGACCGGCAAGGAACCGCTGGGCAAATGCCCGAAGTGCGGCGCGAATGTTTTTGATGCGGGCATGAATTACGTCTGCGAGAAACAGGCGGGCGCGGAGAAGTCCTGCGACTTCCGCACCGGAAAGATCATTTTGCAGCAGGAGATTTCGCCCGAGCAGGTGAGGAAACTTCTTGAGACCGGCAAAACCGATTTGCTCACGAAATTCATCTCCAAGAAAAACAATCGTCCGTTCAAAGCGTTTCTGGCCGTGGACAAGGAAGGCAAAGTTGGATTCGAGTTTCCGCCGCGCGAAGGAAAACCAAAGAAATCCAAGGAGCCGCAGCCCAAGATTGATTTCACCGGCAGGGAGCCGCTCGGCAAATGCCCGAAGTGCGGCGGGAAGATTTTTGAGACGGAGACGGATTATCTTTGCGAGCGCACGCAGCTCGACGCGAAGAAATGCAGGGTCAAGGTCGGCAAAACGATTTTACAACAGCCGGTTGACCGCGCGCAGTTGAAGAAACTTCTGGAGGCCGGCAAAACCGATTTGATGGACAAGTTCATTTCGAAAGCCGGCAAGCCTTTCCCCGCGTTCCTCGTGATGGACGAGAAGGGCAAGGTGACGTTCGAGTTTCCCGAGCGGGACGCTGAAGGCGGGCAGAAGACTTGAGTTTTTTTGCTCCGCCCTCACCCTAACTCTCTCTCCCAGGAGAGAGGGCGGCAATCCAGCCGCTTGTGAATTTCGGAAAGCCCTTTCCCTTCTGCCGTCTTTCGGACTTCATTTCCAGCCCGTCAATCTGTTGAGAGGTTGAAGAAAATTCTTCCTCTCCCCGGAGCCGGGGTGAAGGAGAGCGTTTTATCACACTGAAAGTTTCGCTTGCATTCCATTGATGATCACGTGCGCGCAAAGATCGTTGCCACACAGCGGTTGAAATGTTCGATCACTGAAAATCCCTGCCACCGCGCCGGGAACTTTCCCACTTCCGGCTTGTCGCGAATACTTTGACCTCGTAGGGCTTGAGGCGGGTGACAAAACCACCTCGCTTGACGGTCGCGGATTCGGAGCCATAAAGCAGCTCGAGCGTCTGGCCGTTGAGTCTCGCGAGACCGCTCAATTCGACTCCCATGTGCGGCTGATTGTCTTCGTTCACCAGCACGATGAGCCACTCGCGTCTGCATTGCCGCGCGAACAGTCGAACGCCCCGGCTTTCTTCCGGCACTCGCCCGGTTGATGCCGTGAGTGAAACGTGAACAGTCCTGTCTTCCTTTGCGGTGAGGAACGGTTGCAGCGCGTTCAATTCACTGACCAGAGCGAAGAGTGATTGGCGGAACGGTGATTCCTTCGGCACCATTTCTGTGCCCCAATAGAGAATCCCTTTCGCGCCGTGTGCTATTGCGTCGTAGGCCATCAGCCGGGTTTCGGAAAATGATGGATAGACCAGGGTCTCGTCTTTCGGCGGCGTCAGCTCGTGCCAGGAGAAAGCCTGCAGGACCATCCATACCGGTTTGCCTCGACCGATGCGTTGATAGCGCCCGGTGTAGTCTCCGACGGAAGCAGGCAGATGATTATTGTCATGGATGGGATAGATGTCGCAGCCCGTGATGTCTATGTCATCGAGATATTCACGAATGAACTTCATATCACTCTGCGCCGCCTCGTTGATCCAGATGGGATGCTTTCGCTGATCGACACGACGCACCCATTGGCAACCTTCGCGGAGTTTGGGCAGGATTTTTTTTGCTTCCGCCTCGGAACGTTCCGCGGCGAAGGGCGTCTGCCGCCACCATTCGTCCGGCGTTTTGTAAACGCCGCTTCGATGGAGACCGCTGTAGGCAGTGAAATTCCAGACCACTTCGTCCGGCCCTTCCCACACCGCCAGGGCGGGATGATCCCTCACGGCTTCCACGGCTTTTCGCAACGCGTCGCTGTCGGCGCCCAATTGCAGCGGCACACTGACCCAACCCAGCATTCCCGCGGCGTGAACGCGGTCGAGGTCAGGCGCATTCTGGCAGTGGACGAGGTTGAAACCTGCGTCCGCCATCCCGCGCAACCCAGTGTCTTCCTTGGGCAACTCGTAACAGCCGATGGGGAAAAACGCGCGTCCGTTTTTTGTCAGATATGCGCCGGGTGACTTCTGAGCCGATGCCGAAACACAAGCAACGCAAATCACCGTTAACAAGAAGTGGAGTGAGAATCCGCTGAAAAAATGTCCGCCATCCAAATCCAACTTTTCTGTAACTTGCAACGGGGCATCTACGAAAACCGCTTTTCGGAGGTGGGTTGACGATGGCGGTTCGGTTTTCCCGTCCTCCGTAGTCCCGCCATTTGCGGGACGGAGGGTGGACGGCGTGGATGGATTCATGGCAGCAGCTTCAACCGCATAAGTCGCTTGTGCAACGTTAAATTCCGTTTGGAAGCCAGCGCTATGGATTCGGCATTGAAACCGGTTTCGCGCCCCGACTGCCGTCGCCGGGGCCGATTTCCAAGGCCTGCAAGAACGCCTCGCCGCGCACCGTCTTTCCGCCTTCCAATCGCTCCGCATTCGTGAGGCGGACTTCGATGATTCCGTTGCGCGGTTCGAGGTCGTTGAAGACCAGGTCCACCGCGCGGTTGGTCCCGTCCGCAGTAGCGCACACATCGAATCGCTCGACGACGCGCCGGCCGTTGATGCAAATGTCAAAGCAGTTGGCGCGCGGGTCCTGACCGCGCGTCGCGGCGAACTTCAGCCGGGCGTGATACTTCCCCGGCCCAACTGTCACGTTGACCCAGAAGTCCGTCGCGTGAACGCCGTAGCGATACAACTCCGGATCGGCGGTGCCGCGGATCGGTTCGTCCGTGGCGTTGGTCCACCAACATTCGCGGACGGAGTCCTTGCCGCCGGCTAGGCGCGTGACGAACTCAGTGGCAGGGCGCCACACGCGCCCGCGTGAATCACGCCAGTCCGTCCGACCGGTGTAGCCGAAAATCATCCGCTGCGTCTCCGTGGGTCCGTGGCCGCCCGGGAAATGATGCGCGCCCGTCGCCGTCGAAAACTGAATCTCGTCTACGTAAACCCGCGTGCCGCTGGCGTAGGGATTCTGCGCCCCGCGCGCCACGACTTTGAGCGTGTGATTGCCGGCGGTGAGACCGTTCCGGTAGTAAAGCACTTGCTGGCTGCGGGGGTTCGGATTCCAGCAGTCAATGGGGACTAATTGTTTTTCACCATCCAGAAAAACATCCGCCAGTCCGCCCGACGGATCGGCCCGCCCAATGAGCCGCACTTGATTGCCGCCAAATTGCGCCGTCATGGTTGCGCCTGCACTGTCGGTCACGTGGGAGTGACGCGCACGAATCGTCGGCGTAGCGGCGTCTCGGCAGAGCGCCGCATTTGTTTCGAAAGGGGGATTTGCGGCGCT
>CAYMCQ010000076.1:0-21380 GCA_964389025.1 uncultured Verrucomicrobiota bacterium
GATGTTACTCACTAGAACCTGAATCTAGCGCGTCTGCCAATTCCGCCACGTGGGCTTTTGCTGCGGCGCACTTTAATTACGCCGGGTTTGCTTCTCAGGCAAGTCAAAATCCTGCGCTCCTGCGGTCATTTCAACCACGGCGCTATTCTTTCCCCCGCCCAAACCTCGTTGACCGGCTGGCGTTTGCGCACCAGCGCAGAGCGTTTGCCACTCACCAAAACTTCCGCCGCCAGCGACCGCGTGTTGTAGGACGATGCCATCACGAAGCCATACGCGCCCGCGCTCAACAGCGCGAGATGGTCGCCTTCGCCAACTTTTGGCAGCGGACGGTCTTTGCAAAAATAATCTCCTGACTCGCACACGGGGCCTACGACATCCGAGCTGATGAGTTTTCCATCACGCCGCGTGAGGGGAACAATTTCATGATAGGCCTCGTAAAACGCCGGACGGATCAAATCATTCATCGCCGCGTCCACGATGAGAAAGTTTTTCCTGCCGGTCTGCTTCACGTATTCGATGCGCGTGACGAGAATGCCCGCGTTGCCGGAAATAAACCGTCCCGGCTCCATCAAAATCCGCAAACCAAGCGGCTTGAGCAGCGGCACGAGCCGCGCGGCGTATTTTTCCGGCGTGAGAATATTTTTCGCAGCGGCGGACTTCCACCAGTTCGGCGAACCGCTGGCGAGCGCGGGCTTGTAAACGATTCCCAGCCCGCCGCCGATGCTGAAAAATTCCAGCCCGTGGCGCTTTTTCAGGCGCGAGACAAGCGGTGTGACTTTGCGGACAGCTTTTTCAAAAGGCGAAACTGTCGTCAGTTGCGAGCCGATGTGCATCTGCAGGCCGCGCAGCCGCAAATTCTTCAATTTTGCCGCGCGCGCATAAACGCCCTCGATCTTCTCGAACGCGATGCCGAATTTATTTTCGTAAGTGCCGGTCGTGATCTTGGCGTGCGTGCGGGCGTCCACGTTCGGGTTCACGCGAACCGAGACCGGCGCGACTTTTTTCAGCCGGGCGGCGAGGCGATTGATGCGCTGCAACTCCGGCTCGCTCTCAGCGTTGAAGGAATAAACGCCTTGCCGCAATGCGAATTGAATCTCCTCCTCCGTTTTTCCGACGCCGGCAAAAACGCATTTGCGAGGGTCAGCGCCAGCGGCCATCGCGCGCCGCAACTCGCCCGCGCTCACGATGTCGAAACCGCTGCCGAGGTTCGCCAGCGTGCGCAGCACCGACTGGTTCGAGTTGGATTTCATCGCGAAGCAGATGAGATGGCTCACCGGCGACATCGCGCGATCCAGTTTCTGGAAATGGCCGCTCAATGTCTGCTGCGAATAAACGTAGAGCGGCGTGCCGAATTTTTTCGCGAGCGATTCGATGGAAATGCCTTCGCAGAACAATTTATTTCCGACGTAATGAAATTGATGCACGGCGGGATTAAACACCAAACACCAAACACCAAACACCAAAAAAATCAAAAACACCAAACTTCAACTCTGAGGCTGCGAAGTTTGGTGTTTGAAAGTTGGTGTTTCTTTGGTGTTTGGAGTTTGGGATATGGTGTTTGTCACGGCTCGACCAGGATTTTGGCGCGCTCTGTGTGATATTGCTCAGGCGTGATTTCGTCGGCTTTGTATGTGCGCAAGAGTTCCGCGAGTTTTTCTGCTTTGGCCGGAGTAATGGCTGGCGGAGGAACTTCAACTGTGTTGAACGACGCGGGTGTCCTCATCGCCGCACGCTCGGCCTCCATGCGCGCTCTTTCTTTCGCGCTCAGGCTCTTTGCTCTGGTTTTCTCCGGCTCATAAATCACAACGTCCGAAGTTCCCGGCGCAATTCCTTCGACAGGCTCGAATGACGCACTTCGTATTGCGGGCGGAACTGGTGCGACAGGTTTGGGCTGGGTTGGCGAAGGCTTGGGCTGCGATTCCAGTTCTGCAATTTTTCTGTGCACTTCTTCGCGCGCTTTCGCGATCTCCACAGAGTCGGGAATTGCCGGCGTAACAGCCAGGTCAAAGCTTGGTGAGGTGGCCGGTGACGACGTCAGCACCGCAATAGGCGGAGGAGTTGGCGCTGGCACCGGCCTGGCGACAACCGGTGGCGGCGTCGGTGACGGGGCAACAACGACAGGAGGCGGAGTTGGCGTCGGTATCGGTGCGGCGACCACAGGAGGAGGAGTTGGAGCCGGAGTCGGGGTCGCCACCGGTTTCTGCCCTTCGATTTCAGCAATTTTTTTGCGCAGCGCTTCACGCGCATTTTGTGCCTGGCTGTCGGATTTTGCCGGGGCCAGCGCGGCTTTGGGCGATGCCGTTTTGACGACCGGCTGTTCAACGACGGGCGTTGGTTTTGCAACAACCGTTTCTGACGGCTTGGTTTCAGCCGGCGTTAATTCGGCAACCTTTCGGCGCAATTGCTCGCGCGCCTGTTCGGTCGCGTCCGACTCCGTAGTGCTGGAAAGCTTCTTGGGAGGCGCCGATTGCGCTTCCAACTCGCGGATTTTTTCCTGCAATTTTTCGTTCGCCACGCGGCGTGTTTCGGGATCAAGGCGCTTCGTTGCTGTCCGCGTGGTTCCTGAAGAGGCCGCTGCTGGCGCGGGCGCGGGCGCGACTGGCAAAGGCTTGGTTCCAGTCACGGCGGCTGGCGTTGAGTTTGGAGCTGCGGTGCCATCAAGCTCCGCAATTTTGCCACGCAATGCTTCACGCGCGCGGGCCTGCGCTTCCGTGTCCGCCCTGCCAAGCAGCGGGCAGAGACAAATCGCCGCGCAGAGAATCAAGCTTTTAGGAATTTGCATGGCTGTTTCTCTACTGGAAAACCGGACTCAGCGCAACAGCTTTTCGGCTGAGCCAGTCCGCTCGAACAACTTTCGCCACGCGCCCGGAAACGGATAACAAAACGCCGTGCGCCAGATAATTTGCTTCACTTCGACGCGCGAAACTTTGATTCGCCGCTCGCCATCAAGCACGTTCGCCGTCCGAAGTTTCGCAAGGGTTTTGACGCCGATGAGAATTGGCCAGGCGCAGGCCAGTCGGACCCGGACGCAGCGGCGCGGCAGGGCGTTGGTGTAATCCCAGCCGGCATCGAGATGTTTTTGTGCAACGTCCAAGTAACTATTGTAGAGCGGGCGGAATTTTTTTTCGTTCACTGGCGAAAGCAAATCCGCAGGACTCAATCCCGCCGCGGAAAGTTTTTCAACCGGCAAATAGCAGCGCCCCTTCCGCAAATCCACCGGCAGGTCGCGCAAAATGTTCACAAGTTGCAAACCTTTTCCGAAACGAACTCCATTCGTCAGGAGAAAAACATCGTCAAGCTCCGCATTCGGAAACAAATGCGCGCGGCACATCTTCGTCCAGAATTCTCCGACGCAACCGGCGACGCGATAGGTGTAATCGTCCAGTTCGGCGTCGGTTTGCAGCGCGACGATTTGTTGGAGTCCAGCCTTTAGGCTGTCTTGCCCCGCACGCTGAAGCGTGGACTCCAACGGCGCGAACCGTTGCAAGTCCAGTTCCTGCCCGCTGATGATCGTCTGCAAAACTTCGAGCGCCAGCTTGCGGTCAAACGGGTGCAAGTCGAAATAAATCGAAAGCGATTCTTTGTAGCGTTCCAGCAAAATCCGTTCGGCGGGTGACGATTGTTTTTCGGCAAGCTTGCTGAGTCCAAGAGGAATTGTTTCGCCGAGCAGTCGCTGCCGAAAATTCCGCAGCGCCGTCAAGCGCTCGCTCAGCGGAAGAATTTCCGTGTCCGCAATCGTGTCCGAAGTGCGCGCGAGCAAATAAGCAACGCCGATTTGCGGGCGGATTTTTCTCGGCAGCACGCGCAACGTGAGATAAAACGAGCGTGAAACGTCCTTCAACAAACCTGTCAGAAGTTCATTTGGCGAATTTGCCATCGGCGGGAATCAAACACGGATTTGCAGCGAATGTCAGCAGTGTTTCTCCGCATCTTAATCATAATCTTTCTCTTTCTCTTAATCCTAAAAACGAACCGGCAATCAGATTACGATTAAGAGAAAGATTAAGATTAAGAACCCAATTATCCGGCTTTCCGCTGCACCCGTTTCGCGAAACTCTCCACGTTGACGACCGCGCGCTTGTGAATGCCGCGCGCAATCAGCTCCTGCCCGTCGCGCGCCTCGACTTGAAACGTCACTTCTGTTTTCTCAGTGTGAATTACGCGTGCCGTGCAGGTCACGCGCTGTCCCAGCGGCGTCGGCGCGAGATGGCGAAGCTCGATTTCCATTCCCACCGTGCGCTCGTCTGGCTCCAGCAGCGGCGCAAGCGCTTCGCGCGCGGTGCGTTCGAGAAGGCCGATCAAATTCGGCGTGCTCAACACGGCTGGCATTCCGCCCGTCGCAAAATCTATGACGTGCTTTTGCTCGACGACGAATTGCAATTCACCGGTCAGGCCGATGTTCGGGCGGGATTTCATCAATCAGCCCGGCGTGTTTGGCAACGCCGCAAAAATTTTGTTCGCCTCCTCCAAAGTTTCTTTCGACCCGATATCATACCAAGTGCCCGGCACACGCCAGATGTAGACGGGCGTGCGCGGATAAAGCCATTGCACGAGACGCCCCGGCTGGTCGGGATTGTTTCCTTCGGCGATGTATTGGTTGATGAGCGGCACCGTGTGCTTGGGATAAAAATATAGCGCGATGCCCGTGACTGTGCTTTCCGGATTCTTCGGTTTCTCCTCGAAGAAGTTGATGCGGTCGTCTTTGTCGAACGTGATGGCGTTGTATTTTTTTATCTCCTCCAGATTGCCAACGTCGTAAACGGCGAGCACCGGCGCGTTTTTTTCGCGGCAAAATTTTCCGAATGACGCGACGCTTTGGCTGAACAAATTGTCCCCGGCCACGATGATGATGTCGTCGTCCACTTTTTCGCGCGCGATGACGAAATGGATGTCGCCAATGGCACCGAGCTTGTTGGTGTCGTCTGTTGAGCCGTCATTGACGATGGTGAAATTGAGCTTGGCCTTGTTTGCGCGATAATCATCCGCCCACTTTTGAAAATGCCCGGCAAACTTCGCGTTCGTGACGACGTAAATCCGGTCAATGCCTCCGATGGGCGCGATGTTGTCGAGCACGTAATCAATCATCGGCTTGCCGGCGACGGGAAGCAGCGGTTTTGGCTGAGTCAGCGTCAGCGGATAGAGTCGAGTGGCGTAACCTGCGGCTAGAATAATTACTTTCATACTTTCAAACCTCCAAGCACCAAACCCCAAGCACCAAAGAAATTCCAAACACCAAGCTCCAAAATCAATCTCGCGCCGGAGGCAATTTGAGATTTGAGGCTTGGAGCTTCTCTGGAGTTTGGTGCTTGGGGTTTGGTGATTTGTTCCATCACGTTTTATTTTCAAACAATCCCGGCGCAATCTCCTTCGCCAGATTTTGCGCGCGCGACAAAATCTCCGCGCCCGACTCGCAGTTCAGCGCGAACTCGGCCAGTTCTTTCGCCTCGGACATTTTCAAGCGGCGAATCAAAAATTTCACCGGCGGCACAAGCGGCGGGGCAGCGCTCAATTCATCCACGCCCAACCCCAGCAGCAGCGGCGCGAGCAACGGGTCGCCCGCCATCTCGCCGCAGACACCGACCCAGATTTTATTTTTGTGGCCGGCCTCTACTGTCGCCTTGATGAGCCGCAAGATCGCCGGGTGCGTCGGCTCGTAGAGGTGCGCGATCTTTTCGTTCATCCGGTCAACAGCTAGCGTGTATTGGATCAAGTCGTTTGTGCCGAGGCTGAGAAATTTCAGCCGCTTCGCCATCGAGTCCGCGATGAGCGCGGCGGACGGCGTTTCAATCATCGCGCCGACTTCCATGTTCTCGTCGAACGGAATTCCCTCCTTGCGAAGCTCGGCTTTGGATTGTTCAAGCAGCTCTGTGGCCTTTACCAACTCGTCGAGACCGGAAATCATCGGATACATCATCTTGACGTTGCCCTCGGCGCTGGCGCGAAGAATCGCGCGAAGTTGCAGCCGGAAAATCGCCGTCTCCTGCAAACAAAAACGAATCGCGCGCCAGCCAAGAAACGGATTCATCTCCTGCGGCACTTCGAGGTGGGAAAGAAATTTGTCGCCGCCCAAATCGAGCGTGCGGATGACGACCGGCTGCGGCTTGAGCGCAGCGGCGACCTGCCGGTATTCCTGAAATTGTTCCTCCTCCGTCGGTAGTTTCTCGCGGTTGATGAAAAGATATTCCGTGCGAAACAGCCCGACGCCCTCGGCGCCGCACGCGAGGACTGCGTCCGCGTCTTTGGCCTGCTCGATGTTTGCCGAAAGCGTCACTCGCTGGCCGTCGAGCGTGACCGCAGGCTTCTGCTCGATGTCCCGCAGCCTTTCCTGAAGCGTGACTTGCTTGCGGATGAGCTGGCCGTATTCGAAAAGCGTCTGGTCGGTGGGATTGACGATGATGACGCCATTGAAACCGTCCAGCAGAACGTAATCGCCGGTCTTCAATACTTCGCTCGCGTTTTTCAGTCCCACGACGGCTGGAATCTTCATTGAGCGCGCCATTATCGCAGTGTGCGAAGTCTTGCTGCCCACGTCCGTCCCGAAGCCGAGAACCTTGGCCTTGTCCAACTGCGCGGTGTCTGATGGCGTCAGGTCGTGGCTGATGATGATGCACTGCTCCTGCAAATGACGCAGGTCAATGTGGTGTCCCTGCCCTAGAAGATTGTTCAGGATGCGTTGCGCCACGTCGCGCATGTCCGTGGCGCGCTCGCGCAGATATTCGTCGCCGATGGTTTCGAGCGTCCTGGCGTATTTTTCGGCGATGGTGTGAAACGCGTGTTCAGCATTCACTTTTTCCGATTGAATCAGCCGCGTGACTTCGTCAATCAACGTGCGGTCTTCGAGCACGAGCAGGTGCGCGTCGAAGATTCCACCTTCCTCCGCGCCCATGCTGGCGCTGACTTTTTTTTGCACGTCGAGAATCTGGTGCCGCGTCTGGATGAGCGCCTGTTCGAGGCGGTTCAGTTCTTCCAAGAGTCTGTCGCCGGGGATTTCGAGCCTGGGAATCGCGCTTTGCTGGCGGCCAATGACGAGAATTTTCCCTCGCGACACGCCCGATGAAACAGGAATGCCGCGTAAAATCCGTTCTCCTTTTTCCGCTGCGTCTGCCATGCGTGATGATTACTGAAAAGGTTGATGGTTGAAAAGAAAAACGTGATGCGTGATGCGTGAAACATGAAAGAATCAATTCACACATCACGTTTCACATTTCACATCCGATGAAAAATCTCTTGCAAGGCCTGCGTTTCTTCCCGTTCACTTTGCGCGTTCAAGATGAAAAGCAAATACATCGAGCCTCGTCGCGGCATCCTTTCCGGCGGCAACTGGATCATTGACCAGGTCAAACTGATTGATGTCTTTCCGCAGCCGGAGTCGCTTGCGAACATCAGCAGCCAATATCAAGGCACGGGCGGCGCGCCTTACAACGTGCTGCTCGACATCGCAAAAAGCGGCGTGCCGATGCCGCTTTACGCCGCAGGCTTCGTCGGCAATGACGCGCTCGGCGAACTCATCCTCGAAGATTGCCGGCGAAACAAAATTGACACGCACCATCTCCGCACGACGCCAAATGCACCCACTTCCTACACCGACGTGATGACCGAGCGCGACGGCGGACGCCGGACTTTTTTCCACGCGCGCGGTGCGAACGCGCTCTGGACTGGCGACGACCTCCATTTCAAAAAAATTCCGGCGCGAATTTTTCACCTCGGTTATCTGCTGTTGCTGGATTCGCTCGACTTGCCGGACGGAAAATTCGGAACGAAAGCCGCGCGGCTTCTCGCCGCAGCGCAAGCTGCCGGAATGAAAACCAGCGTTGACGTGGTGAGCGAACACAGCGACCGCTTCTCAAAAATCGTCTCGCCTGCGTTGCAGTTTTGCGATTACGCGATCCTCAACGAAATCGAAGCCGGCAACACGACCGGCCTCAAAATCCGCAAGGCGAACGGCAAGCTCGACACCGCCGCGCTGCGACGCGCTGCCGGTGTCCTGCTGGAAAAAGGCGTGCGCGAACTTGTGGTGATTCATTTTCCCGAAGGCACTTTTGCGCGAACTCGCCGGGGCGATGACTTTTGGCAATCGTCGTTACGTTTGCCACCGAAATTTATTTTAGGCACTGCCGGCGCAGGCGACGCATTTTGCGCAGGTGTGCTGCTCGGCTTGCACGAGAATTGGGACTTGCCGCGCTGTTTGCTGGCGGGCGTTTGTCTCGCCGCCGGCTCGCTGTCAGACCCCACTTGCACCGCCGGAGTCAAGTCATTGAAAGCTTCGCTTGCGCTGGCGAAGAAATTTGGACTGAACAAGCCGCTGAAATAAAAATCCGCGTGCCTTCGTGGTTCTATTTCTTTTCGGCCTGCACCAGCTTGTAACGAATCTTCACGCCGCGCGGGTTGTCCGTGAAGCCGGTGATTTGCAGAAGGCCCATGCCGCCGCTGCTGGTCTTGAATGCAAACGTCATGGGCGGTTGCGCTTCCTTGGGCGGGACATAGGCCTTCATCCTGCCATACATGGCGATCTGCAATAGTGTCGACCTGCCGGAGAGCACCCGGACGAGTTCCTCTGTGCTGATCGCGCCCCATTTGTTGTTCTCCAAACGGGCCAGCCTCAATTCGGCATCGGTGGTCGTCATCAAACCCCACACGCCTCCTGGCCCATGATCCACGAACAAATCCACCCCGTTCTCTTTGACCCATTGCACCAATCCTTCTTCCGACCACTGGTCCATGTCCTTGGGCTGTTTGAACACCGTGCCGGTATCGAGATCAAGCGCCTCCTGTCCGTCCCGGTTGTTGAACTCGGTCAACCAGACCTCTTGCTTTGGGCCGAACGTGGTTGCCGCCCGCGCCTTCCCAAGCTTCGGCCTCAGCGCGATATTGCGGATCTCGCCCCGCACCCATGGCGTGCGTTCAAGCACGAATTCCTGAATGTTTTCGACGCGCTGGCCCGGCTCAAGGAGCACATAGCCCTGCGTCTCTCGCGCCGAAAAGAGTCCGCTGTGCAACGCCACTTCTTCGCGCTTGCCATCCTTGAACACCGCCATCATCCGCAGCGCATATTGGTCGCGGTTCACGTCGTGCGTTACGTCCAGGCATTTGCCATTCGTTTCCTGCCGGAGATGGGTGCAAAGGACCTGCGTCCCCGCGACCAGCAACGTCGTGCGTCGACCGTCGAAAATCGCCAATGCCTCCCATGGACCGCCCGCCGTCGCGAACTGCACGGCGACCTCCGCCGTGCCCGGCGGGAAACGCACCACGTCGGCAAGACCTACCACTTGACCAGCCGACTTCGGCCCGCCGGCCCCGCCCGTCACCGTTCGTAGCGTCCGACTGACGGATTCCGCAGCCTGCGCCATGCTGCTGCCTTGCTGAATTTCCAGCGTGCCCAGATGCTCCGCCAGCGGCGTGTAACGCGTCTGTCGCTGGGCGGATTGTGCTCCCGGTGGAAAGTTGCAACGGACAAACAAAGCGTGTTCATTCGCACCCAGGTCTTGCTCCCGGGCCATTCCCGCCGGGTGGAAAATCACGCGTCCTCCGGGGGATTGGGGCAGCGGCGTGCCGTCCGGCTGCCACCACCGCTGGTTCGCCAGTGGGTTCCAGGTGACGGCGACAACCTCAGTGGAAACCCCGTTGGGAAGCGTTAGCTTGAACTCCCCCGGCTCGGCCCGCGAGATTGGTGGAACTGATTTCACGGGTGAGTCAAAACTGCCTTTCGAGCCCAGCGAATGAATCCCGATGAAGCTGGCGTATTCAAAGCCGTGGCTGATGGCCAGAGCAATGGATTTGCCAAACCATTCGTTTTGTTCCTGCACAGTGATCTGATCCGAGGTGACCGCGAATTCCAACACCGTGCTCGCCCGGTCAGTCACCTTCGCCAGCAGCGCGTCAACTCCGTCCCAAGTCGTGGGCTGACCCTCGAAAGTCATCGCCGCCTTCTCCACAACCAAGCGGACGAATTTGCGCTGGGAGTCCTCCGGTTTGCGGCTGCCGCTGGAAGCAGCGGCTGCCTGCACCAGCTTGTAGCGCAGCTTCACGCCGCGCGGGTTGTCGGTGGAGCCGATGATTTGCAGCAGGCCCATGCCGCCTTCCCGCGTCCGGAACGAATAACAGTCAGTCCGATCCTGTTCGGGGGAAAAATAACGGATCACCGGTCCTCCGAAGATCGGCGGTGGTTCGGCTTTAAGCGAGGGAGGTGGCAGCGACTTTATGACGTCTTGGGCCTCCACCTTTGCCCAGGCATTGCTGGGCATTGGCGTTACCGTCACGTTGTAATAGGTCAACTTGATCGGCTCGGTCGGCTTGGCGTCAGTGGTCAGGCGCACATCCATACCTTCTTGTTCCAGCCAATTGCGCACCCACGAGCGGCCGCCGATACTGGGATATCGCATGAAAGTGGTTCGTCCCGTGTCCAGATCCAGATATGTAGAATCTGGGTTCTCCCAATGTCCCGGCACGACCGGAAACTCCTGCGGTGCTCCGAAAGTGGGAGCGCCCGCCGGTAGATGTGCGGACGTCTTGTCCCTATCGGCTTGCACCAGCTTGTAGCGAATCTTCACGCCGGGCGGGTTGTCGGTGAAGCCGGTGATTTGCAAAACTCCCTTGCCGCCTTCGCGGGTTTTGAACGCATAAGTGCGCGCGCCGTCCTTGTCGGGGTCCAATTTCACCAGCGGTGGTTTGTCGGCGGCGGAAGCCGACAGAATCGCGTGATACGCTTTTTGGACAGCATTGGAAGCGTTCCAATGGTTGTCTGGCAGCGGCGCCAACGTCATGCCGAGAACTAACAGGCTGGAACCCTCCACGTAAGCATCCACCCCTTTCAACTCCGCCGCGCGAATGTTCTCCGCGATCGCTACGCCGAGGTTGTTGTTTGTGCTGGAAGAAGGCATCTCCAGCAGGCTGCCATCGTCCAAATTGATCGCGTCCGTCACGATTCGTTCAATCACGGGTCCCCACGTTCTTTCGTCACGATCCAGCAGGGGCTTCAACTCGGCCGACGTATCCACGGTGAAGCTCACGTATCCCAATCCGCCCTTGCCTTTGACGGACCACAGATCATTGCCGGTGCGCCGGATATCGAGGCCGCCCACGACGTCCTCAAACAGATTCTGGGACACCTCCTTGCGCAGACCGTCGAACTGGCACTCGGCGTCTCTGAGAAACGGCGAGACAGTGACAAATACCGAACGGAAATCGAGGTGGGCCTCGCGCAGACGCCGCTCGATCTCCCGCGTCAGCCTCTGTTCGACGGCGGCGACCAGCTTGGGCTCATAGACATGTGCGAGTTCGCCCGAAGTAAGTTGAGTAAGTTTCCCCGGAACTGGTTTACCTTGGCGCGAAAGCGATGGCAGCGCGATGGACAGGAGAATCGTTCCCACTGGAAGGGCGAGAATCAGCATCACAGCGGCAACGATGACGACGGCGATTTTCCAGCCGCCGCCTTGGCTCGGTCGCGGCGATTCCGTCGGGGCAAGCGGATGTTGTCCGCCAAACGTTTCGCGAACCTCACGGCGGTTCAGAACGATCAGCGCCCAAATGCCGAACGGCACGCCCACCAGCAAACCCGGCGGGGTGATCATGGCCAGAATGCTCGCGGCCACGGACCAGCCGTAGCTTTTCAACCGCTCCATTTTGAACGCACCGAACAGAATGACTGCTCCGGAAGCCAGCAATGCGACGCACAACGGCAGGAAGAATAACAACCGCGAAGAGATGCCGGGCGGATGCGTCGTCGCCCCGGCAGAAGGCGTCTGGTAAGAGAGCAAGACGGCGACGAACTCCACCAGCAGGAAAAGGACTGCGGCCAGGTCAATGATCCCAGCCACCAGCAAGCCAATCGCCGGCGCCTTCACGCGGTTTTGTGTGTCCACAAAGGCGGCGCTTTGACTTGCGCTTCCGCTTTCAGAATGAGCCTCCTCACGTCGGCTGCTACCGGGTGGAGTCGCGGCAATCGTCTCCACGCAGGTCTTCACTTCGCTGACTTGCTGGTAGCGGAGTTCTGGATTCTTCTCCAACGCACGCAACACCACTTCGTCGAGCCGCACGTCAATTTGAACTTTCGTTGAGGGCGGCGCGATGGTTTTGCCGGGCAGTTCGCCAGTGAGCATCTGGTAAAACACCACGCCCAGCGCGTAAATGTCCGCGCGGTGGTCCACCTCGCCCGGAGTCGCGATCTGCTCCGGCGACATGTAATTGGGCGTGCCCATGACCTTGCCCGCGTCGGTCAGAGCTGATTCGCCCCTCACCCCGTCCCTCTCCCCATCCGATGGGGAGAGGGTGTCCAAAGGACGGGTGAGGGGTTCAACGCCCACAATTTTCGCCAGGCCAAAATCCGCGACCTTCACGCGGCCACGGCGATCCAGCAAAATATTTTCCGGCTTGATGTCGCGATGGACGATGCCCTGGTCGTGGGCGAATTGTAGCGCGTCGCAAATCTGCGGGACGATGGCCAGCGCCTCGCGCGGGGAAATGCGGCCCGCGTGCAAAAGCTGGCGCAGGTTCACTCCGTCCACGAATTCCATGAGGAAGAAATAAAGCGGGGCAGGCGTCTCGGCTGCCTGCGGCGGCATCGCCGCCGAACCGCTCGCGCTGACGCGCTCGCTGGACAGGCTGGAAGCCTGTCCTACGTTGCCGAATTCATACAGCGTCACGATGCCGGGATGATTCAACTTCGCCAGCGCCTTGGCCTCGCGCGCGAAACGTCCGGCGAACGCGGGATCGTCGCTGATGCCGGGCGAAAGAATTTTCAACGCGACGATGCGGTCGAGTTGAGGCTGGCGTGCCTTATAGACCGCGCCCATGCCGCCCTGTCCAAGGAGTTCGAGGATTTCAAATTGGGGGAAATGTTTTGCGATTTCTTCGGCTGACGGCGCGGGTTTTCTTTGGCCGGAACTCGCGCCGGGGTTTCCGCCTTCGGTGCCCATCGCCACTTTCATCAGGCAGGCCGGGCAAAGCCCCTCGCTCGCAGTCGGCGACAACTCCGTTCCGCAGCTTTTGCAAATCCGCTTCGTTTCCATGGTTTTTCTTTTGCTTCCACCCGTTACAGAAGCAAAACCGGGGAAAGGTTACAGAGTTTTTTGCCACAGATGAAACACAGATTCACACAGCGCGGCGAGGCCGCAGCCGCTTATTTTGGAGTGCGCGGACTTGTCCGCGCTTTTGGCAGGCGACTTGTCGCCGTCGCTGGAAGTAGCGTGACTGTTTCTCCACAGGCCGCTGAACGCGGCCCTGCCTGACCGACAAGTCGGTCAGGCAGCAAAGCGGTGACAAGTCACCGCACTCCAAATCCCTGCCACCCATCCGCGGATTGCGGATCCACTCATGTTGCAAGGGCCACAAAAAGATTTCGAAGCTCTTCCTCAACCTCGCTTTGGCTGGAAACAGTCTCGGCAATCTCGGCGCGGATCAACTCGCGATAACGCCGCCGCAAGCGATGCGCCGACACTTTCACCGCGCCCTCGCTCATGCCGAGCCGCGTGGCGATATCTGCGTAGGAAATCGTCCGGCTCGGTTCAGTGAGCGTCGGCTTCAATTGTCCGAACAACCTTTCTTTGCCGGCGGAAACAAATTCCTCGCGGAGTTTTTGCAAAACTTGTTCGAGCAGCGTCAACGCCCAGCGCCGTTCGAAAATTTTATCGGCGCTCTGCGTGTCGGCAGGGTCGACACCGAATTTTGTTTCCGCAGATTGCGCGTCAATCGGGATGAAAACTTTTCCGCTTCCGCGTTTTTGCGCTTTGGCCTTGTCCCATTCGTTCGCAAGAAAATGTTTCAGTGACGCCAGAAGAAATGAGCGGAACTTGCCTTTGGCGCGGTCCACGTCGGCCAGGTAATTTTTCTCCAGCAGCCGCGCGAAAAATGCCTGAGTCAAATCCTGCGCGTCGTGCGGACTGTGGCCTTGTCGCCGCACGAACGCATAAATCGGCGGCCAGTAGGTGCGGCACAGTTTTTCCAGCGCGGCCTGCGCGCGAGTTGAGTCACTGCGTCCGGCGGCCAGCACCACACTCCATCGCGTGGGCGCGAATTGACCGGCGAGGGCGGGAGTTGAATCTTGTGTTCGACTCGACGATGCGGACATCGCTTGGAGCTTGGCGCAACCGAAGATTGAAGCGCAACCCCAAACAAGCCGCGCTATTTCTTTTCCACGCTGTTCGTGTTCGTCCCGGGCTTCGGCGATTCGACCGGCGCGCCGGCGTTGAGTTGGGAAAGAATCGCCTCCGTGATGTCGTTTTCGCCGTTATTGTAAACGACAACCGGCGTTCCCTTGACGCTTTCTGCCGTGGTGTCCAGAACCAGTGAGTAGCCGGCGGCCTTCGCTTTGGCGTTTACCGCGCTTCGGATTTCTTCAAAGAGTTTGTCAATGGTGCTGCGCATGGAATCTTCAAGTTCGCTGGCAATCCGCCTCTCAAACAACTGGATGTCTTGTTCGGTCGCCTTCATTTTGCGCAACTCCGTCTCGGCGGCTTTTTTTCGCCTGTCGCGCTCATCGGCGGAGACGGTCTGGTCGTTGGCGGATTCGAGCAACTTTTGATATTCTTCCCTGGATTTTTTCCAGCTCTCGATGAGTTCCTTGTCCTTTTTGTCCGCCTCTGCCCGTTGCTGGTCAATGGCCGCCTTGCTCTGCTTGGTCTTCCAGTAATTGTCGAAAACTTTTTTCAGGTTGATGATGGCGACGCGATTGGATGTTTGCGCGATGGCGGGAGTCGAAAAGGCAAAAATACAAATCAAAATCGAACTCTTCCAAAAATTTTTCATGCGTGAAAGAAAACAGAAATCGAGAACAACGCCAGCTTTTAATGCCGTTATGGGAATAGCGGTGGCGGCGGCGGCGGTGGTGGCAACGGAGAAATGATCGTGATGAAGGCGTCGCTCCGGCCCATTAACTTTCGCGGCGTGGCGTTCGTCTGCGGGAACTTCGAGGAGAACGTCTGGCCGACGACGTAAGCGGTGGAGTCTTTCACATCAATGCCATGAACCACGTCATTCCGTGAACCGCCGAGGTAGAATGAATAAAGCAGGTTCGTGCCGCTCGAATCGAATTTGGTCACGAAAACATCCCTGGCGCCAGCGTTCTTTCCGCGAGCCGGATCCGGAATGTTGTTGGTCGGAAAATCTTTTGTCGCGGTTGTCGTGCCGACGACATAGGCGTTCTTCAAGGAATCTACGGCGACGCCGATGCCTTGATTGACTCCTCTGCCGCCGAAGGTGACAGAATAGCTCTTCATGTAATCCGTTCCATTCGTGCTGGACAGTCTCGTGAGAAACGCCCGGCTTGTGGTATTGGAGGAAGCGCCGAAACTGGCGTCGGCGGGAAAATTCGTCGTAGAACTTTCCATGCCGGTGACATACGGATCGCCATCCGAGTCCAGCGCGATGCCGAAGCCGTAATCGTTTCCGCTGCCGCCGAGCAAGGTGGAAAAAACGAGGTTGGTGCTGGCCGCAGGATCGAGCTTGAGGATAAAAACGTCGGCAGAGCCTGTTAGATTGGTGCTTCCGTTCAACAAGGTTTGTATCGCGTTTGAAGTCGTCGGGAAATTTGTGGACGTCGTAAAGCCGGTGATAAACGCGCTTCCGTCCGAGTCCACAGCAATTCCTTCGGCGTGGTCGGTGCCACTTCCGCCGATAAACGCCAGATAATCTGGGATTGTCGCCGAGCCGTCGAAACTGATCTTCTGAACGAAGACCTGGTCTCTGTCGTCAGTCAGATGAGTGAAGCCGGTAACGTAGGCGTTGCCAGACGAATCCGTCGCCACCGCCACTGCCTGGTCGTTGCTGAAACCGCCGAGGTAAGTGGAATAAACAAGATTGGAGCCGCCGGGCTCGATCTTCGCAACAAAGGCGTCATAAAGATAACGGTGATGCCTGGAGTCAGAGAGCGCGTAATTGGTTGAAGCAAGTGGAAACTTCGTCGGGAAATTTGTCGAAGTTGTCGCGCCGCAAACGTAGGCGGAGCCATCCATTCCAATCGCCAGTCCCAGCACAGCTTCGTCCGCGCTGCCTCCGAGGTAGGTGAAATAAAGCAGGTTCGAACGGGTGCTGTCGAACTTCGCGACAAAGCCGTCGCCAAATAAATTGCCGCCTGCAAAGTTGGTCTGATAAGCGCCCGGCGTAGCAAGTCCCCGCGAACGAGTGTTGCCGGCGACGTAGATGTCTCCGGTATTTTTGTCCACAGCCACGGCGCGCGCGGCGTCGAGGCTCGATCCGCCGAAAAGTGTCGAGTAACTCAATGCGGGTTCCTCTTGCTCCAACTCGAGGACAATTTCTTGCTTCGACGTGAAGACGATTTCTGCCTTGGTTTCTGCGTGAACTGCCACGGCCATCGCCACCGCACCGAGAATCAAAAGCGTTTCACGAATTGTTTTCATACGAACCGGAAATTTGTGTCTGGTCGGGTGCATCGTTTACAGTGGCCGTGAATAGCCGACGCTGAATTGGAATTTGCCCGCGCCGCTCGTTCCTTTCTCGCGGTGGAGCGGAATGCCGTAGTCCAGCCGCAGCGGGCCGATGGGCAAAATGAGCCGCAGCCCGATGCCGTAGTCGTCGCTGAAATTATTGAAGCTGAAATCATAAGGATCGGCGAGGACGTTGCCGATATCGTAAAACGCGGCGACGCGGACGCGCTCAACAATTGGAATGCTGTATTCCAGCGAGCCGAACCATGAGGTATTGCCGCCAATCGGTTCGCGGAAACCCGGTTCGCGCGGCGAAATGCCGCGATAACGGTAGCCGCGCAACGAATTGACGCCGCCCAAATAAAATCGCTCGTAGAACGGAACGTCACTGCTGTCCAGGCTGTCGGCGACGCCTGCGGTGCCGATGACTTCGAGCACGTGTCCCTGGGCCAAGCCAGGAAAATACCAGCCGGAGCGCAGTTCAAGCTTGTAAAAGTTTTTGTCGCCGATCGGCCCCCCGGCGAATTCCGCCGAAAGCTCCGTGCGCTGGCCTTTGTTTGGCAGCAGCACGCTGTTGCGCGTGTCGTAGGCGAGCGAGAAACCAAATTTCGAGACGATGGAATGGCCCGCCTCGTCGAAGAGCGCGTCGGGCGCATTCTGCCTCTCGATGGGCGGAAGTTCATTCCCGAATTCACCGCCGGGCCGGTCGCGATGCACTGACGGGTCGAGGATGATGCCGACGTTTTCCAGCGTGTAACTGACGCTGCCGATCAAATAATCGCGATACAACGCGCGGGTCAGGCTCACGCGCCCGCCGGTGCGGACTTCGTCGTAAAGATTTCCGACGCTTTGGAAATTCAGATCGCGGTGATACAAATCCACGCCTAATTGCAGTTTCTTTCCGAGGAACCACGGCTCGATGAACGTCATCAAATAGTCCTGCCGCTCGGTTCCGATCTGGACGCGCAGGCGGAATTTTTGTCCGCCACCGGTGAACGTCGGCGGCTTGAACAAATCAAAATTGCCCTGGCTATATTCGGCGAAGCCGACGATGGCGTCCACGGAACTGAAGCCCGCGCCAATAGTGGCGTTGCCGGTGCTCTTTTCTTCCAGGCCAATGATGAGGTCGCGGCGGTTCGGCACGTCGGTCGGCTCCGGGTGCGTGTCCACCTTTTCGAAATATTGCAATCCTTCGAGCCGGGATTTGCTGAGTTTGACGCGGACCATGTTGAACGTTTCGCCTGGAGTCACGGCCAGTTCGCGGCGGATGACTTTGTCCTTGGTCTTGCTGTTGCCGCGAATTTCAATTTTTTCAACGAATGCCTGCTGGCCTTCATCAATCAGAAATTCCAGGTCCATCGTGCCGGTTTCGGTGTTCGGAATTCTCCGCACGCGCAGGTTCCCGGTGTTTTGATTGACATCAATGTAGCCCTTCGCGCCGTAAAAATCTTCGACGGCCTCGATGTCCTTGCCCATGCCTTTGGGCGTGAACGTGTCGCCCACATCCATTTCCAAGCCATGCGGGCCGAGTTTGCCTTTCGTTCCCTTGAACGCCTTCAACGACTGCAAGCCGCGCAAAATGTCCGCTTCGGAAAAAAGTTTGTTCCCGGTGAATTTGACCGAGCCGACTTTGTAGGGCTTGCCCTCGTAAATGACGAAACGGACAATGATGCTTCTGGGCGAAACATTCTCGACTTTCAAATCTTTCAAGTCGAAATCTATGTAGCCTCTCTCACGGTAAAATTCCGCGAGCTTTTCCTTGTCCTCCTGCAACTGATCGTCCTTCAAGCGCCCACTGCTGGTGATCCAGGAAAAAAGCCAGCGTTTGCGGGTCTTGATGACCTTGCGAAGTTTTCGCTCTGAAAACGCCTGCGCGCCGGTGAACTCGACCTTCACGATTTTGATTCGCGGGCTTTCCTTGATTTCGAACCGCGCGCTGCCGGTGCCGCCGTTTTCGTCAATGGCCAGGACGTATTTGACTTCCGTGTTCGGGTAGCCGGCTTTTTGATACATCTTTTTAATTTCCGCCGCGTCGGCAAATAATTTGTGCTCGTCGAGTGGCTGGCCGGTTTTGGAAGTCAGTTTTTTCCCAAGCTTCGCGTCGCTGTATTTTTTGTTGCCGGAAAATTTGATGTCTGTCAGGCGCGGCTTGCCCTGGACGATGTAGGTGAGGACGATTCCCCCGTCGGCCTGTTTGTCAACGACCTGGATGTTGTAAAAAAATCCGGTCGAATAAAGATTCTTCACGTCATCGTCAATCGCCGTCGCGGAGTAGGAATCACCGGGCTTGGTGCGGATGTTGGCGAGGATCAATTCATCACTGGCCGAGGGCGGGCCGACGTGCTTGATTTCAATGCGCGCGATTTTGAAAGCGGACTGTGCGAACACCTGCGGCAGAAGAAGAAATAAAACACCCAAAGACCAAAATACCCAAAGACCCGGTTTCGCCTGTGGGTGAACGCGGCCAGTCCCGTGTTGGGTGTTTGGGTGTTTTGAACCTGGGTATTTCATCCCGGCAAATCATCGTCGGAGACTTTCGACGCACTTTCAAAACGCGTGTAGGCTTTTGAAAAGATGAGATCCACGTCTCCGGTCGGGCCGTTTCGTTGTTTGGCGATGAATAATTTCACGGGCACGGTTTCTGATTCCACGCTTGGCTCTTCTTCGTCTTTGCCTTTTGTTTCTTTGTAAAGCAGTCCCACCAGATCGGCGTCCTGTTCGATCGCGCCGGACTCGCGCAAGTCCGAGAGCCTTGGGCGTTCGCCCGGCCCGCGTTTTTCCAGGTCGCGATTCAACTGGCTCAGGACGATGATCGGCACTTTCAATTCCTTCGACAGCGCCTTCACGCCGTTCGAGATGTCCGCGATCTCCTGCTGCCGGTTGTCGGCACCACGGCGCGCAGTAGAATGGAGCAGTTGCAGGTAGTCAATGACAAAGAGCTTGATGCCGTATTGTTGATGCATGCGCCGCGCCTTCGCGCGCAATTGCAGAATCGAAAGGCCGCTCGTGTCGTCAATGAACAGCGGAGCGCCGGATAGTTTGCCTGCCGCGTTTGTGAGTTTGGGGAAATCGCGCTCGGCCAAAAAACCGTCGCGCACATTTCGCAAATTCACCCGTGACCGCGAACACAACATGCGCAACACGAGCGACTCCGCCGTCATTTCCAGACTGAACACGCCCACGGGCAATTTCGATTCGAGGGCGACATGCTCGGCGATGTTCATCGCGAGCGAAGTCTTGCCCATGCTCGGACGCGCGGCGATGACAATCATTTCGCCCGCGTGAAAACCGCTCGTCATTTTGTCGAGGTCTGTAAAACCAGAGCCGACGCCGGTCAGCATTCCCTGACGCCGATGAAAATCTTCAACGGTGCTGATGGCGTTGTTGACGAGAGTCTTGATGGTTTTGTCGTCCGAGACGACGCGCGACTCGGCGATTTTTAAAACGTCACGCTCCACTTCATCGAGCAGTCGCTCCACTTCACCTTCGTGGCTGTAAACGCGCGAGACGACATCCGTGCAGGTGTGGATCATCCTCCGCAAAATATATTTCTCGCGGACGATGTCGAAGTAGTAGCCAACGTTGGCGGCGGACGGCACGACATCGGGAAGCCCGGACAAATAAGCGATGCCGCCGACCTGCTCAAGGAGTTGTTTGTCCTTCAACCGCTGTTGCAACGTGATGACGTCAATCGCCTCCTGCTTGTCATACATTTCCGCGAGCGCGACGAAAATGGTCTGGTGGCGGAGGTCGTAAAAAATTTCGCGGGTCGTATCGCCGAGTTTCTCGATGCAATGGCCAAGACATTCCTTCGGCGAAAGCAAAATGCAGCCGAGGACGCCCTGCTCTGCCTCGTGTGAGTGCGGTGGAAGGCGGTCCACTTTCGTTGCGTCAGGAATTGTTGCCCTGCGCCGCTGCGGTTTTTTCAAATCCACGGACGCGCCGCCAGTTTCTGAAACGGAATCAATCATGCGACAACAACACGAAATTTTTTCTATCGGGACAAACCTAAGTTATACAAACTTAGTGACAGGATTTTCACAGAAGCCAAAAAGAGAAGCGACAGAAAAAAACCGGCAGTTAAGCTGCCAACTCGCTCCGCAATCGCATCGAGCCGCCGCTCAAAGCGGAAAAGCATCTGGAAGATTTTCAGGTGATAGTGGAGTTGGGCGAAGCCGATCCTGCGGAGTCGCAGCCGAAAATCCAGCTGGAACTCGAAGCCGACCTGAAAAAAATTTTCAAGGAGATTGATGTCTACAACTCACGACCGTTTTGCCTTCGCTGATTTCTGCGGAAACAAATTCGTCACGCCAACTCCGAGGACTTCCGCCAATGTTTCCAATTCAGTATCGGTCACATAACGCAGTTGAGCCTCGATTTTCGAAAGTGTGCCTCGGCTGATGTCCAGGCCGCGCACCGCGCAGCGGGCCGCGAGCATTTCCTGAGTCAATCCCTGTTGATAGCGGATCTTTCTAAGGAAGCACTGATTTAATCGGAGTTCGTAATTTTGTCTGAACTTCAGATTTTCAGATGTTGCCCACGATGGCGCAGGAGCGATTTTGATTTCAAGGGAAGGTGATTCTGATGGTCGAAACAGGGCTGGAATTTCCTGCGTGCTGATTAAATCAGCGCTTCCCTAACAGGGTGTTGAAAAAGTCATTTTCGGACAAAAATCATTCTAAAAGCCTAATGATTTTGATGGTCAATTTTTCAAAACACCGCTTTTTCAACAGCCTGCTAAGCCGGAACGATTCAGAACAAAGCGTCGTTTTTAACCTGTAATTTTGTAACTGCTTGAATTTCAACGTGACAAACCATCCAATTCCAACTGCTATGCAGTTGAACCCCAAACCAAATGGTTCACCGAATTGCAATTTGTCGGTCATGGTTTCGCTATGAATTGACTGCGCGATGCGTTCAGCGATGTCACTTCAACTGAATCGTTCCGGCTAAGGAAACGCTGATTTAATCCCTGCGCGTTCATTTATTACTGACGGCTCGGCC
>CAYMCQ010000077.1:0-21166 GCA_964389025.1 uncultured Verrucomicrobiota bacterium
CGGCGGATGAGCGCTTGGGCGACTGCGGCAAAAACGCGCCAATCCCGGTGCTCGCTGGCATAGCCAAAATTGGTTCGCGTAATCCGTCCGCGAAAACCCATGTAATGCTGCAACTGCGGCCGGCAGTTCAAGCAGGCGACGATGTCGCGCAAACTGTCCCGATAAGTCAGTTGCCCAAAGCACAGCGCCAAAAAATGATCGTAGGCACTGAAGGACCGGGACGAGCGAGGCATCGGAAACTGATTCACGCATCGGGCAAACTCTGTTTGATACAAACGGGAGATGACTTGGGCGAAGACGGTAGGAGATGTTGGCATGCCGCCCAGAAAAACACGAACCGACGTCAAATCGACAACAACCCCAAAATTACGGAACACAAACCTCTACACCCATTTCCTCCAACTATACCCTCCGTTAACTGGACACTACTGCGTGTAACTCGTCCCTCCGGTTCAACAGAAAAACGCGAGGGCCGCGCAAAGCGCTGCGACCAACCAAATCAACAGGACAGATTTTACCGGCGAAAGGCCGCGGCGAACGAGCCGATGTGAAATATGGTTGGTGTCGCCGACGTAGAATGGTTTTCCCGCGCGCCAGCGAATGATGACGACGGAAACCAAATCGAACAGCGGCAAGGCGAGAATCAACAGTGGCACAAGGACGGCGAGCGGACGCGGATTCGTTTTCGTGTAGAAGTGCGGGAGGATTGCCAGCACAGCGCACATAAAACCGACCAAGTGGCTGCCAGAATCGCCGAGGAAGGCGGTGGCTTTCGGAAAATTATGCGGCAGAAAACCAAGCAGTGCGCCGCAGATCAAAAATCCGAACGACGCGACGAGATATTGCCCATCCAACGCGGCAAGAAACGCGAAGCTTGCGCTGGCGATGACGCCAAGCCCGGCGCAAAGGCCGTTCATGTTGTCCAAAAAATTCAGCGCGTTGGTGATGGTGAGAATCCAGATAATCGTCACGAAATAGCTGAACACGACATTATGGACGAACAAAGTTATCCGAGCACCGGACGCGGCGACGAGTGCTGCGATGACAAGCTGGCCGAAAAATTTCCACGCGGGTTTCAACTCATGTTTGTCGTCGAGCAGGCCGAGAATCACCATGCCGATTGCGCCAAGAAGAATTGCGCCGAGTTCAAGCCATCGCCGGTTGAATCCATGGATTAAAAGTCCGCTGTCCGTTTCATTTCTGAAAAAAACAAACAGGGCGATCACTGCGGCGAGCAGGGGAAGAATCAATCCTATCAGCGCCGCCAAACCGCCGGCCAGCGGAATCGGCGACTCATGGATTTTTCTGTGGCCGGGGTCATCAACAAGTCCGACGCGGTTTGCCCAGCGCCGCCACAGCGGCAGGCTGAAAAAACTCACGAGCGCGGCACTCGCGAAGGCGAAGAGATAAACGTTGGCGGGAAATTTCAAAGCGTTATTTGATTTGTTCCTCCCTCTCCTCCATCTGATGGAGGAGAGGGCCGGGGAGAGGAGGCTCGTTAAATCCAGTGTGGTTTTCCTCGAACGCCCCTCTCCCCGCTCGTTCCTCGCAGGGCGAGGGAAAAATCCTTTGTTGGAAATTACGTTTGCCGAGCACTCTAACCTTTCGTTTTTGCCAGACGCATGTAGAGAGCATACAAAGCGTCCACCATTTTCTCGACGCCGAAGTTTTGTTTCACGAACTCGCGTCCGCGTTCGCCGAATTTTGCGCGTAGGCTTCGGTCGTGTGTGAGTTGAAGCAGTCGTTCGGTCAGTTTGACGAGATCGCGTGGTCGAACGAGGAAACCTGTTTCGTCGTTGATGCAAACTTCGCCCGCGCCGTCGCAATCGTAGGCGACGACCGGCTTGCCGGCGGCCAGCGCCTGCGGCAACGCGCGCGGCAAGCCTTCGCGAAGCGACAAATGAACGAGCATGTCCATGGTGCCGACATAGCGCGCGACTTCACGCGGAGGCACAAGGCCGGTGAAAATAAATTTGTCGGCCAACCCCAAAGCTCGCGCCTTGTTCTCAAACCGTCCTCGCCACTCGCCGTCGCCAACGAGGAGAAATTTTATCTGCGGGCATTGCTGAACGAGCGTCGGAGCGATGGTGAAAAGGTCGTCGTGGCCTTTAAGCTTGAACAGCCGCGCGATTTTGCCGATGACGATGTCGTCTGGAGAAATTTTGAGACGCGCGCGGAGTTCCAAATTGTTTTGCGCGGTCAAAAATGGCTGAAGGTCGAAGCCGCTGAAAATTTTTGTGTATTGGTCCGGCCTGCCGATTCCCGCGTCGAGATATTGGCGCGTCATCGCGTCCGCAACGGTGACAAAGCGCGTGGCAGCTTTTCCGGCGCGGCGTTCTGCGGCGCGAAAAATCAAATTCGCCAGCGGATTTTGAAATGCGCCGAAGGACGGGCCGTGAATCGTGTGAATGACAATAGGCACGCCGGCTTTCGCGGCAGCGAGCCGACCGAGGATTCCGGCTTTACCGCTGTGCGTGTGGACGATGTCGGGTTTTGTTTCGTGGAAAATTTTTTCGAGTTTGCGCAACGCGAGCCAGTCTTTCAGCGGATGAACGGGGCGGACGAGTTCAGGGACAATCGTCAAGAGTTCGCGAGAGTTTGCAAATGAATCTTCGAGCGAACCTTCCGGGCCATGCGTCGGTCCGGAGATGAGCTTGATTTCGACTCCCGGTTTTTTCGCCAGTCCGAGGACGGAGGCAATGGTGTTTTCCTGCGCGCCGCCGACGATCAATCGCGTGATGACGTGTGTGACACGCATCCGGCTAGCGCTGTGACTTCAACTCGTTCAGCCGCGTGGCGAGGAGCTTGCCTTCCGCGCTCTCAGGCGGCGCGTTCGAGAGATACATCTCGTAATAACGGATCGCGGTTGCGCTGTCTTTTTTCTGCTGGGCAATCTCGCCGAGGCCGAAATAAACCTGGCAAAGCCCAAAACTGGCCTGCGGCGCTTGTGGCAAAGCCTCCTCCAAAACTTTGTAGTCGCGTTCTGCGTCGTCGTTGTTGCCGGCTTGCAGGTTCGCGACGGCGCGGTTGAAGACCGCCACGTAATTGCTCGGTTGCAGAGTTATCGCACGACTGAGCGAAGTGACCGCGGTCTTGTAATGCTTGAGTCGGATGCAAACAACCCCTTTGTTGACGAGCGCGCTGGTGTTGTTCGGGTCCAGTTTCAGATGTCGTTCGAGGACATCGAGGGCATTGGAATAAATTCCTGCATCGAGATAAAGCCGCGTGGCCGCGACGAGCAGCGCCTCGTCGTCGGGAAATGACTTGAGGACGCGCTGCAACGCGGTGGTGCCTTTGTCCGGATCGTTCAGCTTGAAGTGGGCAACCGCTTCCACGTAGCCAAGCTGCAACGCGATGTTCGGGTCCACCGCGCCGGACTGGATTTGCGGCTGCAGGCCGGAGACGATCTCAAGCGCGCGTTCTGGAAAGCCGTATTGGGAATAAAATTGCAGAAGCCAGAACTGCGCCGGCAGGTTCGTCGGCGAGAACGCGCGCGCGCGCTCGAACTGCTGCGCGGCTTGCGCGAGCAGCGGTTGCATCGGCGGTTTCGCCCGCGCGAAGATTTGTCCCTGCTCGAAACAGCGGTTCGGCTCGTCATAAAACCCGCAAACGCTCATCACGGACGACAACGAGCGGTATTTTCCAAATTCATCTTCGAGCGATTTTGGAAACGGGACCGCCTCGTTGTTTCCTGCGAGAACGTTTTTGTTGAACTTCAAATTGATCCGGGCCACCGCGTTGTCCGCATTCAAGTCCTGCGCGCGGGTAAAGTATTTTCCGGCATCGCTGAAATCCCCGCTCCTCTGAAGCTCGACGCCCCACTGGTTCAGCGCGCGCGAGTAAAAACCGCCGATGGATTCCGCGCCGCTGTCCGTCTCGCGCACCAAACGCAGCGCGCGAAAAAGTTCCCGGCCAACGCCCGGCTGGGGAGGTATTTTTGGACGGGCGAGGATGTCCGCCACGGAACCCAGCCGTTTTTCCGCGCGCGACCAGAAATTGTTATTTTCAGAAATCAATTCCGGCGTCAGCGGCGGAGCGGCGATGGAGTTTGACGGATACGGCAACAGTTCATAAACGATTCCATGCGGGCGCGCATAAAGCTGCTCGAAGTAATAGCCGAAACTCGGGTGCAGGTAATAAACCGGGTAACGTTGAAACAGCGCCATCGAAACCTGCATCGCGCCTGAATCGGACAATGTGTCCTTTAAATCCGGCGTGATCACGTCCTTCCAGTCCTCACGATATTTTTTTTGCACGTAGCGCAAATAGTCCGGGTAGTGGATAAGAGCGGTGTTCAACAAAATATATTTGTTCTGCGAACGATATTCGTTGAGCGCGGCTTTGAGAAAAAATAATTGCGTGGGATCGTCGCTCAAAATGATGGCCGTCTTTTGCGGCAGCGATTCGAGGGCGAGTTCGCTGTAATCTTTGATGACCGGGGCGCGCTGGAATTGAATCTGCGGGAGATTTTTGTAAATCAAGCCAGACGGCGTGAGAACGAACAACACGCACACCATGACCGGAAGCACCGGCCTGATTACGTTTCCAAAGCTTTGTGGTCCCGGACGACGCGGCGCTTTTCCAAACACGAGCAAAAAGTAACCAGCGAAATAGCCGACGCAGAGCGCGACGAGGTAGTAAAGCTTCAGGAAAGGAACTTGCGGAAAACCGGCTTGCGACGGAAATCGGCGCGGACTGAATTGCGGATCGAGCATCACCCAGAGTCCGATCAGGAAAAACGCTCCGTGCACGACGTGAAATGAGAATTTTGCCACCGTTGCGCCCATCGGATTGCTGTCGCCGAAGGAGGACGTCCAGCGAATCCCAATCATGCCCAAAGGCAGCAGCGAGTAGAGAAGCAGCGCCAAAAGCGCCTTGTGACGGAATACCGCGACGAGCCACGCCTTGTTCGTCCCGAATTCAGACTTTAATACCTGCCAAAATCCCCACGGTGAATCTCCCGACACCGCGAAAACGATTGGCAGCAAAAGAATGAGCGAGAACCCGAGAAGTCCCCACGCGGCCATGCGCAGGACAAAGCTCAAATCAAAAAACGCGCGGCCCTTGATCCAAATCAACGCGACGACGAGAAAAGGAAGGAACGCAATCATCGGCCAGTTGTTCGCCATGCCCGCGCCGTAAACAATGGCGAGCTTGGTCAGCCAGGAATCGCGCAGGTCAATGCGATACTCCAGCAGGCAGCGAATCACGCAGGCAAACAGCAGCAGCTCGAACATTTCGCTGCTCGCGGCGACTGCATTTTCCCAGAACGTCAGTTGCAAACCGCAAACCAGCGCCGCAAAAACCGGCGGCAGCCACGCGGAGCGAATCGAGAGCAGGCCGGATTCATTTTTTTCCCGCTCGCGCTGCTCGTGCGTCCGGTCGTGCGGCAGCAACGCGACCGACCGCGCCAGCAACGCCAGCGTCAACGTCGCGCAAACCGCGGAAAATAAATTAAGCGCGATGGGCAAAACGTTTGCCGGCAAAAGTCGGAACGGCGCCGTGACCAGATAGTAGGCCGGCGGAAACAAGCCCGGCTGCCAGTCCCAATCTCCGATGCGCGAGACATTACCAACGCTCTCGACCGTCACCCAGTGATTCAGCGTCGCGCCGTAAATCACCAGCGCCGCCGCCGCGATGAGCCACGGCAGCCATGAGCGGACGAAACTTTTCGTCGGCTCGAATTGGTCTTGTGATGTCATTCGGTTCAGGTTGAGAAACAGGCGGCGGAATGGCAAGGCTAGTTTCTACAATCGTCCTCGTTCTCGTCCTCGTTCTCGTCCTCGAAAAAAACGAGGCTTGGCCTTGCGCTAAATCTTCACCCGCAAATCCGCCACGCACTCGACGTGTTGCGTCTGCGGGAACATGTCCAGCGGCACCACTTGCGCCAACTCAAAGACACCGTCGCCGCACAAAACGTTCAAGTCGCGCGCCATCGTCGCGGGATGGCACGAGACGTAAATGATTTGCGACGGGCGGACTTCCCGCAAAGTCTTCAGCAGCGACGGCGCACAACCTTTGCGCGGCGGATCGAGAATGACGGAAGTTTTTTCCGGCGAAAATTTTGCAAGCAACTGCGGCAACAAATCTTCCGCGAGGCCATCAACGAACTCTCCGTTCGTCCTGTTGCGCTTCGCCATGTTGAGCCGCGCGGCTTTGATTGCGCGCTTGTCCAGTTCAACGCCGACGAATGAATCCACGATGTCCGCCAGTTCAATCGCGAAAAATCCCACACCGCAATAAACGTCCACAAGATGCCGCTCACAAAGTAGGGCAGGCATCTTGCCTGCCCCTGCGGATGAAGTTTGCGGAGTTGTTTCGAACTGCTCGCGCTTAAGCGCTCGCTGGCCAGGCAAGATGCCTGTCCTACTTTTGACCGCCGTGACAAATTCCCGCACCACCTCCACCAGCTTCGGCAGCAGGAAAAAATTATTCTGGAAAAACGAATCCGGCGGCACTTCCCAATCTTCCGGCGGAATCCGCAGCACCACTTTCAGTCCGCCCTTCGGCGGCGGATTGGCGCGCACGCGCTTGATCTCCGCGCTCAACGCAGGCTCGGCGATCTTGCATTCCTCGATGTCCTCCACCAGGCCGCAATCGCCGCGCACGAAACCGATGTTCAACTTTTGCTCCGGCTTGTTCCATTGGCTGCGGATCATGATTCGGTTCCGGTAGCCGTAGGGTTGTGGACACGGCTCGACCGGAGCAACGATCTCAAATGCTTTCCTCCTCTCCCCGCGAGGAACGAGTGGGGAGAGGACCGAGGAGAGGGGCTGCGTCTCAGAAATCTCCTCCTCTCCCCGGCCCTCTCCTCCATCCGATGGAGGAGAGGGAGTGTGTTCGCCTGCGATTTCGAGTTGCTGTGCGAACCCGCCGATGCGCTGGAACAAATCCGCGATTTGCTTGCGCTTGATCCGAAGCTGCTCGTTGTAACTGATGTGCTGATACTGGCAACCGCCGCACGCGCCAAAGTAACGGCACGCCGGCTCGACGCGCAGCGGGGAAGGCTTGATGACGCGAACAAGTTTGCCGCGCGCAAAACTTTTCTTCACCTCGGTGATTTCCACTTCCACCTCCTCGCCCATGAGAACGAACGGAACGAATACGACGAAGGAATCGGAGGTCGGAGGTCGGGGGTCAGAAGCCGGACTCTGACCTCCGGCCTCTGGCTTCTGACCTCCGTCTTCCGGCCTCTGTCCTCTGACCCGCGCCACGCCCTCACCGCCGAACGCGATGTCGGTGATGGTCACGGAAATTTTTGTGCCGAGAGATAAATTCACTCGCACAACTTACGGGCGAGTGGAATCTTGGAAAAGATTTTTGTCGCGGTGAAGAAAAATTTGCAGCTTATTTTTGCGCTGGTTTCACAGGTGTCAAATACGGAAGCAACCATGTGGCAAGACCGCAAATCGTGACAACCAAAACAATGGCGAGGGACGCCGAGACGATGTGTGCCCGGAATAGTGGATAAACAGAAATTTCAAGAGCGAGGACCGCGAAAACAATCAGCCAACCGATCGCTGTCATTCTGAATTTAGCGCCGCAATTTCGACAACGGTAGTGAACGGAGATCGTGGAAGAGTAATGCCAGCGTGACAGTTTGGTTCCGCACCGTGGGCATACAATCTTGTAGTCCATAACCAATTTGACGCTGCTCCCGACAAATTTTTTGTCAAGAGGAAATTCCAAAGCGGTGTCAGCCCCGTTCCCCGCCAGCCACCGCACTCCAAAACCTCGCGGCCGGTTCCGTGACCACGGCCACGCCTCTATTTCACGTGCTCCGTCTGGTCGTAATGTTTCGCCAGAACGTCGTCGCCGAAATCCTTTTCCAAATCGCGCCAGACGCAATGAATGTGGTTGGCTTTGTTTTGCGTGTTGTCGTATTCCATCAGAAACGTCTTGCCTTGGATCCGATAATAATGTCCCTCGCCCGGTTCAAGTCCGCCGGCCCACGCGAAAGAGAGCTTGTTGAGGCCGGCTTTCTGAATTCTTTTCATATCCGCGTCCGCAATTTCCGCGCGGTGGCGACGAACATATTCGTCAATCAGCGCGATGAGGCGCTTCTGCTGCTCCGGGTTCATTTTCGTATAACCCAGTCCGACCGGCTCAAGAAATTTTGCCTTGCGTGAATTGCCGGTGATGATGTCGCGTGGCGCGTCGGCGGCGATGATGGCAATTTTCTTTTGCCCGTCAGTGAATGACTTCACGAGTTGGCGCGCGAGGTCTTCTTCGTGCTTCAGAACGCGCAAACCTTTTCGCGGCCCGCCCGGAATCTCCGCCGGGTTTGTGCCGAAAAATGACGGCGTGACCGACGCGAGCTTGCCGCCAAAAATAAAAAAGTTCAGCGACAGATGATGTCCTTCCAGCCGCCAGCCCCAATCACTTTTCTGCGGCGAACCGAAAATGGTGATGTAATAAAGCCCGATGTCGCGCGTCGGCGATTTGTTTTCCAGTTCGAACAAAATGTTTTCGAGGCTCATGATGTTGGTTACTTTGAAATAGCCCGGCTTGCTTAATGCGGTTTTGATGAGCGCGTGCGCGAGTGGCTTTTGCTCGTCGGTCATTTCCTTGAACGGCAAACCCTTTCGCGGCCTTGGAACAAAATGCCAGTCGAACCGCTCGTCGTCGTTCCACTCGTAAATCGCCTTGGCGCGCTGCTCCGGCGTGAGCGCGTCGCGGAATTTTTGCGCCGCGCCGGCCATTTCTCTTTCCGGCGAAGCGGCATTGAGAGCCAGCGGGGGAAACAAACTGGCGAGAAGAAGAATCGTTCGGAGGAATTTCATGACGCAAAGACAAGCTAACGCCGCGCGAAATGCAAACAGATTATTTAGCCGCAGATGAAACACGGATTGAATACAGGTAGAATCCGTGTTTTACCCGTGTTCAATCCGTGGCTGACATTCCGGCGAATCTTTTCTAGTTTGCCCGCGTGAAACTGCTTTTCATCGGAGACATCGTCGGCTCGCCGGGGCGCAACGCGGTGAAACAACTCGTGCCGAAGCTCCGCGAGCAGCACGGCTTGGACTTTGTCATCGCGAACGGCGAAAACTCGGCTGGCGGCTCCGGCATCACGCCGAAAACCGCCGGGGAAATTTTTTCCGCGGGAGTGGATGTCATCACAAGCGGCGACCATTTATGGGATCAAAAGGAGGTCAACGAGCTTCTCGCGAACGAAAAACGATTTCTTCGCCCGCTGAATTATCCGCCGGGAACGATTGGGCGGGGAAGCGCGGTGTTTGAGGTGCGAAGCACGAATTCGGAGGGGCGAGTTCCACGAGCCCCAAATCAAGAAGTCAGGGACTCGTGTAACTCGTCCCTCCGGATCGCCGTGATGAATTTGCAGGGGCGCACGTTCATGCCGCCGATGGAAAATCCATTTCTTGTTGTGCGCGAGGAAGTCGCGCGGCTGCGGCAAACGACGAAAATCATCTTCGTGGATTTTCACGCCGAGGCGACTTCGGAAAAAATCGCGTTCGCGCGGATGCTCGACGGACAGGTCAGCGCTGTCATCGGCACGCACACGCACGTGCAGACCGCCGACGAACAAATTTTCCCCGGCGGCACGGCGTATCTGAGCGACGCCGGTTTCACCGGCCCGCACGAAAGCGTCCTCGGCCGTGAAATCGAGCCGGTCATCAAACGCTTTTTGACCAACGCGCCGCAGAAATTTGAAGTGGCAAAGGAGCGCGTGATTTTGCACGGCGCAGTGATTGAAATTGATGAGGCGAATGGCAAAGCGGTGAAAATCCAGCGCGTGGCGCAGGCGGTTTGAGAGCTTGCTTCGGGCATTTTGATAAACTAAATTTTGGACATGGGATCAGCCACATTTGTTGAAGACTTTAATGAAGCGTTTGAGTTCACTCCAGTGGAGGGACACTCGAACGAGTTCGTCATCCATTCCAAGACTCCCAGCCGCCGCGCTGGAAAGGAGATGACTTCCGAAGATTGGGACAAGTTTGAAAAAGACATCCTGGATGCTTTCGAACAAGTTCCATGAATGGGACGCGCATTGATTTCATCGCCGATACCAGCGCTATCATCGGTTTACTTCGTCGTGATTCACGGGTGGAAGAAAAGGTCAAGGGCAAGCATTTTGCGATCACTTGGGCAAGCATTTTGCGATCACTTTTGTGACCATGGCAGAATTGAGCCTAGGTGTTTTGAAGTCGAACAAGCAGAGTCCGCGTGGGAGGGAATCGTCGAAGTCCTTCAAGGCAAGCGCATGTTTCAAACCTCCGCGATGACGCCCGCCCTTTATGCCCGCATCTACGACGATCTGGAAAAACGCGGCGCGATGATTCCCATCAATGACATCTGGATTGCGGCGCTGGCCATTCAATCGCGCCTGCCAATTCTCGCGCGCGATGAACACTTTTCGCGGGTCACAGGATTGTCGGTCATCTCGTGCTGACAGAGGAAAACTTTGCAGAAACGCATGATTCTGCACGGCGCGATTGTGGAGATTGATGAAGTGATCGGGACGGCGGTGAAAACTCAGCGTGCGGCGGAACAGTTTTTTTCATGAGCAAGCAAACCAAATCGCAATGGGACTTCGGGGAGCTTTTCCCTACCGAACAGATCCGCCGCGTGATGTCCGTGGCAGAATTGACGGCGCAAGTGCGGCGGCTGCTCGAACAGCACGTCGGCACGGTTTGGGTCAGCGGTGAGGTGAGCAATCTGCGGGCGCAGAGTTCCGGACACATTTATTTCACGCTCAAGGATGCGAACGCGCAGTTGAATTGCGTTTTGTTTCGCGACGAAGCTCGCAACGCTCGTGATTCGCTGGAGGACGGTCGCAAAGTGATTTTACAGGGCGACGTGACGGTCTATGAAGTGCGCGGGCAATATCAACTCATCGTGCGGCAGGTGGAGTTGCAAGGCGTGGGCGCGCTGCAAATCGCGTTCGAGAAGTTGAAGCAGAAATTGCAGGCTGAAGGCTTGTTCGCGCCGGAACGGAAACGTCCTCTGCCGAAATATCCGCAACGAATCGGCCTCGTGACTTCGCCGACGGGCGCGGCGATCCGGGATGTGTTGCATGTTGTTCAACGAAGAAATCCATCGCTGGAAATCATTCTCGTGCCGTGCCGCGTGCAGGGCGAGGGCGCGGCGAAAGAGATTGCGGCGGCGATTGGGTTGTTGAATGAGTTTAATGTAGCGCAGGCTTCCAGCCTGCGCGGACAGGCTGGAAGCCTGTCCTACTTTGATCTAATCCTCATCACTCGCGGCGGCGGTTCGCTGGAGGATTTGTGGGCGTTCAATGAGGAAGTCGTTGCACGGGCGATTTTTGAATCGGCGATTCCAGTCGTGTCTGCGGTCGGCCACGAGATTGATTTCACGATCAGCGATTTTGTGGCGGACGTTCGCGCGGCGACGCCGAGTGCAGCGGCGGAGATCATCACGGAGGGCGTGTTCGCGTGTCGCGAGTTTGTGGCGGACGCGCCGGAGACGTTGCGGCGAAAAGTCCGGCAGCGATTGCGGGCGGTGGCGGAAAATTCTGCTCAACTCGCCGGGCGGCTGGCGCGGATGCATCCGCGCCGGCGGTTGAACGACTGGATGCAGCGGCTCGATGAATTGCAGACCGGCCTGACTCGCGGCGTGCGGCGGTGTGCGCTGGGACTCCAAAATCGTTTGAAAGGTTTGCGGTCGCGATTGTCATTGCTCGGCCCGGAGCAGGTGCTGGCGCGTGGCTACTCGATCACGATGGATGCGGCGAGCGGAAGAATTTTGCGCACAGAGAAGGAAGTCAAGGCGGGACAGAAATTGAAGACGAGGCTGAAGGAGGGAGAAGTTTTCAGCAAAGCGGAAAAGTGACGCTCGCCATCGTAGGAGACGACGTAAGGAGGCTCATTCTATTCTGGAGAGACAAGTTAGAGTCTCCTTACGTCGTCTCCTACAAAGTCTCTTAGGGATAAACGACGCGGTAATAACGCTGCGTTGTCCCGTCGTCCGCGTTCGTGAATGAGATAATGACGGTCGGCGCGGAGGTTGTTCCCAAAGTCGCCCACGTGGCCGCGTTCAAATCGGGCTTTGCCTGCACTGTGTAGCTCAGGTTGCTGAGGCCGAGCCACGAGATGGCGTTGGGCATGGCGATGGTGAGCAATGGCTGCGGCACGTTGAGCGACAGCGTGGCGGCTGAACTCGTCACGCTTCCGGCGGCGTTTGTGATGACGACCGAATAGCTGCCGATGTCGGCGGGTTGGGCGTTGGTTTTCGTGTAGCTGCCCGTCGTCGCGCCGGAAATATTTCCGGCGTTGAATCGCCACTGGTAATTGAGCGGGGCTCCGGCTGCGATGACAGTGAACGTGGCGTTGTCGCGCTGGTTGACGGTCAGATTCGTCGGTTGCGCGCTGATGGACGGCGGAACGTTCACAGTCAGTGTGACGACTGAACTCGTGACGCTGCCCGCGCTGTTCGTAACGACCACCGTGTAACTTCCTGCGTCGCCTGATTGAGCGTTTGCTCGCGTGTAACTGCTCAAAGTCGCGCTGCTGATGTTTGTTCCGCTGAAACGCCATTGATAACTGAGCGGCGACGTGCCGGCAGCGCCGACGGTGAACGTGGCGTTGTTTCCCTGAGTCACGGTGAGACTTTGCGGCTGGTTCGTGATCGTCGGCGCGATTGCGCCATTCGTGACGGTGTAGGTGATCCTGAAATCTTTCACGACTCCCATGTGCTGCATTCCCGTCGCGCCAGAATCGCCGGACGCAACGGGTGAGACATCGCTCAACGGGGTATAAACGCGGGAATCAAAAACCAGTCCGCTCGAAAATGTGTGCGAGATGAGCACGACGTTCGTCAGGCTGTTCGTGAAGGAAAAACTCGGCAGCACGCGGTCGTAACGTTCGGTGCGGCCCGCGTTGGTGTCCTGGTCGCCTGCTTGATCGGCAGGCACGGGGCTGTCGCTCAAATATGTCTTGAACTTGATTATCGCCCCTTCCGTTTCCGAGAAGAGATTAAAGTCGCCTGCGACGACGATCCACGCGTTGGTCGGGAAATTTGTGCTGATCAGGTCCGTGAGTTCGTTCGCTTCGGCGGTGCGGCGCGAGATATCACTCGATGTGTTGCTGGCCTTCAAATGGACGCTGACGACGTAGAGATCGTTCGTGCCGGGCAGATCAATTTGCGCCCAGGCGAATCCACGGTCATTCACGCCGGTGTCAGAATCCGTCCACGAGCCGCTGGCAATCATCGGGTAACGGCTGATGACACCGTTGGGAATCGAATAACCTGATTCGCGAAAATATACGAAGTTCGTCCCAAACGTGTCGTCAATCATCGCGCGGATGGCCTCGGTGGTGTTGATGCCGATGTTGTTGCTGACGTTGAATTCCTGAATCGCGACGATGTCCGGCTTCAAGCCTTTGAAAATGTTGAGGCCGGGCGTTTCATATCGTTGACTGTTGCCCGATGTCGTATTTGCCGCCATGACGCGGAGGTTGACGTTGGTTTGCGTATCGGCCTGCAACGGGAGCGCGAGCGCGAAAATCAAGAGACCGGGAAAAGCGTGGGACAAGGAGCGCATGTGAATCTTCTGGATACAGAGTAACTTCTAATTCCGGGCAGGCAAGCCAGGACGTCGTCGAAATAATCTGCGGATTTCAACTTTACGCGCAAAATTTCCGCTGCGACGCTCAATGACGATTCGCCAACACAATTGAAAAACATGAAACCGCTTTTTCTTTCCTCGTTTGTGTGCGTTTTGGCCTTCGTTGCGTCAGCTCAACCTGAGAAGCCCGCGATCAAACTGACCGGCATCATCAACTTGCCAGACTTCAAACGCGCGCTGCTGGAGATTCAAGAGAAGAACCATCCTGTCAAATGGATTGATCGCGCGACGCTTGCAGAAGGACAACGACACGGTCACGTCGAAGTTTTTAAAATAGATTCTGCCAAAGGGACAGTGACTGTGCGCGATACTGAAAAGGAAACAGCGCTGGCCTTTGAAAGCCAAACAGAGCCAGTGCTTTCAACAAACACTTCGAATCCGACGGTGCGTTTGGATGATGCAGATTTCGCCCAAGTCCTGGATATTTACGCCGAGCTGAAAGGCCGCACAGTGCTGCGGCCTGCCACATTGCCGGGCGGCGGGTTTTCATTCAAAGCTGCAGCTCGCGACAAGACAGAAGCCACGAAAGCTATTGAAGAAGAATTTTTGCGGCGAGGAATCACGGTGATTCCAGACGGAGAAAAATTTGTGATGGTCGTGCCGGCTTCAATGGCCAAAGAAGTTGCGCCGCATTCTCCCAAGCCTAATGTAACGCCCGCCGACAAGATTCTTCCCAAAGGAACGATCAATCTCTCGAACATTGATGTGAACCAAGCGTTGATGATTTATGGCGGGTTGATTGACCGTAAGTTTGTCCGCGCCCATGCAGTGGCATCCCCGCCAATATCTTTTCGGAGCACAACACCGCTCACAAAAGACGAAGCCATCTATGCACTCGATACGCTATTCGGATGGAATAACATTTCTATTGTTCTCAACGACGACAAAACTTTCACCGCAATTTCGGGGATCCCGCCAAAGAAACTCGAACAGAATTGATAATCTCAATTTTTCGATTCATGAACTCTTGTCTTCAGAAGAAATTCAAAATCTTGTTTTTTATCGCAACCTTTGTCTCTTTTTCGTTTTACAGCTTCGCAGAGTCTGCGCGTCAAAACAGAATTCCATCAATACGTCCGAATATCCTCTGGATCATGGCCGATGATTTGGGCGCGGAGCTTGGCTGCTACGGCGAAGCGCTTGCGCGAACGCCGAATCTCGACCGGTTAGCGAACCAGGGCGCGCGCTACACCCGTTGCTTCACGACCGCGCCGGTTTGTTCCCCAAGCCGTTCGGCCATCATGACCGGCATGTATCAAACAACCATCAACGCGCACGACCATCGCAGCATGACTGAACTTCCCGCCGGCGTGAAACCGATCACGGAACATTTTCGGCAAGCCGGCTATTTCACGGCGAACATCGGAAAAATTCCCGGCGACTATCCGCCTTCACGCGATAAAACGGATTTCAATTTCAAAGTCGAAAATCCCTTTGACAGCAACAACTACGATGATTTGAAAACGCATCAGCCGTTCTTCGCGGAGATTCAGATTTACGAACCGCATCGCGGCTCGTGGAAGCCGGGCGAAGCGCCGGAGTTTCGCGTCAATCCCGATAAAGTGAAGCTGCCGCCGTATTATCCGGACACGCCCGCCGTGCGCGAAGATTGGGCGCGTTACCTCAGCGCGATCAATTATCTCGACACGAAGGTTGGAAAAATTCTCCGGCGGCTCGAACAAGACGGTTTGGCGACGAACACCATCGTCTTTTTCTTTGCAGACAATGGCCGCTGTCATGTTCGCGACAAGCAATGGCCTTATGAAGGAGGCTTGCACATTCCGCTCATTGTCCGCTGGCCGGGAAAAATCAAAGCAGGCACGGTGAAAAATGATTTGGTCAGCTCAATTGATATTTCCGCAACCTCGCTGAAACTTGCCGGAGTGAACCTGCCGAAAAACATCCAGGGCCAGATTTTTCTCGGTGAAGGGGCGACGAAACGCAAATACATCTTTGGCGCGCGCGACCGTTGCGATGAAACCGTTGACCGCATCCGCAGCGTCCGCGGCGACCGCTACAGATACATCCGCAACTTCATGCCGGAAGTGCCATGGACGCAGCCAAACAACTACAAGGAGCGGAGCTATCCCGCGCTCACGGTGATGCGGGAACTCCATGCGCAGGGAAAATTGACGCCGGCTCAGGAACTTTTCATGGCCGACCGCAAGCCAGACGAGGAACTTTACGATTTGAAAACCGACCCGGACGAACTTCACAACCTCGCCAACTCGCCGAAGCATCAGAAGAAGCTGAATGAGCTTCGTGAAGTTTTACAGAAATGGATGGCCGAGTGCGATGACCGGACGGACAAGCACGGCGAGTTTCGCAAATGAAGAGTTGCGTGGCTTGAAAGCTCAGGCAAACAGTTCGGCGACGGTCACCTGAAATTCCGGCAGCAATTTTTCGGTGAGCACGTCGCGTCCGGCAAGAATTCCCTGCAGCGCCAGGCCGTATTGCGTGCCGTGATAAACTTCCATGTTGTCGTAGCGTGGATCAATCATCCACAGGCGCGACAATTTCGTTTGTTCGTAAATTTCCTTTTTGATGACCGTGTCGGCGCTGTGATCGTCGGAGGAAACAATTTCCACCGCGAGCCAAAGCTTGTTCGTTGCCGAAGTGACCAGCGCAAGGTCGGGTCGGACATGAGAAGTGACTGAAAGCCGCACTTCTGTTCGCGGCGCGAGCAGGCAGGTCGTTTTGCTGCCGGCGACTGACGCGCGGACAAGTTGATGCAGGCGGGCGCAGATTTGTTCGTGACGCGCGCCGGGCGGCGGCCGCGTGAAAGTCCGGCTTTCGAGAATTTCTTCGTAAGGCTCGCTCATTCGAGAATTGTGGCGGCGCTCCGGGAGCGTTGCTCGAATTCCGGCGGCCACAAACCGCCGCCACGGGCAAAACTTTATGGAGAAATTCTCCGGCGTGCGAGCGTTTGTTTCGGTTCACTTGCCCGGGACAACGGGAATTTCAGCGGTTTCATCCGGCTTCCTCGACGACAAACACTTGTCGCGGCCGGAAAATTTGTTATTGTCTGGACAGCGCCTGTGTCTGAAGAAAAAAAACAATCGTTGCGGATGGTGACGTGCGCGGGTTGCGGGACGAAAGTGTTCATCCCCGGCGACCTCGCCCCGCTCGCCACGCATCCCTGCTCCAAATGCGGCTACCCCATCATGGTGCCGATGCAACTCCGGCAATTCGAGTTGCGCAGCGTCGTCGGCGTCGGTGGCAATGGCAAAGTTTATCGCGCCTGGGACACGGTGCTTGAACGCGAAGTGGCCGTGAAGCTGATGAAAAAGGAACTGGCGCAGGATGAAGTGGCGCTGCAGAATTTTTATCGCGAAGCCCGCGCGTGCGCGTCGCTGAACCACACGAACATCATTCATCTTTACACGTTCGATCAAGCTGATGACGGGCAACTTTACCTCGTGATGGAACTTGCTGACCACGGAAGTCTTGACAGCAAGATTGAAAAATACCTGCGGCTGCCCGAACTGGAAGTGCTCGACATCGGATCCAAAATGTGCGGCGCGCTGGACATGGCGCTGAAACACAATTTGCTCCACCGTGATATCAAACCGGGCAACATTCTTTTTAACGCGGACAACGAACCGAAGCTGGTGGATTTCGGTCTGGCGCGTTCAGCCGAAAGGGAATACGAAGCCAGCAATGTCACCGAAGGCACTCCGTTTTACGTTGCGCCGGAAAAAATCAAACGCGAGCCGGAAACGTTTCTGTCGGACATGTATAGTTTGGGCTGCACACTGTATCACGCGATCACCGGGCACGTGCCTTTCGACGCGCCGACGGTGGAGGAACTCGTTTCAGCGCACGTCCACACCCCGCTCACGCCAGCCAGTCAAGTCCTGCCGGGGATCACCGATTTAACGAGCGACGCGCTGCTGAAAGTTTTGGCGAAAAATCCGGCAGACAGATTTCTCAGCTACGACGAATTCAGGCTGGCCTTGGAGGCGGCGCGCTCGCACCTGCTGATCCAGCAATATCGGGGAGATGAGCCAAAATCTCCGAAAGCGAAAACTGGCTGGTGGCGGCGGTAGAAAAAAGGCAGGCTTGCGGCCTGCCTTGGTTCGCAGAAAAAAGTTGGTTTATTCCTTTTTCTTTTCCGACTTTTCTGATTTTTTAGCAGCCGCTTCCGGTTTTTGCCCGACGTTCAGCGTAGTCACTTCGAGTTTGCCGTCCGCTGACTTCTTGAACGCGCCGCCGACCATTTCGCCGTCTTTCACGTCGTCAAGCGTTGCAGCTTTTCCGTCTTTGCTGATTTTCGATGTCGCTGTCAACTGAAACGTCCGTTTGCCGACGGTGATGGTTTGCGCTGATTTGTCCACCGAAACGACTTTTCCGCGGAACGGCCCGCCGTCCTTTTTCGGAGCATCTTTCTTTTCAGCGGCCGGTTTGTCTTCAGCTCTGAGAGTGAATGTCATTCCAGCCACTGCAATCGCCAGCAGGCCGGCGAGCGCCAATTTACCGAGTGTTTTCATACCTGTTCCTTTTGTGTTTGTTGTTGTTTTCCGAGGGACGTGACATTGCTAGCAAAACAAGCCCGCCGCGCAAGCCAAATTTAACAGGTGTTGAAACCGCTTATTTTTCCACGGGTTTCCGGGCTTTTTCCCATCCGCTGAATCCCGGCGCGAGATCAGCGAGATATTTGAAACCCATCTGGCTCATCTGTTCGCAAGCCCGCGCGCTGCGCACACCAGCCTGGCAATGCACCAGATAAACCGCGCTCTTGTCGAGAAGCGAAACATTCGTCGCGAAATTCTGCGAGAGAAAATCCAGATTGACCGCGCCCGGAATGTGGCCGGCGTCGAATTCTTTTTTCGTCCGCACGTCGAGGACTATTGCGCCGCCCTCCTTCCACAACTTCTCGAATTCATCCACGCCCACCTTTTTCTTCGCGCCAGGCGCCAGCGCGCCGGCAAGTCCGCCGGAAAGCTTTTCTTTCGGCTCGGGAAGATCAAGCGACCAGTGGATCGCGTTGACGAGCAATTGCCGGAACGCCGCGTTCTCGAAATCCTTCGGATGGCCGAGCGACGTGTAGAAAATTTTTCCGCCGCGATAACTGTGCGTCCACGCGACAGGTTCGGGAGGCGCATTTGAAATTGTGCCGACAAGCAAAACAGTCGCGTTCGTCGCAACAGGCGAGGTTTTGTAAAGCGAGCCGGCGGCGTCGAACTCACGCGGGACATTTTTCAGAACCGGATGTGTGAGCGCATCCTGATTGGCACGGACCGCGGCTGGAATTTTGTCCGGGTGATGGTTGTGATAATTTCCGCCGAGGACATCGCGGTCGAACTCCTTCCAGTTTTCAAATCCGTGGCTGCTCGTCCGCAGCGCGATAAGCGGTTTGCCGGAGTCGAGATAATTCTTGATCCGGCCCAGTTGCTCCTCCGGCAAAGTCGTTCGCCGCGCGAAAAGAACCAGCAAATCCGCCTTGTCCAGAAGTTCGAGTCCGCGAATCCGGTTCGTTTTGTCGAGTTCAAGATAGAAACAATTGAAGCCATGCCGCGCCTCCAAAAATTTTCTGAACGCGGGCAGCGTGGACGCGGATTGATATTCATTTTCGCCGCTGATGAGAAGGATTGTTGGCGGCTGGTTTGTTTTGGCGGCAACAGTTTCGTTCGCAAAACAAAGGGACAGGCCGGCAAGCAAACTAAAAACGGGCGGGGACAGTTTCATTAGGCTTCACCACGTTCCATCCGTGAGCAGGTCGGTCACGTTATTCGCGAGGTCGGCGGCGAGCAACGGCAGCGCCTGCCGCTCCGCGCTCACGATGTCCGAGCCGACGCGAATGACGGTGAAACCGCTCACCGGCTGGTCGAAAATGACTTTGCCGGTCGCGCGCTCGCGGGCGGTGACTTGCGCCGTCATCGTGATCCGGTAATCGCGCACGGTGACGACGTCGCGCGGCTGAAAACTCAGTTCGTGCCGGCGGTAGCGCGTGATTTTTCCGGTCACGACAATGTCGCCGTCGCCGTGTGTCGCCAGCCGAAACGTGTTGTCGCGCTGCAAACTTTTTCGCAACTGCGCGGTGACGGCATCGGTCAAACGCGGTTCGAGGGTTTCATTGTTGAACGGGGAAATCTGGACGGAGCGGCTGCCCGGCGCATCGCCGGTTGTCGGCCCAAGCCGGTAACCGGCGCAACCGCAAAGGTTCAACAACAACAGACAAGACAGGAGACGCCACATGTTATTTGCTCGCAGTCCTGGCGGGTTGCAGTTTTTGTTTCAGCGCATCAATCCGTTCGCGCGCCGTCTGGGCGTAGGGCGAGTTCGGGTCTTCCAGCAAAACCTGGTTGTAATAAATCCGCGCGCTTTCCCAGTGCTTTCGCTTCTCGTAAAATTGCGCGATCTCAAAATCTCCGCGCGCCTGCTCCGTCTTGAGCGTGCCAATGATTTTGTCCGCGTCAGCCACGCGCGGGTCATCGGGAAAAAGCGTCTTGAAATCGGTGAACGAAGCGATGGCAAGTCCGGCGGCGCTGCGGTCGTATTCGGCGGTCTGCGCGGATTTCGAATGGGCGAGCCCCGCTTTGTAAAGCGCTTCCGCCGCAACTTTCGGACGGTCGTGGTAACGGTCGGCGGCGATTTCGTAGGCTTTGACCGCGGTGGCAAAATCTTTTTGCTTCTCGCGCGCCGCGCCGATTTTCAACTGCGCCTGCGGAGCGACTTCGCTGTAAGGGCCGTTGCGGATGATCTTGGAATACATCTCCGCCGTTTTGTCCATTGAGGGAAAAAATGGAATCAGCCCATAAAGCTTGAACCACTGTCCGCCGAGAAAGCGGTTCGCAATCTCGTATTGCCGCTGAAGAACTTCCTCGTATTCCTTTATCTTCGGATATTTTTCGATGACTTTCTGATATTCTTTGAAAGCTTTTTCGTCTTTCTTCTGCGCCTCAAGCGCGCGACCGATAAGGTATTGGGCCTTCGGCGCGTAATCCGACGCGGGCCATTGCGAGATGACCCGGCGCGACGCTTTTTCAGCCACGTTGTAATCCTTTTTGTCCAACGCCTCTTGCGCGACATCGAGTTGATCTTTCGCGCGCGCGCGCCGCCATTTTCCACCCTCCTCGCCGACTTTCTCGTAAGTCCATCCCTCATCGGGACGAAAAACCAGCGGGGCGAACGAACGATACGGAAGCGCGACGGTAAAAATCAAACCCAGCAGAAATGGCCAACGTTTCATGCGGCCAATCTAGGAATGAAAAATGGAAAAAGCAAAATTAAAAATCACGGCACAAGTTCGAGGCGATAGAAGCGATTGATGGACATCGTGACGTTGGTGTCAAGAACAGCTGCGTCTTGACCATTGCCTTGAATGTTGGTGCCGAGCAGATTGCTCCAACTGCCGGAGCTTAAGTCTGGCGAATACTCGACGGAATAATTCATATTTGAAATTGTGGGGAAGCGAAGCAGCGGCTTTCCATTGGTCAGTTCGATGGAAATTTTTTGGGCGATGGTTCCTTCGCAAAACCAGAGATCGTCTACTAGAGAGGCTGCCAGGACTATCCCCGGTTTTTGAGTTTGGGATTTCGTAAGTAGTGCGCGGGGAGC
>CAYMCQ010000078.1:0-21024 GCA_964389025.1 uncultured Verrucomicrobiota bacterium
CGCGGATGCGATTGGCCCACGAGAGCAAATCCAAAATGTCCGCCGACGTTTCCAGATTGATAAGCCACGTCGCTTCATCGCGGGTGATTTGTCCGCCGCCAATCACGCGCTGGCCGAATTCGGAAAGTTTCTCGTGGGTGGTCGCGTCAATAGTTCGTGCGGTCATGGTTGACAGGGTATTGGCAGAAGTGGCGAACGCAAGAACTCATGCGCCAAAAGTTTTCATAACTCTCGTAGCAGCCGACGTAAGGAGGCTCATTTTGTTTACCGATGAAGAAAGTCAGAGCCTCCTTACGTCGGCTGCTACGATTATTCGGGCAGCGGTTTGTTTTTCGTCTCCGGAGCGAGCCAGATGAGCGCCATGCCGACGAGATAGACGAACACAATTGTCGCACCGGCCTTCGCATAGCTTTTGTCGAAAAATGCCATGATCGACCCCATCTGCCACGCGCCAACCGCGGCGAGAATCCGTCCGAAATTGAAGGCGAGTCCCTGCCCGGTGGCGCGGACGCGCGTGGGAAAAAGTTCCGGCAGATATTGCGGCAGCCATCCGTAGAATGATGCGGTGCACATTCCGACGATGCCGACGGTGAGAAGAAAGGCCGCGCTGTATTCACTGAACGCGCGAAACAAAACGCTGCAAACGATCAGCGACGAGAGGCATAGTCCAAAATATGCCGGTCGCCGGCCAAATTTTGCGCCGAGCAACGGAGCGATCAAACAGCCGACAATCGCGCCGATGGACGCGGCGAGCTGGCTGTAAGCTTTCACTTTGGGTTGCCGGCCATGCGTCATCTGGTCGGCCCAGAGCGGAATCCATTGCACAATGCCCCACGTCACGATGAGCGCGACGGAGGCGAATGAAATTGCGAACAATGTGTTTTTCAAGAGGCCGGAACTAAAAATTTCACGGACTGGCCGCGACGGGCCTTTTTTGATCGCCTCCTTCCAGCGCGCCGATTCCGGGACGAAGAGCCTGATGAAAAAAGTGAGCAACGCCGGCATCGCGCCGACGAGCATCACCCATCGCCACGACTGTTGCGTGATGGAGAAAAAAATTCCGATGACGGCGATGATTGCGTAGCCGCAATTCGCCGCCGCGCCGATAAGCCCGGCCATGAGCGGACGTTTGTCCGACGGCCAGCATTCCATGACGAGCGCGACGCCGAGCGACCACTCGCCGCCCATGCCGAGCGCGCCGATGAAACGGAACGCGCCCAGGTGCCACGGTTGTTGCGCGAAGTAAGCAAGACCGGTGAAAAGCGAATAGCAAAGAATGCTCAGCGTCATCGCCCGAACGCGGCCAATGCGGTCGCCGAGCCAGCCGAAAAGCACTCCGCCTGCCGCCGCGCCGAGAAGAAACAGCGCGGTGATCCGTCCCATCCACGTTTGCACGAACTGTTCGTCAAGCACGCCGGAGGCAGCCTGCATTTCCTGCAATGCCGGGCGCGCGACGAGCGGAAAAATGCCCATCTCCAATCCATCAAACATCCAGCCGAGAAATGCGGCGGTCAGGACAAGCCATCGTCCGCGAGCGTTGATCGCCGGCGCGGGGCGTGCGGAGGTTTCTGAAAACGTTGATGGCATGAGTGGAATTTTCGGCAGCATCAGACGCTTTCTGGCGTGGCGCAGTCAACTTTTTTTGCAGCCGTTTTGAAAATTTCGGATTGCACAGCGTCCTTTTTCGGAATAAACAGGCTTATGCGCTGGCGTGTATTCATCATAGTGTCGCTGGCTTTGAACGTGGCTTTCGCGGCGGCATGGCTCATTTCGCGCAACCGAAGCAGTGGTCATCTCGTTGTCTCGGTAAACGCAGATCAGGCTTCCACGAACCAGGTCAGGACGATTCCCGTCTATCGCAAACAATTTTTTTCCTGGCGCGAAATTGAATCAGCCGATTATCCGACTTACATCGCAAACCTGCGCGACATCGGCTGCCCGGAAGACACGATCCGCGACATCGTGGTGGCGGACGTGAACCAGCTTTACGCGCGCAAGAAGGCGACGGAGATTGTCACCTCGGGTCAGCAATGGTGGCGCAGCGAGCCGGACACCAACCTCATCGCCGCCGCCGTCGCGAAAAGCCGCGAGTTGGATGAGGAGAAACAGGCGTTGCTCACGCGATTGCTTGGGCCGAACTGGGACAATTCAGAGGTCGTTTTAGCCGTTCCGAAGCTGCGGGCGAACGTCGCGCTCGACGGACCTGTCCTGGGCCCGTTGCCGGAAGACGTGAAGGAGGCCGTTCAGGAAATCAACGCGCGCAGCCGGGAACGCACTCGCGCTTACATGGCCGCGCAACGCGCGCAGGGCAAGCCGCTTGATCCCGCAGAACTGGCGCGGCTCCGCCAGGAAACCCGAAACGAGCTTGCTTCCGTGCTTCCGCCGGCGCAGCTCGAAGAATTTCTGCTTCGCCATTCGGAAAACGCAGACAGTCTCCGAAAGGAACTGGGCCAACTGAAATATTTCAATGCAACGTCGGACGAGTTCCGAAATCTCTTTCGCGCGACAGACCCGATCGATCAGCAGCTTCAAGCGCTGGCCGGCAAAGACGACCCGAACAGCATCGAGCAGCGGAAATCGTTGGAGCGACAGCGCGAGGCGGCGATCAAAAATGCGCTCGGCCCGCAACGTTACGCGCAATATCGCCGCTTTCAGGATGGGGATTATCGCGATGCCTACGCGCTCGGCCAGCAGTTCAACGTCTCGCCGCGGGCGATCCAGGCATTGGTTGAAATCAATCGCGAGACCGCCGGCGAAAAAGCGCGCATCGCCGCAGACACAAATCTCACTGCTGAACAACGGACGATTGCGCTGCGGCAAGTCGAGCTGGAACAATTGAAGGCGCAGGCTGAAGCAACCGGGCAGGAATTGCCGCCGTCGGCAACGCCGCCTCCGCCGCCCGAACCTCCGAAACGAGTTTACACAATTCAGGCGGGGGATTCTGTCGGGGCGGTTTCGTTGCAATACGGAGTGGGAATCAGCGCGATTCGCGACGCGAATCCGGACGTGGATTTTTCAAAGTTGAAACCGGGCGATTCAATCATCATCCCGCGCTCGCTGATCAAGCAGTAGCGGCAATCAAGTTATTGCTGGCCTCTGCCGCGATTAAAACCACGTCCACCACCGCGCCCGCCGTTTCCACGGTTGGAGTCGCCGCCGCCTCGACGAGTGGCGTCAGGATTAAGCCAGCCACCGCCGCCCGCCGACTGGTATTTTTCAAAATCGGAACCCAAAGACTGGCTTAAAGTGTCCCTGGTCTTCTGAGACAGCGCCGCGAGCAATGTAGTTTGCTCATCGGGCCTGAGGTTTTTGTCGTTCAAAATATTCCGCCTCTCCTTGTCGAAAAGCTGCCGCACATCGTTAAGAGTTTCCGCCATTTGCGTTGGAAGATTATTTCGCTGCATGAAATCGTAAAGGTTCCGGTAATTATCGTCCTGCGCGAGTTGATATTGTTTGTAGCGGACGTCGCCAAGCAGGGCGCGCAACTGTTCATCCAACTGCTGCTGCGCCTGTTCGCGTTGCTGGCGCACGGTGTCATCGCCGCCGCCGCGTTGGAAAGCAAACTGGTCGTCGAAGGCTTTTTTCAAATCAAAAATCTTTTTGAACTCGTTTTCGGTCGGATTGAAGCTCGCGAGATTGTCGCGCATGTTGCGGGCGGTCCAGGAATTGCGCAGTTGGTATTCCTGAAATTCTTCGGGCGTCAGCAACTGGGCAAGGTCGGCCTCGCGCTGTGCGCGCAACGCCATGAACCTGGCGCGGTTTTGCGGGTCGCGGGCATCGCCGTTGGCAAACAAGGTTCGTTCCTGCTCACGATACTTGTCATAGAGCGCCCGAACCTGCTCCTGTTTCTCGGGCGAAAGCCATCCGAGCCGCCACGCTTCCTGGTCAGGCTCGCCGTTTTGCTTCGCCATTTCGGTTTCCAAATCCACGCCAAGCAGTTCTTTGACGAGATCGTGTTTTTCTTTTTCAAGCCCCCGAACATTTGTCTCGCGTTCGCGCTGGGCTTCGCGGCTCTCTCGCGTGCGCGTTTGCCAGACCTTGAAGTCTTTGGGCGAGGGGTAAAGCGCGGCGATTTTTCCGGCGTAAAGTTTGTTGATGTCCGTGATGATGATGTCGCGGATGGTTTCTTCCGGGCAGCCGACCGCGCGCAGGTTGGAAATGTATCTGCGATAATCGTCGGATTCGACTTTGCTCCAATCGAAGTTGTCAGTCTTGATCTCAGTGACGACGCGGGTGTCTCGCTGGCCGGACGGAGATGCGGCAGGAGTTTTGGTTTCGACGCTGCTGCCGACGGCCTCTTTTCGCTTCGACGGCGGGCGGGTTGTCAGCCACCACGCGCCGAGCAACGAGGCATTTAGCATCAATGAAACAAGAAGAATTGCGCGCGCCTTCATAAGTTTGTTTCGTGCCGGATTTTTTCGTGAGAACCGGATCAACGTCCCATTGAGACGCCAATTTTCAGGCAACGGTTACAATGTGCGCGGCAAAGACGGCATTGCCCGGCAGTCGAAAAACCGGGAATCAAGGAATTGGCGCGTAGCAGGTTTCGTCTGTGCCGAGGATGAAGCTGGTGGGATATTTCTTTTGGCTGACCCATTCGGCATGTCCGTCTGCAAAAACAATGTTGGCGCCGTCAACACCATGATTGTCTCCCGCTTCGGGAAAATCTTCATACTGACGACTTTTGTCGGCCACCGAGTAGTTTTTATCGTCCGCATCATAAATGACCCAGATGGATGACATGCTGGCCCGTGTTCCTTTGGGATTGATATGAGTGCTGGATTGTGTGGTGCCGTATACGTAGCCAAGGACGTTTTTCTGTGTCTTCCTGATGCCTGAGCCAGCGGTTCCGGCAAAATATCCGGCAACTTCGTAGCTCGATCCGTAATCAAAGCCGCCGGTGACTGGATGGCGTCCTGTTCCGTCGGCGTTTTTCCCCGGCGCATTGTCGAGAAGGGAGGGCACATACTGCGTATTTCCGTGCAGGCGCTCTTGATACGAGGTAGGCACCGTCGGATCCGGGTAAGGCTGTGTGCCGTTGGGACCGCTCCCGACAACAGGATTGCGCTCGTCGCGAATATTATTTTTCGTGCTGGGGCAGGTAAACGCCTTGAGATTTGAAACATACTGCGGAAAAAGCCAGTTCAAGTCGTCGTCGGAAAAATTAACTATGCCGACAAGCGCTTTTTTATCGTCGTCATCAGCATACATCTGGCTGCCGATGCCAAATTGTTTTTCGTTACTCAAACAACTAATCCGCTTCGCCTTCTCTTTTGCGCGCGCCAGCGCGGGCAAAAGAAGCCCAGCCAGGATGGCGATGATGGCGATTACGACAAGCAATTCGATGAGCGTGAAGGCGCGCCGGCGGAACCGACTCACGGCGACTCTTCTGGGTGATAGAATCATATACTTTACGAGTTGATAGCACAACGCCCATCGAAGAGCAAACCTTTTTCTTTCGACGCTTTTTTATTCCAACAGCAGCAGCTTGGGCGCGTTTTCGTGACTCAATGGGTTCACGGTAAAGCGACTGGACTCAAGTTTCGCTAGCCATTCTTCAATCAAATTCAGGGCGGCGGTGACGGAAAGATTCTCCTGAACAGGAGGAAATCTCGTTAAATTGGCTTGTGCCAGTTTGAAGAGTGCCGAGGCAGGACGAAGGCGGTTTTTTTGAAGATGCACGAAAGCGCCTGCCAGCTGAATCAGCCCTTTGTAAAACGCGCCGCGCTCATCGCGTTTCATCGGCAGCCACAGTTCTTCCAGCACGTCATGAGCCTCGTAGTAAAGTCCGCTGTTAAAACAATCGAAATAGCAGAGGTAATGCGCGTCGAGTGTTTTGCCGAGATGCCGCTCCAACAGCCTTTGAATCTTCTCGCTCTTTTTGCTCATGGGTGATGGTAGGGGCAGCGCGCTGCGCTGTCCGGATGCCGCGGGGCGGCTTCTCTGCCAAGTTCATCGCGACTTGCGGATTTCTTCGACATGCTTGCCGCGAATCTTCTTCGTGTGAAAATCCCAAAGCAGCCAGTCGTCGTCGGGAACGAAACGGTTCAACTTGCGGTCCCATTTCTTCGGCAGGCGCGAGTTGAGCTTCTCCACGAAAGGGAGCAGGGGACGCTTCGGCGGAAATCGTTTTTCGTGACGGTCGAGGGGAATCTCCTCATGCCAGCCAAATCTTTTCCGGTAATGCGCAAAGCCGAAGCCGTCGAAAAAATTTTCCCCGCCCACGAGGGGGATATACCACAAGCTCGGAATGCCTCGAGGGTTTTCCTTGATCGGGATTTCGCGTCCGAGTTGCTCCAGAAGTTCCGTGCCGGCAGCGTCCTTTTTCAGATGCTCGCGCAGTTCCTGCAACGCCGGAAAAACGATCGGCGGGCTGACGAACAACACTGGCTTGTGTTGCAGCGTCGCCATGATGATTTCGTGCGGCGTGCCGACGCTGTAGATGTTCGTCGGGCAATATGAAATTGAGAAGTCGCTCGTGTCCACCATCCGCAAGTCAATGTGCAGCGTCTCCCAAAACTGCCGAGCGCACCATGACCGCGCCTTCGCGCCGCTCTCGCCGCCCTCGTAAGTCCAGCGCCTGCGGATGCGCTCGCCACTCTTCACGTCCTCGCGGCCATACTCGTGCAGCCCGCGCACGTCCGGCTTGAACCACGGATCGAAAACTGTCACGCCCATCACCTGAAGGAACTGGCTGACACGATTGCGCCAGCCGGATTGTTTTTCCGTCGCGCGCGAAGCCACGAAATCCATTGGGCCGGAAAGATAGACCCGCGCGCCCCGGAGCAATCCGCTTTTGGCTTTTGATTTGGGCATGAGAAACGATGACGCGCCAGGCGCGTTCAAGCTTTTCCGTAAGCTTCTTCGACAACGCGCTTGAAATTATTTTCGCCGACGTTGACAATTTTCATTTCACGTTGCGCGTTTTCAGGCGAATCGCTGGCGTGCGCGGCGTTGACCATGATGCTGGAACCGAATTCGCGCCGGATTGAGCCGGGCGGCGCTTTGGACGGATCGGTCGGCCCAAGCACGTCGCGGATTTTACGGACAGCTTCGACACCTTCGTAAACCAGCGCGATGCACTTTTCCGAGCCGGGCTGGTTCAATTGCCCTGATGGACATTCGGACGGCGTGCGGCCGCACATGAATTTTACGATGCTCTCGAATTGCGCGTCGCCAAACAGCGGGCCTAGAATTTCCGCGAGTTGCCGTTCTTTTTCGACTGGGATTTCAAAACTCAATTCTTTTTCGATAAGGAGCTTTGCCTTGGAAGCGACCATGTCTTTGAGTTTGTCCCGTAAAACTTCGCGAACTGGCCCGTAAAATTCGCCCGCCTGCGCCACGCTCATGTGCAGGACTTTGATGCCGACGATGTAAAGTCCGGTGCGCGAAAAGAAATCAATGACGTTGCCGGGTTTGCCGGTCGCAAAGCGAAAATTTTCCGGCTTGATGAGCACGAGCGTGCGCTGGGGCTTGTCGTCGGGCGCGTAGGAGATCACGTTGTCGAGAACTCCGCCGTCGGAATCGGAGAACTTCGCCCAAAGCTTCAGTTTGAGTTCGGCTTCTTCTGGAGTGGGCGCGGCCAGAGCCGCTGGCTCGAAGTAATGCACCTGGTCGTTCTCGCCAATGATGAGGTCGCCGTAAGTGTCGCGGATCGTTTCGCCGCCTGTCCGGTCTGCGCTGATGTTGCCGATGACGGAGCGGATTTTGCGCACGGCATCGTCTCCTCGAAAAATCAGCATCATCACACGGCGGCGTTTTCCGGTCTTCGGGTCGGGAGAAAGTTTCTGGAGGATGTATTGGTGGATGAGTTCCTGGATGCGGCGGTCTTGCGGGTCGTTCGCCGAGACGACGGCTTCGGAATATTTTTTTACCAACTCAGCGCTTGGCGCGAACATTCGCGCAGCTGCGAGGTCGAGTCCCGTTCGCGAAATGAGGCGGCTGAGAATTCCGCCGGTTCGTGACTTGTGCAGCGAATAGGGTGTGATGATGACGTAGGCAAGTTGTTGGGACATATTTTTGAATCTTGATCTTAATCTTTCTCCTGCTCCCAATCTGCGAGATTGAGATGAAGAGCAGGAGAAAGATTAAAAACACGGCGGCGAGGCGGACGTTGAAGTCCCCGCCGTTTTTCCACCGAGAATCTTGAACATGACCGTGCCGCAAGTCGGGCATTTGCCCTTGATCGCCTTCCGCCCGTTCTTCATGGTTTCTTCCACGGCGTTCGCGATTTCCTTCTTGGCTTTACATTTGACGCAGTATCCTTCGGCCATAAGTGTTTTCTGTCGAAACGCCTCATGCGTCCGGCAGTTGTGGCACAAGCTTACGGCTCGCTTGCGAGGGGCGTCAACTGGGAACGGACATCAGGCTTGAAAGGGTTGGAAGTGCCTGCAAATCAATCGGCTCGAATAAACTCCGCTGCCAGACAGCATTATTGAGGCTTACGAAGGAGATGGCCTGGATTCTTCGTCCCTGACCATGTCGCGCAATGAAGTTTTTAAGATTTTTCCAGTCGGATTTCGGGGTAAATTTGGCAAAAAAACAATCCGCTTTGGCACCTTGAAATCCGCCAACCGGCTTCGCACAAACTCCGCGATTTCCTTTTCGTCGAGTTGAAGTTCGCCGTTTGCAGCGATAAACGCAACTGGCTGTTCACCCTTGCGCCGGTCTGGAATGCCGATGACCGCGACTTCCTTGATCCCCGGAAACTGGTAAATGACCTCCTCGAGTTCGCGTGGATAGACATTGATGCCGTTGACCAGCAGCATGTCCTTCTTCCGGTCGGTGATGTAAAAGTAATTGTCCTCGTCACGATGTCCTATGTCGCCGGTCAGCAGCCAGCCATTGCGAAGGGTTTTTGCCGTTTCCTCAGGCTGGTTCCAGTAACCCTGCATCACGTTTCCGCCGCGAATGCACACCTCGCCGGTTTGGCGCGCCGCAAGAATGTTTCCGTGATCATCCTGAATGCTCATCTCGACGCCCGGGATCGGCGGGCCGATGGAGCCGGGCTTGATCGGCCCTTGCGGCGGATTTGTGCTGCACACCGGGCTGGCTTCGCTCAACCCGTAGCCTTCTATCAGCGGCACGTTGAATTTTTGCCGGAACTCTTCAATCGTCGGCACTGGCAGTGGCGCAGCCCCGCTGAAGAACAACCGGATCGGCAAATCTTTTCCCGTGATTTGCGACATCGTCAGACCCCGGAAAAATTGAGGGATTGCCGCCAGCACAGTCGCCTTGCGCTCCACAATTTCCTGCAAAAGATTTTTCATCGGATGCAATGAGCGCACAAGCAGCAGCGAGCCGCCCACCAGCAGCGGCAAAAGCGTCCCCACCGTAAGCATGAAACTGTGAAAAAGCGGCAGAATCACGGCGAAACGATCATGGCCGGTCAGTTGCAGAACTTGCCTGCAACTCTCGACGTTGCACAAAAGATTTCCGTGCGAGAGCATCGCGCCCTTTGGCCGTCCCGTTGTGCCGGAGGTGTAGATGATGACGGCGAGGTCGGAGGATTGGCGATTGGTAATTGGTGATGGGCTATCGGCCGGGCGTCCACACGATTTGCTGAAATCATCCACGTTCAAGACTTGAAGCCCCGGACGCTTCGCCTTCAACGCAGCCTGACCTTCTCCCATTTCCGCTTCGCTGATGAGCACGTTGATGTCCGCGTCTGCAAGCATGTAGGACACTTCTTCCGGTTTCAGAAAATTATTGATGGGAACAACGACTGCATCTGCCAGCCAGATTCCGAAGAGGGAAAAAACAAACTCAGGACAATTCTTCAGCCAGATGCCAACGCGGTCACCGGGACTGACTGAAAGTTTGTCCCGTAAATGAGCGCCGACGGCCGAAGAACGCCCAAGAACGTCCGCGTAGGAAAATTCCGTCTCGCCGGAAAACAACGCAGGCTTGTCGGAATGAATTTTGGCCGACTGAATAAAGGCTGCTGGTAGGTTCATGTGCGACAACGTAGCCGTTTGTCTTCATGGTGTGAAGAATATTTGTTTCGCTGACGGGGAAACGTTATTACGTTCGTAGCCGCCGACATAAGGAGGCTCACTTTGTTTCGAATTGAAGTCAGAGCCTCCTTACGTCAGCTGCTACAAAAGATTTGAAATGATTGATTCCGACGAAAAGCTCTCGCGACTTTTGCCGACGATCCAGAAGGCGGACTGGCTTGCGCTCGACACCGAGGCGGACAGCCTTCACGCCTATCCCGAAAAGGTTTGCCTCATCCAGATCAGCACGATTGCGGGCGATCATTTGATTGACCCGCTCGCAAAACTGAATCTCGACCCGCTGCTTGAAGCGCTGAACGACCACGAACTCATCATGCACGGCGCGGATTACGATTTGCGATTGTTCCGCAAACATCACAGCTTCGTGCCGCGCGCGATTTTCGACACGATGCTCGCCGCGCGTCTGCTCGGCCATCGGCAATTCGGCCTGGGCAATCTGGTTTCGCATTACCTTGGCGTCACGCTGGAGAAAGGTTCGCAAAAGGCGGATTGGGCGCGGCGACCGCTGACCGAGAAAATGGAAGCCTACGCCCGCAACGATACGCACTACCTCAAGTCGCTTTCGGACAAACTCAAGGTCGAGCTTGAGCAAAAAGGCCGGCTCGCGTGGCATCAGGAAAGCTGCGACCATCTCATCGAGGAATGCGCGGAGGAAAAATTGCCCGATGCGGACAAAATCTGGCGCGTCAAAGGCAGCAACGTCTTGAGCCGGCAGGCGCTTGGCGTTTTGCGCGAACTCTGGCGGTGGCGCGAAAACGAAGCGCTTGCCGCAAACCGTCCGCCGTTTTTTATTTTGCCGCACGAGACGCTTATAAAAATCGCTGCAAAAGTTGTGGCTGCGGAGAGTAGCGCAGGCTTCCAGCCTGCGCAGGCAGGCAAGATGCCCGCCCCACTTTTTGATTCGCTTATTCCGTCACGATTCTCCGAACGCCGCCGCGACGAACTGAAACTCGCCATCGAGCGCGGATTGAAACTGGCCGCGCATCTTCAACCGCATCCACTCCGCTCCTTCAGCCGCCGCGCAAGTGAAAGTGAACGGCGACGTTTTGAAGAATTTCAAAAACGCCGCGACGCGCGCGCGCACGAGCTTGGAATTGACCCAACACTGATTGCGAGCAAGGCGATGTTGCTTGCGCTGGCAGAAGATTGGGAAACGAATCTAAGTAAATTGATGAACTGGCAGACAGCGTTACTGTCCTAGCTTACCGCAGATTCTGGATCCACTTGCCGGCGCTTTCGTTGTAGGCGGAAAATGTTTTAGCGCCCAGCGTTTGTTGCAGGCTTGTTTCAATCTCCGCCTGAAAAGACCTCATCGTTTCCCACCGGTCATACTCGGACAGAGTTGAGTTCCGCATCAGATTCGCTTTTTCCGCTTCGGCGATTTGTTTGATCTCAAAAAGCGTCCGGGCGGTTGACTGCGGCAGCCCATAAACTTCCGTAAAGACGCAGGTGTCGCGAAAGTCAGGATTCTTGGCGCGCTCATATTCCGCGTAACGCGCCTCGCCTAATTGCCGCGCAATCTCCTGCTCGACATCTTTCTGCATGGCCGTCTTCTCGCGAATCACGCTCGGGTCATTCGGATTTGAATACGCAAAATTTTCCTCCAGCGCACCTTGCAACTCGAAAAACTGGAGAAACTCCTCCTTGCTCGGATTGAAACCAATCAACTCCGCGCGCAATCGGTCGGCAACCGGCGACATCCGCAACTCGAATTCCGCAATTTCTATGTCGGACAAAATATTTTTCAACCCGGCCTTCTGTTCCTCCTCAACCTTTCGCAACGCTTCAAAATCCGCCGGGGACGGATTGCCATTTGCCGCTTCGAGAATTCGTTCCCGCATTCCTTCAATCTTCTCCCGCAACGCGAGAAGCTGCTCCCGTTTTTCTGCGGGGACAAAATTCAGCCGCCGCTCGTCTTCGTTCGCGTCCACAAAATATTTGCCCAACTCGCGCTGGTAATTGATGCCGAGCAATTCCCGCAGCACTGAAGGAAGCTCCTTGTCAATCGCCGCCAATTGCCTCTCCTGCTCCTCAAGTTGCTGCGTGTTGAGCTTTCGTTTTTCGTCCGTCTCCCAAAACTTGAACTCGCGGCCATTGTGAGCGAACTGCCCGCGCCGCGCCGCGAAAAGCTTCATCACGTCAGTAAGGATGATGTCTTTGATCGTGTTCTCCGGGCAGCCCACGGCGCGCAAGTTGGCGATGTATTTCCGGTAATCGTCCGACTCCAGCTCGCTCCAGCGAAATTGGTTGGTGACGTAAACTACTTGGGGCTGAGCCGCCGCGCCTTGTTTTTCCGGCGCAGGTATATTTCTCAGCCCCGAAAGCTTTCGAGGTTCGCGAAGATTTTCGTTGGAAACTGATTTGATCGGCGGAGCAACTTCTGAAGAAAGGCGGTTCAAGAAATAATAACCCATGCCGAACAAAGTGACTGTCAGCACAAGGAAAACGGCGAGAAATCTCATTCTCATCGAGCTTATTGTATCCACAGTCGCGAATCATCGCCACTGAATTAGCAGAAGATTTGACGGCGAATCAAAATGAATTGATGAATTGGAAAAACCGGAGTTCTTGTGACGAGTGGCGAGTATACGATAAAGGCTGGCCAGCTCAAAATCTTGTGGAACTTCAGACGGTTCAGAGAAAGACGCTTAGACGAACAAAGTTCTTGGCGTGCTTGGCGTCTTAGCGGTTAATGTCCGGCGATGAAACGCAAAGCCTACGCCCGCGCCGGTGTGGACATTGATTTGGGAAACAAAGTCAAAGCCACTCTGCCTAGCTTGCTCGCCGCCACACATCGCCGCGAAGTCCTCGGCAAAGTCGGTGGCTTCGGCGGATTGTTCGCGCTCGATGTGAAAAAATTCCGCGAGCCGGTGCTGGTTTCCAGCGTGGACGGTGTCGGCACGAAACTGAAAATCGCCTTCGCGATGGATCGCCACGACACGATTGGCCAAGACCTCGTCAACCATTGCGTCAACGACATCGCCGTGCTCGGTGCGGAGCCGCTTTTCTTTCTCGACTACATCGGCACGGGCAAACTTCAGCCGCGCGTTTTCACCGAAGTGATCAGCGGTTTCGCCAATGCGTGCTCGGAAAACAACTGTGCGCTCATCGGTGGCGAGACGGCGCAGTTGCCCGGCTTTTACGCGCCCGGTGAATACGACGTGAGCGGCACGATCGTCGGCGTTGTCGAGAAATCCCGGATGCTCGACGGCGCGAAAACCATCCGTCCCGGCGACGCCCTTATCGGAATCGCCTCCAGCGGCCTGCATACCAACGGCTACTCACTCGCGCGAAAAATTTTCTTCGAGCAAATGAAATTGAAGCCGAAAAGCTGCGTTCCAGAATTGCGAAACACCATCGGCGACGAATTGCTGAAAGTCCACGTCAGCTACGGCCCGCTTGTTCAAAAACTGCTCGCGCGTTTCAACAAATCAGGCCTATCGCCTATCGCCTATCGCCTATCGCCCGTCAAAGCCTTTGCCCACATCACCGGCGGCGGTTTCATTGACAACATCCCGCGCGTGCTGCCGAAGAACTGCGACGTCCTCATCCGCAAAGGCTCGTGGGACATGCTGCCGATTTTCAAAATCCTCGAAGCCAAGAGCGGCGTGCCGGACGAAGAATTGTATCAAGTCTTCAACATGGGCATCGGCATGGTCGCAATCGTATCGGCGGACAAAGCGGACGCCGTGCTGAAATTCATCCACGGGCAAAAGCACAAAGCATGGCTTATCGGCGAAGTGACTAAGGGCGAGCGTGACGCGAGAGTTCTATGATTTGTGGGCTGCAGTGGCAAGCGAAGCGGGACACCGCTTTGGCGGAGAAGTTGAGCTATCGAACGGTTGCGGGTCATTTAAAAAAAGCGCCATTACCGCTGTGCTCTGTCGGCATAGTCCCGGATGCAAGGTCTGCCGGAATGATATTTGACATCGCCGCTGTTGCTCGCAATTCTTTGCCCCACGTCTGACCACTGATGAGCAGGATTGAACCATCCCATTTGGTCGGCGACGATCGTGTGGCTCTCTGTTTGATCACCCACCGACGCGCCTTCACGCTGATCGAACTGCTGGTCGTCATCGCCATCATCGGCATTCTCGCGGCGATGCTGCTCCCGGCTCTTGGCAAAACCAAGCGGCGGGCGCAACGCACTTCCTGCCTGTCGAACCTCCACCAGATCGGCTTGGCCACCTCAATGTATCTCATCGACAGTTCGGGGAAAATGCCGCATGTGCCGGACGCCGAGTTGCAGCTTACGCCGCCCGTGGACGCGGGCGGAAAACGCTACAACTCGATGGGGTCGTTCATGCCTTTGTTTCATCCGTATATGCCGAACGTAAAGATCTGGCTCAGTCCGCCTGTGTCCGTTGCGGTTTCCAATGCGTGGCACCAGCACTTCTTCAGTCCCTGGCGGGAGAATGGCACAAACGAACCGGAACGCGGCTGGGCGAATTACCTCAGTGACAAGCTGGCGGAGCGGAACCCCGCAGCGGCCCGCTATCTCCGCGGGCGGACGCCCGAAAGCGTCGCTGCCTTGCGGGGTTCGAGTGTTTCTGATGAGGAATGGTTGATGAGCCCATTCTTCGAAAAACATTGGTGGGCTGGCTTCAAGGATCAATGGAGCGTCGGTTCGAGCGAACCGCCGCCCGGCGGTTGGTCCGCGCACCACGGCGGTCGCAACCAGCTTTACCTCGACCTGCACGCCGGTTGGGTGCGTAAGAACATTGACCAGTGACTTTCGACCGGGAAATTCGATCTTCGGGAGATCCGAATCAGCGCGCTGCGGTCAAAACCTCCTGACCGACTGGAGGCGAACGAAACTAAAAAGCCTTTCACCGGTTAAACCTTCCTGCTTCAATAAACACAATGAAACGTCTGGTAATCGGTTCAGGCGGACAAGGCGGATGCCGTGCTGAAATTCATCCGCGCGCAAAAGCACAAAGCCTGGCTCATCGGCGAAGTGGTGAAGGGCAAAAGCGAAACAAAAGTCGAATAATCACGCGCTTGTCTGCTAATGGCCGAAGAGTTATAGTCGGCACATGAAAACTTACGGTCAGGTGGTTGATTCGATTGAAGCTCTGCCCGATGAGCAGCAGGAATCGCTGATGGAATTGTTGCAACGACGCCTTGCCGAACGACGTCGCAAAGCCCTTGTCAAATCCGTCCAAGAGGCTCGGAAAGAATTTAAGTCCGGCAAACTGCGTCCGTCCACGCCATCCGAAATCATGCGCAAGGTTCTCGCGTGAAACGGCTGCTCCTGCCTTCAAACGCTTTCGTCCGTTCCTCCCGCCGTTTTTTCCGCAAACATCCGCAACTCGCGCCAGAACTTCAGTTGACCCTCGAACTGCTGGCCGAAGACGCCTTTCATCCGCAACTCAAAACTCACAAGCTCAAAGGCAAACTCGCCGGTTCGTGGGCGTGCAGCGCTGGTTACAACTTGCGCTGTATCTTCCAATTTGTGAAACACAAGGGCAGCGACGCGATTCTGCTCGAAGGTGTCGGAACTCACGATGAAGTTTATTGAATGAAAGCTTTCAACATTCAGCAAAAAGGAAACCAATGAAACCGAATCAACTTGCAACACTCGTGCTGCGACTGCTGCGAGTTTATTCTCTCGTCGAGGCTATTCCACTTCTCGTCATAAATACGAGTTCTGCGGTAGCTATTGGTGAACCTGTTGACTCAGGAAATTCGAACGCAGCACTTATTACTTGGCTGATTCTGCCTCCGATTTTCAGGATAGGAATCGGAATCTTTCTCTTTGTGTGGGCGGAGGCACTCTCCGACAAACTCGTGCCACGGGAAGTCAACGACAAGAGCGGTTCATCTATTTCCTTTGAAGATGTGCAAGCTTTGGCGTTTGCAGTTGTCGGGGTTTTGGTTTTTGCAGGGGCTTTACCACAATCGTTGAGAAGTGTTTTTGACTTGGTTCAAACATTAACCGATCACGAGGTCTATTGGGCAAGCAAGTGGCGTTCGGCCACAGTAGCAATAGGGACAATCCTTGAAGCGGCATTAGGACTGGCCTTGTTTTTCCGCGCGCGCGGGTTTGCAGGTTTCTGGCGTTCATTGAAAACGTTTGCGACACCCAAACCTCCGCAGGCCTAGTTTACAATTGCCTCTTGCCGCTCCGCCTCACTCGTTTAACTTATCTTCGCAGTGTTTACCGACCGAAATCTTTTTCTGCTCGCCGTTATCATTTACGGTTTGAGCATGGTTTACTCGGTGTTTCTCTGGCGCAAAGGTTTTCGCCAAGATAACCGCGTGAATTATTTTCTGCTGCTAATCGGCTTCGGCCTTCACACCGCGGCGATGGTGTTGCGCGGTTTCGACCTGAAACACTGTCCCGTCAACAATCTTTATGAAGCCACCACGTTCATCGCGTGGACAATCGTCACGGCGTATCTCGTGCTCGGGCTTTTTCATCGCGTCCGTTTTCTCGGCGCGTTTGCGTCGCCGATCCTTTTTGGCATCGGCGTATTCGCGTTGATGCCGGAGTTGGACAAACACAGCACCAAACCGGAATTTTCCGGCGGTCCGGCGAGTCTTCACGCCGCGCTGATCCTGCTCGCTTACGGCGCGTTCGGGTTGAGCGCGATCGCGGCGTTCATGTATCTCACACAAGAACACGATCTGAAATTTCACAAGCTCCGGGCAATCCTGTCGCGCCTGCCGCCGATTGAAAAACTGGAATCCACCGCCGGACGGTTGCTGCTCGCGGGATTCATTTTGCTCACGCTCGGGCTGGCCGTTGGCGCGGTGAGTCTGGAAAAACGAGGCGGTGGAAATTATTTCACCGATGCCAAGGTGGTTTGGTCGCTGTTCGTCTGGCTGCTGTATCTCGCGCTGCTGGTCATGCGCTGGAAATTTTCGCAAGTCGGACGCCGCTTCGCGTGGGGAACGATTGCGGCGTTCGCTTTCGTTTTGCTGACGTTTTGGGGGACAAATTTGTTGTCAGGCATTCATCATCCATGAACTTAAATGAACGTCCTTTATAGAGCTTTTGTGCTAGGAGCTGCGACAGAACTGATTGCTTTTGGATTTTCAATGTTATCGGGAATAGGGCATCAAGGCCCGCCAAATTCCGTCGTAGGCTGGATCGCAACAGCTCTGAATTACCCCGGCGCATGGGCTTTGGAGACCATCAATCCGCCAGGTGTATTCGTCCCTATTGTATTCTTTGGAACTCCCGCTGTCGCATGGGCGTGTGTCTGGCTCGGTGTTCTAAGTCTTTGGAAAAAAATAAAGACATAGCTTTTATGCCCATCGTCCTCATCGGTCTGAGCCACCGCACTTCGCCCGTTGAATTGCGGGAGCGATTTGCCTTTGCCGAGGCGCGAATCCCCGCTGCGTTGCAATTGCTCCGCGATTCCGGCGCTGCCGAGGAAGCCGTGATTCTTTCGACCTGCAATCGCGTTGAGATTTACGCCGCAACTTCGCTCGAACCGGGCAAGGCCTTTCCCGCGCTCCAGGAATTTCTCGTCACTTGTCACGATTATCGCGGCCCGCTGACCGACGAAATTTATTCGCTCACTGAACCGCACAGCCTCACGCATCTTTTCAAAGTCGCGTCCGGCCTCGACTCGATGGTTCTCGGCGAAACGGAAATTCTCGGCCAGATCAAACTAGCCTACGACCTCGCGCTGAAACACAATCACACCGGCGCGAAGTTGAACAAAGCCTTTCAGCGCGCGTTCAACGTGGCGAAACATATCCGAACGGAGACGAACATCCAACGCGGCAGCGTTTCCGTCGGCTCGGTCGCTGTCGAACTTGCGGAGAAAATTTTTAATTCATTGCAAGACCGCAGCGTCATGGTCATCGGCGCGGGCGACACCAGCGAGAAAACTGCGCGCGCGCTGTTGAGTCGCGGCGCGCAAAGCATAATCGTCTCGAACCGCTCGCACGAGCGCGCCGTTGCGTTGGCCAGCGAACTTGGCGGTCGCGCCGTGCTTTTCGACGAGTGGGCGGGCGAGTTTCCGAAAATTGACATTGTCATCAGCAGCACCGCCGCGCCGCATCACATTCTGGATCGCGCGAAACTTGAGCCGCTGATGAAGGCGCGCAAGAATCGTCCGCTGTTGCTCATTGACATCGCCGTGCCGCGCGACATTGATCCTGCGGTGAATTATTTGGAGAACGTTTACCTCTACAACATTGACGACTTGCAGGCCATCGCTGACGATTATCTGCGCCAGCGCAAAGAAGAAATTGTCCGCTGCGAAAAAATCATCCGCGAGAAGGTTGAGGCTTTGCTTGGCAGCCGAACATCGAACTTATCTTCACACTCGCGTCCTGCACTCGGTCACGAGTAGATTTTCCAAAATGATTTTTAACGCAAAGACGCAAAGACGCAAAGAACGCAGAGATTTTTTCTGCGGAACTTTGCGTCTTTGCGCCTTTGCGCCTTTGCGTTAAACAGAAATGCCAACCGAGCGCCCAATCACCATCGCCACACGCGGCAGCGCGCTCGCGCTCGCCCAGGCGCACATGATCTTCGACCAATGCCGCGCGGCGTTTCCAAAACTGCGCTTCGAAATCAAGATCATCAAGACCACCGGCGACAAAATGCTGACGGCGTCGCTGGCAAAAAGCGGGCAAGAAGAACTGCCGAAAGGTTTGTTCACGAAGGAACTCGAAGTGGCGCTCGTCAAAGGCCATGCGGACTTGGCGGTGCACAGCCTGAAAGATTTGCCGACGGAGTTGCCGATGGGTCTGAAGCTGGGCGCGGTCGGCAAGCGCGCCGATGTGCGGGACGTTTTGCTGTATCGCGACGCGGAATATCTGGCGAAGCAAAAATCTGCGACGGAAGTTGAAGAATGGTCGCCCGGCCACAGCGAACGGCGCGGCTTCAAAACGAAACTGACGCTCAAAGATTTGCCGCGCGGCGCGACCATCGCCACGAGCAGCACGCGGCGGCGCGACCAGTTGCTGATGCGCCGGCCTGACCTGAAGATCGTCGAGATTCGCGGCAACATCGTCACGCGGATGCAAAAGCTCGCGGACAAAGTGGAACTGGACGGGCTGATGCTCGCCGCCGCCGGCATCGCGCGGCTGAATTTCAAGATCACGCCCGCCGGAAAACTTGAAGGTGACGCCGTGCCGGACGGTTTGCTCGCGACGATTCTGGAAACGGACGTGATGCTGCCTGCCGTTGGTCAGGCGGCGATTGGGATTGAGATCCGCGCGGACGACGAACGCATCGCGAAGATTTGCGAGCGCCTGAATCATTTCAACACAATGCAATGCGTGACGGCGGAGCGCGCGTTTCTAGCGGCGATGGGTGGCGGCTGCGCCAGTCCCGTTGCGGCCTACGCGGAAGTCGTCGGCGATAAAATCGAGATGAAGGTGATTTCATTTGTTGGCGGAACACGGAAATGCGCTAAGGGGAAGCGCAACGTCAAAGAACCTGAGACTTTGGGACAGCAACTCGCGGCGGAGTTGAAGCCACACTCTTAACGTGTATTGGTTTATGATACGACATCGCTTACCTAGAAAGCGCGTCACACGATCTGCTGTCTAGCATTCGCGGAATGGCTTCTTTTCGAGCTCATACGAATTCCGTATCGGGCACCGCAGGATATGCTGACGTTCTTGGGCACAGAAAAATATCTCGTGATGATTCTGATGTTAGGAATCGCTCTGGTTGGCCTTGCGTTCATTCTAACGCGGAGTTTTGGCTCATTCTGGACCAAACGGGACATCATTCTAATTGGCGTCCTCACGGCGATTTTGACGGCTGGAGGAATACTTGTAGTCTTTCATCCGGCTTGGCCAGTGACACCACTGCATTTGCTGCTCCGGTGAAGCTCGGCCTATGAAACGGTGTAGTTAATTCTTTCGCTGCTGCCATTCTCCGATATAATTCTCCTCCCATGCTACCGACGCAAAATCTGCACGTCCGCGAATGTGTCCGCCTCGTCACGCCGACGGCGTTGAAGGCGGAACTGCCGACGACCGACGCGGCGAACAAAACCGTTTTCCATGGACGCGAACGCATCACGAACATTCTTCAGCGAAAAGATTCACGAATGTTAGTGGTCGTTGGGCCTTGCTCGATCCATGACGTTGACGGCGCGCTCGAATACGCGACGAAGTTGAATTCACTCCGCGTCGAGCTTGCCGACCAGTTCGAGATCGTCATGCGCGTTTATTTCGAGAAGCCGCGCACGACGATCGGCTGGAAAGGGTTGATCAACGACCCTCATCTCGACGGCAGCTACGACATTCAGACCGGCGTGAAAAAAGCGCGCAAGCTGTTGCTCGACATCACCGAGATGGGTTTGCCGACGGCCACGGAATTTCTCGACCCGATCATTCCGCAATACACCGCCGACCTGATTTGCTGGGCGGCAATCGGCGCGCGCACGACGGAATCGCAGACGCACCGCGAGATGGCGAGTGGACTTTCGATGCCCGTCGGTTTCAAGAACGCGACGGACGGCAGTCTGCAAGTCGCCATTGACGCGATGAAGTCCGCGATGACGCCGCACGCTTTTCTTGGCATTGATCAGGACGGCATCACGAGCATCATCCGCACAACAGGAAATTCCGCCGGCCACGTCGTCCTTCGCGGCGGACGCGCGCGACCGAATTACGACGCCGAAAGCATCCGTGACGCGGAAACAAAATTGACGCAAGCCAAACTGCCCGCCGTGATGATGGTGGATTGCAGCCACGCGAATTCCGAGAAGCAGCACGCGCGTCAGGAAGATGTGTGGCGCAGCGTCGTGGCACAACGCGCAGGCGGCACGCGCTCGCTCATCGGCGTGATGATCGAAAGCAACTTGTGCGAAGGCGCGCAGCCGATTCCGGCCGACCTTTCCAAACTCCGCTACGGAGTTTCGATTACCGATGCGTGCCTGGGTTGGGAAACGACCGAGCGGATGTTGCGAGACGGCTACAAATCTCTCGCGGCTAAGAGCAGGACATTGGAACCATTGGCTGTTTGAAATACCAGGACTATCCCCGGTTTTTGAGTTTGGGATTTCGTAAGTAGTGCGCGGGGAGC
>CAYMCQ010000079.1:0-19868 GCA_964389025.1 uncultured Verrucomicrobiota bacterium
CAATCCCCCACCGTTTCACTCGCCCGCCCGTAAAAGAGTTTTTCAGGAACGACTTCGTAATGATCTCGAAAACCCTAGTCGAGCCAAGAATAAGTTTGCGAACAGGCACCAATCCACTACTAATGTCTGGTCGAATGGACAAAAGTTTTCCGGTAAATCGCAACTTTATCATCGTGAGCGCCGCTTTGTTGGTGGCGGTCATCTTTGGTTATTTTCTGGCGCAGTTTTTGGGCGGGGCTGCGGATTGGGCCGGGCTGGGAATTTTGATTCTGGTGCTGGGACTGCCGTTCATTCCGGTTCTCGTGCGGTGGCATCAGCCGATTCTGATTTTTGCATGGAACGCGAACCTTTCCCTGTATTTTCTTCCCGGCTCTCCGTCGCTTTGGATGTTGATGGCAGGTTGCAGTCTGCTCATTGCGGTGTTGAGCCGCGCGACAGATTCCAAGCGCAGGTTTGTTGGCGCTCTTTCAGTGGCCTTGCCGCTGTTGTTTCTGATAGGCGTGGTGCTGGCAACGGCGCGCTTGACCGGCGGGATGGGGATGCGCGCTCTAGGCGGCCAAACATTTGGCGGTCGCGGCTATGTTTTTATCATTGCCGCAGTCGTGGGATACTTTGCGCTTACCAGCCAGACTATTCCGGTCGAACGAGCCGGGCGCTATATCGCACTCTTTTTCCTGCCGGGCTTGTTGACGGTAATGAGCAATGTGACTTATGCGCTTGGGGAACGGTTTTACTTTTTTTATTTCTTGTTTCCTCCCGACTTCGCAATAGCACAGGCCCAAGCGGATTACAGTTTTGCTGCGCAAGACATGGTTCGGCTGGCAGGAATGAGTTGGGCGGGGCAGGCGGTGTTTTGTTTTTTGCTGGCGCGATATGGCATAAGCGGCCTTCTGGAATTTTCAAAGCCCTGGCGGGCGATTTTATTTGTTCTCGCAATTTTTGGAAGCATGTTTGGAGGTTTTCGCTCTGGATTCATTTTTCTTGGTTTGACTTTTACCACTTTATTCTGGTTCGAAGGTTTGTGGCGGACACGTCTTTTACCAGTAACGATGTTTGTGATGGTCATTGGCGCAGTGCTCTTTTTACCTTTTGTCGGCAAGATGCCGCTGGCCGTCCAGCGCACATTGAGTTTTCTGCCGGTTGACGTGGATCCATCGGTGCGAATGGATGCTCAAGGATCCACCGAGTGGCGGGTGGAAATGTGGAAGGTTGTGGTGCCGGAGATACCGAAATATCTGTGGAAAGGAAAAGGATATGCCATCAATCCAACCGACCTTTACCTTGCCAGTCTGGGCGCGTCGCGTGGTTTCGGTGCTTCGAGTGAAGAGGCCATCGTTGCAGGCAATTATCACAATGGCCCGCTTTCGGTCATCATTCCCTTTGGAATTTTTGGCTCGGTCTGTTTTCTGTGGTTCATCGTTGCTTCGATGCGCGCCCTTTACTTGAACTATCGGCATGGTGATCCAAGACTAAAGCGCATCAATACTTTTCTTCTGGCCATCTTCGTTGCCAGGTTTGTATTCTTTTGTGGAATCTTCGGCGGGTTTTATTCCGATCTGGCTCATTTCGTCGGAATAGTCGGGTTGAGCATCGCGCTCAATGGGGGCATCAGACGCCCGGTTTCTGTTGCTGCATCGGAAACATTGCAACTCGCTCGACCATGAGCTGGTGGCGATTAAGAAACTCGACTCCTGCATTTCCCATTGCAACATTTCGCCCGTGCGTTTCTCGATCATCACGCCAAGCTTCAATTCGTCGCCATGGCTGAAACTCTGTCTGGCCTCCGTGGCTGATCAAGGCGTCGAGCTTGAGCACATCGTGCAGGATGCCGGTTCAACGGATGGCACGCTTGATTGGCTGCGGCAGGACAACCGAGTCAAGCTGTTGGTCGAACGCGATGGCGGAATGTATGACGCCATCAATCGCGGCCTGCGCCGGGCTGACGGTGAAATTCTCGCTTACCTCAACTGCGACGAGCAATATCTGTCCGGCTGCCTCCAGGCTGTGGACAATTTTTTTCTGAACAACCCGCTGACTGACGTCGTATTTGGTCACTCTGTCATAGTGGATTCGGAATTGCGGTATCTTTTCCATCGGAAAGTTCAAGTGCCGTTGAAATACCACACTTGGATTTCTCATTTATCCACGTTAACTTGCGCAACGTTTTTTCGGCGCAAAATTTTGGACGAGCATGGTTTGTTTTTTGATGCGCGATTGCGCGATGTCGGCGATGGCGAATGGATGCTGCGACTTTTGCAAAACAAAATTTCGATGGGAACGCTGCGCCAGTTCACTTCGGCATTCACGATGACCGGCCAGAACATGAGCACCAGGCCAAATGCAATTCGTGAGAGACGGGAGTTGCAAGCGTCAGCTCCGTTTTGGGCTAGAAAACTGAAATCTCTTTTGATTTTTCATCATCGGCTGCGCCGGCTGGCGGGAGGGGCTTATTTTCAAGGTCGTTTTTCTTACAGCATTTACACTCAGAAAAGTTTTGAGGAACGGGTTCGGTTTGAAGTGACGCAGCCTCGGTTTCGTTGGAGAACAGATTAAATTCGATTGTCGATGAAGCCAAAACTTCTAGTCACTGAGCTATGGGGAATAGGCGACCTCGCCATCGCGACGCCCCTTTTGCAGGCCGCGGGAAAAAAATTCGACGTCACGCTTCTGGCCAGGTCTCACGTGCTCGAATTGCAAAAACGTTTCTTCCCGGGCGTGAACGTCGTGCCGTTCACCGCACCTTGGACTGTGTTCACGGGAAAATACCGGCTGCACAAGTGGTCGTGGCGTGAACTCTCGCGGTTGCGCAAAAATTTATCTGCGCAGCGATTCGACTTTGGCGTGTCCGGTCGATGGGACCCACGCGACCATTTTCTGTTGTTCGCCGCGCGAGTGAAACAGCGCATCGGCTTCCCGCGGATCGGCAGCAGGATTTTTTTGACGCGGCCGCTCGTTCATCCGCCGCCGACCCAACACCGCTACGAAAACTGGCGCGTCGCAGGTCGCGCGCTCGGGCTTGATCTGCCGCCAAGAGATCAACTCGTCCTGCCGCCGCAAAAGCGCGATGGCGTCGTTTTGGTCCACACCGGCGCGGGAAGGCCGGCGAGGATGTGGCGGCTGGAAAATTACCTGAAACTTGTGTGTCATTTGCGCGAACGCCAGTATCGCGTGACAGTTGCTTGCGATGGCGACCAGCGCGACTGGTGGCTTCAAGCCGGGGAAAAAGAAGTGAAGACTCCGCAAGGTGTTTCGGAATTGCTCGATGTCATTGACCGCGCCGCCGTTTTCATCGGCAATGATTCCGGCCCCGGCCATTTGGCCGCGCTTGGGGGCGCGCCCACATTCACGATCTTCGGCCCCCAAGTGCCGGAATGGTTTCTGCCGTTGCATCCGGCGGCGCAGTTTATTCCCGGCAAGCCTTGTCCATATTGGCCGTGCTCGGATTACTGCCATTTCCCTGAACCGCACTGCATCACGAGCCACACTGAGGAGGAAGTTTTCCCGAAAGTTGAAAATTTTTTGGCGCGCCACGCGAATAGAATTTGATTATGTTCACTGCGACTTCCACTCCCGCTCGTGTAAACGTCCTCGGCGTCGGCATCAGCGTGTTGAATCTGAAATCAGCGCGCGCAAAAATCGTCGAAGCGCTGGAGCAAAGAAGGAAGGGCTACGTTTGTGTGACGGGCGTTCACGGCGTGATGGAAGCTCAACGTGATGAGTCGCTGCGAAAAATTCTCAACCGCTCGTTTCTCACGACGCCGGACGGGATGCCGATGGTTTGGGTTGGAAAACTGCGCGGGTTTCGCGAGATGGAGCGCGTCTACGGGCCGGACTTGATGTTCGAGGTCTGTCAATTCACACGCGGAAAAGATTACACACACTTTTTGTGTGGCGGCGCTGAAGGCGTGGCGCAACAGCTCAAGGCGGCGCTGGAGAAAAATTTCCCGGGAGTCAAAATCGTTGGGACTTACACACCGCCGTTTCGGGCATTGACTGCCGACGAGGAAAAGGAACTGGTTCGTGAAGTGAACGAAAAAAAACCGGATATCTTCTGGGTCGGCCTGAGCACGCCAAAGCAGGAACAATTCATGGCGGATCATTTCGACAAGCTGGACACGACGCTCTTTTTTGGCGTCGGCGCGGCGTTTGATTTTTACACCGGTCGCGTGCGGCAGGCGCCGCGCTGGATGCAACGCAGCGGCCTCGAATGGTTTTTTCGTCTTTGCTCTGAACCGAAGCGGCTTTGGCGGCGTTATCTGGGAAACAATCCGGTCTTTCTCCTCAAAATTTTCTGTCAACTGCTGGGTTTAAAAAAATATTCCTTGTCGGAAAAACAGTCTGATTCCGAATGCGCCGCGTAGCTTCCAACGCGCGGGCAGGAGTTATTGTGCCTGGTGGCGGCGACACCGCTACGCCGGTCAACATGGCCAAGCGGCTGGCGCTGATCCGCAGCGCCATTGATCTTCAGCGGAAGAAAGTGCTGGATTGCGGTTGCGGCGCGGGAGAATACGTTGCGGCGTTGGCGGCTGAAGGCGCGGATGTTTGGGGCATTGAACACAGCCCCGAAAAAGTTGCTGCCTTCCGCAAAAAACACAAGCATGGCGAAAGAGTTTTGATCGGAGATTTACAATCCACTGGCTTTCCAGATGAAAGTTTTGATATGGCACTGATGAACGAGGTGTTGGAACACGTTCCTGATGATCGTGCTGCGCTGCGCGAGGCGCAACGCATTCTGCGGCGCGGCGGGATGCTTTTCCTGTTTTCGCCCAATCGCCTTTATCCGTTCGAGACGCACGGAGTGTATTGGAAGAATTCCGGGCGGATGCTGCCTCACTATACGCCTTTCGTGCCATACCTGCCATTGCGTTTGGGCGGGCGATTTTTTCGCTATTGGGCGCGAAACTATTGGCCGCGCCAGATGCGCAGGCTGGTTGCGGATTCCGGTTTCAAAATCGTGCGCACCGCTTATTTGTGGCAAACTTTTGAAAATATTTCAGGTAAACAACCTGCCTGGATGCGCGGCAACAGCTCGGTTCTCAGGCGCATCAGCAGTTGGATGGAACAAATTCCTCTGATTCGCGTTTTAGGCGTTTCGCAACTGATCATTGCTGAAAAATCAGCGGTCACACGCGAATGATTTCTTGAAGCCGGTCTGGCATCCGATTAAGCTGGGCAACTCATTTTTAATGAACTCCGAAAAAATTTTAGTGTGCGGCGCGGGCGGTTTCATTGGCGGCCATCTTGTTGCCGATCTGTTGAAGCAAGGCCATCGCGACATCCGCGCGGTGGACATCAAGCCGTTCGATGAATGGTATCAGCGCTTTCCCGGCGTTGAAAATTTGCAGCTCGATCTGGGCGAGAAGGAGGCGTGCGAAACGGCGAGCAAAGGCGCGCAGCAGGTCTTTAATCTCGCGGCGGACATGGGCGGCATGGGTTTCATCGAAAACAACCGCGCGCTCTGCATGTTGTCCGTGCTCATCAACACGCACCTACTGATGGCGGCGAAAAAGTTCGGCGTGCAAAGATTTTTTTACGCTTCGTCCGCGTGCGTTTACAATGGTGAGAAACAAATCTGCGAAGACGTGATTCCGTTGAAGGAGGCCGACGCCTATCCCGCGATGCCTGAAGATGGCTACGGTTGGGAAAAGCTTTTCAGCGAGCGCATGTGCCGCCATTTCCGCGAGGATTTCGCCATCACTACGCGCGTCGCCCGCTATCACAACGTCTATGGCCCGCATGGAACTTACGACGGCGGACGCGAGAAAGCGCCGGCGGCGGTCTGCCGCAAAGTGATCCAGGCGAAGTTGTCCGGCAAACATGAGATCGAGATCTGGGGCGATGGAAAGCAGACGCGCAGTTTCATGTTCATTGACGATTGCCTCAAGGGAACGCAAATGTTGATGCACAGCAACGTCATCGAGCCGATCAACATCGGCAGCAGCGAAGTCGTGACGATCAACGGGCTGGTGGATATCGTGGAAGACATAGCGGGCATCAAACTCAAGCGCAGTTACAATTTGAAAGCGCCGAAAGGCGTCAATGGCCGCAACAGCGACAACACGCTCATCAAAAAACTTCTTGGCTGGGAGCCGGACACGCGATTGCGCGACGGGCTGGAAAAAACTTACCGCTGGATTTATGACGAGATGGTGAAAAGCCGCGAGCCGGTCGCGGCATGATTTCCCGCGCTCAAGGTGGTGCGAAAGGCAAATTGATTGATTCGCACCGTCGCAGTATCATCGAGGCTGCAAAAACATGAACGCGGCTGCGACTGACAAACCTGAACACCGGCTGGCTGAATTTCGACGAGAGTTCGTGGAATGCTGGCGGCTCATGCCGGAGAAGGGGATTTTCCTCGGGCTGTTCGCGGCGTGGATTGCGCTGTTTCATTTTCTTGGCAACTCGACGCTGGGTTACACGCATACGCCTTCGTTATTCGGCTGGCTGAAATTTATTTTCACGACTTCGGTGGACGAGCAGCATGGAAAGTTTGTTCCTCTTGTCGTCCTCGGTTTGTTTTGGTGGAAGCGAAGAATTTTGCTGGCCACGCCCAAGCAAATCTGGTGGCCCGCGCTCGGGCTGGTGGCGGCCGGTTTGCTCCTTCACGTCGTCGGCTTCATGGTGCAGCAGACGCGCATTTCCGTGGTGGCGTTTTTCGCGGGGCTTTATGGATTGACCGGGCTGGTCTGGGGTTGGCAATGGATGAAGGCGAGTTCGTTTCCATTTTTCATCTTCGCGTTTTGCGTGCCCGTGGCTGCTGCGCTTGAACCGGTGACGCTTCCATTACGGATGCTGGTGGCGAAAATTACTTCCAGCCTCGCGCTCGTGCTGGGTGTGGACGTTCGCTGCGAAGGCACGCAACTTTTCGATCCATTCCGGACGTTCAATTACGACGTGGCGCCGGCGTGCAGCGGAATCCGCAGCGTGACTGCGATCCTTGCGCTGGCGACGATCTACGCTTTCATTTCGTTCGGAAAAAAACGGGAGCGCCTCGTGCTGATCGCTTCGGCACTGCCGCTGGCGGTGTTGGCGAACGTTTTTCGGATGCTGATGATCATAGTCGCGGCGGAATTGTCCGGCCAGGATGCGGGCAACTACGTGCATGAAGGCGGGCCGTTTGGGGTTTTGAAGTTGCTGCCTTACGTGCCGGCAGTGCTCGGCTTGATGCTCATCGGGCGATGGCTTGACCGAGGGAAAAAAAGTCCAAATCAAACCTCAGGGGCAAGCGCGGCATGAAATCGCAGAAATGGATTTTATTTTTTGTGACGCTGGCTTTGATTGGCGGCACGGCGGTTTTGTTGCCGCAGTTGCAAGCGCGACAAAAGCCCGGCAGACCGGGCGTGCGGCTGGCGATGCAACCTGTTTTCGACGAAGACGGCAAGATTGCCAGGACGAACAGCGTCGGGCTGCCAACGACGGCGCTGGACTATCAATCGCAGCCGCTGCCAATCACCAAAATCGAGCTGACCGCCCTCCCGCCGGACACGATTTTTGGCCGCCGCCAATACCGGGCGCAGGATGGTTTTGAAACGGCGGTCAGCGTCGTTGTGATGGGCACGGACCGCACCAGCATTCACAAAGCCCAAATCTGTCTTCCGGCCCAGGGCTGGAGCATCGAGCGGACGGACATGCACACCGTTTCCGTCACCGAACCGCAGCCGTATGAACTGCCGGTGACGCGATTGATCATCGTAAAAAAAGCGAAACAGGCCGATGGCCGCGAGGTGACTGTCCGCGCGGTTTACGTGTATTGGTTCGTCTCGGAAAACAAGATCACCGCCGGGCATGGAGTCCGGATGTGGGAACTGGCCTGGGATTTGTTTCGGACGGGCGTGTTGCAGCGATGGGCCTACGTGACCTGTCTTTCGACGTGCGAACCGGGCGCTGAAGAAAAAGTTTTTGAGCGTATGAAGCAATTGATTGCGGCCAGCGTGCCGCAGTTTCAACTTATGCCGGTGGGGACGAATGGAGTTTCAGCGGCAATCACCGCAGGCGAATGACTTCGGTGAATCCATCATCGGCGTATTTTGACATCCGCGCCGTCATTGCGCCTGAGGCAATTGTTTGGTAAACATTTCAACCGAAAGTTCAGGCCATGCTGCGAAAACATCGCCAAATGCGGATGAAAGTTCACGAGATGCTCGATGCGTGCATCTTCGCGGCGAGTTTTCTTCTGGCTTACATGCTCCGGGCGAATCCCGACGTGATAGATTTGTTGGGACTGCCGCCAGTCGCGCCGCTGGAAGCTTACGCATGGGTCTTTTTTGTTGTTCCGGGTTGCGCGCTGATTCTTGAAGCACAAGGATTTTACACTCGCCCGTTGCTCGGCTCGCGCTGGACGACGTTGTGGCTGCTCTTCAAAGGCTGCCTTTTCAGCGTGATTGCGCTGACGCTGGTGTTGTTTTTCTTCCGGATGTATATCGCGCGGTTCATTCCGTTGTGGTTCGGAGGCATCAGCTTCATTTTGATTTTTCTCAAGGAGGAACTCGTCCGGCTCGGGCTGAAAAGCAAGATCGCGCGCGAACAATTCATCCGCCGCTTCATTCTCGTCGGCTCGGAGGATGAATTGAAAAACATGCGCGCCCAAGCCCGTTCGCGGCCCAGTGAAGGAATGGAAATCGCCGCTGAACTCAATTTGAGCGGAGCAGCCGTCGAGCAATTGGTCCGCATGCTCCACGAGCATTCTGCCAACGGCGTCATCTTAAGCGCGCGGCACAGGCACTTCGAACAGGTCGAATCGGTGATCAAAGCATGCGAAATGGAAGGCGTCGAAGTCTGGCTCGTCGCGGACTTTTTCAAGACGCAACTTTCGCGAACGAGCTTCGATGATTTTTTTGGCAGGCCGGTCATGGTCTTTCGCACCACACCGGAAGCGTCGTGGCAAAGCGTTTCAAAGGAAGCCTTGGATTTTATCGGGGCGCTGATATTGCTGGTCCTTTTTTCGCCGGCGTTTTTGTTGGTCACCTTGCTGATTAAATTGACTTCGCCCGGGCCGGTGCTGTTCCGACAAAAGCGCGCCGGGTTGAACGGGCAGCCGTTCACGATGTATAAATTCCGCACGATGGTCACTGACGCCGAGATGCGGCAGGATGAACTCGCCAAGATGAATGAGATGGAAGGGCCTGTTTTCAAGATGACCAACGACCCGCGCGTCACTCGCGTTGGCCGATGGCTTCGGAAATTCAGCCTGGATGAATTTCCACAGCTCATCAATGTGCTCCGCGGCGAGATGAGTCTCGTCGGGCCGCGCCCTCTGCCGGTCGAGCAGGTCAAACGGTTCAATGACGTCGCGCACCGCCGGCGTCTCAGCGTCAAACCGGGGATGACCTGTCTCTGGCAGGTCAGCGGCCGGAACGATGTCAAAGATTTCCGCGACTGGGTGCGGCTGGATTTGGAATACATTGACAACTGGTCGTTCTGGCTGGACTTGAAAATTCTCTGGCGCACCGTGCCGATTGTGCTTACTGGTGCGGGAGCGAAATAAATTTCATGGCTAAAAAAACTTCTTCAAAAAAAAGCCGGCCCACATCCGTCGTCACCGGCGCGGCAGGCTTTCTCGGCTCGCACCTGACCGATCTGCTTTTGAAACGCGGCCACAAAGTCATCGGCATTGACAACTTCATCACAGGCTCGGTCAGCAACATCGCGCACCTCGGCGGCAACCCGGATTTCAAATTCATCCAGCAGGACGTGACGGAATTTTTGTTTCTCGATGCGCCTGTGGATTATGTCTGGCACTTCGCGTCGCCGGCAAGTCCGGTTGATTATTTGCATTTTCCTATCCAGACGTTGAAGGTCGGCTCGCTCGGCACGCACAAGGCGCTCGGGCTTGCAAAGGAAAAAAACGCGCGCTTCCTGCTTGCCTCCACTTCGGAAATCTACGGCGACCCGCTTGTGCATCCGCAGACGGAAGATTACTGGGGCAACGTGAACACCATCGGCCCGCGCGGATGCTACGATGAATCGAAACGTTTCGCCGAGGCGCTCACGATGGCGTATCACCGCGAGCACAAGATTGACACCAAGATCGTCCGCATCTTCAACACCTACGGCCCGCGGATGCGTTTGAACGATGGCCGCGTCGTGCCAGCGTTCATCAGCCAGGCGTTGACGGACAGGCCGGTCACAATTTTCGGGAAAGGAACGCAGACGCGCAGTTTTTGTTACTGCTCCGATTTGATCGAAGGAATTTACCGGCTGATGATGAGCGATGAAAATCTGCCGGTGAACATCGGCAATCCGACCGAGTTGACGATGCTTCAGTTCGCTGAAGAAATCATTCGTGTGACACGCTCGCGCAGCAAAATCATTTTCAAACCGTTGCCGCAGGATGACCCAAAACAGCGCAAACCCGACATCACCCGCGCAAAGAAATTACTCGGCTGGCAGCCGAAAATTGGACTCAAAGACGGCCTGCGAAAGACCATCGAGTTCTTTCGGGACAAAGTTTGAGGGCATTATAAACCGGCCTGTTGCCGGAAAATGTGAATGCCGCGCCCCTTTTCCAGCCAGTTTTTTATTGCAATAAGCCGGACGACGGGTATAACTGCATTTACCCGTTACGGAATGCTCAACCAAGACCGTCAGTCTCATTGACTGGAACAACTGAAACCTGATATGAACCCTATTACACTCACCAAAAAAAGTCTCCTTCTGGCGCTTGCCGTTTCAGGCGCTGTGTTCTCGCTGACTGAAACGTCCAGAGCACAGAGCCTGGTTTACTTCCAAAATTTCGACGTGGATGACTCCGCGAACTGGACGTCGAACTCCATCGGCAACGCCGACAATCCGGCGAACTTTTATTTCGATTACAGCACCGTCGGAATTCCTTCGGCGCCGAACTCGACCAACGGCACCACGCGCGGCCTGAAATTGCAGGCCCAGCTTGACCCGGCTTCAGGACAATTCCCCTCCGGCGTCAGTGTTTCGCCGATCGGCTTTGGGATTTCCGATAACTTCGAGATGCACTGGGACATGTGGATCAACTACTGCGGCAGCGGCAACGGTTCGGCGCAAGTGGGCGGCGGCGGTTTCGGCACAGCGGGCAATGTCGCGAATGTAGCCGGCACAGCCGATGCCGTTGTCATCGGGGCCAATGGAAACCTAGGAACTCCGGCTACATACAGGGTTTATTCACCGGGCAAGGCGGCTAGTTATCAGGGCGGGCAATATGTCTTAAATGGCGGTTTTTATGGGCCTGCTTTCACTGATTTTCAGGCCGGTGATTCGGGTTCGGGTTTTGTATATGGAGGGACTGACGGGTCGCGCAACGGAGCCAACATTTATTACGCAACGAATTTTCCCGGCGGCACCAACCCGCCTGCTGCGCAAATCACGGCGTATCCATCCCAAACTGGCCTGTCAACGCCGGATGGCTCAGTAGCGTTTACGTGGCGTGATGTTTCAATCACAAAAATTGGAAATGTCATCAGGTATAAGATTGACGGCATCCTCATCGCCACCGTTGATGCCGTTGATGCCGCAATCGATCCATATTTATTTACCACTTACGGCACCAACAGCCCATTGGGCGGGACCAACATCCTCTTCAACCAATACTCCACCGGCTCTGGTGTTCCAACGAACCCGGATGCGACGAACTTGTTGTTTTCTTTGTTTGACAATGTCCGCATCACCAACTTCCCAAGCGTTGTGACCGTGTCGGCGACCATTCCAAAAGCTTCGGAACAAGGCCCGGTTTCCGGCAGATTCACCATCACACGCACCAGCGCAGGCGCTGAATTCACGGTCAACTACACCATGACCGGCACTGCGAACAGCAATGGAACGGACTATGTGACACTCCCCGGCTCGGTCACGTTCGCGGCGACAGCCACCTCCACCAACATTGATGTCACGCCAGTTGATGATGCTGTTGTCGAACCCACGGAGACGGTCATCCTGAACATCGAAGAAAGCACCAATTACGTCGGCGCAGGCAGCGCGACCATCACCATCGCGGACAACGAGTCGCCCCAGCTCACCATCACCAATGTCTCCACGCAAATGTATGAACGCACGAATGATTATGCGACATTCCGAATCGCACGTCTCGGCAACACCAATGCGACGGCATTCACGGTCAATTTTACTTTCACTGGCGCGGCCACCAGCGGCACCGACTTTTACGCCGACGCGGTGACGATGAGTCCCGGAGAAGAGACCAAAAACTTTAAAATATATCCCCTCGAAGATTCCTTCCTCGAGGGCAATGAAACGGTCATTGCCACTCTGGCCGCCGGCGCGGGCTACACCATCGGCTCGTCCAGTTCCGCCACGAATACCATTGTTGACTCCGCCTTGCCGCCCGAAGAGATTTTATTCTCGGACAACTTTGACACGGACACTTCATCCAACTGGACACAGCGGTTCGGAAGCACCAATGGCTTTGAAGATTTCACATTCACTTTTAACTATGACTACAGCCTGGACAGCATTCCGTCGGCCCCGCATTCAACCAACGGCACCACGCGCGGCCTTAAAATGACGGTCAACAAGCTCGACTCGACGCCATTGGGCGCCGCAGGAATCAACTTCTACCCCAACGGACAGAATTTCAGCGGAGACTACGCGCTGCGGTTTGACATGTATTTGATAGATGCCGGCGGCAACAATGCGACTGAAGGCGCATTGTTTGGCATCAACCACTCGGGCACCAAGACCAACTGGTTCCGTCTCAGCGGTGGCGGTGTGCCCGCGGGGTGGAATTTCGACGGCTTGTTTTTCAATGTGCAAGCCGACAATCAAAACGCCTCCACCTCCTACGCGCTCTGGAGCACGCCGACGACGACAAATAATAATCCGACCAAGTTGACCTTCGCGTCTCATACCAATTTCACGGGGATTTTCAAAGCGCCGCCATGGGCTGTCACGGGTCTCCCATCCAACCTCATTCCCTCAACGAATTCGATTTGGGCGGACGTCGAAGCCAGACAGATCAACAACGTGGTGACCTTGAAGGTCAATAACACGGAAATCCTGAGCTATACGAACACGGGAGGAACCACCAGCGGCAACATCATGATGGGTTACGTTGATCCATTCGATTCGATCGGCCTCGCCAGTTCCGCCGTCATCTATGACAACGTGCGCGTGATTCGAAGTCATCCATACCGCATCACGAGCGTCGTGAAGTCTGGCGGCAGTATTCTCATTGACTTCACCTACCTCGACACAGCGGAGGCGGCCAGTGCATTCAAGCTTCAATCCTCGGCGACGGTGGACGGGCCATACGCGGACATCAGCGCGACAATCACTCAAACGGCCGCTGGATTCCATGTCGTGGCGTCAGCTCCATCTGATGTGACGTATTATCGCATCAGGCATCTCTAAACCCCGCCTGGGCAGGAACAGTTTTCATCCGGGGCATCCGTCATGTGCGGATGCCTCTTTCTTTTGCCACATCTCGCGCAATCCTGCGCTGCCGCGCGTTGGCCAATCCTGCGCGGGCTGAACGAAATGCCGGAAGGTTCGTTTGATTGTTGTTGCGCGGATGTGCCCTTCATTTCAACGACTTGTGTTTTCTATTGCGCGCTTTCCAGCCGGGGCGTATAAATGCGTTCAATCATTAGACCCGAAGCGAATAACCCGTTTTCCGCCGAGTTGGTCTGATTGGCAAAATTAAAATAATCCCTATGAACCTCATGAAGTCTCCCAAAACAAATTTCGTTTTTACACTCGCCTTTTTCGGCGCGTTGTTGGCGCTCACCGGAACGTCCATGGCGCAGACTCAAAGTTTCTTCGAAAATTTCGACGCGGACGCCAGCGCAAACTGGAACTCAAACTCCATCACCGGCACCACAACCCCTGATGCCATTGATAATCCTGCGAACTTTTATTTCGATTACAGCACCGTGGGCATTCCATCGGCACCGAATTCGACCAACGGCACCACGCGCGGATTAAAACTTCAGGCCCAACTTGGATTAAATATCACCGCTGGAGACATTCCTTCCGGCGTCAGTGTTTCGCCAACAGGCTTTGGCGTTTCGGGTAATTTTGAAATGCGCTTTGACTGGTGGATCAACTGGAACTTTGGCAGCGGCTCGACCCAGATTGGCGGCGCTGGATTCGGCACCGCGGGCACAGGCCCGCAGGTGGGTGGGAGTTCGACGGTGGGTGGCGCAATAGCAGATAGTATTTTTTTCCTCGTAACTGGAGACGGAGGAACAACCGATGATTACCGGGTTTATTCACCTGCCTTCCTAGCCGGTGCCGGCTTGCCGGCTGATAGCGGCGTGTTTCCCGCAGGGGATCGCAATGCCAGTGGCACATATTATGTCACGAACTTTCCCGGCCAGTCTCCGCCCGCCGCGCAGACCGCGCTTTATCCACTCCAGACCGGGACAAGCCAGGACGGCTCGATGGCCTTCAAGTGGAGGGATGTGTCGCTCAAGCGAGTCGCCAACATCCTTACCTACACGATTGATGGGGTGCTCGTTGCCGTCATAGATGTGAGCACGAACGGCACACTGGGCGGAACCAACGTCCTCTTCACCCATTGCGACATCAACTCTTCTGTTTCCACTGATACAAACAGGTTCGATATGGCGTTCAGTTTGTTTGACAACGTCAGAATCACAAACTTCCCAACTGCCGTGATTGTGTCGTCCGCCGTCACGAACGCATCGGAGCAGGGCCCGACCACTGGAGTGTTCACCCTCACCCGCACTGCCGTCGGCGCTCCGCTCACGGTTACATACACCTTGAGCGGCACCGCAATCAGTAATGCGGATTATACCATTTCTCCCGCCGGTTCAGTCACTTTTGCCGCGGCTGACGCCACCACCAATGTCACTCTCACACCCATTGATGACGCCACTCCTGAAGTCACTGAGACGGCAACCCTGACCCTCAACGACGGCATTGATTACATCGGCTCGGGTGCTGCCACCGTTACGATAGCTGACAACGAGTCGCCACAACTCACCATCACCAATGTATCCACGCAGGTCTATGAACGCACGAATGACCATGCGACTTTTAGGATTACACGCTTGGGCAACACCAATACCGCGTTCTCGGTCAATCTTTCTTTCTCGGGCTCGGCCACGGCCAATGTGGATTACTACGCCGAAGTTCCGACGGTCGGTCTCGGAAACGAAAGCGTGACTTTCAAAGTTCATCCCATCGACGATGCTTTGGTCGAAACCAACGAAACGGTCATTTGCAGTCTGGCGGCGGCGGGCGGGGGCGAATACACCATCGGCTCGCCCAGCACAGCGGGGGCGGTGACGATTGTGAACGCCACCTTGCCGCCCGAAACAGTTTTATTCTCGGACAACTTTGACACGGACACTTCATCCAACTGGACACAGCGGTTCGGAAGCACCAATGGCTTTGAAGATTTCACATTCACTTTTAACTATGACTACAGCCTGGACAGCATTCCGTCGGCCCCGCATTCAACCAACGGCACCACGCGCGGCCTTAAAATGACGGTCAACAAGCTCGACTCGACGCCATTGGGCGCCGCAGGAATCAACTTCTACCCCAACGGACAGAATTTCAGCGGAGACTACGCGCTGCGGTTTGACATGTATTTGATAGATGCCGGCGGCAACAATGCGACTGAAGGCGCATTGTTCGGCATCAACCACTCGGGCACCAAGACCAACTGGTTCCGCCTCAGCGGTGGCGGGCCGCCTCCGGGATTGACTTTCGACGGGTTGTTTTTCGATGTGCTGGCCGACAATCAATCCTCCGTCAACTCCTATGCGCTCTGGAGCCTGCCGCTGACCGGAAACAACCCGACCAAGCAGACCTTCACGTCATTTACCGGTCTGACGGGAATTTTCAAAGCGCCGCCGTGGGCTGTCGCGGGACTCCCATCCAACCTCATTCCCTCGACGAATTCAATTTGGGCGGACGTCGAAGCCAGCCAGATCAACAACGTGATGACCTTGAAGGTCAACGGCACGCAAATCTTGAGCTATACGAACACGGGAGGAACCACCAGCGGCAACATCATGATGGGTTACGATGATCCATTTGATTCGATCGGATTGAGCAGCTCTGCGGTCATCTATGACAACGTGCGCGTGGTTCGAATTCTCCCATACCGCATCACGAGCGTCGTGAAGTCGGGTGGCAGCATTCTTATTGACTTCACTAGTTCCGACACGGCGAGTTCATTCAGGCTTCAATCCTCGGCGACAGTGGATGGGACATACGCGGACGACATCAGCGCGACAATCACTCAACCCAGCACCGGCACATTCCATGTGGTCGTGTCAGCTCCAACTGATTTCAGGTATTATCGGATCAGGCGTCTCTAAATCCCGCCTGGGCGCGAACAGCTTTCATTCAAGGCATCCGTGATGGACGGATGCCCTTTTTTTGCGCGCACAAGCCTGCAATTCTCCGTTGCCTCACACTTGCCGACTCATTACCTTTCACGCCATGAAACATCAGCTCGACTTTGAGAAACCCATTCTGGAACTTGAAGCCAAGTTGGACGACCTCAAAAAGCATCCGGAAAAGCATTCCCTCGGCATCAGCTTCGAAGAAGAAATCCAGCAGATGGAAAAGAAAATTGCCGAGACGCGGAAACAGATTTTCTCAAACCTCACAGCCTGGCAGCGCGTCCAGCTCGCGCGCCATCCCAGGCGCCCTTACTCGCTCGATTACATTCAATCCACCTTCACCGATTTTCACGAGCTTCACGGCGACAGGCTTTTTGCCGACGACCGCGCGGTAATCGGTGGATTCGCCCGGCTCGATGGAAAAAAAGTCATGGTCATCGGGACGCAAAAAGGGCGCGAAACCAAGGAAAAAATCCTGCATAACTTCGGTTCCGCCCATCCCGAAGGCTATCGCAAAGCGCTTCGGCTTATGCAACTTGCCGACAAGTTCGGCCTGCCCATCATCACGCTCATTGACACTGCGGGCGCGTATCCCGGCATCGGCGCCGAGGAACGCCACATCGCCGAGGCCATCGCCGTCAACCTTCGCGAGATGACCCTGTTCCAGGTTCCGATTATCGCCGCCATCATCGGCGAGGGCGGTTCCGGCGGCGCGCTCGGAATTGGCGTGGCCGACCGCGTTTTGATTCTGGAAAACGCCTACTACTCCGTCATCAGCCCGGAAGGTTGCGCCGCGATTTTGTGGAAAGACCGTTCCGCCTCCGCAAAAGCAGCAGAAGCCCTCAAGATCACCGCCAAAGACCTTCTCGAACTGGGGCTTGTTGACGAAATCATTCCTGAACCGCTCGGCGGGGCGCACAACGACTACGCCGCCATCGCAGCGACTTTGAAAACGCGCCTGCTCAAGAACCTCGACAAATTACAGAAACTTTCCGTCGAAGAACGATTGAAACAACGTTATGAAAAATACCGCGCCCACGGCCACTTCGTTGAAAAACAAAACGCCGTAGCTGCGGAAGCGGCTGCCTGATCCAGGACATCGAGGCTGCCAGTCATGCTTTACCCGCTGACATTTCATCCCATTTTCAAAGAGCGCGTCTGGGGCGGACAAAAAATCCGGCAACTTTACTCGAAGCCCGCTCCGGCGGATTTGCACATCGGCGAGTCGTGGGAAATCTCAGACCACGGTAATGACGCAAGCGTCATCGCCAACGGCCCGCTCGCCGGAAAAAGTTTGCGGTGGCTCATGGAAAATCATCGGGACGAATTGCTCGGCCCGGCCAAAGACCAGAACGGACGTTTCCCGTTGCTCATCAAAATTCTCGATGCTCAGGATGTTCTCTCGCTTCAAGTCCATCCACCGGCATCCGTCGCCGCAAAACTTGGCGGCGAGCCGAAGACTGAAATGTGGTTTGTCGCCGATGCTGCTCCCGGCGCGGAAATATTTGTCGGGATAAAACAAAAAACTTCACGCGACGAGTTCGAGAAAAAAATCCGCGACGGTTCGGTCGCGGACTGTTTTCATCGCATTTCCGTCAAGACAGGCGACGCGATGTTCCTTCCGAGCGGACGCGTCCACGCCGTCGGCGCGGGGCTTGTGCTTTTTGAAATCCAGCAGAACGCAGACACCACTTATCGCGTGTTCGATTGGAACCGCGTCGGGCTGGACGGCAAGCCGCGCGAACTGCACGTCGCTGAGGCGCTCGCGAGCATTGATTTCAAGGACTTTGAGCCGTCCTTGATTCAAAGCGAAATTTCGAGCGAACCGAATTTCCAATATCAACGCCTCGTCGAAAATCCGCTTTTCACAGTTGGAGTATTTAGGACCGAAGCACGGGACACCATGTTGTGCCGGGGACGGCGGATGAATATTTTGGGAGTCACGGAGGGAAAAGTCACTGTCGCCGGCGTGCCGGGCGGGTCTGCACTGACCTTGCAAGCCGGAGAGTTTTGCCTCGTGCCGTCATGTTTGGAAGCCGTCGAACTGTGGCCGGAACCGAAGTCGGCGTTTCTGCGAATTGAAGCAGGCGAATAGCCGGGATTTATTTCTTCGCGCCTTTGCGAGAACCTCGGCGTCCTTTGCGTTGAATCGGGCATCTCAAATGTTTGGTTGCGCCTTTGCCGCGCTGTGCCTTTGCGTTAAAAACCCCAAACTGAATCGTCCCGGTTTGCTCCTTGTTTTTGCGCGAAAACAAGCCAATGTTGTTTCGCTAGAACGAATGTCGCCCGCGCTGAAAAAATTCATCCAAAGCTGGGCCATCAACACGCTCGCAGTGCTGGTGGCCACGCAAATCGTTCGCTCCGGCATCCACTACGATTCGATCACCAGCCTGCTCGTCGCCACGCTGGTGCTCGGAATCCTGAACACGTTTTTGCGCCCGGTGCTGTTGTTCCTTTCGCTGCCTCTGCTGATTTTCACGCTCGGCCTGTTCACACTCGTCATCAACGCGCTGCTGCTCTACTGGGTCGGCAGCCTCGTCCAAGGTTTTCGTGTGGATAGTTTCTGGTCGGCATTTTGGGGTGCGCTCATCATCAGCATCGTGTCGCTAATTTTGAATTCGGTGACTGGCACGGGCAATTCGCGCATCACGGTCCGCAAAAGCAAAGCTCCGCCCGACCGTCGCGATGGCGGCGGGCCGGTGATTGACGTGTGAACGCGGAACGTGGAAAAATCAATCGCGCTGGTAAGCCGCGCGCAGCGTTTTAATTCCCTTCGCGACAAAATCCTTTTCAAAATCAGTTCGCACGGCTGACAATTCTGCCGGCGTTTCAATCAATTGAAACGCGCAATTCGCAGCAAAAACTTCGGTCATCTGCTGGAAATAATCCCGGTCGTCGGTCCGCAAAAAAACAAAACCACCGGGCTTGAGGATTTTCCGGGCCAACTCTGGAAATGCGGCGTTGATGAGCCGTCGCTCCCAATGCCTGCGCTTCGGCCACGGGTCGGGGAAATAAACGTGCAGCGCCGCGACGGATTCCGGCGGCAGAAGATATTGGATGAAATAGGACGATTCGATTCGAACGCCGCGCAGGTTCGTCAGTCCGGCGCGTTGCGCTTTGCGATCCATTTTTCGGATGCGGCCAAGCAGGCGCTCAATGCCGATGAAATTTTTTTCCGAGTGCAGCCCGGCGTATTCGACGAGGAACGAGCCATCGCCACTGCCGAGTTCGATTTCAAGCGTCTGTTTTTTTGGAAAAAGTCTTTCAGGGTCGAGTGGTTCAATAATCGAGTGAAGCTCGATTAAATTGGATGCTGCAACCGTGGGATTGGTTTTTGGAAGTTTCAAATCGGAAATTGGAAAATGGTCGGGGCGGTGAGATTTGAACTCACGACCTCTTGTACCCGAAACAAGCGCGCTAGCCGGACTACGCTACGCCCCGAACCAAGGCAGGGGAAATTGCCCGCTGGCACGGCGAATTGCAAACCGAATTATCCAATCCCTTTGTCGGTGTGCATCTGAAAGGTTCCCCCGATTATTGTTTCCAGAGGGCATCCCAATGACC
>CAYMCQ010000080.1:0-18617 GCA_964389025.1 uncultured Verrucomicrobiota bacterium
CGGCATCGCCGGCCGCATCGCGCGGGCGTTCATTGATTCCAAGCTCACGCCGCTCGTGGTCATCACGTCGGTGCTGCTCGGCGCGGCGGCGATCATCCTGTTGCCGCGCGAGGAAGAGCCGCAGATCAAAGTGCCGATGATTGACGTGCTCGTTTCCATGCCGGGCTCCACCGCGAAGGAGGTCGAGGAACGCGCAACCCGCCCGATGGAAAAGCTGCTCTGGGAAATTCCCGGCGTGGAATACATCTACTCCACCTCGCGCCCAGGCGAGAGTCTGGCCATCGTGCGGTTCAAAGTCGGCGAGGACGTGGAAAAAAGTTTGGTGAAGCTGAATCAGAAGTTGCAGTCGAACTTCGACCGCATCCCGCATGGCGTTTCGTCGCCGCTCATCAAGCCCAAGTCCATTGATGACGTGCCGATTCTGGCGCTGACGTTTCACAGCGCCCACTACGATCATCTCACCTTACGGCGATTGGTGGCACAAGTGGACGACGCGGTAAAACAAGTGCCGCTCGTCGCCGAAACCACAATCATCGGTGGCGCGAAAAGACAATTGCGAGTGCTGCTTGATCCACTCCGACTGGCCTCACGCAATCTCAGCTTGGCGGAAATCAAGCCGACGCTACTCCAGGCAAACCGGCAGGCCATTGCCGGCGGACTGACCAGCAACAACCGTGAGGTGATCGTCGAGACCGGTGGTTTCCTCTCCACCGCGCAGGAAGCAGGCAACGTGGTGGTCGGCGTTTTTGACGGCAGGCCGGTATATCTTCGCGACGTCGCCGAAATCAAAGACGGCGCGGAAGAACCTGCTCAATATGTGTTTTTCGGAGCGGGCATGGCAAAAGCCGCGAGCGCCGACGAACAACCCGCGGTCACATTGAGCATTGCCAAACGGCCTGGCGCAAACGCCATCTCGGTCGCCCATCAGGTGTTGAAAAAGATTGAGGCGATCAAGGGGCGCACCATTCCGAATGATGTGGAAATTGCCATCACTCGAAACTACGGCGAGACGGCGGCGGAGAAATCAAACGAACTCCTGCTGCACATGGGCATCGCAGTGATTGGCGTGTCGCTGCTGATTCTGCTGACGCTGGGCTGGCGCGAGTCGGGCATCGTCGCCATTGCGATTCCGTCCACGCTGGCGCTCACACTGCTGGTCTTCTATCTCTACGGCTACACCCTCAACCGCATCACGCTCTTCGCCCTGATTTTCTCCATCGGCATTCTGGTGGATGACGCCATCGTGGTGGTCGAGAACATCGTGCGGCATTTTCACCTGCCGCAAAACAAGGGCCGCAACTGGTCGGTCATTGCCGTGGAAGCGGTGAATGAAGTTGGCAACCCCACGATTCTCGCGACCTTCGCGGTCATCGCAGCGGTGCTGCCCATGGGTTTCGTGGGCGGACTCATGGGACCTTACATGCGGCCCATCCCGGTCGGGTCCGGCGCAGCCATGTTTTTTTCGCTGGCGATCGCCTTCATCGTGACACCGTGGGCTTCGATTCGCATTCTGCGCTGGGGAAAAAAGTATTCGCGTCTGACCGAAGGCTCGGCCATCCCGACTCAAGGCAGCCAACCGCAACCGCATTCCGCGCATCCAGAGGATTTCTTCACGCACATTTATCGCCGCGTCATGGGGCCGATGATTGCGACGCGAAAATGGCGTTATCTTTTTCTCGCGAGCATCGTCGGCTTGCTCCTCGGGGCCATGGCCTTGATGGGCATCGGCTGGGTGAAGGTCAAGATGCTGCCGTTCGACAACAAGAGCGAATTCCAGATCATTCTCAACATGCCCGAAGGCAGCGCGCTGGAAAACACCGCGCAGTGTGCGCGCGAAATCGCCGCCGCCGTCCGCGTCGAACCGGAGGTGACGGACTATGAGATTTACGCGGGCATATCTTCCCCGTTCAACTTCAACGGCCTCGTGCGGCATTACTTCATGCGACGCGGCGCGAACATCGCCGATGTGCAAATCAACCTGGTTTCCAAAGGCGAGCGAAAGGCACAAAGCCACGACATCGCCAAGCGCGTCCGTCCACGAGTGACCGAAATCGCGTCGAAATACGGTGCGCGCGTCGCCGTGGCTGAAGTGCCGCCCGGCCCGCCGGTGTTGCAGACATTGGTCGCGGAGATTTACGGTCCGAACGAAGAAAGCCGTCTCGCGCTGGCAAACAAGGTGATCCAAGTCTTCAAGAGCACGCCCGGTGTGGTGGACGCGGATTGGTATATCGAGGCCGATCAGCCGAAAGCGCGGTTCGTGATTGATAAGGAAAAGGCCGCGCTGAACGGCATCAGTGCGGCAACCATTTCCGAAACGCTGCGGATCGCCGTTGGCGGAACGCGGGTGGATTTGCTTCACGTGCCACGCGACAAAGAAGACGTGGACATTTTTCTACAACTGCCACGCGCCAGCCGCACCACGCCAGAAGAGTTGCTCGCGCTGCGCGTTCGTTCCGCTGCCAATCCCGCCGCGCCGCTCGTGCCCTTGCGCGAACTGATCAAAGTCGAACAGACCAGCGTGGAGAAAAGCATTTACCACAAAAATCTGATGCCGGTCACCTACGTCATAGGCGACGTGGCGGGCGTCGTGGAAAGTCCGGTTTACGCGATTTTGAAAATGAACCAGGCGCTACGGGCGCTCGACACCCGCGAGTTTGGCGGTAACGGCGCGCCGCTTAAAATCCATAATGCCGCCCAGCCGTTCACCGATGACCAACCCGCGATGAAATGGGACGGCGAGTGGCACATCACCATCGAAGTTTTCCGCGATCTCGGCACGGCCTTCGCCGCCGTCCTGGTGTTGATTTTCATTCTGATGGTCGGCTGGTTTCGGTCGTTCCTGACCCCGCTGATTGTAATGGTGGCGATTCCATTTTCACTCGTGGGCATCCTGCCCGCGCACGGGTTGATGGGCGCGTTCTTCACGGCGACCTCGATGATCGGCTTCATGGCCGGCGCCGGAATCGTGGTCCGCAACTCCATCATACTAGTGGACTTCATTGAACAACGATTGGCGGAGGGCATGCCCCTCTCGGAAGCGGTGGTGGACGCGGGCGCAGTGCGCTTCCGTCCGATGCTGCTGACGGCGCTGGCGGTGGTGGTCGGGGCGTCGGTCATTCTCGCCGACCCAATCTTCCAAGGCCTGGCCATTGCACTGATGGCCGGAGAGATCGCGTCGCTGCTGATCAGCCGCATGGCTGTGCCGGTGCTCTACTTCATAGCCTACAATCGCAATCGAGCGCGGTGATAATCCAAAGTCCGGTTGTGAGAATAACTGCAAATGATTCGATTTCCCTCACCCGGTTTGATTCAAACCTATCTATCCATTCGGACAATCCGCTTGACTGCGCGGCTGGAAATTTTACCAGCCGGCCTGTAGCCGAATTAACCACAAAACCGGAAGGGGTGGGATTCGAACCCACGTTAGGATTGCTCCTAAGCCTGATTTCGAGTCAGGTGCCTTCAACCACTCAGCCACCCTTCCATGCGCGCTTAAATCTTTAAACCAGCGCTGAGTTCGCGGCAAATCTATTCCGCCGGAAAATCCAGCAGCGTCGGCTGCCTCGGCCAGCGGGTGCGTTGAGACAGCCAAGGTTACAGACCCGTCGGGTGATCAATAAAACTCCACGGCACTTTGAATTTTTTTGAAAGCTGCGCGGCCAGCGCCTTCACACCAGAAGTTTCCGTCGCGTAATGGCCGGCGTAGAAAACATTCAGGCCAAGTTCTTCAGCCACACCGTAAGTCCAGTGCGCGCCTTCACCGGTGATGAACGTGTCCACGCCCTCGTCGGCGGCTTGCTTGAGTTTGTTGCCCGCGCCGCCGGTAACAACGCCAATGCGCCCGCAAATTTTCGGGCCGCCGGGAATCATTTTCACGTCGCCGTTGACTGCGTTGCGCAAGCGACGGAACAAATCATCACGGGAAATTTTCGCGTTGGCCTGAAAACCGATGGTCTGGCCTTCGCACGGGAAAAAAGGTTTGAGTTTTTTCAATCCAAGCGCGGCGCAGAGCAAAACGTTGTTGCCGAGTTTCGGATGCGCGTCGAGCGGCAGGTGCGAACTGTAAACGGCCAGATTGTTTTCCAGCAGCAGCCGGAGCATTTCGTGTCGTCTGCCAGTCCACGGATGCGTGGGCGACCAGAACAATCCGTGATGCACGATGAGCAAGTCCGCGTGGGCTTGAATGGCCAGCCGAATTGTTGCGAGCGTCGCATCCACCGTCGCGGCGATGCCCGTGACGTAGCCGTGATTTTCAACTTGCAACCCATTCGCCGCGCCATCGTAGTCTTTGATTTCGCGCGTGCGAAGAAGTTTGTCGCAATGGGCGACGAGCGTTTTCAACGGGACTTTTGGCATGGCGCGATGAAAACAAAATGCAGCGGCGATGCAAAGAGCCAAAATCCCCTTATAGACGCCCCGGCAAATCCCGGGACAAGAATCCAAATAATTTCTGATTGATTCAATTCCGCGCTCTCGTTATAAAGCCCGCTCAAATTTTGGGAAAACAACCTAATTATACCATGAAAAAACTTATTCTCACCCTCGTTTTGTTCTGTGCCGCAATTTTTGCGCAGCGCGCTTCTGCTCTCAGCCTTGATCCGCCGTATTTCGACAACGTCCGCGCGGAGATCATCAATCAGTTGACCATCGCCAGCAACGGCGTTCCCCTCGACGCCAAGTTGATCAAGGCACTCAACAAAGCTCTCGCGACGCTCGACAAAGGCGTGACAAACACGGTCGCGAACACGACGAACAAACTCACAGCCGGAACAAAAGTTCTTGGCACGCTCGTGAAAGCGCTGAACAAGACAAGCGTTTCGAATGCGCTCGACAGCGTCGTGCAGCAAGTCGTTGACATTTACACCGGAGAATACGCCAACTCGTTAAACGACCTTTCAAACCGGCTGGCGGTCACTTTCCTGAGCAGCAAGCGCACTTCCGCAGAGAAAGCGCTCGGGAAATTGCTGCTTGCTGTGACCGCCGCCGATACAAACATGAATTCAACTCTCGCTGCTAAAGCTCTTGGCAAAGCTGCCACTGCATTCAAGTCAGCGGCCAAGGCGGTCGCCAAGGCTGAGGCTGTTCCACCGCCGCCGGCTGGTATCAACGCGACCGTCGCGGTAACTGGCGCATCGACTGTGAACTACAAATCACTAACGCAGGCGGTGACACCCGGCGCGTCGGGAAATTTCAATGTTTTAAGCGGGTCAGTTACCGGCAGCGGCGCCGGCACGAAGCAGCTAGTGATTAGTTTCGGCTTGCAAGGCCTCTCGCCCGGTGCCAACACCGTGAACTTCAGCAGCTTCAATTACATCGTCACAGGGATTAATGGTTCGGGATCGATGTCTTGCACCGGCACGGCACAAGTTTCTTGGGATACGGCGCACAAATCGCTCACGGGCACATTTAGCTGTAATGGCACGTTTAACTTTGCCGCTGGAGGCAGCGCACCCGGCACTGTGAACAACGGCAGCTTCACGCTGTTCTACCAGTAATTCGAATTTTCCCAATCAACGCGCGGACGAAAATCGTCCGCGCGTTTTTTAACAGCTCCATTTGTGAGTTCCCAAATTGTGAAAACTTTTTTCACACGCCTATTGAATTCTTCACGCTTCCTCTTATAGTGCGCTCGATTGAACAAGAGAAATGAGTGACACATCCGACGCGACGCTTCACTGGGACATCCAAACAGCGCGCAACACCTACAACATCCACCGCTGGGGCGCGAAATATTTTGACATCAACGATGCCGGACACGTCATCGTCAAACCGCAGCAGGACGCGGGCGCGAGCGTGGACATCACCGATGTCATCGAAGAGGCGAAGTCGCGCGGACTGAAATTTCCGGTGCTGATCCGGTTCCAGGATATTTTGCGGCATCGCGTCGAAGCGATCAACCAAGCGTTCCGGAATTCAATCACCGAATTCAATTTCCAGGGAATTTATCGCGGCGTGTTTCCGATCAAGGTGAACCAGCTCCGCGAAGTCGTTGAAGAAATTCTCGACGCGGGCAAGCCGTTCAACTTCGGCCTTGAAGTCGGCAGCAAGCCGGAATTGTTCGCCGGCCTGGCGCTGCAAAATCAGCAGGGCAGCCTTATCATCTGCAATGGCTACAAGGACGCGGAGTTCGTGAAGATGGCGCTGCTCGGCATCAAGCTCGGCAAAAAGGTCATCATGGTCGTGGAAAAGCTGGAGGAGCTTCGGCAAATCATCGGAATCTCAAAACAGGTCGGCGTCGAGCCGTTGATTGGGATTCGCGCGCGGCTGTTGAGCAAGGGCGCCGGCAAATGGGCTGACAGCGCTGGCGAAAACGCAAAGTTTGGCCTGAGCACGGCGGAGTTGCTGGCGGCGGCGGATTTGTTGAAGTCAGAAAATTTGAGGCACTGTTTCAAGCTTTTGCATTTTCACATCGGCTCGCAGGTGCCGGACATTCTCACGGTCAAAAAGGCCGTGCAGGAGTCGGCGCGGTTTTACGCGAAACTTTTCAAGATGGGTTTTCAGATCGAGTTTATGGACGTGGGCGGCGGGTTGGGCGTGGATTACGACGGCAGCCGCAGCGCGTTCGATAGCTCGACGAATTATTCTTTGCAGGAATACACGAACGACGTGGTCTATTACATCGCTGACGTTTGCAACGCGGAAAAGGTTCCACATCCGAGCATCATCAGCGAAAGCGGACGTGCCATCGTTGCGCATCACAGCGTCTTGATAGTGGAAGTTTTCGGTTCGATTGAAAAAATCCGTCCCGACGTGCAATTCGTCTGCGGCGAGAACGAACATCCGCTCGTCAAAGAACTTTGTGACATCAAAAAAAATCTCGCGAAGTTGAACAAGCTGGAGGCGTTTCACGATGCGCAGGAGCGCAAAGAAGACGCGCAGCACATGTTCACGCTCGGCATGATGGATTTGCCGGACAAGGCGAAGATCGAAAATCTTTATTGGGAAATCAGCCGCGACGTGGTCGAGACTTTCAAGGGACAGGCCTACATCCCCGAAGAAATCCGGAAACTCGAAGACAGCCTCGGCGACCAATACCTATGCAATTTTTCCGTGTTCCAGTCGCTTCTGGATCACTGGGCGCTGGGCCAGCTTTTTCCAATCATGCCTTTGAGCCGCTTGAACGAGCGTCCGACCCGCGAGGCCACGCTAGTTGACATCACTTGCGATTCGGACGGTCAGGTGAACAAGTTCATTGACCTGCGCGACGTTCGTGACACGCTGCCGCTGCATCCGCTGATTCCAAATGGAAACGGAAAACCAGAGCCTTATTATCTCGGATTTTTTTTGATGGGCGCGTATCAGGACATCATGGGCGACCTGCATAATCTTTTTGGCCGTGTCAACGAAGTCCACGTCTTCCTCGATCCCGACGAACCGACCGGCTACTACGTCGAGGAAATCATCGAAGGCAACACGATTGTCCAGTGTCTCGGCGCAGTTCAATACGACGAGAACGAATTGAAGCGGCAAATGAAGTCGCAAATTGACGAGGCCATCAAGGCGGACAAGATGAAACCATCCGAGGGAATGAGGCTGCTGGATGATTACGAGCGCGGGTTGAAGAATTACACCTACCTGAATTTTTAAGTATGAAGTATGAAATATGAATGATGAAAAATTTCTCCGCACGCGGCGCGTTGATTTTATTTCATCCTTCATCCTCCATCCTTCATAATTTCCCCAATGCCTGATTCGCCGCCAACACCAGAACTCCTCCGCTCGCTTGGCCGTCTTGCGCGGGGCCTTTCAGTTTTGTTTTGGGGATTGCCAATCGCGGTGCTCGTTTGCGTAGCGACGGCGCGGGAAGATTTCCTTCGCCCGCTCAACGTAGCGCCGCCCGTGATTGCGCTGGCATGGTTGCTTTTCGGATTGATCCAGCTTGGCCATTTCCAAAAGCAGGAACGCATCTGGAGCGCGGCGCTTGACCGCGCAAAAATTCTCGCGGTTGTAAACATCGGCCTCTCGCCATTCTTATTTTGGTGGAATCACGTTCCGAGCCAGCCTTTTTTCAGTTACGTCGTCATCATTCTCGCCGCAACGGGTTTGCTTTTTCTCAGCGAGTTGAATGTCGTCCTCATGCGGCTGACGGCGATGCTGCCGGAAGAAAACTTGCGGCAGGAAACCAGGCAATTTACGATGCTCAACAGGATTCTGATTCTCTGCACGTTTTTGTTCGCGCTGATTTATCTGGCATTGAATCAAGTGAGCCAGCCGCTGGAGTTTCTTGGAGAAATTTTCACCTACCAACAATCGAGAATGATCCTCTCAAGACTGATTTTTGCGCTCGCCATCTTCCTGCTTCTTTCACCGCTGGCCATCACGATGGCGCTGATTTGGAAAACGAAGGAAGTTATTCTTGATGGTGTGTTCGGTGGGCAAAAATGACGGGTGGAAGTCCGGGGCAATTCAGCAGGAGACGACGTAAGGAGACTCATTCCGAATTCAGAATGAAGAATGAAGAATGAGGAAACAAAGTCAGAGTCTCCTTACGTCGTCTCCTGCACAGTTGTCATTTCCGATCGCGCAACCAGAAACGCCTTCAACTCCGCGCCTGCTTTTCCCCCGAAGCCCGGCACCGCCGAAATTTGTTCAAGCGTCGCGGTGCGCAGCCGCTGCACGGATCCGAATTTTTTTAACAACGCGGCTTTGCGCCGCTCGCCCATGCCCGGAAATTCGTCGAGGATGCTCTCGGAAATGCGCTTGAGCCGGAGCTGCGCATTGTAAGTGTTCGCCAAGCGATGCGATTCGTCGCGCACGCGCTGCAACAATTTCAACGCGCCGGCCTCATGCGGCAACCGCAGCGGTCTGCTTTCGCCGGGACGATAAATCTCCTCAAACTCTTTCGCGAGGCCGATGGCCGGGATCTTTTCGAGGCCGAGTTTTTTCAATTCCGCCGTTGTCGCGTTGAGTTGCCCTTTCCCGCCATCAATGAGAATCAAATCCGGCAGCGGTTTAGATTCGCGCAGCAATCGCGAATATCGCCGTCGCACGACTTCCGCCATGCTCGCAAAATCATCCTGTCCCTCGACGGTCTTGATTCTGAAGCGGCGATAATTCGCGCGGTCAGGCCGGCCATTCTTGAAACTCACGAGCGACGCCACCGCGAATGTTCCGCTGATGTTTGAAATGTCGAAACCCTCGATGCGCAGCGGCGGCGCGGGCAATTTCAAAATTTCCGCCAGCTCCGCCAGATCGCGTTGCGGCTCGATGGTCGGCGGCAGCGTGTAGGGCAGGCGCGGAAATGATTTCGTCTTGCGTGTTGTGTGGCGCAAGTCGTCGAGCGCGTTGCGGAACTGCGCGGCCCTTTCGTAGTCCTGCGATGCGGCGGCCTTTTTCATTTCGGCTTCGAGCTGCTCCTGAAGTTCCTCACATTGACCGGCTAGAAATTCGCACCCCGCCAGGACCTGCTCGCGATACTGGTCGAGTGTGACGTTGCCGATGCACGGCGCGGTGCAAAATTTCAAGTGCGCGTAGAGGCAATGCTTGTAGTCCCGATCGTTCGGCGTGAGCGGACGGCAGCCGCGCAGGTGAAAAAGTTTGCGCATCATCGCGAGCGTCGAGCGCGCGGCGGTCGGATTCGGGAACGGCCCGAAGTAGCGCGCGCCGTCGTCCTGCTTGAGCCGCGTGAAAATGAAGCGCGGGATCGGGTCGTTCAGGTTCACCTTGAGCAGCAGAAACCGTTTATCGTCGCGGAAACTGACGTTGTAGCGCGGATGAAATTCCTTGATCAACTTGCCTTCCAGCAGCAGCGCTTCCGGTTCGCTGCGCACGACGTGAAAATCAAAATCGTGAATCGCCTCGACGAGGGCGTTGAACTTCAAGTCCCAGCCCAACCGGCGCGACGGTTGGAAATAGCTGCTGACGCGCTTGCGCAGATCGCGCGCCTTGCCGACGTAAATGACCGTCCCGAAGCGGTCGCGCATCAGATAGATGCCCGGCTTGTGCGGCAGCGCGCTGATTTTTTTTCGGATGGTTTCGGTCACGGCAGGAAGAATTTCGCGCAAAGAGGCGACGGTGCAAAGGAGTTTTGCACGTCACGGAAGTCGGAAGATTGTGCCGTTCGTGATTGTAAATCCCTGCCGCCAGCCGTGTCTGCGAAATCTCCAACCTGAATTAAGAACAGCGTAAGGCTTGTTAGAAATTGAATTCAGGACGTATTGTTCGGGACCTACACGTGGAAATCGCCCGTCCCGAAAATAAGGAAGTAACTCTGATTCGCTAGGCACGTAATCGGGCGATAGCTTCTTCTCGATAGTAAGCTGTTGTTTAGCACTATCAATTTGCCGGAGGTTGCTTGTGACGACATTTCGAATCCAGCCCGGCGAATAGCGACCATGCGATACATGAGTTGGCCCGGCAATTGGGCCAAATTCGTAAAAGACAAATGCGAGGAGAACTGCAGTCAGTTCAATGAACCATCGAATCCGATTGGAAATTTGTTTTGAAGGATTGCTTGACTGAGTTTTTCTCAGACTGCCTGTGAGCCAGCGGAAGAAACCAGTAGCAATAGGCTCACTGTTCGTATCCCGCGTGCTCCATTGGAACAGCCCTGCCAGCGTCCCCAGACAAGCCCAGTAGGGAAGGATCAGAACGAATGTTAAAACCCAAAGCGTCTCGTCGTTGATGTCGAATAATGTCAAGAGGGTGGCGACTGGGCCAACGGCCAGACTTACAGCGCAGGCAGTTGTTACCGAACCCACGGCATTGAATACTTGCTGCTTTACCAAAACGCAGCCTGAACCGACCGCGCCTAACAAAAATATCGTGAGAAGCACGCACCCAGCTTGCTTCAACGCTTCACGAACAAAGCTCCAGCGCGATTCCAAGTTCATTCGCCATCACCTTTTCAAAAACGGACTGAACAAATCAATCGGCACGGGCAGGAACGTCGTCGTGTTGTGCTCGCTGGAAATCTCGCGCATATTTTTTCAACGAGTCGCTTCCGCCAACTCGATTTCCTTTTTGAGCAAACGATTGACAAGTTTGCCAACGTCTTCGCCGCGTTTGCCTGCGACTTTGTTTAGCCACGCATGGACTTTCGGTTCGAGATACACGGGCAAATTCAGCTTCGCGCCGGGCCGATAGAAGCGGCCTGTTTCAGCTTTTGAAAAGTCGTATTCCTTTTTCATGTTTTTCGATTTCGATATTGCGCGGTTTCTTTTTTGCCGGCTTTTCGAGCGGAAATGATTCGGCAACTGGCTGCGCCGGCTTCCGGGTCTTTGAAAATGGTCGCAGCATTTTCAAAACTAACGCTGTGCTTGTGAATGTTTGCTGCCGCTTTGCGCGCGTCCCATTCAAAATTATATTCAAAAGCTGGCATGGACCTGACGGTCTAATTTCTCAAGTCCGCAGATCACTTTTTCAAAAACGGCCCGAACAAATCAATCGGCACAGGAAGGAACGTCGTCGTGTTATGCTCGCTGGAAATTTCGCGCATGGTTTGCAGGAAACGCAGTTGCAGCGCGATCGGCTCCTTGCTGATCATCGCGGCGGCCTGCACCATTTTTTCGGCGGCCTGATATTCGCCCTCGGCGTTGACGATCTTGGCGCGGCGTTCGCGTTCGGCTTCGGCTTGCTTGGCCATCGCGCGTTTCATGCTGTCCGGCAACGCCACGTCCTTGACTTCGACTGCGGTGACTTTTACGCCCCACGGCTCGGTCTGGCGATCAATGATCTCCTGCAACTTCTGGTTGATCGCCTCGCGTTGCGAAAGCAGGTCATCGAGTGGCGCCTGGCCGAGCACGCTGCGCAAAGTAGTTTGAGCGATGAGCGAAGTGGCTTTCCAAAAATTTTCCACTTTGATCACGGCGGCGACGGGATCAACGACGCGAAAATAAACCACGGCATCCACCGTCGCGGGCACGTTGTCGCGGGTCATGACTTCCTGCTTGGCCACGTCAATGGTCACAACGCGCAGGTCCATTTTGACCATGCGGTCAACGAAGGGAATAAGAAAAATCAGTCCCGGCCCTTTCGCGCGGAGCAATTTACCGAGGCGAAAAATGACGCCGCGTTCGTATTCGCGCAGGATGCGCAGCGCCTGCGGCAGAATGATTGCCGCCAAAACAATGATGATCACCGCGCTGCCACCGAGTTTTGTAAGTAGTTTGATCAGTTCTTCCATAATTTCTCCTCGCTAGATTTTGGGTTTCACTTTCAGGTTCAGTCCATCCACGGCGACGATTTCCGCAACTTGCCCTTCTTCAATCGGAACTTCGCTCGTCGCGTTCCAATACTCGCCTTCCACAAACACCTTTCCGCCGGTCGCGTCAATGCGTTTCAGCGCGGGCGCGGTTTGGCCGAGCATGGTTTCTTTCCCTGCGCGAACGGGCAATCGTTGTGCGCGCAGCCCCGCTCCGACGACGAACAGGAAAAACGCCGCCGTCAGCAACGTGCCGGGAATGATGTAGGAAAGCGACAAACGAAACATCGGCTCGGAGCGGTCGAACAACATCAGCGCGCCGAGAAAAAATGAAACAATGCCGCCAACGGTCAGAATGCCGTGGCTCGGCGCGTAAACGTCAATGACGAACAATGCGATAGCCAGAAGAATCAAAGCCAGCCCGGCGATGTTCACCGGCAGAATCGCTGACATGTAAAGCGCGAGCACGAGCGCGATTGCTCCCGCGACGCCGGGAAAGATCGCGCCCGGATTGTTCAGTTCGGCGATGATGCCGTAAATCGCAATCAGCATGAGGACGAACATGACTTCAGGCCGCCAGAGCATTTGGAAAAATTTTTCGCGCGCGATCATTTTGATCGGAACGATTGTCGCGCCGGAGGTTTCCAATTCCTTGCCGTTGATTTCGTGCCCGTCAATTTCATGCAGCAGGTCGGGCAAATCTTTCGCGATGAGGTCAATGACGTTCAACTCCAGCGCCTTTTCCGACGTGATCGAAGCGCTTTCGCGGACTGCGGATACGCCCCAATCGGCATTGCGGCCCCGTTTCTCGGCAATGTTTCTGATAAAGGTGGCCAGATCATTTTGAGCCTTGGTTTGCATGACGGCGTTTGTGCCTTCACCGCCGCCGACACCGAGCGAAACGGGATGCGCCGCGCCGATTCTTGTGTTCGGCGCCATGGTGGCGAGGTGTGCCCCCATTGTGATAAAAGTTCCGGCGCTCGTCGCGCTTGCGCCCGACGGGGCGACATAGACCACGACGGGAATTTTCGACGCGTAGAACGTTTGAATGATTTCCTCTGTGGAAGCCACCAGCCCGCCCGGCGTGTTGAGCTGAATGATGAGACATTCGTAATTGCGGGCCGCCGCGACATCAACGGCGCGCGAAATGTAACCGGCAGTTGCGGGGCCGATTGCGCCGTGGATTTTGATAAGACCGACTTGCGCCCCGTGCGCCGTCGGCGTCGCCAGGAGGATTCCCGCTGCCAGGATGTTCAGCAGCCGTTTCATGCACTGATAATAAACACCAAAATCCAAAAACCAAACACCAAAAAATGCGTAGCAGCCGACGCAAGGAGGCTCTGACCCGATCTCCTGAAATAGAATGAGCCTCCTTACGTCGGCTGCTACGAGTCGTTGGCGATTGAGAATTTTCTTTGGTGTTTGGTTTTTGGATTTTGGTGTTTAAATTCCCGCATGGCTCTCGTTCGAATTCTCGTTGACGGCTACAGCCTGCTGCACGGCTGGCCGCAGCTTGCGGCGGGCAAAGCGAGATATTCCGCGTTTGCGCGCGATGAATTGGTTCGCAAGCTCACTCAATATCGAGACGCCAGCGGCACGCCGGTAACGATTGTTTTCGACGGCACAGGTTCGAAGTCACGCGGGGCGGAAGTAAAATCCACGCCGGAGATGGAGATCATTTATTCGCGAGCCGGACAAAACGCCGACCAGATCATCGAACGCGCTGCGCACCAGCTTGCGTCGTTCGGCGAAGTCCTTGTTGTCACGGACGATAATCTTGAGCGCGAAACCGTCATGGCCGGCGGCGCGATGGCGTCGAGCTGCCTGAATTTCATCCAGATGGTTGAAAGCGCGCTTGCGGAAATGCAAAATGACCTCAAACATCATAACCGCAGTGAGCGGAACAAGTTCAAGCGAAGACATTGATGCGGCATACATGACAACCAAAACACAAAACACCAAAAGCCTTCATCGCGTTGGGAATTGTTTGAGGTTTAACGTTTGGACTTTATTTGGTGTTTGGTGCCTGGTGTTTGGTGTTTTTGCAACACGACTGTCCGCCCAAACTCCCGCTGCAAAGCCCACTCCACCCAACCGCTACCTGCTCATCGTTGACACTTCGTTTTCCATGCATAACCGCGCGCGGTCCGTGCAGGCCATCGCGGAAAATCTTTTGCAGTCCGGCTTCAACGGCGAAATACAGCGCGGCGACACGCTCGGCGTCTGGACGTTCAACGAAAAACTTTACACCGGCCGATTGCCGCTCCAACGCTGGACGCCGCAAGCAAAGCAAATCATCGCAGCCAACACGCTCAGTTTTCTCGGCAGGCAGCGTTATGAGAAAACCACCGACTTGGAACCTGTGCTGGCCGAAATGTCCCGTGTCATCGCCAACTCAGACCGCATCACGGTCATTCTGATTTCCGACGCCGATGAAAAAATTCACGGCACACCGTTCGATTCCGAAATCAATTCGAATTATGAACTGAACCACAGGCCGCTAAGGCAGGTGCGGATTCCGTTCACCACCGTCCTGCGGGCGGAAGCCGGGAAAATAACCGGCTACACGGTCAACACAGACCTCGCGCCGATTAAATTTCCTCCCCTGCCGACGCCACCGCAAACCGTCGAACTTCCAAAGCCTGCTTCAGACCAACCAAAACCTCCGGTCCCGACCGCGCCGCCGATCATTGTTTCGGGAAAAAAAGTTGAAACAAATTCAACTGCCAAACCGACCGAGCCAGTTACTGCTCAGGAAAAAACACCGCCTGCGCCCGCTGATGAAATTGCCAAACCCAGACCCGCGCCAACATCGCAATCCACTGTGACGACAATCGTTCTGGAAAAACCAGTTGCAGTTTCCACGTCGAACAAGGAACCGGTGATTGTGCCGCCGGCAGCGCCAACGCCAGTTCCCGCCCCAGTCGCAGACACACAAACCAAATCGCCTGTTGCCGCCGAGGTCACGAAACCAACTCCGCCGGCTGCTCCGCCGACACCGCAAGCCGCTCCCCAAACTGCCGTGACTCAACCCAGATCAAATCCGACGCCCGCGACAGCGCCGGGCCAGCTCGCCACAAGCATTCCATCGCAAAATCGCCGCTCGATTGTCTGGATTATCGCTCTGGCGCTCGCTGCGATTGTGGTGGTTGTCGTATTGCTCGCGCGCCGCTCGCGACCTTCGCCGCGCGGCAGCCTGATCACTCACTCACTTGACCGGGAGAAAAAATAAGGGGCTGTCCTAGATAACGCAAAAAATGCGTTATCTAGGGCAGCCCCCGATTTTTTATTACGGCGGTGGTGGCGAAAAATTAACTTTCAATCGTCCTTGCAATCCTTACGACGAGGACAACCTTGATGAAAAGACAGCCTCACAATATTGTCACCGCGATGCGGACGGTCGTATTTACCGGCTTGATAATCTAATCAATCCAAATCCTGACCGCCCAAATTTGACGTATGAATTTTTGGGCGTGAAAAAAGTCTGGCGCTGGACGAAAGACCGCATGGAAGAAGCCTATGCAAATGGAATTGTCGTTCAGACCAAGCCGGGCGCAGTTCCGCAACTGAAACGATATTTGGACGAGCAGGAAGGTCGTCCGATTGACAGCGTGTGGACAGACATCCCGCCCATCAATTCACAAGCCAAAGAACGATTGGGCTACCCGACGCAAAAACCACTTGCGTTGCTGGATTGCATCATCAAAGCGGACAGCAATGAAAATGACATCGTGCTCGACGCATTTTGCGGTTGTGGCACGGCACTCGTGGCGGCTCACAAACTCAAACGTCAATGGATCGGAATTGATATTTCCCCAACCGCCTGCCGCGTTATGGCGAAACGGCTGCGCGATGTGTGCGGCATTTCCGAAAATGAATCGCTTTGGAAAGAGCGCCGGGGATTTATCGTGCGCGATTTGGCAAAAACGGAAAAAGAGCTTCGCAGGCATCCGCATTTTGAATTTGAAAACTGGGCGGTTGTTGCTCTCGGTGGAATTCCGAACAAAACAAAAGTTGGTGATATGGGTGTGGGCGGGCGCATTTATCCTGTTTCGTCCAACGCCACACCTCATCGAAATCTCGAAGGCGAACTGGCTTTGAAAGAACGCTGGTATCCGATTCAAGTGAAGCACAAAGACAAAGTTGGTCGCCCCGACATTGATGCGTTTGAAGCCGTGTTGATGCGCGAAGATGCGACAAAGGATTTTTTGTCGGCTTTGATTTTTCCAGTGATGCGCTGACAGAAATCAGCAAATTCTTCAAACGCACCGGCAAAGGGATTCAAGCATTGACCGTGCGCGAAATTTTCGGAGAAGAAATCGCGATGAAACTGGCGTAATCTTCACGCCGCTTCCGCGTCCTGCTTGCGGCGGACGATGGGTTTGCTTTCGCCGAGCACGACAGGCCGGGTGATCTTCACCGACAAAATGTCTTCGCGGCTCGGAATGTCATACATCACTTCGAGCATGATTTTTTCGATGATCGCCCGCAGCGCCCGTGCGCCAGTGCCTTTTTTGATCGCTTGAACCGCCAGTTCCTCCAACGCTTCGGGCACAAATTCCAGTTCCACGCCATCCATTGCCATCAATTTTGCGAATTGTTTCGTCAGCGCGTTCTTCGTATCGGTGAGGATTGAAACCAACTGCTTCTGTGTCAACTCGGACAACACCGAGACCATCGGCAGGCGGCCGATGAATTCGGGGATGAAACCGTAGCTAATCAAATCTTCAGGCTCGACGTGTTGGAGAATCTGCTGGCGGTCAATGCTGGCGGCTTTGCTGCCTTCCTCGACACCGCGAAAACCCATGACGCGGCTGCCGAGTCGCCGTTGAATGATTCGTTCAAGTCCAACAAATGCGCCGCCACAGATAAACAAAACGTTCGTCGTGTCCACGCGGATGTATTCCTGCTGCGGATGTTTGCGCCCGCCCTGTGGAGGGACGTTGCACGTCGTGCCTTCAAGGATTTTCAGCAACGCCTGCTGGACGCCTTCGCCGCTCACGTCGCGCGTGATGGAGACGTTCTCGGTCTTGCGCGCGATCTTGTCAATCTCGTCAATGTAAACGATGCCGCGTTGGGCGCGCTTCACGTCGAAGTCAGAATTTTGCAGCAGTCGCAACACGATATTCTCAACGTCCTCGCCAACGTAGCCGGCTTCAGTCAACGTCGTGGCGTCGGCCATCGCGAACGGCACGTCGAGAATTTGCGCGAGCGTGCGTGCCAACAAAGTTTTTCCGGAGCCGGTCGGCCCGATCATCAGGATGTTGCTCTTCTCGATCTCGACATCGTGATGTTGCGAGGCTGTCGCAAACGCGGAGGGGTTTTCTTCCACTTCTGTCGCCGGTTCGTGGGAAATCCGCTTGTAATGATTGTGGACGGCGACGGCCAAAGTCTTTTTCGCGTGTTCCTGCCCGATGCAATGCACATCCAGCAGCCTTCTGATCTCGGCGGGTTTCGGCACCGTGAACTTCGGCCTCTGCTGCTTCTTGGCCTGTGTGATGAGTTCCTTGTCGAGGACGCTTTTGCAAAGCGCGATGCAGTTGTCGCAAATGTAAACGCCCGGTCCGGCGATGAGTTTCTTCACTTCCGCGTGAGATTTTCCGCAAAAGCTGCAGAGCGTGATATTCGTTGGTCGCGCCATTGGATTATTGAGTCATGACCGAGGATTTTTCCGCGAGCGTCTTGATTTCTTTCCGTGATTGCACGACTTCATCCACGAGGCCGTAATCTTTGGCTTCCTGCGGCGACATGAAATTGTCGCGGTCGCAATCTTTCTCGACCTGCTCAACCGGGCGGCCAGTGTGTTTGGCGATGATGCCGTTGAGCCGCTGCTTGAGCTTGAGCATGTATTTGACGCGGATTTCCACGTCGCTCGCCGGGCCTTCCGCACCGCCGATGACCTGGTGAATCATGATGTTCGCGTTGGGCAACACGTAGCGTTTGCCCTTCGTGCCGCCGCAAAGCAGGATCGCGCCCATGCTCGCCGCCTGGCCAATGCAGTAGGTGTTCACGTCGCAAGTGAGAAATTGCATCGTGTCGTAAATGGCCAGTCCCGCCGTCACGCTGCCGCCGGGAGAATTGATGTAGAGATGGATGTCCTTCTTGGGATCGTTCATCTGGAGAAACAGGAGCTGCGCGATGATGAGATTGGCGACCATGTCATCCACCGGCGTGCCGAGAAACACGATCCGGTCAACGAGCAACCGCGAATAAATATCGTAGCCGCGTTCGCCGCGGCCCGTCTGCTCGACAACCATCGGAACAAGAAAATTATCCATGTGAAAATATGTAGCAGATGTAGAGCGGAAGGTAAAGGAGGGATGACGGTGCGTTAAATTGTCCGATGTGGTCGCCGAACAGGACTTCGTCGCGTAACGGTTCGCGCGGGTCAACGTAGCCTTTGATGACGAAATCGGCGTTGGGCAAAATGTTTTCAAGGCTAGGCCAGCTCGGCGAAACGAATTCAACTCCGGCG
>CAYMCQ010000081.1:0-18470 GCA_964389025.1 uncultured Verrucomicrobiota bacterium
GAATGGCATGAAATGAAGACCGGTCTGTTCTACGCGCAGGAGCAGTGTGCGCAAAGCTCATGGCCGCAAGCGTGGCGAGTTGCCCTCGATCATGGTTGAGTTCATTGAAGGCTGAAATCAAAATACACGCCCTGCTTCCGGCGGACAAGATTTCATTCGATGCGGTTCGAAGCTGAAGATCAGTTTTTCCTGACAGTTCACGAAGCGAGCGGTGCGCCGAAGATGGAGACCTTTTACGGTTGGAGAAAAAAGGAGTGCAAACTTTTTCAAGCATGGTATTTCCCGACAAGTGGATGGTCGCCAACCATTCCGTTTATGAAAAAACAACTCCTGTTCCTGTCTATTGCTCTGGCGCTCCTTGTTGGATGCGCCACGGCGCCGAAAGCCGGTCGCTTTGCCGGCCCATGGAATCTGACCGCCCTCCACGCGGCGCCGGTGGCGACCTTTGGCCCGCGCAGTAATCTGGTGCAGGAGGTTTATTACGAGGGCGAACGATTCCAGGGAAAACCGACGCGCATCTTTGCCTACTACGCCCGTCCGGCCACAGGCAGCGGACCATTCCCGGCGATGTTGCTCGTGCATGGCGGCGGCGGCAAAGCGTTCCGCGAATGGGCGGAGCATTGGGCGCAGCGCGGTTACGTGGCGCTTGCCATGGATCTGGCGGGCCACGGCCCGGACGGACGCCTGCCCGACGGCGGCCCGGATCAGGACGATCTAAACAAGTTCCGCGATTTCGCCGAGACCGACGCCGATCAGATGTGGACGTATCACGCGGTGGCCGCCGTCCTGCGCGGCCATTCCCTGCTGGCGGCGCAACCGGAGGTGGATCGCCACCGCATCGGCATCACCGGCATCAGTTGGGGCGGGTATCTTACCTGCATCGTCGCCGGGATTGATGGTCGCCTGAAGGTGGCGGTGCCGGTTTATGGCTGCGGTTTTCTGAAAGACAACAGCGTCTGGCTCGCCCGCTTCGAAAAAATGAGTGAGACGCAACGAAACAGGTGGGTGGAATTTTTTGATCCTTCCAGATATTTGCGCGGCGTCAATTGCCCGATTCTGTTTCTCAACGGCTCCAACGACTTCGCGTATCCGCTGGACAGCTATCAAAAATCCTACCTTCAGGTCAAAGGGCCGATGACCTTGTCCGTGAAAGTCCGGTTGCCGCACGGTCACATCTGGACGTTCGCCGAAGTGGATCGTTTTGTGGACAGCGTTCTCAAAAATGGCGACCCGTTGCCCAAGCTGAAGCCGATGAAAATCACCGACGGCGTGGCGAAGACCTCGTTCTCCTCCAAAATCCCGGTGACGAAAGCGGAATTGAATTACACGAGTGAAGCTGGCGAATGGCAGAAGCGGTTGTGGAAAACGGTGCCGGCGGAAATGGCCAACGGCAGGGTCACGGCCCGACTTCCTGCCGAGCGTCCTTTGGTCTGTTATCTCTCCGTCACCGATGAACGCGACGTGACCGTCAGCACGCCACATGTCGGGCTTGCAACGCCATCCGCCAGATGAGCCGCAGTTGGATCGGCGGGTTTTTCCGTCATGGGGTTGCCGGTTCCGTCAGTAAGGCACCCGTCCCATCGTCTCGGGCGTGAGCAGCTCGAACTCACGTTGAAACCAATCCCTCGCTGTCTTCGGCGCGGGTGTTCCCGGCGGAAGGTCGTCAAAGCGCGGGACCACAGCCAACGAGACGACCCGCGCTTGCAGCAGGCGCTTCAAGTTTTCCCCGTAGCCACAGACCGCCATCAGCTTCAAGGAACGCCCGGTAAATTTTTCGATCCCTCGCGCTGAGAGTGGCGGCAGGCCCGCGAAGACCACGAACGCATTCGCATCCGGATGCTTGTCCGCGATTGCGACCAATTGTTCCTCGGACACGCCACCCATGTCCATTACACCGCGAGGTGGTCGCGCGAGCCATTCCACCGCCACAAGCTGGGGGGGCTTCCGAAGTTTCATCGCCGCCTGGAATGACGCGATGCGTTCGCTGTTGGCATCCGGCTCATTTGGGTCAGGCGCGCGGGCGATGAGGACAATCTGTCCGGCGCCTCCCAGCAAGCGGGTGGCCTCATCGGCCAACACTTCGCCGACAGCCGCGCTGGGTTTGAAATTAACTCGCGTCCGGGCGGTCTGCCGCCAGACGAGGAGTCCCGCCAGCGCCATCAACACCAGCGCCAGCGCCATCATTCTGGATTTGTTCGTCTGCATCTGGAATCGTCGCGTTGATGACAGTCCCGCCCGTCGCCCGTTCACTCAAGGTCCCACATCCACCGGGGATCGTAGCGGTTGTTGCCGCTGGAACCCCACTTGGGGTTGCCGAACGCCGGGCGGCCTGTCGGATCCACGCCGGGATAAAATTGCAATCCGAGCAGGCTCACGCGCAGCGCAGCCGCATGGCCATCTGCGAAGCCGGCATTGCAACGCTTGTTGTGGCGGTTCACCGGGCGTTGGGGGTCGTCGGTGTAGTAGCCTTCGTTGCGCGGCGTGCGGTAATAAAGGAATCCCGCGTCCTTCTTCTCCACCCACAAATCCGGGTTGCGCTCGGTTGAATTCGCGATGAGTCCTGAATCCGCATAAGGCACCGTCTCGCTCGGCTTCCGAATCCGCGAGAGTTTCTCCGGGTCTTTCCGCCAGCCGCCGATGTCAGGATGATTCATGGCAATCCCAAAACCGCTGCGCACGGACGGACACGAGAGCACATTCGTGGTGTGGAAGTAAGGCCGAAGGGAATCCGGCCAGTGTATCCCGTCGCTGCTCGGCCACCACGCGCCCGGCGGCGTTTGCCCGTTCATGTAATACAGCACCATGAAATCGGAATTATCGGCCCCATACAACACGGTGGCGATGCTGATCTGCCGCAGATTGCTCAGGCAATTGGCTGCCCGTGCCCGCTCCTTTGCCTTGCCCAACGCCGGGAGCAACATGCCCGCCAGGATCGCGATTATGGCAATGACCACCAACAGTTCGATCAAGGTGAATCCTCTCTGGAGAGCAGCCCGGTTGTGAGAGGAGGAACGCCCCATGCGTGGACGGTTTCCGCCTCGACTTGAGTAGTTTTGGATCATGGTTGAGAATCCGTTGCTGAACGAGATTATTACACGACTTGCTTCCGGCAGACAAGATTTCGTTTGATGCGTTTTGAAGCTGAAGAACGGTCCGGCCTGACAGTTCAGGGAGCGAGCGGCTCACCAAAAGTGGAAGTGGTGATCCGCATGCGCGGGCTGACACCCGGTGCGGCGTCGCAGTCAAAGTGCAGTTGGTTCGCGCCCGGCACGAGCACCGGCACGCTGCTGCCGGGATTTACGTCCGTGAGGAAGGCTCCATCCGGGCCGAACACTTTGCAGTCCAACTGTGAGTTCAACTCCAAATAGCTGCCGCTTTCCATCTCCACCGGCAGCAGCAGCGTGCGGTCGCCCACTGTCAGACGCGGATTGCGGATCCTCGCTTTGACCAGCGGCGTCGCGCGAACCGGGCTGAGATAAATCTTCGCAGTGCCGTTGGCCGGCAGGTTGTTGATCCAGACGTTGAACTGTTCGATCTGTTTGTAGTCAATCTTTTCGCGGTAGATGGCGTAGTCGTTGCCGTAAGGCCAGGAATAATTCGCATAACGCTCCCCCTCGGGTTCGATCAATTCGAAATAGCGCCACCCTTTGAAATCCACCACGACGTAATGCTCGCCGATGCCCGCGACGACGTGAGCCGGGCAGTGCAGTTGGAAATTCAACACTTCGCCCTGGCCGTCGCCGTGAACCCACACGCCGAGCGAACGCTCGCCTCCGAGGTTCAGCGGCGGCGTAAAGGTCTTTCCAAATTTCACCCACGTGGCGCTGCGCTCGGGTCGGGTGTTGGTCGCCGAGATCAACGCGCTCGACACGCCGGCCTTCGCGAAGTTGGTCGAAGGCTCAAGCGTCGCCGTCACGCCCGGAGCCACCGTGCGGTCGGGAAATTCTTTCGCGTCTTTGAACTCAGCCAGCGCGATGGCGTTGGTGGAATCGTAAGGCTCCGCCGACATCAAGACTTCAAGGCGCAGGCGTAGCGGTTGCGCGGCAAAGGTGTTCGTCACCGTCCAGGTGGCCGTCCCATCGCCACGGCTTTCGATCCTGTGCTTCGTGTAGCGCGCGGGCCGGAACTGCCACTTGCCCCCGGACGACTGTTCGAGCTTGAATTCATCCCCCGGCACACGCAGCCGGGCTTTCACCGGTTCGGAAAAATATTTCGCGTGGCGCAATTCCTCGTATTGCCGCGTGATGCCGCCGAGGCGTTGCAACGCGGGATTCTTCGCGAACTTCGCCGGGTCCACGCCCATCAATGATACGCCGACGTTGTTGCCAATCGCCTTGCCGCAAAGATATTCGATGTCGTCCGCGAACGTCGGCTCGCCTTGCGGCCCTGTCCAGGTCTTCACGGCCCACCAGCCGAGATGCATGGGCAGGAACATGCGGCTGCCCTCGGAGTTGGCGGCGCAGTGGATGTCAATAAACTGTTTGTGGCTGCGCGTCGGATGATCCCACGCGCCCATCCGCGAGCGGACATACCAAAGGTGATGGTGGAACGTGCTCATCTCCATGAGCGCCGGACGTTCGAGCCGTTTCCAAAGCTCGAAGACGAACTTCGAGCCGTAATGCCAGCCGTTCTCGCCGCCGCCGAGGACGTCTTCGCCGTCGAGCGCGTCGAGATACATCATGTCAAAGCCGCACTCGTTGAACGTCCGCGCCGTGGCCGCTGCAACGTCCGCCAGCATCGTCGTGTCGCCGTCCGGCACAAACAGCCCGAAGCACTCCTTCAAGTGGTGGACTTTCGCTCCCTTCGCGTGCGCCGCCACGCGCGTGCCCCACGCGCCGCGCTGACAGTTGGTGAAGGCGTAGGGCGCGGTCTGGCTCACGCCGGAGTAAGTGATGAGTTCATCGTCAACATGAAGCGTCACGCTGTTGCGCACGAAGAAGCCGGTGATGGCCGACATGTCGCCCGTCGGCTCGGTGACGAACACCGAAACCTTGTTGGTGTTGGCGTCGAGCGGTTCGGCGAGCGTGAACGTGGCGTCCTTGGCCAACCGCTTGTCCGGCACCGGCGTGACCCACGGACATTTCTTGTCGATGAAGAAAGCGTAGGTGTGCAACCCGGCCTTGAGCCCGGCGGCGTGGAGTTTGTCCACCACGGCCTTGAGGCTGGCGCGGCCGTTCGGATACGTTTTGGGATTCGGTTCGCAATCGCCAAAGCGGAACGAGCCGCCGCCGTGGAAATCAATCTGGTTGAGGCCGAGACTGCGGGCGAGCTTGATCCAATCGTCCGCCTTTTCCTCAGAGAGGTCGCTGAAGTTGAACAGGTAGGAGCCTTGGTTTATTTCCGCATCGAGCGCCCACGGCCCGCCAATCGGTGAATGCGGCAGGTCCGGCGCGGCACTCACGGCTTCCTGCATCCGGCGGCGCAGTTCGGTCTGCGGACAACCGATCAACGCCACCTTCGCCCCGGCGAATCCAAAGCGCGGATAACAACTCGCCTGCGGCCGGCTCGACGCGCCCGGGATTTCGCGCACGTTGGTCTGAAGATTCAACGCCAGCGCGCAGGCGGCGAAAGGTTCGTTCGCGGCGCCCTTCAACGTGAGTGGCACGTCGGCAAACATGAATTCCTCCACGCCGTCGCCCGTGACCGAAAGCACCTCAACCGCGACGCTGTGCTTCGCGCCGACAATCTTGAGCGCGGCACTTACGCCGGCCCCGCCGAATTCGAGAACCAGCCGTCCCTCAGTCAGCGAAGCCGCCGTCGCCTCGAAGAACTTTCCGGCTTTCTTCACGCGCGCGAACGCTGCGCTGGGATTTTTGGGGCAGTAATTGGTGCCGGAGGATTTGTCGGTGAACTCGAGGGCGTGTGCGTCGGCTCCGATCGTCAGGCGCAGCGAATCGCTCTCGACGGTGAGGGATGGTTTCGGCGGGACGATTTCATTCGCGACGAGGCGCGAGGCGATTAACAGCGCGCCGGCAACGGCGACGAGACGAAGCATGGAATTTTGCATGTTAAATTGGTTTGCGGGGTTCGGGCAGACCATTACGCTACCAGGCGTTCCAATATCCGCCATCCGGCGACGCCCAGTAGTTGCTCATTTTGGAAATATTTTTCCAGTTCACGGAACCATCGAGCATGAGGCTGTTTCCGCCACTGGCGCCGACGGCTTTGGAGGTGGTCGCGGTCGGCTTGTAAAGGAATGGGTAGCCGCCTTGTTGCGCCGCGCCGCCGCGGCAGTGTGGAGCTATCACCCATTTATCGCCCGTTGCCCAAGCGTTCAAATCGCAGGCTAAAGTCAGGCCGGCATTGTCCGTGAGCTTCTGAGGAGAAACCCACTTCGGTGACGGTTCGCCCGACCAACCTGTGGCGGGTTTCTTGTGGCCACCGTTGTAGCTGTAGCCAATCACCCAGCCGTAAGGAAAGAGGTAGTATTGAAAAGTGCCGGCCAAGCTTGGACAGGTGCTCATGTTCGTGCCGCTATACTGTTTGATGGCGTTGAAAGTGTTCGTGCTGATCCAGATGGTGTGTGTGTATCCGTCGTCGCGGTTGCCTTGGGGGAGCCTGTCGCGGTTGTCAATGCCATACATTTGCAAGGCCATGCCCAATTGGCGGAGACCGCTTTTGCAACTCACGCGCCGGGCCTTTTCCTTGGCGGACGACAGCGCGGGCAAAAGCAGCGAAGCCAGGATGGCAATGATGGCAATGACGACGAGCAGTTCAATCAACGTAAAGGCTAGGAGATGCACTGTTGGCGGACCGACAACGGCGGCGTGGGGAAGGTTGGGCGCAAATGGCCTCCACCTCCTGCTGAAGCGCGATGCCTCATCGGTGAAAAGTCGCTTCATTGTTTTGGGCGGGATTGTAGTTTGGTCGCATCCCATTTCAAAACCACTTTGATGTTGGAATGATTACGCCGCGTGCTTCCGGCGGACAAGTTATTTTTGGTTCTGCCCGAGAGTTGGTTTGTCCTGCTCCTCACCCCGAAAGCTTTCGGGGCGGAGGGTGGATAGTCCAGGACGCTGGCGCGTTCGAGCTGCCCGTTTGAAGTCAATCAATCCGTCCCGCCCCGGCGGGATCATCTCCGCCAAGAACCAAGCCGAGTTTCTTCAACCCCTTGCCATGCGCTCCGGCGAGATGAGTGGGGTAGGGCGCGTTCACCCCCTTGACCGAGTGCCAGATGATCCGATTGAACGTGTCTTCGTCCGCACCGTCGACATCGTCCAGTGGTTGCGCGATGCTCTGCTCGGCCCAGTAAAGTTCTGCCCCGTGAAGCTGGGTGGTGGGTTTGTTCAGTTCGTCCAAGGCGATGTTGTTTTTTAAACAGACATAGGGCGAAAAATTTGGACGGCTGGTGAAGCAATCGGTCATCAACGGAGCGAGGGAGTCCATCTGATTCATCGGCGGAATGCCCAGCATTCGCGCGATTGTGTGAAGCACGGAGGTTTGATTGTAGAATTTGCTGATGACGGTGCCGCGTTTCGTGTAAGGGCTGACCACCAGACACAGAGAGCGATGTCCATCAACGTGATCGAACCCCGCCTGCGGATCATCTTCGTTCACGAAAATGCATGTCTTCGGCCAGAACCGGCTCTTGGAGATGCGCTCAATGATGCGCCCCACTGCCAGGTCATTGTCCGCGACCTGCGCCCGCGGTGTTGGCACTCCCGGTTTGGTGCCGGACGTATGATCGCTGGGCAAATAAATGATCACCAGGTTGGGCCATTCACCCTTTTTTTCGTAATCGCTGAATTCGTTGAGAAAAACATCCGCGCGAATGGCGTCGGGGATTCGCATGTTCCAACCCGGCGATTGCGGACAACTGTAACGGCGCAATGTTTCGATCTGCATGTCGTGCTTGAAAGAAATGGCGTTGCCGTTGGTGCGATAGTTTTCGTAAATTGCCTGCCAGCTTGCGTCTGCCGGAACGGGTGCGGTGTAACTCATCTCGCCGTAGTTGCGGAAGGAAAGCCCGTGCAGCAGAACATTGTCCCAAATAAATCCCGTCGCGGCATAACTGATGGGATCATCTCCGGCGAATGGGTAGCTTCGGGTAAAGCCGCCAAAAGACTTTTCCAGATAATCGGTGGCATAGCCTTCCGTCGCCCACGCATGGCCGTCGGCGGAGAGGACGCCGTTGCAGTAGTAGTTATCCAGCAGGACAAACTTTTCCGCCAGCGCGTGATGGTTTGGCGTCACCTCGCGGCCAAAGACACACAATTCAGGATCGCCCTTTCCTTGCGGCAGATCACCGAAGACCTGGTCGTAAGTCCGGTTCTCTTTGATGATGTAAACGACGTGCTCGAAGACGGATGGCTCGCCCATGCGTTTCGGCACGGGAACAGGCTTTCGCCGCGAACGGGACTTTTCCCAGGCGCGCAACATTTGCGGCACGCGAGCGTCGGCGTTCACCACCCGCGTGTATTCTTTCAGAGTCTGCGCGGCGGGAATTTCAACTTTACCCACCGTTCCCAAATGCATGTGACTGTTCCACCCCTTTTTGTCCGCACGCGGATTCCTCGACCCCAGCCCTTTGACATTTGCGACGTAAAGAAACTTTCCGTCGGTCACCAACGCGCCGGGATACCAGGCGGTGGGAATAAAGCCTTCAGGTTTACGCTGCGCGCCGAGCGCGACCACAGCCACGGCGTTATTGCCGCCATTGGCTACGAAAAGGGTTTTACCATCCTTGCCCAAAGCCAGCGCATTGGGCGCGCTGCCAAATGGCAGCGTCGGATCGGGGCGAACCAGCACCGAGTCAACCACCCGCAAGCTCGCCGTATCAATGACGCTCACAGTGTCCGAGTTCGCGTTCGCGACGTAGAGCGTTCGCTGGTCGGCGCTCAGTTCCAGATCCGATGGATGCAAACCCGTTGTGATTTGGGCGGTCTCTTCACCTTTGTCGAGAGCGACAACCGAGACTGTTCCGCTGGTCGCCACACCGCGTTCGTCCACCAAAGTGTCCGTGCCGGAAGACTTGGCGGTTTTCTCGCCCGGCTTTGGGTGACGACCGCCCCAATTGGAAACAAACGCGGTCTTCCCATCGGCCTTGATCGCCACGTCGAACGGGGCAACTCCGACGGGCACCTCGCGTGTCAACGCGCCCGACTCCAAATCAACGATCCCCAAACTATTGTTCCGCGACAGGCAGACGTAGGCCAGTTTCTCATCCGGTGACAAAGCCAGACCGCCCGGATGTGAATTTCCAGTGCCGCCGGGGCCGGGCAAAGTAATCTTTTGTCCCCACGACAATTTGCCATCCTCGCCAAGCTTTGCTTCCCACAAAATATCTTGGGCAGTCGTCACAAACACCTTCGAGCCGTCGCGAGTCACCACGATGCCGTGCGTGGAACCGCCGCCGGCGGAAAATTTCAATTCCTGACGAATTTTCCAGGTCGCAACCTCGATGACCACCAGACCGCGATTATCCTTCACATACAAGGTTCGTTTGTCCGGCGAAAGCACAAGGTCAACGGGGCGACCGCCAAACTCCAGCGACTTGCCGGCGGGATGGAGCGCCTGATGCGTTGACACGATATGACCTCCGCCTTCCAGTGGTCCCACGCGCTCGGCATGGCTGGTGTGACAGGCAAGCAAAAGGAAAACAGCGCCGAGCGGAAAAAATAAATGTTTCATATCAGTCGTTAATTTAAGGAGGTGTTGCGCAGCATATTCTCCGAGTTAAGTCCATGCAAAGTTTTTAGTGAGTGTTGAAAACATTCTTTTCTTGGTGACGGTTGACAATTACGCTGCCGCATCGTGAACAAACAAATTATCCTGGCGCAACGACCGGAGGGGTTTCCAAAAGAATCCGATTTCAAACTGGTGGAGTCACCGATCCTGCCGCCCGCCGCCGGCGAAATCCTGGTGCGAACGCTTTATCTCTCCGTTGATCCCTACATGCGCGGTCGGATGAACGACGTGAAGTCTTACGCGCCGCCGGTCAAGCTTGGCGAGGTCATGGTCGGCGGTGCCGTCGGTCAGGTGATGCAATCCAATCTCGACCAGTTTCAGAAAGGGGATTTTGTCGAAGGGTTTTTCGGCTGGCAGGAGTATGCGGTGTCCGACGGCAAAGGCGTGCGAAAAATTGATCCGCAGTTGGCACCCATTTCAACTGCGTTGAGCGTGCTCGGCATGCCCGGCCTGACGGCGTATTTCGGTCTGCTGGACATCGGCAAGCCGCAGGCGGGCGAAACGGTCGTGGTTTCAGGCGCGGCAGGCGCGGTCGGTTCGATGGTCGGACAAATCGCCAAGATCAAAGGATGCCGCGTGGTGGGCGTTGCCGGTTCGGACGAAAAAATTGATTACCTGATGCGCGAACTGGGTTTCGATGCCGCATTCAATTACAAGACCACCGATGATTATTTCAAAAAGCTGAAGGAGCTTTGCCCCGGCGGAATTGACGTTTATTTTGACAACGTTGGCGGGCCGGTCACGGATGCGGTGTTCAAGTTAATGAACGTGAAGGCGCGCGTTTGTGTTTGCGGACAAATCTCGCAATACAACCTGGCCAAGCCGGAAATGGGGCCGCGTTTTCTTTGGAAGTTGATCGAGAAACGGGCGCGCGTGGAAGGCTTTCTGGTGTTTCAGTTCGCGGACCGTTATTCCGAAGGGCTCCGGCAAATGGCGGAATGGCACAAAGCCGGCAAAATAAAAATCCGCGAAGAGATTGCCGAAGGAATTGAGAACGCGCCGCTCGCATTCATCGGGATGCTGCAAGGCAAGAACACGGGCAAGCAACTGGTGAAAATTGCCTAAGCCGGTTGAGTGGCCTTGCCTCGGTTTCGTGGACTACTGGCGAGCGCAACGAGGTGCAGAGGTGGCTCTTCCGGCGCGAGCTCGAAGCACTGGACGGCCAGCCCGTCTTTTACCTGGATGAATGCGGCGTGGATCACCGCCTGTATCGTGAATATGGCCGCTCACCCCGGGGTGAGCGGATTTATCAGGAGGTGTGCGGCAAACGGCGGGAACGCACCAGCATCATCGCCGCCTCCCGGCAGAACAAGATGGTCGCGCCGCTGGTGTTTCAAGGCAGTTGCAACACCGAGGTGGTGGATGTTTATTTTGCAGAGGTGCTGCTGCCCGTGCTGCCGCCCTACTCGCCCGACCTCAACCCCATCGAACATCTCTGGGCCGCCCTCAAGACCCGCCTGCGCCAAAACCTCCCCACCGCCAGCAACCCCTTCCTTTTTATCGCCAACATGTCCCAACGTTATTGATAATTGCTATAGGCTTTGCGATTATCTCGCAAAGGAACTTTCCGCTTGGGACGGACTTCCGAAGATCGAGTTGTATTGGCAGAAACAATTTCGGGACGTAGCAGTTGAAGAGTGCGCCCGCCAAATCGAACAAAATGGTGACGAGTGCATAAACCGAAAACCGGAGAAGCCTAAAAACGAATGGCCGCCGAAACCTTGGAATGATGATTTGGATTGTAGTATTGGGCTGGTTGAATATTTCTCGAAACTCGCGTCAGTTGTGATTACTTATCCGCGTTGTTGATGAGCCAGATACATTCTCACCTGAAAAATTTGGATTACTCCATGGTGCAGCAATGCATGCACTGCGGGCTTTGCCTGCCGGCGTGTCCGACTTACGACGCGACGAAGCTGGGGCGAAACAGTCCGCGCAAATCTCCGATTTACTTTAGAATTGGTTTCTCGTCCGCCTAGTGATAGTTTTAGCCGTTCGCCTGATTTGTTATGGCCGTTTTACAAGAAAAAGAATTAGCCAAGCCTGTTCCGTTAACGACCGGGGCGGATGGAGTAATCCGCGTTGCCGAAACGCGCGTCACGCTCGACACGGTCGTCGCGGCGTTTGACGAAGGGGCGACGGCGGAAGAAATCGCGCAGCAGTATCCGACACTCGCGTTGGCGGATATTTACGCCGTCCTTGGATATTACTTGCGGCAGCGGGAAAGCGTGGAGGCTTATCTCGGCAAGCGGCAGAAAGCCAGCGCCGTTGTGCGTGAGGAGAATGAAAAACGTTTTCCGCCGGGCGACGTTCGCGCGCGGCTTCTGTCCCGTCGAAAAGCAAAGCCTTGAACATGCTGAGGCTTGCGATAGACGAGAACTTCAACAACGACATTCTTCGTGGCGTGCTTCGTCGAAATCCCAAGTTAAACATCGTGCGTGTCCAAGACGCCGGGCTTCAGCGGGCTGATGATCCAACGGTGCTGGATTGGGCCGCGCGAGAAGATCGCGTGCTGTTCTCCCACGACGTTTCCACGATGACGAAATTTGCGATGGATCGAATCAAGGCTGGCCAAAAGATGCCGGGACTTTTTGAAGTTGGACGTTCCGTTCCTTTGCGGCAGGCGATTGAAGATATTTTACTCATCGCTGAATGTAGTCGAGATGGTGAATGGGAGGGACAAATCCGTTATCTTCCCCTGTGAACCAGACACATTCGCATCTCAAAGATTTGGATTACTCCGTGGTGCAGCAATGCATGCACTGCGGGCTTTGCCTGCCGACGTGCCCGACTTACGACGCGACGAAGCTGGAGCGAAACAGCCCGCGCGGACGCATCGCGCTGATGCGCTCCATCGCCGACGGAAATCTTGAGCCGACGAAAACGTTCGCGGACGAAATGTATTTCTGCCTCGGCTGTCTCGCGTGCATGACGGCCTGCCCGGCGGGCGTGAATTACGCGGAGCTTTTCGAGCACGCCCGCGCCGAGGCCGAGCAAAGCGGCGTGTTGAAATCGCCGAAGCGGAATCTCATCCGCAATTTCACTTTGCGCTGGCTGTTCGCGGACTTGCGGCGGCTGCGGCTTGTCGGGCGGTTGATGCGGCTGCACCAGTCGCTTGGCCTGCAAACTTTGATTCGCAAGAGCGGCATTTTGAAATTGTTCCCGAAACGCCTGCACGAATTGGAAGCGATGACGCCGCCAATCCAGAAAAAGTTTTCCGCAGACTTGATCGCGCCAGTCACGCCAGCCGTTGGTGAAAAGAAATATCGCGTCGCGGTGCTGACGGGTTGCGCGCAGGACTTGATTTTCAGTGACGTGAATCGGGACACGGTCGAAGTGCTGGCGCGAAACGGCTGCGAAGTCGTCACGCCGCCGAAGCAAGATTGCTGCGGCTCGCTTCACGCGCACAATGGCGAGTGGACGCTGGCGCAAGAACTGGCGCGAAAGAACATTGACCAGTTTCCGCCGGAGCAGTTCGATGCGATCATCACGAACGCCGCCGGCTGCGGCTCGCATTTGAAACACTACGCGAAGTTGCTGGTGGATGATCCGGCTTATCACGCGCGCGCCGAGCAATGGGACTCGAAGGTGAAGGATGTTCATGAGTGGCTGGTGGAAATTCAGTTCCAGGTTCCAAGTGCGAGGTGTCAGGTTTCACACAGCGCGCGCCCAGTCGCTCCGCCTGACACCTTGCACCTGACACCTGACGCTGTTTCAGTGACTTACCACGAGGCTTGTCACCTTTGCCACGGCCAGAAAATCACGGCGCAACCTCGGCAGGTTTTGCGCGCGATTCCCGGTCTGAAACTCGTCGAACTTCCCGAGAGCATGTGGTGCTGCGGCAGCGCAGGTATTTACAATCTGATCCAGCCGGAAATGGCAAACGAACTTCTTGAACGGAAACTGAAGCACATCAAATCCACTGGCGCGTTGACCGTGGCGACGGGAAATCCCGGTTGCCTGTTGCAAATCATCAACGGCGCGCGGCAGCAGAACATTCTGCTGCGCGTTGTCCATCCGATTACGTTGCTGGCGGAAGCGTATCGCCGCGTTTAGCGGAGCGCGGAGCATTGCTCCGCAAGTTGGTTGTCGAATGTTCGCGCGGAGCGATGCTCCGCGCTCCTTTGCTTGCCAAAATTTTCCGATTTGATTAAAAACTGGCTTGCTAAAATATTTTATGACGGACCAGATCCAAGACGTCAGTGTGTGGAAAGACAAAATCGTCAGTTACGTCGTTGACCACAGTGGCCAACTGATCGGCGCGGTGATCATTTTTGTCGCCGGCCTTCTTGTTGCGCGATGGATTGGGCGGCTGATGATGCGCTGGTTGAGCCGCAAGGAGTTGGGGCTGGAACCGCCGGTGCGGACGCTAATCACGCGGGTAGTGCGTCTGGTGGTTGTGCTTTTTGCGATGGTCATTGCGCTCGGCACATTGAATGTGGACATCGCGCCGCTGGTTGCGGTCATCGGCGTGGGCGGCATCGGCATCGGGCTGGCGATGCAGGGCATCCTGTCGAATCTCATGGCCGGACTGACGATCATTTTCACCAAGCCGTTCCGCGTCGGCCAATACATCGAACTGCTCGGCGTGGAAGGACAGGTGACTTCGATTGAATTGTTCACGACGACGCTGATTCATTCCGACCAGTCGCGCGTGGTGATCCCGAACCGGAAAATCGTCGGGGAAATTTTGCACAACTACGGGAACATCCGGCAGCTCGACTTGAGCGTGGGCGTGGCTTACGGCACGAATCTGCCGGCAGCGATGGACATGGTGCGCGGCATCTTGCAAAAGAATCCGCTGGTGCTGAAGGAACCGGCGCCGGCGTTGGGAGTGACATCCTTGGCCGATTCTTCAATCGTGATTTCCGTCAAACCATGGGTCAACGTGCCGGATTACGGCGCGGCGAGAGTCGAAATTTACCAGGCCATCGTCGAGCAATTCCGCGCGGGCAAAATCGAAATTCCGTTTCCGCAGCGCGAAGTGCGGTTGTTCAACGCGACGGAATGATTTTTTGATAAGGAAACCAGGAGAGCAGGAATTCTTGTTCAGAATTCTTTCCTGGCTTCTTGGCCTCCTAATAAAATCTTCAGGACTTCAACAGATGTAGCAAGTGATGCAGGAACGCGACGTTGTCGCACTGGACGTATTGCATCTCGCCGCCCATGCGGGAAAAACTTTTGCAGAAGCGCAGGTAGTAGGCGGGATTGTCCTTGGGAGGTTCGCCGTTGCTCCAGTCCCAATTGCCGCCGTCCTGAATGTCCACGACAAACATCGTGTGGTTACGGACGATTTTTCTTCCGGCCTGCAACCGCAGATTGTTCACGCAACTCAGGCTCTTCTCGAAAACTTGCGGTGCCATGATTGCCGAGCCGACGGAGAGAACCACACCTCCGTCCAGATTTTCAATCGAGCCGCCGAGCAGACGAAAATCCAAACCTGCCGCGCGGCCGATCGCCGCACCGCTGAACATCGGGTGGTTCGAAATGATGTCGTAGCCAATGCCGGGATGGACGGTGAACGGCACGCCGCGTCGGAACGCCGCCGCGATGATTGAGGAATCTTTCCATGGATGTTTTACTTCCAGGCGGCCCCCGAAGATTCTATGGGCCGTCAGCGTCTGCAACAGTTCTGCGCGGGCAGGCGACAACCAATGCGTCGGCTCTCCGCGCAAAGAATCTTCGAGCATCGTCGCATCCGTAAGCTCCACGCCGTCCTCGACGATCAGGCGTCCGAGGCTGCGCCCGAAACCTTCGTTACGAACCGCGCCGGCGAGAATCGCGAGATGAATGTTGCGCCCGGTTTCGAGCCACGTTCCGAACGAGCCGGTTGCAACATTTTTTTTCACGCTTTCTTCCGTGCGGCCAAGAAACGAAAGCTCCCAATCGTGAATGATGCCCGCACCATTCGTGGCCAGATGCGTGAGCCAGCCGCGTTCGAGCAGTTCGATGACGATTTTTTGCGCGCCGTTTTTGATGAGGTGCGCGCCGTAGAACAGGATGACGCTGGAATTTTTTTTGCGCGCGGCGGAAATCTTTTCCACGCTATCTCCGAGCAGCTTCGCCAGTTCCGGCGACAAAGGCGCGGGCTGTTTTTCAGGATCAACGAGAAGGTTTTCAATCCGGCTCAAGCTTTGTCGCTCGGCCAGCGGATAGACCTTGACTCGTCTCAAATCCAAAGGTGTTGGTGCGTCATTCATCGCGCCGATGACTTTAATCAGGATTCGTCCAGCTTGCCACGCTGAAAAAACCTTTTGCCTTTTCACGCGGCTTGGGACAAAAACTTCCCTTCAATGACACAATCCGGCGAAATCTGCGCGCGGCATTTTCAAACAAAACAACCTGTTCGCGTTCGTTTTGAAAATGGAATCGTGACTGGCGTTGAGCCGGTTTCGGCGCTGAAGGAAGAAGTTTGGATCGCGCCGTCATTGTTTGACGTTCAGGTCAACGGCTACGGCGGCGTGGATTTTCAGCGCGACGGCTTGACGGTCGAGGATTTGCTTTCAGCAGCGAGACAACTTCGCGCGGCGGGATGCGCGAGATTTTTGCTGACGCTCATCACCGACGAATGGCCGAAGCTGACAGCGCGGCTCAAACATCTGCGAAGTCTGCGCGCGGAATCTGATGAATTGAAACGCGCCATCGCAGGCTGGCACATCGAAGGGCCGTTTCTTTCGCACGAGCCTGGTTTTCACGGCGCGCACAATCCAGCCGTGATGCTCGATCCAACTCCGGCGCACATTTCTGAACTGCGAAATGTCACGGGCGACGATCCTGTTTTGCTCACTCTCGCTCCCGAACGCCAGGGCGCGCTGGAGGCGATTCAATTAGCCGTCTCGCGCGGCATGAAAGTCAGCCTCGGCCACACGAACGCATCGGCGGAAATTTTGCGCGACGCGGTGAAGGCGGGCGCGACGATGTTCACGCATCTTGCGAACGCCTGTCCGCGCGAGCTGGACCGCCACGACAATATTCTCTGGCGTGTGTTTGAAACGCGGGGACTGACGGTTGGTTTGATTCCAGATCGAATTCATGTTTCGCCGGCGTTGTTCCGGCTGATTCACCGTTTGCAAGATTCGGATTCGATTTACTACACGACCGACGCGATGTCAGCCGCGGGCGCGCCGCCGGGAAAATATTCGATTGGCAAAATGGAAATGGAAGTCGGCGCGGATCAAATCGTCCGGCAGCCGGGCAAAACCAACTTCGCAGGCTCGGCGTTGCGGCCGATTGACGGAATTCTCCGCGCGGCGCAGATGCTGAATTGTCCGTGGCAGGAAGTCTGGCCGCGGTTTTCAGGGATTCCGGCGAGGGTGATGGGACTGCGGAGCGAATTAAAGGTGGGCGAACCGGCAGATTTTTGTCTCTTGAAAGTCAGCGGCGCGAATCAATTGGAGAGTTTTCAAGCGCCGGATTGAATGGTTTTCTTCGGGAGCGCCCGAGGGTGAGAATGAAATAGGAGAAATCAATCTCGCGCTCGTCCTGCAATTATTGTTTCAAGTGCGCTGGTGTAACTTACCGCCGAGGAACGCGACCTTCTTCGCGCCGACATGCTTCGCGAGCGCTTGAAGCAGGTCAGCCGCCCGACAATCAAACTGCCGCCAAGCTCGGCGAATTGAACGCCGCTAACTTGTCACGGTGTGGCTTCGGCGAAGACAGAAGGAAACCTCGCAAAAAAAGAGCCGAATCAGTTTTTTGACTCTGCAGATCTTACCGGAACCTTTTGATGAAGTCGCTCCAACGGTTTGTCAAAGGCATCTTCTCTGTTAAGTTTTCCTGCCTCGATAGATTGAAGAATGTTTCTGTTCTGTTCACATGCTCTGTTGAAAGTATCGAGCGTTTTCCTCGCAACGGTGCTCGTGTTTTTTGCCTGAACCAAGAGCCAGAGTATGGCGCTGGATAGATTCACGTCTTCATTACAAGCAATTTCACATAGCCGTTTTGCCAAAAAGTCGGGATCAGCTTTAGATTGTGAAAGCAAAAACTCGACAGCCAAACTGAATTCGGCGGCGGGAACTCGATGGTAAGGCCCCTTTATCCGCTTCAAAATCAACTGGGCAAACAATTCTGCCATGTCAGGCTCTTCATACAAAGGCCAGTTGCCGATCGAAGATATAAGGCTTTTCACCGAGTCTTTCCCAACAGCGGCCATTCCCCTGTTGGCATACACTGTTCTGATAGAAAGAATATCTTTTACGATAGGTTTGGCTAACGCCCGTTTTTCTGGCTGGCGGGCGGTGACTTCGCCCAACCAGGCCAAAATCTTGTCTGTTGCCTCGGTAGAGAAGGCAAGACCAGCGTGCCTCAAAGAATACTGGCTTTCGGCATCTTCCAAATGCTCCACCAGCAACCTTATCGCGGCCACTTGAACCGACGCGGTCATTTGAATCGACGATTCACGAGGCATCGTCCGAGAGAGGCTTATCACTTTCCCGATCGTTGCTGACTCCAAACGATTGGATTCCGTCGTGAGCAGCAGCATCGAATACAGCGCCTGTTCTTGAAACTCTTTTGAGTCCAGGTAGACAGAAAGTGAATTGGCCTCTTCAACGCCAAGCTTTTTCAGCATTGATAAATAATTAGACGGTGTCACTGACGCCACGGGGGCATTGGTTTTCCAAAATTGAACCAGATCGCTTTCATTCGTGACGCCAAACGCGAGTATGGGCGCAAAAATTACCACGAGCAATGCAGTCACAGTCGTCAATGGCTTGTAATCAGGTTCGTGGGGCAAGTGTCATTAGTTGTTGGTCAGGGAAGTGTCAATAGTTCTAGGTCAGTCT
>CAYMCQ010000082.1:0-18459 GCA_964389025.1 uncultured Verrucomicrobiota bacterium
ACAACCGCAAACTGTTCATCACCACGATCACGGTGCTGCCTTCGTGCCCAACGACGCCGACTGTCAGCGGAATTGTTCCGGACAACGCAAAGGCAACCAGCACTACGACCGTGCCGAGCGAGATGACCAGATTTTGCCGGATGATTCGCCGCGCCCGCTGGCTCAACTTGAATGCCGCCAGGAAATTTTCCAGCCGGTCATTCATCAAAACAACCTCCGCCTGCTCCAGCGCCGCGTCCGAGCCGCGCGCGCCCATCGCCACGCCGACGTGCGCAGCGGCAAGACTTGGCGCGTCATTCACGCCGTCGCCGACCATTGCAACGAGTTGATTGTTTTTTGAAAATGAATGAATGACCGAAACCTTTTCCTCCGGCTTCAACTCCGCGCGAACGTCTTCAACGCCCAATTGTGTTTTCAAATGCTCCGCCGCGCTCTTGCGGTCGCCCGTCAAAACGACCGCGTGCAAACCTTCGTTTTTCAATTCTTCCAAAACATTTTTTGCCTGCGGGCGGATGTCGTCGCGCAAAATGAGCCGTCCGAGCAGGCCGTCACTGGCGACCCATACTTCCGAAAGACCAGCCGCAGTTTTCTCCCTCTCCTCCATCGGATGGAGGAGAGGGCCGGGGAGAGGAGGCGTGTTTTTGTCCGATTGCCCCTCTCCTCGGTCCTCTCCCCGCTCGTTCGTCGCGGGGAGAGGAAGAAGATTCGCGGACTTTAGAACCCAATCGCGCTTGCCCAACAGACAAAGTTTTCCGTTCCGCCACGCGCGCAGACCGTGGCCTGTGACCGACTCGAATCTGTCGAGCGGCAGCGGTTCAAGTTTTTGTTGTTTGCCATAGCGCGTCGTCGCGCGCGCGAGCGGGTGATGCGAAAGGCGGTCCAGCGAATACGCAAGTTGCGCCACTTCGCGCTCGCGTCCGGGTGGAAAACTTTCCACGCGCTCCACTTTCAACTCGCCCGTCGTCAGCGTGCCGGTTTTATCGAGCGCAACGACTTTGACCTCGGATAGTTTTTCAACCGCAGCGCCGCCGCGAAACAAAATGCCGCGCCGCGCGCCCCACGCGATCGCCGCCAGCACCGCCGACGGAATCGAAAGCACCAGCGCGCACGGCGACGCGACAACGAGCAACGTCATCGCGTGATAAAACGCGCTGCGATGGCCGTCGTGCTCTGCGAATGCAGCCTGACCAAACCCCAGCCACCAAACAAAAAACATCACCAGCGTCATCGCGAGAATCGCGTAAGTGTAGCGCGAACTGAATTTGTCAGTGAACCGTTGCGCGGGCGCTTTGAGATGCTGCGCTTCCTGGATGAGCCGGATGATTTTTTGCAGCGAACTTTCCTGCGCTGAACGCAAAACAGAAACTTCCACCGCGCCCCAAAGGTTCAACGTGCCTGCCAGCGCGGTGTCGCCGATTCTTTTTTCGACGGGTGTGGCTTCGCCGGTGAGATTGGATTCGTCAGCGGCGGTTTCGCCTTTCGAGATTTCCACGTCCACGGGAAATTGCGCGCCGGGTTTCACCAGTAACTTCATTCCAGGGCGCAATTGCGCCACAGGAATTTCGCGTTCGCGTCCCTGTTCGTCCAGCAACGTCGCGAGCTTGGGCGCGTCTTTGAACAGCGAGTGAATTTCACGTTGCGTGCGGCCCATCGCGTAATGTTCGAGCGCGCCGGAAAATGAAAACAGAAAGAGCAGTGTCGCGCCTTCAGCCCACGCGCCGATGCTCGCGCTGCCGGCGGCGACGGCGAGCATGAGAAAATGAACGTCAACGGCGCGCTTCTGCAAACGCTCCCAAACTTCGTGCGCTGTGAACCACGCGCCGCTCGCGTAGGCCAGCAAGTAAAACACAAGCGAGAGCGTTTTGTTCGCGCCGAGGAAATAAGCCGCCAGCCCAAACACTCCGCATGAAATCGCCAGGGCAAGTTGCGGCTTCCACTCGTCGAGATGTTCGAGGCTCTCGAAAAATTCAACGTCGCGCTGGACAACCTTCGGCCACGGCAGATCGCGCCAGCGCCAGAATCGCGGCGCGGTCGGACACGTCACGCGCGCAATGGTCGTGGCGTCGCCTTCGAGTTTGATGGTGATGGCGCGAAGTTCCGCCGGAGTCAGGGCCGCATCGCAGGTTGCGCAATCGTCTTTGCCGTCGAGCAAACCGCAGTGGCGATAGTTGTCGCTGGATTGTGTTTGCTGGATCGTTGAAGAAATTTTTTCGGCAAGTTTCGTTTCGTCGGTGCGGCCAAGCGTTGCGACGGAAATGGTGTTCTTGGTTTTGTTAAACGTGACGGCTTCAAGCGCCGGCTCTGCGGCAAATGCCGACGTGACCGAACGGATGAGGCAGTTCGGCGCGTTGAGAGTTGGGGTGTCGGTTTTAGCCGCCATGACGGAAGTTACTTTACTCCTTCGCCACGCTCAGGAAAGTGCTTTTACTTTGCAATTCTTGGCGTGCTCTTGACGGTTCGTGCCGGACTCCGCAATTTATCCGGACTGATCCGACGTATGCCGATCTACGAATTTGCCTGTCCCAAGTGCCGGAAGATTTTCAGCTTCCTGTCCAAGCGCGTGAATCCCGACCGCTCGCCGGTTTGTCCCAAATGCGGCAATAAAAAATTGTCCAAGGAAATCAGCCGCTTTGCGATGACGCGCGGCTTAAAGGAATCCGCCCCAACCACTGATAACGAATCCGGAGGGCCGATGCTGGACGTTGACGACCCACGAATGGAACGCGCCATGATGGAAATGGAACGCGAAATGGAGCATCTCGACGAAAACAATCTGCGTCACATGGCGCACATGATGAAAAAGATGAAAGACATTATGCCGCCCGGTTCAGTGCCGAAGGAATTGGACGTGGCCATCAAACGCCTCGAAGCCGGCGAAGACCCGGAAAAAATCGAGGAAGACATGGGCGACGTGCTCGGCGATTTCATGGGCGGTCCGGACGAGGGTGCGGGCGGCGGCGGCTACTCGCGCGACAGCGGGCTTTATGACTACTGAAGCGCGTAGCGGCGTCTCGGCAGAGCGCCGCACTTTTCCTTGATTTATTCAGATGGCGGATTTCTCCCGAAAGCCGCTACAAACCCGCCGTAGCGGCGCGTCGGCAGACCGCCGCATTCTTTTCGGATTTTCAATTTGCGGCTCTCTCCCGAGGAGCCGCTACGATCACCAGACGCCGGAAATTATTTGGAAATTAAGATGGCGGATTTCTCCCGAAAGCCGCTACGGTTCGCGTCATGAAACCAGTCCCGCTCACCGAGCAGTCGGAATGGCATCATCTCCCCCGGCTCGCCCCGGAATTCTATCGCGGTTTCGCCGTCGTCCACTGGACCATCACCCTCGAACGCCGCGCCACCGGCTGGCTCGACGACCATTTTCATCTGCACTTCCGCGAACTGCTCCTGCACGCCGCTGCGCGCGAAGGACTGTTCTGCCCCGCCTACGTCCTCATGCCCGACCACGCGCATCTCGTCTGGCTCGGTCTGCGCGTGGACACCGACCAGCGCAACGCCATGAAGTTTCTCCGCAAACATCTAGCTGTGGAATTCGCCCGCCGTTCGCCCGTCGGCGTGGAATTTGAACTGCAAAAACAATCCCACGACAGCGTGCTGCGGGAGAAAGACCGTCAACGCGGCGCATTCCAGAAAACCTACTTCTACGTCCTGGACAATCCCCGCCGCAAGGGACTGGTTAGCCATCCGCGCGACTGGCCGCATATTGGCGCGGTTGTGCCCGGCTATCCCTTCCTGCATCCGCTCGCCGAAGATTTCTGGAAATCATTCTGGAAACTCTACCAACAGCAGCGGGAATCAATGCCGTCGTCTTGACGTAGCGGCATCCCGGCAGAGCGCCGCCATATCTTCCTTCGAGTTTGCGGCGCTCTGCCGAGACGCCGCTACGACGGAAAAGTTCGGCTCATCACTTCTCTCACTCGTTCCAAAATCACATCCGCAATGTGCGGTTCAGTCCCGACGGCGCGCGAATACCAGACCAGTTTTCCGTTGCGCTCGGTGGGATTGCGCCAGGCCGGTTTGCCTTCGGCCAAACGCTGGCGAACGATTCGCTCCGGTTCGCCAAGCAAAATCGGGATGTCCTCATCCACGTGCATTCCGTCGCTGATGAAAAAAGGAACGATGACGAAATTTTTTGCCGCAGCCATTTCGTAGCACTTCGCGATGCGCGGCTCTTCTTCGATGAACAGCGGGTGGACTTCGGCGTAAAGATTTTGCGCGCGGATCAATTCAACCTGCCGCTCGATGGACTTGCGCGAGTTTTCGTTCTGCTCCGTGCCGTGTCCGGCGATGAACAGCGCCGTGTCCTTCGGCTTCGGCGCGCGGGGAAATGGAAATTTTTCCGCGACTTCGCGCGCGCGGGCAAGGATCACGTTCGTCATGCTCGCGTGCGTGCCGATGGGTTTGGCGTAGAAGAGTGATGCGTTACGAGGTCGTGTTTTCGAAATGGTGGCACGGGCGTCTCGCCCGTCAAATCCGGCGTCCCGCCGGATTTCGTCAGATGCCGCACGCTGCTGCTTGTCCGTGGAAACAAAAGTCGGCGCACACCCCACAACGGTTTCGGGCGGGACGCCCGAAACAACAGGCCGGAGGCCTGTGCCACCCATCGGATTTTGAAAACACGCCCCAGGAACAAGGCCGAGCTCATGTGGAATAGCTTCTTCGGTGAAATAGCCTTCGCTGATGAACAGCGGCACGACGAAGATTCTCGGCGCGGAAACCTGTTTCAAGACGTCGCCGATCTTCGGCTCGATTTTCCAGAACGCTTCCAGCACCTGCGCGAAAATTTTCCGGCAGCGCAATTCTGCGGCGTGCTGATAAACGGGCGCGGCAGACTGTTCGTTTGTTGTCGAGCCGTGGCCGATCAAGATCAGCGTCGCGTCTGAAAAATCCCGATTCACAAATGAATAAAACCACAAAAAGTGATGTGTGACGAGGGATGAGTGACAAGCGCAAAGCGGCATCGCTCGGCAACTCGTCACGCATCACTCATCACACGTCACCCCGAAGAATGATTTCCTTGACCCTCGTCGCAATGACCGCTTAGGTATGTCGCAAATGTTTTTTTCAATAATCCGTTCACGATCTTTTTTTCGTTACTCACTAGCTGGCGCGATGATTTTTTCCGGCTTCGCCGCAGCGCTTCAGGCCGCGTTGCCGGAATGGATCTGGCACGACAATAGAGGCGCGGCGATCCAGACGAACGAAGTCCGCTTCTTCCGAAAAACTTTCAACGTCGAGCGCAAACCTTCGACGGCGCGCTTGAGCCTCGCAGCCGACGACGGTGCGGTCGCTTATCTCAATGGAAAAGAAGTCGCCACGAGCGCGGGCTTCGACAAGGCGGCTCACAAAGACGTGGCGCGCGACATCGTCGTTGGCGAAAACGTGCTGGCGATTCGTGGAAAGAACGTGGCGTCAGACGTGGCGGGCGTCATCGCGATACTCGAATTGCAAGCGCCGAAAAAAACAAAGCAGGTGATCATGACGGACACGACATGGGCTTCGTCGGCAAAAGACGCGCCGGATTGGGAAACCATTTCATTTCGGCTGGACAACGAGTGGTCCCGCGTCATCAGCAAAGGAAAACTCGGAGACAAACCGTGGGGCGACGCCATCAAATTGCCCGAAGCCACACCGGCTGAACAATTGACTTTGCTTCCCGGCTTCAAAGCGGAGTTGATCCACAACGCCGCGCCGGGCGAAGGCTCGTGGGTGGCGATGACGATTGACCCGCGCGGCCGGCTCATCATTTCGCCGCAGCAAGGCACGAACAACATGCTGCGAGTGACGCTGAATCGCGACGGCAGGGTCAAAGAAATCGAGCGCATCAATCTGCCGGTCGGTTCGGCGATGGGCTTGCTCTACGCCTTCAACAGTCTTTACGTGAATGGAGCCGGCCCGAAGGGGCTTGGCTTGTATCGTCTGGGTGACACAAATTTTGATGGCAGTTTCGACACGGTGAAAGTCGTCAGGCAACTGGAAAAGTCCGGCGGCGAACACGGCACACACGCGGTTTTGCTCGGACCGGACAAAAAACTTTATGTGATGAACGGCAATTTTGTGAAAGTGCCGCAGGATATTTCCCCGAATTCGCCGCACAAAAATTACGCCGATGATCAACTTTTGCCGCGCGCCAACGACGGCAACGGCTTTGGCAACGGTGTGCTGCCTCCAGGCGGATTCGTTCTGCGGATGAATTACGACGGGAAAAATTGCGAACTGTTTTGCGCGGGACAGCGGAACGCTTACGACTTCGCGTTCAATCCGGCAGGTGAATTGTTCGGCTTCGACAGCGACATGGAATGGGACTGGGGCACGCCGTGGTATCGGCCAACCCGGATTCTTCATTTCGTGAGCGGCGGCGATAATGGATTTCGCGAAGGCACGGGAAAATTTCCGGATTATTACGCGGACATTTTGCCTGCGACGGTCAACATTGGCATCGGCTCGCCGACCGGCGTGAAGTTCGGAACGGACAGCAAGTTTCCCGGAAAATATCGCGATGCTTTTTACGCGATGGACTGGTCTTACGGGAGAATTCTTGCGGTTCATTTGAAGCCCGAAGGCGCGACTTACTCGGCGACGTTTGAAACTTTCGTGAAAGGCAAGCCGCTCAACGTGACCGACCTCGAATTCGGAAAAGACGGCGCGATGTATTTCATCACCGGCGGGCGCGGCACGCAGTCGGGATTGTATCGAATCAGCTATTCGGAGGGCGGAGTTCCACGACGCCCCAACTCGATTGACTCGGCAAAAAATAGTCAGGGCGTCGTGGAACTCCACCCTCCGAAGAAATCGCGCGCGCTTCGCCACGCCCTTGAAAAATTCCACGGCAAGCAGGACAAGAAAGCCGTCGCGTTCGCGTGGCCGCATCTTGACAGCAACGACCGCTGGATTCGTTACGCCGCGCGGATTGCGATTGAAAGCCAGCCTGTTGAAATGTGGAAGGCCCGGGCGTTGGGCGAGACGCGCGCGAACGCCGCGCTGACTGCGCTGCTCGCGCTGGCACGGGTCGGCGGCAAGGAAACGCAAAACGATTTGCTGCTCGCGCTGAAAAAATTTCCGATGGACGGCCTGAGCGAAACCCAGCAACTGGAAAAACTTCGCGTCATCGAATTGAGTTTCATCCGGCAGGGCAGGCCGTCGCCGGAACTTGCGAAGCTGGCGGTTGAAAAACTTGACCGGCTTTATCCCGCTAAATCCGAAGCCCTGAACCGTGAGCTTTGCCAGTTGTTGATTTATCTCGATGCGCCCGGAGTCGTTGGCAAAACGCTGTCGCTGCTCGACGCGGCGAAAACCCAGGAGGAGCAGATTTATTACATTTACCGGCTGCGCACCGTGACGAACGGCTGGACGATGGCGGAGCGGACAAACTATTTCAGTTGGTTCAACAAAAAGCGCGACGGTCTGGAGCATCCGGCGGGATTGGTGGACTGGTTCAAGGACGTCGGGCGCGATTATAGTGACGGCTCAAGTTTTCCAAAGTTCATGACGAACTTTCAGAAGGAAGCCGTCGCGACGCTGACCGAGGCGCAGTTAAAGGAACTTGACCCGGTTATTTTTCCGCCGCCGCCCAGCACAAACGCCGTAGTAGCGCCGCACACTTTCGTGAAAGAATGGAAACTGGAAGATTTGCTGCCGTCACTCGCTGAAGTCTCGACGAACCGCTCGTTCCAAAGCGGCAAGGACGCTTTCGCCGCGGCGACGTGCATCAGTTGCCACAAGTTTGGGAACGAAGGCGGCGCGAGCGGGCCGGACTTGACGGCGGTGTCGTCCCGGTTCACGCGGCGCGACATCTTGGAATCCATCATCGAGCCGTCGAAAGTCGTTTCCGAGCAATATCAAAACACGACCATCATCAAGAAAGGCGGCAACGAAGTGACCGGCCGCATCGTCTCGGAGGACGCGGAAAAACTCATCGTGCTGACCGATCCAGTGAAAGACGAAAAAACCGAAGTGCGCAAGGAGTCCATTGAGAAGCGCGAGTTTTCAAAACTTTCGCCGATGGCGCAGGGACTGATAAACGTTTTGTCGAAGGAGGAAATTCTGGATTTGGTTGCCTATCTCGAGTCTGGCGGGAAGAAAGAGCACGCGGCGTTCACGCCAAAACCGTCACCCTGAACCGTGTAGCGCAGCCGTCCCGGCTGCGAGTTCGCGCGGCGTCCCGCCGCGTGGATCAACACGGGGCGGGACGCCCCGTTAACCCGCAGGCGAGGACGCCTGCGCCACACAAGAGAGCATTTATTTCTTCGCCGGTTCCATTTCAAACATCGCTGCGATTGCGCGGTGCTGCGCATTTTGTCGCGGCTCGACTCGACAATAGAGCGGGCGCAAATTTTTGTTTGCGAAGATGTAGTCAATTCGCAGCCACGGGCCAAACCACGTTTTTGGATTTCGCGTCAGTCCCGGGAAAGTCAGGCCGTAGCCGCAGCCTTTCGCGGCAAACACATCTGTGAACTCGGATTTGAACCGGCCAAAAAGATGGCCGTGGTCGGGAATGTTGAAGTCGCCGACCAAAATAAATGGGCGCTGCTCCTTGCGGAGTGTTTCGATCAAGCCGTCCGCCAGACGAAACCGCTCGTCCCAATACTGGCGGCAACTCGTCCGCACTTCGCTCGAATAAATCCCCTTGCCGCCAATCAACTCCGCGAGAAACCCGCGCCCGCGAAGTTTGTTGAACTCCGGTCGCGGCGTTGGCATGTGGATGCTGTAAATCACGACAGGCTTGCCGTCGAAATCCAGTTCGAACCACGCGGCGACCGGCCTGCCGCGATAAACAAGTCCCGGCACGAGGCCAAAATCTTTCACCGGCAGTTTGCTGACCAGAAGAAATTGCCCCTCTCCCGCGACGGTCGCATTCGGATTTTCGCGCCGAAGGATTTTTCTGAAATTAGCCGCGTCCTGATACACAATGACATCGGGTTCCTCCGACTTGAAAAACGGATTGAGCGAATGAATTTTTCTCTGGCCGATGTTCGCGCTGATGACGGTGAGCGTGTGTCCTTTTGCTTCAGGCCACGACGACCAGTGAAACCGCATGAAACCGAAAAGAACCACGCAGACCGCGAGCAAATGCAGCCAGCAAAGCCGTGGCCGGAACAACAAACAGAGCGGCATCAGCACGACGAGCGGAAGCAGCCAGCCTTGCGGTGGAACGAACAGCAACACGGAAAAAATCAGGCTTCGTTCGCCCCACCATTCCACGAGCAGAAGAAAAATCGGCAGCGCGATGACGTAGGAAATCGTCGCCCACTTCAAAAACCATCGCGTCCGACGGATGAATTTTTTCAGCCAATCGGCTCGGGTGGCGCTGTCGCTCCGAAATTTCTTCCAGCGCTTGAGCAGGTGCTGGAGCTGCGTATCGTCCGATTGCTCCGGCGGTTTTTGCGGCGCTGCGGTTTCCGTCATGGGGCAAATGATAGAAAATCCGGGCCTGCATTCAATGTTTGCGCGAAATTTTTCTTCGCGTCTCCGGCTCTTTGCGTTAAAAGAAGCGCGCCGATGAAAAATTTCTAAGATGCGCTCGCGCGATGAAATCATTTCGCTGCTGACGAACCCGGGAGTCATTGCCGTCATTCGCACCGACGAGACGGAAAAAATCCTGCCCGCCTGCGAAGCGCTCGTTTCCGGCGGCGTGCGTGCGCTGGAAATCACGATGACGACGCGCAACGCGCTGTCAGCAATCCGCGAGGTCAGCCTCCGTTTCGGGCGCGAGGCCGTCACCGGCGCGGGCACGGTGCTGAACGTCGGGATGTGCCGCGCAGTGATTGACGCCGGCGCGGAATTTGTGGTCACGCCCGTGATGAAACCGGAAATCGTGCCGGTCGCGCACGCGTCCAACCGCCCGATCATGCTCGGCGCTTACACGCCGACGGAAGCGCAGCTCGCACATGAAGCCGGCGCGGACTTCGTGAAAATTTTTCCTGCGGAGGGACTCGGGCCAGGCTACATCAAAGCCATCCTCGCGCCGCTGCCGCATTTGAAGATTGTTCCGACGGGCGGAGTGGATTTGCAGGCCGTGGCGGACTTTTTCACTGCGGGCTGCGTGGCCGTGGGCATAGGCTCGGCATTGGTTTCGAGCGCGATTTTGCGGGACAAGAATTGGCCGGCGCTGACGCAACGCGCGCGGGAGTTTGTCAGCGAGGCGCGGAAAATTCGCTGATGCCCGCCAAAAAATAGTGACGACACGGCTGCAGTTCGCTGTAAAAATTGTCCATGTCCTCAACCGTTGAACCGCCGGGCGCAACTTCCGCCGCGACCCGCATCGGGTATTATCGCTGGATGATTTGCGCGCTGCTTCTGTTCGCGGCCACGATCAATTACGTTGACCGCCAGATCATCGGCATTCTCAAACCGACGCTCACACAGGAATTTGGCTGGGCGGATGAGCGCATTTATGCGGCCATCGTCTTCAGTTTTCAGCTCGCTTACGCCATCGGCATGCTCGCGACGGGACGGATTATCGACCGCATCGGATTGAGGCGTGGCTTCACTATTTTCATCGTCATCTGGAGCGTCGCTGCTGTCGGGCATGCTTTTGCGCACAAGCTTCCAGATTTCAGCCTGCCGGCGCTTGTCATCAGCGACAAGTTCGGGTTTGCGTTCATAACCCTTTCAGGTGCGGCTGCCGGTTTCGCGCTCATGCGTTTTTTTCTTGGGCTTGGTGAAGCGGGAAATTTCCCCGCGGCAATCAAAACTGTCGCGGAGTGGTTTCCGAAAAAAGAACGCGCGCTGGCGACGGGCATTTTTAATTCAGGCACGAACATCGGCGCGTTGCTGACGCCAATCATCGTTCCCTGGATGACGTTGCGGTGGGGCTGGGAATGGGCGTTTATTGCGACAGGCGCGACCGGCTTTCTCTGGGTGTTCTGGTGGCGGGCTTCCTATCGAACTCCGGAAGACCACCCCAAGTTGAGAAAAACTGAACTTGAATATATTCGCAGCGACCCGCCCGACGCGGTGGTGAAAATTAAATGGCGCAATTTGCTGCGCCACCGCCAGACGTGGGCATTCGCACTGGGGAAGTTTCTGACGGATCCGATCTGGTGGTTATATTTGTTTTGGATTCCAGATTTTCTCAACCGCGCTTACAAACTGGATTTGAAGTCCATCGGCCTTCCGCTGGTGGTGATTTATCTGATGGCTGACGTCGGCAGCATTGGCGGCGGCTGGATTTCATCGAGGCTTTTGAAGAAAGGCTGGACGCCCAACGGGGCGCGCAAGTTCGCGATGCTGATCTGCGCGCTTTGCGTGGTTCCGATCATTTTCGCGACGAAAGCGCAGAGTTTGTGGCTGGCGGTCATTCTCGTCGGCCTGGCGGCGGCGGCGCACCAGGGCTGGTCTGCGAATCTGTTCACGCTCACGTCGGATATGTTTCCGCGCAAAGCCGTCGGCTCTGTCGTTGGAATCGGCGGCATGTCCGGCGCGGTCGGCGGCATGGTGCTGGCGGTGATCGTGGGCGAAGTCTTGCAGCGGACCGGCAAATACGACGTGCTGTGGATCATTGCGGCTTCGGCGTATTTGTTCGCTTTGCAGGTCATTCATCTGCTGGTTCCGAGACTGGAACCCGCCCGGATTGAATCACAACAATAGCCGGACGACCGGCGGACAGTTGTCGCCTAGGACTCTCGTGAAGGAATTTACTCCGAACTCCGAAGTTTGGGGAGCACACGCGCCCCGCGTGTGGCGGAACGCGCCCTCGCGTTCCGCAAGGCGTGTGACGTCCTGCCCGCGTCCAACAGGGAACTTTTTTGGTGCGGCCCACGTTTTTCCGCGAGGGCGCGGAAAAACGCACGCGGGGCGCGTGCGCTCCCCGAGCTATTTCGGAGATCGGGTTTAATCCGGTTTGCCAGCGGGGCTGGCATGGTGCAGTTTGAGGCAGGTCAAGTTTATGATTGAGCCTTCAAAGTCCGAAAAGTCAAAATACCTCAAAGGCCATCTGCTTCTCGACGGCGGCGACCTCAATGGCTCATTTTTTCAACGCACCGTCGTCCTCATTTGCTCGCACGACGCGGAAGGCGCATTCGGACTTGTGCTCAATCGGCGGACCGAGAAAAAAATCGGCGACGTGCTCGTGGCGGACTTGCCGGAGCAAATCAAGGAATCCTCCCTCTACTTTGGCGGCCCGGTGCAACCGAACGCCATGAGCTATCTGCACACGGATATTTTCATTCCCGACGCCAACGTTCTTCCGAATCTGGAGCTTGGCCATTCGCTCGACGAACTGGTTGACCTTGGCGAATCTTTTTCGCCGACGCAGAAAATAAAAATGTTCGCCGGCTACGCTGGATGGAGTCCCGGGCAGCTTGAAAACGAAATGAAACGCAAGGCATGGCTCACGCATCCAGCGTCCCTCGAACTCGTCTTCGAAGCCGACCCGAACAAACTCTGGCAGATGATCGTGCGGCAAAAGGACGGCTGGAAATACAAACTGCTTTCGCAATCGCCGAATGATTTGTCCATGAATTGATCCGGCGGGAACGCGCGCTTCGGCGCGTTGGCTCGTTCATCCCCCGGGGCGAATTCTTCTCTTGAAATATGCCGCTCATTCAGGCGAAATGCCCGAGCGCATTGACGCTATGGAACTAAGCGACATCTTAAGCAGAGAACAAATCCTCCCGGAACTGAAAGCTTCCAATCGTTGGGAAGCCATTGACGAGTTGATCGGCAACCTCGTCGCGACCGGCAAAATCAAACAGGAAAATCTCGACGCGATCTCGTCCGTCGTGAAGAAGCGCGAGACTTCGATGAGCACCGGCATCGGCTTCGGCATCGGCATTCCGCACGCCTCGACGGATTTGATCTCGGAAGTCGTCGGCTCGCTGGGCCGCTCCCGCACTGGGGTCAACTTCGACGCGCTCGACAATCAGCCGGTGAATCTCGTCATGCTTTTTCTCGTTCCGCACGGACAGTTCCAGAAACATCTTCACACGCTCGCCAACATCGCCAAGCTTCTGCACAAAGCCGAATTTCGCCAGGCGCTCGAACAGGCGCCGGATGCCGACACGATGCTGCGCATCATCAAGGAGCATGGGAAGAAATAGTTTCCTGTCCAGAGGGCAGAGTTCCACGACGCCCTAAAATTCATCCGTGGAACAAATCAGGGCGTCGTGGAACTTCGCCCTCCGAAACTTTATCCGTGTTCATCCGTGTTCATCCGTGGTTAAATAAAATCCGTGCTGCCCCACAAACAAATCGAGCAAAGTTTGCAACACGCGGTTCGCGCCGTCCTGCGTGAAGCCGACGTTTCATCAGTTCTCATTCGTCCGTGTCCTAATCCTAAATTTGGAGACTACCAGAGCAACGCGTTGATCATGCTGGCGAAGAAAAACGGCATGAATCCCAATGCACTGTTAACAAAGATAGGCAATGAAACGGGACTATATCGGAAACTAGAGCCCTTGTGTGAGGTGAGCTCTGCCGGAGCTGGATTTCTGAATTTTCGGCTTACGAATTCTGCGATCACGAATGCGTTGCAAGATGCCGCGCATAGCGAGCATTTATTTTTCGAGAAGACGCCACAGCCACGAACCATTGTCGTTGATTTCAGTTCGCCGAACGTCGCCAAGCCGATGCACGTCGGCCACATCCGCTCGACGATTCTTGGCGATTCGCTGGCGCGAGTGTTTCGTTTGCTCGGCCATCGCGTCATCACGGACAATCACATCGGCGATTGGGGGACGCAGTTCGGGATGTTGCTGGTTGGGTGGAAGCGCGATTTGAATTCCGACGCGCTTAAATCTGATCCAATTGTCGAACTGGAACGCATCTATAAAAAAGTCAGTGCCGAAACGAAGGGCAATCCTGCGACGCTCGAAACTGCGAAGAATGAACTCGTGAAACTTCAAAGCGGCGACGCTGAGAATCTTCGCATCTGGCAGGAGATGATTGCGTTGTCGCAAAAGCAATTCGATGAAATTTATTCGCGGCTTGGCGTGAAGTTTGACCACACGAACGGCGAAAGTTTTTACAATCCGCGGTTGAAACAAACCGTTGCGGATTTGGTTTCAAAAGGAATCGCGCGTGAAAGCGAAGGCGCGCTGGCGATTTTCTTCGACGAGATTCCCCAACTCAAGGAAACCCCGGCGCTGATTCAGAAGAGCGACGGCGGTTTCAATTACACAACCACCGACCTTGCGACGCTGGCGTTTCGTTTGGAGACATGGAAGCCTGACGAAATCATTTACGTGACGGATGGCCGGCAGCAGCTTCACTTTCAGCAAGTCTTCGCCGCGTTCAAGAAATGGCAATCGGCAAGCGGCGATCGGCAAGCGGCAGTTCCAAAACTTGCGCACGTCTGGTTCGGCTCGATTCTCGGCGAAGACGGCAAGCCGTTCAAAACGCGCTCCGGAGAAACTGTGAAGCTCGCTGATTTGCTGGACGAGGCCGAGGAGCGCGCGTTGAAAGTTGTCTCGGAAAAAAATCCGGAGTTGCCGGACGCGGAAAAGAAAAACATTGCGCGCGTCGTCGGCCTTGGCGCTGTCAAATACGCCGACCTGCTGCCGAACCGCCAGAGCGATTACGTTTTCAGTTGGGACAAGATGCTGGCGCTCAGCGGAAATACTGCGCCCTATCTGCAATATGCCTATGCGCGAACCCAAAGCGTTTTTCGCAAGGCAACAGAAATATCGAACATCGAACATCGAACATCGAACATCGAGTTGTCCGCCATCGAAGAAATCACGCTTGCAAAACATCTGTTGAACTTTGGGTTGGTTCTTGAAGCCGTCGCTGAGGAGTATCGTCCCAATTTTCTTTGCAATTATCTTTACGAGCTTGCGGGGCACTTCGCGCGGTTCTGGGAAAATTGCCCCGTGCTCAAGGCGGAGGATTCTCAGCGCGGCAGCCGGCTCGCACTTTGCGATTTGACGGCGCGCGTGTTGAAACAGGGGCTTGATGTGCTCGGCATCGAGGTGCTTGAGCAGATGTAAAAAAAGAGCCGGGCGTTAACCCGGCTCTTCGGTGACAAGGTTTTTTACGCCGTCACCACGGCGCTCAGAAGGGTAACGAGGCCAACTATGAAGTTCGCCGCTCAACCTCGTTACGAGCAAAACCTCTATGCTAACCCTAAACGAACGGCGAAATTTTAAATTGTCAGCAATATAGATTGCACACGAGCGCGCTTTGTTCAAAATTTTTTCCTGCGTCCATCAGTTTTATCTGGAAAACCCCGATTCGTCTCTGGGTTATCACCCCGCAGAGATTTAAACACGCACGTTGGAAAAAAGTTTCGTTCGAGCGCGCATCCGAAGCACTTGCGCGAGCGGAGTTTGGCCGTTTGGTGAGATGGATTCGAGTAATGCGTCCTTTTTTCCTTCGCCAGACGCAAGCACCCAAACCTCTTTCGCTGCGGCAATTGCGGAATAACCGAGTGTCACGCGGTTTGGCGGCGGCTTCGGGCCAACGACCGCGCGATAAACCGACTTGTTGGAGCGGGTTTCCTGAGATTCGCTCGGAAACAGCGACGCCACATGGCCGTCCTCACCCATGCCGAGAAAAACAACGTCCAGCATCGGCTGATTTTCTGGATTCGACTTAACGACCCGCAGCAATTCTGCTTCGGCAAGTTGCGCGGCTTTGACGGGATTTTCTTCGCCGCGGATCCGGTGGATGTTTTCTGCGGAGACGGAAATTTTTTTCAGCAAATAATTCTGTGCGAGCGCGAAATTGCTGTCGCCGTCCGTCGGCGGAACACAACGTTCGTCGCCCCAAAAAAAATGGACGTGCTCGAAAGAAATGCCGCGCACGGTCGCAAGCTCTGCCGCAGCCTCCAAGAACCAGCGCGTGATTCGCCCGCCCGCAAGCGCGACGCAATGCCGCTCGCCTCGTTGCGCCGAGCGCTTCACTTCATCGAGCCAATTTCCGGCCACGGTGTGCGCCAGCGTTATCGAATCTACGAATGGAATGAGTTCAAATTTTTCCATCGTCACCAGAGTTGGTAGGGACACCGCGCTGCGGCGTCCAGCCGGCGCAGCGCGCCGACCCTGCATTTACTGAATTTTATACGGCTCGTGCCAGACGTGGCCGCTTTGCGCCAGCAAATCGTCCGACGCCACCGGCCCCCACGTTCCGGCGGCGTAGAATTCCCGGTTCGACAACGACTTGCCTTCCCAGCCTTTGCGAACCGAATCCACGATTCCCCACGCCGCCTCGACTTCATCGCGGCGGATGAAGAGCGTTGCGTCGCCGACCATCGCTTCGAGCAGGAGCCTCTCGTAAGCCTCGGGGGTGTAAGCGCCGAACTCCGCGTCGTAGCTGAAGTGCATCCGCACGGGTCGGATGTTCAGGCTCGTGCCGGGAACTTTTCCGTTGATGCGCAGCGAAATTCCTTCGTTCGGCTGCAACCGTAGTGTCAGCGCGTTGGCGTCGAGATGCTGATCGCTTTGCGCGGCGAACAAAACATTCGGCGTAGGGCGAAACTGCATCCGCACCTCGCTCGCGCTCATCGGAAGATTTTTTCCCGTGCGCACATAGAATGGCACACCGCTCCAGCGCCAGTTGTCAATGTAGAGTTTGAGCGCCGCGTAAGTTTCCACGTTGGAATCCGGCTTCACCTTCGTCTCCTGCCGGTAGCCGGGCCGCTGCTGGCCGTCAATCGCGCCGGCAAAATATTGTCCGCGCACGACTTGTTTCGCCACGTCCTCCGCGTTCATCGCACGGATGGATTTGAGCAACTTCACTTTTTCATCGCGGATCGGCTCGGCTTCCAGCGCCACCGGCGGTTCCATCGCCACGAGCGAGAGCACTTGCAAAATGTGGTTCTGAAACATGTCGCGCAGCGCGCCCGCTTCCTCGTAATAACCGCCGCGCCCGCCGACGCCGAGCTTCTCTCCCACGGTGATCTGCACGTGGTCAACCGAATCGCGGTTCCAGAGCCGCTCGAAAATCGAGTTCGAAAACCGGAACGTCAAAATGTTCTGCACCGTTTCCTTGCCGAGGTAATGGTCAATGCGATAGACCTGCCGCTCTCGCGCGTGCTTCGTCAACACGTTGTTCAACTCCAGCGCCGACGCGAGGTCGTGGCCAAAAGGTTTTTCCACCACGAGCCGCTGCCAGCCTTTCGATTGGTCTTTGGTCAACAGCCCGGCGGCGTCCAGTTGCCCGGCGATTTCACCGAACTGGCTCGGCGACGTGGCAAGATAGAAAAGCAAATTGTTCCGCAACCTCTCATCACCAAAGGAACTCAATTGCTTTTCCAGTTTCTTGAACGCATTCAGGTCATTGAAATCGCCCTGGCAATAAAAAATATTCTTGGAAAATTCCTCCCACACCTTGTCATCCACCGGCTTCGTGCGCGAAAACTGGTCGAGGTCTTTGCGCAATTCCTGTCGCCATTCCGCGTCCGGCTTTTCGCGCCGCGCAAAACCGATGATGCGCACCGGCGACGGCATTTGTTTTTCTAGAAACAAATGATAACAGGCCGGAATCAGTTTGCGCGCCGTCAAATCACCGCTCGCGCCGAAGATGATGATGGAGCAAGGTTCGATGGCGCGCCGCGAGTCGCCGTGGGTTGGTTGGTTGGTTGCCATGCGGGGACAATTACCAGCCCGGCGAATTATTTCAACAAGTTCTCGAAGAGAAAATGCGCTGCGAAATGTATCCTTTTCCTCGTTGCCATCTAATGCGCCTCAATTACCATCGCCGCGATTTATGTCGCAAGCGTCACCAGTCGCCGAATCGGTTGCCCGCGCTGACGGACGTTTGCCGCATCAGCTTCGCCCCATCCGCTTCCGCAACGACATCGCGCCTTACGCGACCGGCTCCACGCTCGTCGAGTGGGGCAACACGCGCGTGATCTGCGGCGTGACGGTCGAGGAAACCGTGCCGCGCTGGATGAAGGAACAAAATGTCACCGGCGGCTGGATCACGTCCGAATATTCGATGCTGCCTTACTCGACGCTCCAACGCAAAGCGCGCGACAGCACGAAAGGTCGCATTGACGGGCGCTCGCAGGAAATCCAGCGGCTCATCGGCCGCGCGATGCGCGCGGCGCTCGACCTCGACAAGCTCGGCGCGCGCACAATCTGGGTGGATTGCGATGTGTTGCAGGCCGACGGCGGAACGCGCACGGCGGCCATCACGGGAAGTTTCGTGGCGCTGTCGCTGGCGGTGAAAAAATTGATGACGGATGGGAAGTTGAAAGAAAGCCCGATCCTGCACGGCGTCGCGGCGGTGAGCGTTGGACTCGTAGCAAACCAAGTGCTGCTCGACTTGTGTTACACGGAAGACGCGGCGGCGGCGGTGGATCTGAATCTGGTGATGGATGACGAGGAGAATTTCGTCGAGGTGCAGGGCACGGGTGAAGAATCCACGTTCAGCCAGACTCAACTCAATGAGATGCTGGAAATGGGGAAGGATGGAATCCGGCAGTTGCTCGCGGCGCAGGAGTCGGCGCTGGGATGATTCGTTTCGGAGGGCGGAGTTCCACGACGCCCGGAATTGTTTAAAGGAGAA
>CAYMCQ010000083.1:0-18322 GCA_964389025.1 uncultured Verrucomicrobiota bacterium
ACCGCCAGCAACCCATTCCTTTTTATCGCCAATATGTGCCAATGTTATTGTTAATTTCTATAGAACGTAGCTTGGCGATTGAAAGCGCCAGAGGGCTGGCGCAGTCCAAAACCTGGCGGCAAGTCGCTGCTTGATGGGAAAATTCAATACGGAACTTTGTCCGCCTTGTTTTTCCATTCGACGAACGCCGTCAACGCTTCCTTGCGAAGGAGTTGCTTCATCGGAATTTTGCGCTGGGAAATCGGCAGGGCGACTTCGCGGTAGATGAAATCGTCGTCGAAGGCTATGCGCGCGGCGTCTTTGCGCGTGTTGCCATAGTAGACCGCTTTGAGCCGGGCCCAGTAAATCGCCGAGAGACACATCGGGCACGGTTCGCAACTGGTGTAAAGTTCGCAGCCGTCGAGTTCGAATGTTTTCAGGCGCTTGCAGGCGTCGCGAATCGCGGAAACTTCCGCGTGCGCGGTCGGGTCGTTGCTTGACGTGACTTTGTTCCAGCCGCGACCGACGATGCGGTTTCCTTTGACAACAATCGCGCCGAACGGCCCGCCGTGATTGCCGCGCATTTTTTGGACGGACAGGCGAACGGCTTCGCGCATGAATTTTTTGTTCATGTGAAAATTGAATCCGCCTTTTCTTTGCAGGATAAGAATTTCCCGCCTGTGAAAACATTTTCGAGCCGGCCCTGCGACCATTTTTGCAGGCGATAAATCGTCGCGAACGTGAAATCCGGCGCGGCGCTGCCCTGACCGCCGACGATTTCGGCACGGCGAACGTTGTCGAGCATCCACGCGGGAACGAGCAAGTGATAAGGATTACGCTTCACTTCGCCAACATGGAACGAAAGCGCGGTGATCATGTCGGCCAAATCCTTCGCGCTGAGTTCGACCATCAAATTCGGCGTTGTCATCGGCCCCCAAAACTCGGTCTCGACGACAAAACATTCGAAGTCTGGCGGTGTTTTTTTCAGCGCGTCCATCAGGAGGAAATGCGTGCCGATGTGCGTCGTGTTCCAGTCTTCTTCGTGCGGAAAGAAAATCACGCGCGGCTTGTTCGTCATCAGAATTTGCGCGATGACTTCGGCGCATTTCGCCCAATGTGCCGGGTCATCGGCGCGAGTCTTTGCAGAAATTCTTTCAAGTCCGGTTTCCGCTGTTTGCAGCAAGCCGAAGCCGAGATAATTGCACGCCTCTTTCAATTCCAGAAAGCGCGGAACCTTGCGGTCGGCCTTGTTGCCTTGCGTGACGGCTACGTTGATGACGTTCATCCGGGCCTCGCGCATCAAACGGATAGCGAATGCGCCTATGACGCATTCATCGTCTGGATGCGGTGAAAAAATCAGCGCCTTGGGTGCGTTCGCGGGAATTTCAGGGCGCGGGGCGGATGGAAAACCGCCGAGCGGAAACGTTTTCCCGTTCGCGACAAGTTTCGTGAAGTCAGAAATGTATTGATGGTAAACGTTCATTTTTCAATCCGCGGCAAACTGGCGGCGGCGACAGCCTGCCCGTGGCGCTTATCTTTTTCATCCGGCGTGTGAAAAGCAATCCGCGAAAACAGATCAGGAAATTCAACGCGCAAAACTTCCTTCGCGCCGGCCAGAATCAAATCGCCGCCCGGGCCACTCGTGACGCGGCCAAGAATCAGCACATGGCGCAGGTCGTAAAAGTCTGCGAAATGTGCCACCCCGTAGCCGAGATAAGTGCCGATGGTTTCGTAAATCTTTCGCGCGCGCTCATCGCCTTTTTCCATGAGCGATTGCACGAGCTTGAGTTTTTCCGGAAGCGGCATCGCGGGGTCACATTCAATTTTTACGACTGGCATCAAACGACCGACACATTGCTGGGAAAAATATTGGACGCCGCAGCCGTAATCACCGGACCACTCGTCAACGGGCGCGTTTGGGTTGTAATCAATCGGGGTAAAAGCCAGTTCGTTCAGCCACGACGTGACGTTGCCTTCCGGCGTGACGTAGCCGCCGGCGGTGCTGGTGCCGAGCGCGATGCCGAGGACGGAATTTGCGTTGAGCGACATCGAACCGGCGAGCGCAGTCACTTCGCCGTCGTTGATGATCTCGAACGGGACGTTGTTCCAAGCTCTTTTGATTTCGAGGAACAAATCCTTACAGCGCTCATTGAAAACATTCGGCGGCACGCCGCGAAAGAGCGATGCGACTTTCACGCGGTTGTTGACGTAAACTCCCGCCGCGCTACCACCGATTGCGTCCACTCGCGGCAGATGTTTCGCTGCGCTGCGCAACGAATCCATGATGCCGTCAAAGTGATACTGCGGGTCGGTTTGCGGCACTGGATTCCAAACCACCTCTTCGCTGAAAACCGCTTTTCCATCAATAACGGCGGCCACTTTTCGATCGCTGCCGCCAAGATCGAAACCGATGCGGCAGCCGTCCAAATGTCGCCCCAAAGGTTTCGTGTTCGCGCGCTGCGGCGGGATCTTGCTGTTGACGATGGTTTCAAACGGTCGTCCGTAAATCTTTAAGCCCATCATTTCGGCGTCGAACATTCGTGGTATGCTTTCGTAGAAATACCGCTCAAAAAATTCGCCTGGCCCATTGAAATAAAGTCTGAAACCTCCTCGTGACCAGAGCAGAAATTTAATGAGCCGTTCGATGTAACGGAAATTTCCGGTCGCCTGCGGATGATCTGCTGAGAAAATTTCAGTTTGGAAATGGCAGACTGAGCCGTCGGCCTGTTCGAGAGCGAGCTGGACAGGGACAGCTTTGCCCGAGGCACGAACCTGTTCCTGAAAATTGCGGTTCGCCAAAACTGCGGGACGGAATTGAGTGTCCAGCGCCGGGATAATTCGCGGCATGATTAGTTTGAGTCCGTCGTTTTGATTCATCAACGCCAGCGTTTTAATTCAGGGCGCGGGCAACTTCAATCTCATTTGAACCTGGCAAGCCATTTCAAATCAACCGGCGGATTTTTTGGCGGGCTTGTCTTTCGATCCCGCGAGCGGGCGGCGCTGAGGACAGCGCTCCACCTTCACGGCCGGCTCACGCGGATGTATTGTTGGGTCACGGTGTTCGTGACTGTCAGCAGCGGCACAAGAATGTTGGTCGTGTTGCCGTTGCCGACGACGTTCGTGTAGTTCGCCCAGTTTTGCGCCGTCAGGTCCGTCGCCCGCTGCACGGTGTAACTCTTGTAAGGCTCGGTCGCAAAACTGAAGGTGAAATTGGCTCCGACTATTTGCGGCGAGAGAAGCTGGACTGGCGATATGGAAATAGCTTCAACACGGATGTTGTCGAAGATGGCGAAATTGTTTGCGGTGCCGATGGTGGAACCGAACGCGTCATTGTAACCAATCATCACCGTGCCGTTCGTGTAGGCGAATGTGTTCGTGTATTGCGCGATGGCAGTGCCGTTGAGCAGGCAGGTGATCAAATTGAATTCCTGGCGCACTTCGCCGCTGATCCATCGCAATCCGGCGCTCCCGTTGACGTTGGTGAAGCCGGCAATCGTGTTCGATGGGAACAAACTGACAAATCCCGGATCCAGGTTGTCAAACTGCGGCCCGAGCGGCGGCGTGGGGCCAAACGTCGTGTTATTCGTGAGCATCAAAAACGGAATCCCGTTGCTGCCTCTGAAACACGAAAAATCCCGCACGCTCGTGTTGCCCGCCGCGACGTTGCCGTCGCCGGCCACCGCGAAAAACAATCCATCGCTCGTCGTCTGGCCGACGCGATTCGTGACGTTGCCGGAGTGGTTGATTCCAAAGAGAGAGTGTTCGGTCGAAATCCCGAGGGTCGTCCAGTTGATCCACAGATCGAACTTGAGCGCGAAATTTCCCGATACTGACTGGCCGACCGGATAAAGGTTCACGCCGGCGGCGGCGGCGGTCGCGTCTTTGTTCACCGTGAGATACAATCCTTTCGTTGTTCCTCCCGTCGAATGCGGCGCGGACGGAATGTTCGTCGGAAATGTCACCGTCGAATAATCGAAACCAAAGATCACCTTGAAATCTTCCGCGCCGGAGTCCGCGCCAAAAAAGATTTTGTAGCCGTTCGTCGTTCCGGCGTTCGTCACGATGCTCGGAGAACCGTAACCGTCAAAGTCTTCAACCAACGCGAATGTGAGCGTGGCGACGGCGCTTGTCACACTGCCAACGACGTTGGTTACGACGACGGAATAACTTCCGACATCCGCCAACTGCGCGTTGGTGCGGGTGTAGCTCGTGCCCGTCGCTCCGGAAAGGTTGGCGCCGTTGAACCGCCATTGATAATTCAACGGCGCTGTGCCGGAAGCGGTGACGGTGAAAGTGGCGTTCGAGCCTAAGCTCACGCTCTGGTTCTGCGGCTGCGCGGTGATGCTCGGCGGATTGGAAAGCACGGTCAACGTGGCGACGGCACTCGTGACCGAGCCTACGGAATTCGTCACAACGACTGTGTAACTGCCTGCATCGGCGAATTGCGCATTGCTGCGCGTATAGCCGCTGTTGGTCGCGCCAGCGATGTCCGCAGTGTTGAACCGCCACTGATAGCCCAAAGGCGCGGTGCCGCTGGCCGTCACGGTGAAGGTCGCGTTCTGTCCCTCGTTGGTCGTCACGTTTTGCGGCTGGCCGCTGATGCTGGGCGCAATGCCGGTCAGACTCAACACGGCGACCGTGCTGGTGATTGAGCCGCTGTAATCGCTGACAACGACGTCGTAACTTCCCGCATTGTTGGATTGCGCGTTCGAGATGGAAAACGGGTTGGTGGTCGCGCCGGAAATGTTCGTGCCGTTGAAGCGCCATTGGTAGCCAAGCGGGTCGGTTCCCTGCGCGGTGACGCTGAAGGTGGCGGTCGAACCGATGTTGGTGGTCTGGCTTTGCGGTTGAGCCGTGATGCCCAGCGCGATGCGGAACACGTGAAGTTTTTGTCCCGAGGCATAGGCCAGTGTGGGACTTAAGACGCGGATGCGGTTGATGCTCGCGGAATTGTTGTAGCCCTCCGTCGTCCACGTCGCGCCGCCGTTTGTGGTGTGGAGAAAATTGTCCGAGTAAGGCGAACTGCTGCCGTCACCACCCGCCCAACCTTCGTTCGTGCTGATGAAGCCAACGCCCTGCCAGTAATATCCGTCGGAGCTTGAGGCGATCGTTGCAGAAATGTTGGTGTAAGGGACGCCGTTGGAATTCCACGTCGCACCGCCGTCGGTTGTCTTGTAGTAGATGAGTGTGTTGTTCAGATTGGTGTTGCTGGTGACGTTCTGTTGCAACGAAACGTAGCCGACATCTGGTGACGGCCAGGACATTTTCCAGAAATAGCAGCAGGGAATCCCCGTCGTCGCCACCGGAGTCCAGTTCGTTCCGCCGTCCGTCGTGCGCGCAATCCGTCCGTAGTAAGTCAGGCCGCAGCTCGTCGCGAAGCTGTTCGTGCTCATGCCCACGAGGAAGCCGTTGGTCTTGTCCTTGAAGTAAACGTCCATGATGCCGCCCATCACGCCGAGGCCATTGGTGTTTAAGTTGAGGATCGTCCAGTTCGTGCCGCCGTCGGTGCTTTTGATGAAGTGGGCGGAACCGCGCACGCGCCCACCGCCGTAGATCGTTTGCGAATCAAGAACATGGAAAGCACAAATCCCCATCATGCCGGCTTCGGCAAAGCCCGGATGGTTCGTCCACGTCGTGCCGCCGTCGAACGTTTCATACAGGAGGTTCGTGTCCGTGACGTTTCCGTCATACGAGCCGGGGCCGAGGTTCCCCGCGAAACCGTGCGTGGCCGTCAGGAAACTGATGGCGCGAAAATGTGCCACGAGATTCGTGCCAGGGTAGGAGTTGGTCGAAGACTTGACCTGCGTCCAGGTGTTACCGCCGTCCGTCGTTTTATGGATCCCCGCGCGCCCGCGCGCCGTCCAGCCCGTCGTCGCATCCAGCATGTAGATATCATCATGGCGCGAAGTGCCGCTTGGCGAATTTGGCAACATTGACCAACTCGGAGTCTGTCCTGTGGTGGAAAACTGAAGTAGCAAAACGAGCGCGGATGTCGCGGAAAACAAATGGGGTTTCATGTATGAGTAAATCATCGTTACCAGAAGTCCGCGCAAAAGCCAGACTATTTCTCAGCGGCAACGTCGAATCCGAATCCGCGCAAAAATTCCTCGGAAGGCGCGGCGATTTTGACCTGTTTCCGGCTGAACGGGTCAACGTAAGCCAGTTCAATCGCGCGCAAACCCATCGCCACTTTTTCAGAAGCCTTTGGTTTTGCGCGCGTTTCCGCGCCGTAAAGAAAATCGTTCACGACCGGGCAGCCCGATTCGGCAAGATGCACGCGAATCTGGTGCGTGCGTCCAGTCAACGGACGCGCTTCAACCAGCGCGAGAGATTCGCCACCGCCCGCGTTGCGTGTCTGGAGAACGCGGAAATGCGTTTCGGCGTCCTTGCCCGTGCGCGACACCCTCATCCTGCCCGGTTGCCCTTCGACAGGCTCGAGTTTCAAATTGCAGACCCACGCGGTTCGCTTCGGAACACCGCGCACCACGGCCAGATAAATTTTTTCGGTCGCCCGATTTTCAAAGAGCTCGCTGTAAGCCCTAACCGCGCCGGGACTTTTGGAGAACAGCAGGACACCGCTCGTCTCCGCGTCAAGCCGGTGGACGTGGCGGAGAAACTTCAAGTTCCTCGAACGCGCCCAAAAATCTCCCGCCGCGATGGATGATTCGAGCGCCGCCGGCAGGTTGCGGCTCGTCTGCATCCAGTCCGTCGGCGCGAGCATCCAACCCGGCGGCTTGTCAATCGCCAGCGCCGAGCGGTCTTCGTAGAGGATGGGAATCTGGATCAGCGATTTCCGTTCTCCCAACTCGATGAAATTTGGTTTTGCCACGCGGAAATCTAAATGCTCCGGCAAAATTTTGCGCCAAAATAAACTTCCTTTCCCAAAACCAAACCGCTCTTATCTTTCGCGTCACGCCGTAGCCCAGCGAAGGCGGACGCATTCCGCCGAACATGCCCGAAAAACCGCAACTCATCCGCGGCCTGAACCTGCGCGACACCACCGCGCTCGTGGTCGGCACCATCATCGGCACTGGCGTTTTCCTCAAGACCGCGAAAATGGCGCAAGCCGTCGGCTCGCCCGGACTTGTTTTGCTTGCGTGGGTCGCCGCCGGAGTCTTGTCACTGGCCGGCGCGCTTGCCTACGCCGAACTCGGCGCGATGATGCCGGAGGCAGGCGGGGAATACGTTTACCTCAAGACAGCTTACGGAAATTTCCCCGCGTTTCTATTTGGCTGGATGCGAGTTGTCATTGGCTCTACCGGCTCAATCGCCAGCTTCGGCGTGACCTTCGCGATTTTTGTTTCGTTTTTTTTGCCGAAGGAATGGACTGCTCCGTGGACTGACCTGAAAACTTTTCAAATCTACGGCGAAAAAATCGAATGGCAATTTGGCCCGCACCAACTCATTGCCGTCGGTCTCATTCTTTCATTCTCCGCCCTGAATTGTCTGCGAGTCGTTTTTGGCGGAAGAATCCAATCCATCCTCACTCTGGGCAAAGTGATTGGAATCATCGCGATTGTGATTGGAGTTTTCTTTTTCGCCGACGGCGTCAGTTGGGAACATTTGAAAACGCCATCCTCGGCAAAAACCTTTTCGGGAATCGGAGCGTTCGGCGCGGCGATGATCGCGGCGCTCTGGGCTTACGACGGATGGAACAACATGCCGATGGCGGCGGGTGAAGTAAAAAATCCGGGGCGTAATGTGCCTTTGGCGTTGATGCTGGGCATGACCGTCGTGCTGGTCGTTTACGGTCTTACGAACGTCGCTTATTTCTACGCCCTGCCGTTTGACGAAATCAAAAGCGCCACCACGAGCTTCAATGGAACTCCGATAGTGACGAAAGCCGCAATGACTTTTCTGCACGAGCACGGGGCGCAATTCGTCGCCGTCGCTGTGATTCTTTCCGTGGTCGGCGTGATCAATGGCTCCATTCTGACCGGCGCGCGCGTCCCGTATGCGATGGCGAAGGACGGACTTTTTTTCTCAAAGTTTGCCCAGTTGAGCAAAAAACAAGCTGTTCCAGTCGCCGCAATCATCCTGCAGGGGATTTGGGCCAGCGTGCTCGCAATCTCCGCGACGTTTGACCAATTGACCGATGGAGTTGTTTTCGCTTCGATGATTTTCTACGCCAGTTGTTGCATGGCCGTGATTGTCTTGCGGAAAAAAATGCCCAACGCGCCCCGGCCCTATCGCACGCTTGGTTATCCTGTCGTTCCAATCCTGTTTATCATCATTGCTGCCTGGCTTCTGGTGGATAGCGTCATCCATAACACCGTTTTTTCCATCGCAGCTCTGGGACTCATCCTGCTGGGCCTGCCAGTATATTTTTTGCAAAAGAGAAATCGTCGTGAAAACTCAATCAAATCGCCATGAGTGATAAACACCAAACGCCAAACTCCAAACATCAAATAACTTTCAATTCCCAAACTCCAACACGGCGTGCGAAGTCTTTTTGGACATTTGGTGTTTTGAGCTCCTTTGGTGTTTGGTGTTTGGTGCTTGGTGTTTCCGCCCAGAGCACCAATCTGACGACGCTCGCAGCGCTCCAGGAGAAACTCACCACCCACGTCACGCAGGAAAAATTCGATGCCGGTTTGTTCGGCGTGAAAATTGTCTCGCTCGACACGGGCAAAATTCTTTTTGAGCACAACCAGCAAAAACTTTTCAGCCCCGCCTCAAACTCAAAACTTTACACCACCGCGCTCGGCCTTGACCGACTCGGCCCCGACCACAAAATCAAAACTTCGCTTTATTCCGCGGCCCGACTGAAGCGCGGAACGCTCGACGGCGATCTGATCGTCTATGGCCGCGGCGACCCGACCATCAACGCGCGGCTTCATGACAAAGACATTTTCAAAGCGCTCCAGCCATTCGTCGCCGCGCTCGCGAACGCCGGCGTCAAGAGCATCAAAGGCGATTTGATCGGCGACGACAGTTATTTTCGCCAGACGCCCTACGGCTCGGGCTGGGACGCCGATGATTTGCAGTATTACTACGGCGCGGAAATTTCCGCGCTGACCATCAACGACAACTACATGCAACTCATCGCCAAACCCGCTGCAACCGTTGGCGAGCCGTGCCACTTGTCGCTTTCGCCACCGACAAAGTATTTGAAGTTCGTCAACCAGACCCAAACCGTCGCCAAAGGCGGGAAGCGCGACATCAATCTACATCGTCCGCTCGGTGAAAACGTGATTTATGTCTCCGGCCAGCTTGCGGTCGGCGAAACAAATTTCACCGACGATGTCACCTTACACAATCCCGCCGGGCTGTTCGTCACGTTTTTGAAAGAGGCGCTGGAAAAAAATGGAATCAAAGTTTCCGGCAAAGTGCGGACGATGAACTGGATTGACCGCAAAACAGCGCCGCTGGATTTTTCAAAGCTCGTCGAGCTTGGTTGTGTTGAATCGCTGCCGCTGCGGGACATTCTGCGTGAAATCCAGAAGCCGTCGCAAAATCTTTACACGGACATGCTGCTCTCGCATGTCGCGGAGCAGTTGCGTCCTGCCGACGATCAAAAAACGATGTCGGAAGATTTAGGCATTCGCGAACTAAACAAATTTCTTGGCGAAGTTGGAATCAGCCGGGGCGAAACGATTTTGGAAGAAGGCTCGGGTCTTTCGCGCAACAATCTCACGACGCCGAACGCGACGGTGAAACTTCTGACGTTCATGAGCAAACACAAATGGGCGGACGTTTATCGCGACGCGCTGCCGATTGCCGGCGTGGACGGCACATTACGCAACCGGATGAAAAACACCGCCGCCGCCGGGAACGTCCGCGCCAAAACCGGCACGCTGCGCTGGGCAAATTCCATTTCGGGCTTCGTCACAACGGCCAGCGGCGAGCACTTGGTTTTTTCCGTGATGCTGAATCGCTACAGCAACACGGACGAGCGGCGCAGTTCACGGCTGGAGTTGGACGACATCGCCGTGATGCTCGCAAATTTTTCCGGGCGTTCGGAGGAATGAAAAGTCCGCCTGCGGATCGTATTCGGACAAATGACATTGCCATTTCCTTCGATGCCGAGGCCGCTGCTAAACTGCAAGCTGACCGGGCCGAACTCAAATTGTAGTCCGCGCCCGCGCTGGAAATGCGTAGGGCTTCCTGGGCGAAGGCAGAAAATTTAGTCAGAATGAACAGCGCTGCCACGGCGGTAAAAAACAATTTACCGCATACTAAATCCAAACAATCTCGACTTTTCCGCGCTGGCTTACAATGTAGTTCCAGAACTTGTCCGGACCTGGAAATGGCGATTCGTAAAAGTCGTCGTCGTGTTTTTTAAAGAATGACCACATTTCATCCCCCATTTTATTTTCAATCTCCTCCAACTGTTTCCACCGCTTCTGACGATTTTCCTCTGGCAACGAATTGGGAAAGATATTCAACACCGCCTGAAATCTGCGCGTGGCTTCTTCGTCGCCGGATGCTTTGAAGGCTTCAAGCAAGCATCGCCAGTCGTCTCCTGACGAATTGAAGAAATACTGGTGAAAGCCGCCGTTATTAACTTCGATAAACAAAGCCTCGCGACCTGAATAAGCTCGTTCGATATTACTCAACGGAAAAGAATTCCAACTCTTCCACGAAATTATGTTAGTTAACGCGTCGCCGATCTTTCTTCTTCCGAGGGAAGCTTCTTTCGCGAAAATCTCATCTGCCGTGCTGCCAAGTTCCTTTCTTATCTGATCAAAGGCGGTCTTGTGCAAGTCCACAATGTGCTTGGGCGGCGGCTCGCGCTTCGTCGGTTCAGTCGGCGCTCCCATCATCTTACGAACTAAGTTTTTATAACTATCGGCAAACATAAGGTTGGCAATGTCCACGACTGGCTTTTGCACCAGCGGCTGGTATCATGCGCTGATGAAATCTGACTTGCGAATTTCCATCAAGATTTTTCCCGGAGGAAATCACTCTGAAAAGCAAGTCCCCCAAGGACTGAACGTGAATAGCCGTGGGCGTCAGCCCACGGTTGCCGTCATTGAATCGGGTTCGACCCCGCAGGGGTCGAATATTTCTTCGATTCGCACACCGCAGGTTTCACCTGCGGCTACTCACGTTTGGCCTCTTCGAGGCCGGTCTAGTTTTATTCCGCTTACTTGTGACGACCAAGACTCCTAAACCGCGTAAACAACCGCAGCCGACTCCCGTCGCGACAATTCAACCGCAACGCGACGCGAAAAATAATATTCTGTTCGGCGCGCTGCTTCTGGCGCTGGCGTTCGTCGTTTACATTCCGGCGCTGAACGGAACGTTTTTGTGGGACGACGCAGTCATGGTTCGCGGAAACCAGTTGGTGACAGGCGAAATGTCGCTCAAAACAATCTGGTTCAAGACAGATTTCCCGTTGAGCCTGATTTTTTTGTGGATTGAGTGGTTGCTGTTTGGCAACAACACGCTCGGCTACCACGTCATCAACGTTTTGCTTCACGGCTGCGCAGCGATTTTGCTCTGGCAGGTTCTGCGGACTTTGCGGATTCGTGGCGCGTGGCTGGCTGGCGCAATTTTCGCCGTGCATCCCGTTTGCGCCGCGTCAGTGGCGTGGATTTCAGAACTGAAAAACACGCTCTCCTCAGTTTTGTTTTTGTCGAGCGCGCTGTTTTATTTCCGGTCTGAACCCCTCTCCCGGCGAGACGCCACCCTCTCCCCATCCGATGGGGAGAGGGACGGGGTGAGGGGCCGGTTTGACAGCAGGTATTGGCTCTCGCTATTCATTTTTCTTCTCGCGCTTCTCGCGAAAACTTCGACGGTCGCGTTGCCGGTCGTCTTGCTTGCGGTCGCGTGGTGGAAACAAAGCCGAATCACGCGACAGGACGTTTTGCGGACTGCCCCGTTTTTCATCCTCGCTCTGACGTTTGGGTTGATGACGGTGTGGTTTCAATCGCACGGCGCAATCGCTGGAGAAAAAGTTCAGAACGAAAATTTTCCCGGGCGACTTGCAGGCGCAGGCTACGCAATCTGGTTTTATCTCTGCAAAACTTTGTTTCCTGTGAACCTCAGCATGATTTATCCGCGCTGGGAAATTGACGCGCGCTCGGCGCTCGTTTATCTGCCGGATTTGTTTCTCATCGCACTGGCTGTTTTGTTTTGGTGGAAGCGGCGAAGCTGGGGACGGCCTGCGCTGGCTGCGCTGATTGTTTTCACGGCGCTGCTGTTTCCGGCGCTGGGCTTTTTCGACATGTATTACTTGGTTTATTCGCGCGTGTCCGACCACTTCCAATATCTCGCGCTACTCGGCCTGATTGCATTTGTCGCCGCCGTTCTTGAATCGAGATTACAGCCGGCTGCGTTCAAATTGGTTGCGACTGCGGTTGTTCTTGTTCTCGGCGCGTTGACGTTTCAGCGCGCAAAAGTTTTTCAGAACGAAGAAACGTTGTGGAGCGACACGTTGAAAAAGAATCCGCAGGCCTGGTGCGCGCACAACAATCTCGGCAACGCACTATTTGATCGCGGCAATTCCGCCGACGCCATCGGACATTATCTCGACGCGATGAAAATCAATCCACAATCGCCCGACGCGCACAACAATCTCGGCGTCGCTCTCGTCAAGGAAGGAAGAATTGACGACGCCATCGCGCAGCACGTTGAGGCGGTGAAGTTGCAGCCGCGCCAGCCGAAATATCATTTCAACCTCGGCGCTGCGCTGGCGAAGGGGCGACGCCTTGATGAGGCGATCGCCGAATATCGCGTGGCGCTGAGCCTCAAACCTAATTACGCGGACGCGCACAACAACCTGTCGAACGCGCTGAACAAGCAGGGCAAAAATCAGGAGGCGCTTGCGAAAGGGTTGGAAGCGTTGCGGCTCAAGCCGGATTTTCCCGAAGCGCATTTCAACGTGGGCAATGCGCTGTCGTCGCTCGGAAAATCAGACGAAGCTGTCGCGCATTTTTCCAAGGCAACCCAACTCAGGCCGGATTTCAGCGAGGCACATTATATTTGCGCCATCGAATTGGCCAGGGCGGGCAAAATGGCGGGGGCGGAGACGCATCTGCGCGAGGTCGTGCGGTTGAATCCGAACGATGCGCTCGCGCACTCCAGCCTCGGAAACACGCTGGCGTTGCAGGACAAACTTGACGCTGCCGTCGCCGAATACACCGCTGCGCTGAAATTGATCGCTGCGGATCCTGAAACTCATTACAACCTCGGGCTTACGCTCGTTCGTCAGGGAAAGCGCAGCGAGGCGCTGAAACATTTTGCGGAGGCGATCCGGCTCAAGCCTGACTATGTGGAGGCGCAAAAGCAGCGGGACGCCGTGGCTGCGAGCTTGAAATGACGGTGTAACATTTGATTGCGTTTGTTTGGTGTCCCGTCTTCAGGCGGCTTGGACGAACCAACATCAGTTGACTGAATGAGCGGAGTTCGTGTTTAATCCCGCTCATGCAAATTGAAAGTCTCAAAGTTTTCTGCGATTTGGCGGAGACGGAAAGTTTCACCAAGGCCGCGCAAATTAACGAGGTTACTCAATCCGCCGTCAGCCAGCAGATCAGCTCGCTCGAACGCCAGTTCAAATCGCTGCTCATCGAGCGGAGCAAAAAAAAGTTCCGCCTCACGCGCGAAGGCCAGGTGCTTTACGACTCCAGCAAGCAAATCATCCAGACGTTTGATGCGATGCAAAGCAAGCTGCAGGAAATCAAGGACATCGTCTCCGGCACAATTCGCGTGACGACGATTTACAGCATCGGCCTGCATGACCTGCCGCCCTACATCAAAAAATTCATGAAACTTTATCCGACGGTCAACGTCCACGTCGAGTATCGCCGCGCGAACCAGGTGTATGACGACGTGTTGAGCAATGTCGTTGACGTCGGCCTCGTTGCGTATCCGTCGCGCGACACGAAATTAGAAACTATTTCACTGCGCAAAGACCCGTTGGTGTTGATCTGCCACCCGCAGCATCCGCTGGCAAAAAACAAGACTCTCAAGCTGAAAACAATTTCCGGCCAGAAATTCATCGGCTTCGATCCGGACATTCCCACGCGCAAGGCGCTGGACAAAGTTTTGAAAGACCACGGAGTTGAAGTGCAAAACGTGATGGAGTTCGACAACGTCGAGACCGTGAAGCGCGCCGTGGAAATTGACGCAGGCATTTCCATCGTGCCACAAGGAACGGTCATGCAGGAAGCCGCCAAGCAAACGCTCGTGCAAATTCCGTTCGATGACGTGGAACTTTTTCGCCCGCTTGCTGCGATTTACAAAAAGAACAAAGTCCTTTCGCCGGCGATGAAACAGTTTTTGACGATTCTGAAGGAGAACCACTAGCGAACCACGAACCTCACCGTTGAAGTTTCGGCCGCGCCTGCTAGTCTTGTCACGATGCCTCAAATCGTCCTGACGACCCTCAACGCGAAATACATTCACGCGGCGTTTGGCTTGCGCTATTTGATGGCGAACCTCGGGCCGCTCAAATCGAACGCGTGCATCGTCGAGTTCGACATCAACCAGCGTCCGATTGACATCGCGGAAGTTTTGCTCGCGCGAAATCCAAAAATCATAGGCTTCGGCGTTTACATTTGGAACGTGGCGCAAACGACAGAAGTCGTCGCCGGAATAAAAAAGCTTCGACCGGACATCAAGATTGTTCTTGGCGGGCCCGAAGTGAGTTATGAAACCGGGCAGCAGAGGATTATTGAACTGGCCGACCACGTCATCACGGGCGAGGCGGATTTGAAGTTTGCGGAAGTGTGCGGAGTTTTATTCGAGCGCCGAGCACCGGCTCGGCCCGATGAAGCAGGCTGGAATTCCCAACCCGCCGAATCGGTGTCCGGCGCTCCAAATCGGCTTCCCAAAATCATCTCCGCCGAGCTGCCGGACTTTTCGCAGATTGTTTTGCCCTACGATCTTTACGACGACATGGACGTGGCGAATCGAATCATCTACGTCGAAGCGTCGCGCGGCTGTCCGTTCACTTGTGAATTTTGCTTGTCGTCGCTCGACATCCCTGTGCGGCAAGTTTCTTTGCCCGCTTTTCTCGGCGCGCTGCAAAAGCTGCTCGACCGCGGCGTGAAACAATTCAAGTTCGTTGACCGCACCTTCAATCTCAATGTCAACACGAGCAAAGAGATTCTGGAATTTTTTCTGGAACGCTATCAGCCGGGGCACTTTTTCCATTTTGAAATGATTCCCGACCGCTTGCCGGAAGCGTTGCGCGAAGTCATCGCCAAATTTCCGCGCGGCGCGCTGCAATTTGAAGTCGGCATCCAGACTTTCAACGAAGAAGTCGGCGCGCTCATCAAACGCCGCCAAAACTACGAGCGTCTCGCGGACAATTTTCATTTCCTGCGCGAGCAAACCGGCGTTTACATCCACGCGGATTTGATCGTCGGCCTGCCGGGCGAGACGGAGGAAAGTTTCGCGGCGGGATTTGATCGGCTCGTCGCGCTGCGACCGCACGAGATCCAGGTCGGCATTTTGAAACGGCTGCGCGGCACGCCCATTGTCCGCCACGATGCCGGGTGGCAGATGGTTTACAACCCGAACCCGCCTTATGAGATTTTGCAGAACAAGCTGATTGACTTCGCGGCGATGCAAAGACTGCGGCGCTTCGCGCGTTACTGGGATTTGGTTGGCAACAGCGGAAACTTCATTGAAACGACTCCGCTGATTTGGAGCAACGACGCCTCGCCTTTTGCCGCGTTCATGCGCTGGAGCGACTGGCTGCACGCACGCATTGGTCGAACCGACGGCATCGCGCTGTCGCGGCTGATGCAATTGCTCTTCGAGTTTTTGACCGGTGAACCGGGCCTCGGCTCGAAGCAAGTTGCCGAAACTTTGTGGCGCGATTACCAGCGCGGCGGACGAACAGACAAACCCGCCTTCCTGAAGAATTTTTTGCCAAGCGGCGGAAACGGAACGCTGAAAAAACCTAATTTGCCGAAGCGTCAGGCGCGGCATTTGGTTTAGGCAGAACGAATTCTCCCGCGTTTCAATCGCAGAAACCTTGTCGCGTGGACGGTGTGTATTAAACTGCAACGAATGCCGTCGCACACCGATCCCGATGCCGCCCTGATGCTCCGCGTGAAACGGGGCGACATGCAGGCATTTGCCGGGCTGGTGGAGAAATACAAACAGCCGGTCATCAATATCATCTACCGCACGTTGCGCGACGCGAACGAGGCCGAAGACCTCGCGCAAAATGTTTTTATCCAGGTCCACAAGTCGGCGCACCGCTACAAAGTCTCCGCGAAGTTTTCGACGTGGCTGTTCACAATCGCGCGGAATCTTTGTCTGAACGAAATTCGCCGCCGCTCGCGTCATCCCGCCGAATCCCTCGACCAGACTTTTGACGACGACGAAAGCCATCCGATCCGGCAGGTCGAGGACGCGAAGGTTTTTTCTGCTCCGGACAATTTGTTGCAGCGCGAGCTTCAGGAAAAAATCTCAAGCGCGCTCGCCGGGCTTCCTGAAAACCAGCGCACGGCCATTTTGCTCTGCCAGCAGGAGGAATTGAGCTACGAGGAAATCGCCGAAATCCTCGGCTGCTCGTTGTCCGCGACGAAATCGCTGATTCACCGTGGCCGCGAGACGTTGAAGCTACAATTGAAGCCGTATTTGAAGGCCGGAACGTGGAAGGAAAAATAGAAACTTTGCCCGTGCCGCGGGTTTATATGAAAGGAACGATGAACCAACCTGACCAAGAGAAATTGCGAGAACTGAACTGGCGGCGGCCATTGACCGATGTCGAGCAAGCCGAACTGCGCGCCGCGCTCGCGGAAAATCCCGAGGCGCTCGCGGAACTGGAGTTGGAAAGCAATCTGACGCAGGCGCTCGAAAGACTTCCAAACGCGCCGGTCTCGTCAAATTTCACCGCGCGAGTTTTGCAGGCCGTTGGGTTGGAAACCAAACGTCAGGCGCGCGGGCCTGTTCCGCGCTCGCTCGCGTGGCTGCGTCACGGCTGGCTGCCGAAAACCGCGGCTGCCTCGCTGGTGGTTTGCGGGGTTTTGTTTGCTGCTCACCGGCAGACCATTGTTGCCCGCGCGAGACTGGCCCATGAAGTCGCGGCAGTTTCGGCGGCGTCAGCGGCCGTTTCCAACCCGGAAGATTTCGATGCCATCCGCCTGTTGAACAAGCCGGCCTCGGCTGACGTGGATTTGCTGGCGGCGCTCACAAAATGAGCCGGAATATTTCAATGGGTCGCAAGAACTACCGCCAGGTTTTGGACTGCGCCAGCCCTCTGGCGCTTTCTATAACATTGTCGCACTGTCAAAGGCGCCAGAGGGCTGGCGCAGTCCAAGACGCTGCCGCGACAAATCGAGATGGCTTAGATTCAAGGTTTGCCTCCTCGCGTTGGCGGCAATGTTTCTTGGCGATACTTGCTGCTTTTGTCGTCGCGGCGAGCGCGGGTTTTGCGCAGACAAACTCGCCGTCGTTGCCGCCTCCGCCGCCGGTCGCAAAACCGCCGGTGGATTTTTTCCGCGAATTGCTGGCGCTCAGTCCGTCGCAGCGCGACAACGCGCTCAAAGACCGTCCTCCGGAAAACAAAGGCTCCATCCTTGCCAAGGTCCGCGAGTATGAATCATTGAATCCAGACGAGCGCGAGTTGCGTTTGCGCGCGACGGAACTGCGCTGGCATTTGGCTACGCTGATGCCGCTGTCGCCGACGAACCGAGCCGCGCAACTGAACGCCATTTCCGAGCCGATGCGTAACCTCATTGAGGGACGGCTTTCGACATGGGACAAGCTTTCGCCTGATGGCAAAGAAGCCGTTCTCAAAGCCGAAAGCTCGTTGCAACGAGCCGTGCAAGTGCTGCTCCGGAGGCTGACACTGCCCTCGACAAACGCGCCAAAACCAACGCCGGAGCAGAACCAAAAATTCGAAGAGGCGCTCAAGCTCATTCGCCGGTTGCCGGCAGACCAGCAAAAATTGATCACGCAGCTCGATCATTACTTTGAACTCAAGCCCGAGGAAAAAACAAAAGTGCTCGGCGCGCTCTCCGAAACAGAGCGCAAGGAAATGGAAAAATCTCTGGAGAAATTCGCGCGACTGCCCAAAGAGCAGCAAAAACGCTGCGTGAACACCGTCACGAAACTGGCAAGCCTGCCAGCCGGCGAGCAACGCCAGTTTTTGCAAAATGCCGAACGCTGGCAGGCGATGTCCGCGGCCGAACGCCAGGCGTGGCGCGACCTCGTGCATGAAATCCCAGGAATACTGCCATCGCCAACCAGCCTGCCGCCGCCGCCGCCAAATCCGCCCGGATTGCCCGTGCCGGTCGTTTCGACGAACAAGCGCGCTTCGAACCAGCTTTGAGTCGTGCCCACATTGAATCGGAAGGACGAGTTACACAAACAAGTCCCTAACAGGCTGCTGCAAAACCGGGTAATTTTTGTCTGAACTGTTTTCGGTCACGGTTGA
>CAYMCQ010000084.1:0-17722 GCA_964389025.1 uncultured Verrucomicrobiota bacterium
AGCTGTCAAACTTCGGGAGTCCTCCGGCAGAGCCGGAGGATTTCCTATGAATTAATCTCGTGGACACTGATTTGGCAGAGCAGCCGTTTACTGAGGTTCAGCGCTTAGAGCACGAGACTGATTGGATTCATTGTCGTGTTCGAGACGGCAAGTGGGAAGGACACGGTGGGCCGTTCATGCTTGAGGAGATTCTGAAGGTTTTCTTAGCATGGGCGGCAGAGAGACAGACTGTATGACGACGACGTGGCCTAATCCGGAGATAGGCTGCAAACTTCAGTGCGCAGTCATTTGATCTCGACCACGGACAACTGCTTGCGGAGCTTCCCGATGTTTACCTCGATGCGGTCGAGATACCAGTTCGCGCCGTCGGGATAGGGTTGGTTGAGATATTTATAGACGCCGGCGAATTCGCGGTCGAGTTTGCGCTTCACGTAGTTGTCCCAAAAGCCCGGCGTCTTTTGCATCAGGTCGGCGGCGCTGGAGAACATGGCGACGGAACTTGATTTTTCGCCGGAGTATTCCGCCGCCTCCTGAAACTCACCGTAAAGAATCGGAAGTTTTTCGACGTAATCATCCGCGGCCATCTGGCCGAGCAGGTCGCCGGTGCCGAGCGCGTGACCGACGATTTTTTCCAGATCAGTGCGGAACGGGATCGCGCCGAGCGTCGTATCCACACCGGTGCAGCGGATCATGTGCTGGACGGAACTGATTTCCTTCGCGGGGAAATTTTTTTCAGAAAGCAGTTGCGCGGCGAAATCAGCGCTGCGCCCGACGTGGACGACGGTGTATTTGGCGCCGGTGCCGTCCGGGTCATCACTCGTCTTAAGGTAGCCGGTGTCGTGCAACAGAATGGCGAGCAGGCCGAGTTCGAACAGCCGCTGCGTCAACAACGGCTGCGCGCCCGTCGCGTGCCGGCAGCGCAGCAGGCGCACCATGCAAAGAGTCCCCTGCATCGTATGCTCGAAGTCGTGGTAGCGCGCGTCAATCGGGAGGTAGTTCTGGTATTTTCCCTCGAACGCATCGGTCATCCAACGGAATGCCTGCGGCACGAACGCGCGGTCGCCCTGCGGAAAAATGGAAAGGTAGGCGGCTTGAACTTCCGCCTCGACAGCACCGGCGTTTTTGGTCGAAACCGCCTGAAACATCGGAGTGAAATTAGCATGATGGCGGCAGGTTGCACGTTTTTTTCGCAACTGGTGGCGGCTGCCGCAACCAGTCGAAAAGTTTTCTTTACTCACCCGCATTTGATGCCATAACTCCGTCAATGAAAGCCGCCCTGCTTTATGGCAAAGAGGACATTCGGGTCAAACGGATTTCTCCCGCAGCGCTCAAGCCGGGCGAAGTGCGCATCCAGATCGAGGCCGCACTCACCTGCGGGACGGACTTGAAAGTTTTCAAGCGTGGTTATCATGAAAAGATGATCGTGCCGCCGTCGGTTTTTGGACATGAACTGGCGGGAGTCATCAGTGAAGTAAAGTCGCCCCTCACCCCGTCCCTCTCCCCATCGGATGGGGAGAGGGTGGCCTTCCGGCCGGGAGAGGGGAAATTCGGATGGCAAATCGGTGACCGCGTCGTCGTGGCCAACTCCGCGCCGTGCGGGGAATGTTTTCATTGCAAGGTTGGACAGGAAAATATCTGCGATGACTTGCTTTTTCTCAATGGAGCCTATGCGGAATCCATCGTCATCCCCGCGCGCATCGTGGCGAAAAACATGTTGCGGCTGAAACCGGAGACGGCTTTTCGCGACGCCGCGCTCGTTGAACCGCTGGCGTGCGTGGTGCAAGGCGTGGAGGAAACGAAGTTGCGGCGCGGACAGCATCTGCTCGTCATCGGCTCAGGCCCGATCGGCCTGATGTTTGTCGCGCTCGCAAAACATCTTGGCTGCGACGTGACGGTGGCAGGGCGACGCGCTGCGCGGTTGAAGGCGGCAAAAAAGCTTGGCGCGAAACTGGCGATTGACATTCACGAGGGGCTTGACCTCGTCACGAGAGTCCGTGAGGCCACCAAGACGCAGTTCGACGCGGTCGTGGAAGCGGTTGGCAAACCAGAGGCGTGGGAAGCCGCAGTGCACCTCGTCCGCAAAGGCGGCACGGTGAATTTCTTCGGCGGCTGTCCCTCGGGCACGACGGTCTCGCTCGACACGACGCTGATCCATTATTCCGACCTGACGTTGTTGGCGAGTTTCCACCACACGCCGCGCACCATCCGGCGCGCGCTGGAATTCATCGAGGCCGGCGTGATCCGCGCCTCGGATTTCGTGGATGGGGAATGTTCGTTGAACGATCTGCCGGAAGTGTTTCAGCAGATGACCGTGGGCAATCACGCGGTGAAAACTTTAATTCGCGTGAGGGAATAATCGCGTCCGCCGCGTCGTCATGGTGTTGGCGTTGACCGGCGCTTCCCGGCCGTCAAACGTTTGCGCTCGCGCCAAAACTCAATCACGCCGGGCAGGATGGAGACGAAAATGATCGCCAGCACCACCAGCGAAAAATTTTCCCGGACAATCTGCAGGTTGCCGAAGTAATGGCCTGCCGGAACGAGCAGTCCGATCCACAACAGCGCGCCCGTCACATTGAACATCATGAAGCGCGAATAGGTCATCTTGCCGACGCCCGCCACGAACGGCGCGAACGTGCGCACGATGGGCACGAAGCGCGCAATGATGATAGTCTTGCCGCCGTAACGCTCGTAAAAGTTGTGCGTGCGCTGGAGATACTCCGGCTTGACGATGCGCGGAAAACGTTTCTGGACCTTTTCGCCGAGAAAATAGCCGATCCAGTAGTTCACGGTGTCGCCCAAAATCGCGGCGACACCCAGAACCACGAGCACTATCCAAAAATTCAATCCGCCTTCGCGGGCCGTCAGTGCGCCGACGGCAAACAGCAACGAATCGCCCGGCAGAATCGGCGTCACCACGAGACCGGTTTCACAAAACACGATCAAGAACAGGATCACATACAGCCACGGGCCGAATTGCGTCACCAGGTCGTCCAGGTGCCGGTCCAGATGCAGAATGAAATCAACCGCGTGCTTCAAATATTCCATGATGGGCGGGTTTATAGCGGAAAACCAGGAGCGTGCAAGACGTTATCGTTGGGCATCTCAATTTTTCCGTCCGCACCCAATGCGACGGCGGCGGAGTCACGACTTCCTCTCGACTGCGGCAGGATGAACCTTGAAAATTCGGGCGCCGAGATTTGCGCTGACAAATTATCCCCGCAGAAAATAATTCCTCTGCTTTTCGCTAATCGGCATCCCGAGTTTCTCCATCACTTGCAGCATGTCTTCCCAGACTTTGCGCTTCTCGTGCATCGCCTGGTTGCGCAGCAGGTAGGCCGGGTGATACGTCGGCATGAGCGGTGTATCGCGGTAGGTGTGCCAGTTGCCGCGCAGCTTCGTGATGCCGGATTTGTTGAGCAAACCTTCCATCGCCGTGCCGCCGAGCGCGACCAAAACCTTCGGGCGGATCAAATCAATCTGCTCGTGCAAATATGGAATGCACGTCGCCATTTCATCGGAAGTCGGTTTGCGATTGCCACTGGCTTGCGCGGGCGTGTCAGGACGGCATTTCAAAATGTTGCCGATGTAAACGTTCTCGCGGCGCAAGCCCATCGCCAGAATGATTTTCGTGAGCAACTCCCCTGCCCGTCCGACGAACGGTTCGCCTTGCGTGTCTTCGTCCGCTCCCGGCGCTTCACCGACGAACATCAGTTCCGCATCAATGCTGCCGACGCCAAACACCACGTTTTTTCGCGACGACGCGAGGTGCGGGCATTTGATGCAAGCCTGCGCGCGCGCGCGAAGCTCGGCGAACGCGGCGGCCTTCGCTTCCGGAGTGAGGGAATGAACCGGGGTTTGTTTTTCATCGGGCGGCGAAAACAGAGATTGCTCCATGGAAGTTGTTGCCGGTTTCGCCGGAATAATCTGCGGTGGCGAAGCCTCCGTTGCTGGCCGGACGGGAGCCTGTTTCAGCGCGGCCAAAGTTTCCGGCGAAACGGAAACAAACCGCGCGCCGTGGGATTTCCGTTCCTCCAAATGCCGGATCGTAGCATCGAGGAGTTGGTCGTAAGCCGAGGACATCAAGGGCATTGTAGGAGACTTTGTAAGGAGACTCACTCCTTTTCTGAAAAAATTGTCCGAGTCTCCTTGCGCAGTCTCCTGCGCTCGCGTTCTCAACGAATGTGCGTCGGCTGTAAATATTTCAAGAACCATTCCGCCGCAAGTTCGGCAACTTTTTCCAACGCGCCCGGCTCTTCAAACAAATGGCCCGCGCCTGGAATGATCGTCAGTAACTTCTCGCAATTCATTTGTCCGCGCGCTTCCTCGTTCAATTCGATGACCGCTTCATCAAGCGCGCCGACGATCAACAGCGTCGGCGCTTTTACGTTCTGCAACGCTTCGTCCGCGAGATCAGGCCGCCCTCCGCGCGAAACGACCGCGCGGATTTTTTCGCCAAGTTCCGCCGCTGCCACGAGCGCAGCCGCCGCGCCAGTGCTCGAGCCGAAATAACCGATTGGAAAATCGCGCGTGATTTTCTGCTCCAAAACCCACGCCGTCGTGGAAAGCAATCGTTCCGCCAGCAATCCGATGTCAAATCGAAGATGCCGCGTGAACTGTTCGAGTTGCTCCTCCTCTTGAGTCAGTAGATCAAACAGCAGCGTCCCCAAACCGTGGTCGCGCAACGCGGTCGCGACCGATTGGTTTCGCGGGCTGTGCCGGCTGCTGCCGCTGCCGTGCGCGAACAGCACAAGACCCGTCGCGCCGGATGGAATTTTCAGTTCGCCCTTGAGTTCGATTTTCCCATGCGGGATGCAGATTTCGCTGGCTTGAATTTCGGAATGACGAATTTTCATATTGCGCTCCTCGCGCTGTCCTTTTGAATATTGCCCCGCGCGCGACAGAGTTCAAAAGACTTTTCCAAAAAGTTGGCCGTGCCCCGATTGGGTGAATTTTTCGAGGACGAGAAGGAGAGCGATCCAGCGACTGACTCCGGCACTACCAATTTCCGGTCGTGCGGAATTTCAGTTCGTTTCCTCAAAAGAACCTTGTATTCTCCATGCTCATGAAGCCGTCAGATAAATCAATTTGGATTCCAGCCATCATCTTGACTCTGCAAACCATCGCTGCCGAACCGATTGGCGCGCAAGATCGCACGCAGGCGCGTTCGATGGTCGTGTCGCGCGGCGGCATCGTCGCGTCGGAACATCCACTGGCGTCGCAAGCCGGAGCGACCATTCTCGCTCAAGGCGGCAACGCCGTTGACGCCGCCATCGCCGCCAACGCGACGATGGGAGTCGTGGCGCCGATGATGTGCGGGATTGGCGGCGATTTGTTCGCGATTGTCTATGAGGCGAAGAGTGGAAAGATTTATGGATTGAATGCGAGCGGTTGGGCACCGGAGGGACTGACCATTGAGTTTCTCAAAGCCAGAGGTTTTGAAACGATGCCGTCGAAAGGGATTCATTCGGTGACGGTGCCGGGCGCGGTGGATGGTTGGGAAAAGTTGAGCCGCCGTTTTGGAAAAAGGAGACTGTCCGAGGTGCTGGCACCGGCGATTCATTTTGCCGAAAAAGGATTTCCGGTGACCGAACTGGACTCCGCATACTGGCTGGGCGGCGAAAATTTGCTGCGCAAGGATGAAAACGCGACGCGCACCTATCTGCCGAATGGCCGCGCGCCGCGACTCGGTGAAATTTTCCGGAACGCGGATCTGGCGCGCTCCTACCGGCGAATCGCGGCGAGAGGTCGCGACGGGTTTTACAAGGGCGAGACCGCGAAGCATCTGGTCGAATATTCAAAGCGTCACGGTGGAACGATGAACGCCGATGATCTCGCGAAGTTTTCCTGCGAATGGGTCGAACCGATTTCCGCCACCTACCACGGCTGGACGGTTTATGAAATTCCGCCGAACGGACAGGGGATTGCCGCGCTCATGATGCTGAACGTGATGGAGAATTTTCCGCTCGCCGACAATGGACACAACTCCGTGGCGGCGCTGCACGTGATGATCGAAGCCAAAAAACTTGCTTACGCCGACATGCTGCGTTACGTGGCCGATCCCAAGTTCAGCAAAGTTCCTGTCGCCGGAATTCTTTCCAAGGACTATGCCCGTCAACGCGCCAAACTCATTGACCCGGACAAGGCGAATTGCCACGTCGAGGCGGGCACTCCACCCGCCGCTGGCAATGACACGACCTACCTCTGCGCGGTGGACAGCGACGGGAACATCGTTTCGTTGATCCAAAGCAACTACGGCTCGTTCGGTTCGGGATTGGTGCCGGATGAATGCGGGTTTGTGCTGCAAAATCGAGGCGGCTTGTTTTCGCTCGACCCCAAACATCCGAATCATCTGGCGGGACGCAAACGGCCGTTGCACACGATTATTCCGGCGATGATGGAGAAGGGCGATGTGCGCGTCGCGTTTGGCATCATGGGCGGTTGGAATCAATCGCAGGCGCACGCGCAGTTTGTTTCCAACGTGGCGGATCACAAAATGAACATTCAAGCCGCGCTCGAAGCGCCGCGATTCAGCAAAGGATCGTTCGACGGTTGCGACGTGGCTGTGGAAGCGCGCATTCCAGCGTCAACCGTCAGCGCGCTGGAAGCCAAAGGTCACCAAGTCCAGACGAAAGGGAATTTCAGCCAGACGGTGGGCGGCGGCCAGGCTGTGATGCGGGATTTTTCTGCCGGCGTCAACTATGGCGCTTCTGACCCGCGCAAGGACGGCGCCGCTATACCAGAACCGTGGCTCGGAAAAAAGTGATCCGCGCTCACTACTTCAACGAGCGCTCGCTGTTGACAGGCAAACTCCATTCAGCGTGACGCCGAACTCGTCGGATGCGCGCTCAATTGCCTCACGCCGTCCCAGACGTAGAGCAGGCCGGAAATGCCCGTGCAAATTGCCGCCGCTAGCGCAATTTCATCCAGCCAGTTGCTTTGCCATTTCAGCAACACCCAAATCACCGTAGCCATTTGCAGCACCGTTGCGACTTTTCCAAGCCAGCGCGGGCGCACTTTGACTTTTCCGCAAACGATGTGGATGACAATCATCCCAATCAGTATCAAAACATCACGGCTCAAGATGACGCCAGCCAGCCAGAGCGGAAGCCTCGGCAGAATCGGTCCGTTGTCCACGCTCAACAAAATAATTCCCGACACCAACAGCAACTTGTCCGCGAGCGGGTCGAGGATTGCGCCCAGTTCGCTGCGTTGGTTGTAGCGCCGCGCGATGTAGCCATCCACGCCGTCGCTGATGGCGCAGAGCGCAAAACAAAGGATTGCGAGGACTCGATAAGTCTCATTCTCGTTCTTCACGTAATACAGCATCAGCACGATGAAAAACGGAATCAGAAAAACCCGCCCGATGGTCACTTTGTTTGCCGTGGTCATGATTCGAGATGCCGGAGTTTGACACGAATCCCACGAATTTGCACGTATTTCATTCAGTCAGGAGATTTAATTCGTGTCAATTCGTGAAATTCGTGTCTCGGCTTTTCGGTAAACAAATCGCCAAAACCAGATCGTTCCCAACCCGCCGCTGATTGCCGCGCCGATGAAATTGGCTTGCGGAGAAATTTCCCAAAGCCACACGCCTAGAAGCGAGCCGCTCGTCACGATGCTATCGCGAATCAAATAATACGCGCCGTAAGTCCGGCTGCGAAGTTCGGGAATCGCTTCGCCGATGATCAACGCTTTGCGCGCCGGCTCGCCGAATTCCTTCAATCCGCGCACCGCAAACGCCAGCGCAAGCCAGCCGAAATTGTCAGCCCAAATCAGTGTCAGAGGAAACACCGTGAAGAAAACAAATGTGATGAGCACGAAAGGCCGGCTCCGAGCGTCTGCAAATATTTCGGCGCAAAACCAAGCCAGAGTTTTTCACCCGTGCCCGCGAGCACCAGCGCGACGAGCAGCAAGACTGTGTTGCGCCGGAGCGCGAGAAATTCGAAGATGTTTTGCCCGTTCATCATGGAATCACTCGATGAAAAGCTTGGTTGTTCATGCAACGCAACGTAGAATGCACGCGCGATGGACGCCTCGCAAAAAAATTATTGGACTCCGAACGGTCGTGCGATGGTTTTCATTCTGGCGGCAACATCCATCGCGTGCCTTCTGTTCGATTTTTACCGCCTTTGTCCGATGCGGACGTTCACGATTTATATTTTTTTACCAGCCACTGTTTTGCTGTTTGCCATCGCTCTTTGGGACCGGATTTTCGGAAACAAGAATTTATGGCGCGCGGTGATGATCGGCGTCTTCGCCGGTTTGCTCGCTGCCATTGCTTACGACATTTTTCGGTTGCCGTTTGTTTTTGCCAAACAGCTCAGAATCGAACCTTTCGTTCCGCCGTTGAATCTTTTCAAAGTTTTTCCCCGCTTCGGTGCGATGATTTTGAACCAGCCCGTCGAGCAAACGAGCTACCCGCTCGGCGCACATCTCATCGGCTGGATTTACCATTTCAGCAACGGCATCACCTTTGGCGTGATGTATGTCTCGCTCATCGGTGATGGAACCAAACGGAGCTGGGCATGGGGAATTTTGATGGCCGTCGGCCTCGAACTTGGCATGTTGCTGACACCGTATCCGGCATTTTTCAAAATTCCGGTGACGACGGCTTTCGTTTTGGTGACGCTCGCGGCGCACACGATTTTCGGCGCAACGATGGGAAAGATTGTCCAACAACGGAGCAAACAAATTTTTACTTCTCCGTCCCCCATCGCCGGTGCATGAAACGCTCAATCGGCGAAAAAAGAATTTTGTCCGCCAGCAAACCGATGACGACGATGACGAGCATGATGGCGATGACTTGTTCCATGGCGTGAAGCTCGCGACCGAAATGCAGCAGGTGGCCGAGGCCAAAGCCGGTGAGGATGGTGATGTAAATTTCCGCCGCCATCAGCGAACGCCATGCGAATGCCCAACCTTGTTTCATTCCACTCATGACGAACGGGAGCGACGCGGGCAGGATCACCGTCAGCCAGGTGTGCCAGCCGCTTGAACCCATCGTCCGCGCCGCCCGCGCGTAAATCGGCGGCACGCTGCGCACGCCCGAATCCATCGCCAGCGTGATGGACCAGAGCGAACCCATGATGACGATGAAAAACATTGCCGACTCCGTCTGCCCGAACCAAAGCAGCGCCAGCGGCGCCCAGCAAACGCTCGGCAGCGTTTGCATTCCCAGCGCGAGCAAGCCTATTGTGTCCTGAAAAAACTTGAACCTTGCCAGCAACAAACCGAGCGGCAGACCGATTACCAGGCTGACCACGTATCCCAAGAGCAACCTCTTCAATGTCACCCAGCTTGCGGTCAACAAACTTCCGTCGGCAACCGCCCCGGCCAAATATCTTCCCACTTCCAAAGGCGACGGCACGAGCACCGGCGACCAGATGCTGGCGCGAACGAGCGCTTCCCAAATAGCGAGAAGCGCGGCGAAGACGAGGATTGCGGTGATGGTGCGCCTCATTTTTTAAGCGTCTCGGTTTGTTCCTGTTTCAAAAGCCGTTTCAGCGTGCGATCAATCGCCGCGGAATATTTCGGCAGGTCCGGACTGTTCATTTCACGCGGTCGTGGCAATGGAATTTCAAATTGCTCCTGGATTCTTCCCGGACTGCGTGAAAGCAAAATCACCCGGTCACCCAGACAAACCGCTTCACGAACATTGTGCGTGACGAACACGATGGTCTTGCGGCGCTTTCCCCAGATTTGCTGGATGTCGCCGTAAAGCTGTTCGCGCGTCATCGCGTCCAGCGCGGCGAACGGCTCGTCCATGAGCAGCACGCGCGGGTTCGGCGCAAGCGCGCGGGCCAGCGCCACGCGCTGCTTCATGCCGCCGGACAATTCGTGGATGTGCGCGTGGACAAATTTTTCCAGGCCAACGAGCGTCAGATAAAACATCGCGACTTTCTTCCGCTCGGCTTTGGTGAGGTTTGGTTTGAGCTTCAGGCCATACATCACGTTGCCCAACGCGTCCAGCCACGGATACAACGCCGACTCCTGAAACATCACCATCCGCTCGCGACCCGGGCCGGTGATTGGCTTGCCGTCCGCCAAAACCTGTCCGCGTTCGGGATGGTCCAGTCCCGCGATGATGTTGAGTAACGTGGATTTGCCGCAGCCGCTCGGCCCGAGCAGGCAGACGAACTCGCCTTCCTTGATCGTCAGGCTGACATTGTCCAGCGCGTGTATTTTGCCGCTCCTACCGATGAAGTGTTTCGACACGCCGTCAACCACCAGCTTTTCCGGCGGCTCGCTATCAAGTTGGAAATCGTCTTTCAAAGTCATCAATGAATCTCCGGTAATTGTTTTTCCTTCAAGACTTCATTCAGCAACTTCAAATCATAAATCTTTGAAAGGTCGGGCTTCTGCTTGACGAACCCGATCTGATGCGCGTCTTCAGCGGTTTTGAAAAGCGATTTTGAAATCGGGTCGTGCGTCAGCTCCAATTTTTTCCAGGCGCTGTCCAAAGTTTGTGGCGACAGCCCTTTTGTCATTTCCACCTTCAACTCGTCGTTAAAAACTTTTTTCGCTTCGTCAGGATTCTTGTTGATCCATTCCGTCAACTCCAAGTGCGCGGCAATCCATTTTTTCAACAGCTCGGGCCGCTCCTTCAAAAATTTCACGCTGCTGACGAGATGCGTCGTCACATATTTGCCGTCCGTCTCAGTCCAGAGCGAACTTTCGTCGAAATAAATTTTTCCTTTTGCTTCGAGAACCAGCCGGCTGACCCACGGCTCCACCGCCCACACTGCGTCCATCGTTCCCTTTTGAAACAGGGAAAGCTGGTCGGGATTCGTCGTCGGCACCACCATCACGTCGCCGCCGGTCATCGTCACGCGAAATCTTTTCGATATCAGCCACGCCCGCGCCGCCACGTCCTGCGTGTTGCCAAGTTGCGGCGTCGCCACTTTTTTGCCCTTGAAATCCGCGTCGGATTTGATGCGGTCAGCATTCACAACCAGCGCCGCGCCGCCGCTGCAAGCTCCGGCCACGATGCGTATTTCCTCGCCGCGCGATTTCAAATGCGCGTTCACCGCCGGATTCGGCCCCACGTAAGTCATGTCAACGGACCTCGCGAAAATGGCTTCCATTGCCGTCGGTCCGGCGTTGTAAACGAACCAGCGCACTTCAACGTCTTTGCCAAGTCGCTGCTCGAACCATCCCCTGCCCTGCCGCGAAAGCCCGTGCGCGATGACCGCCTGCGCGTGCGTGATGTTCGGAAAATGTCCGGCACGCACGATTGTTTTTTCGGCGAACGCTGTCGCGCCGAAAGACAGAATTCCGACGAGACTGAAAAGTTTTCTCATTTCGACACCCGCTCCTTTCGCTCAAACGGTAGCCGCTTTTTGTTGCGACGCAACCTCCGCAAGGTGATCTCCACGGTCTCAGCCAGCGTGTGCCGGTCAAGAATGTCCGCAATGGCGTTTCGCACGTCGAGCATCAGCATCCGCAACCCGCAGTGATCTTCGTCCGGGCACGAGCAGCGCTCGTAAAAATTCTGGCTCACGCACGCAATCGGCGCCAGCGGCCCTTCCAATTTGCGCACGACCGCTCCGATTTTGATTTTCTCCATCGGCTGATTCAAAAAATAGCCGCCGTTTTTTCCACGCTTGCTGTCGAGATAACCTGCCGCCTTCAATTCAACCAGAATCGCCTCCAGAAACTTCACTGGAATTTTCTCCCTCCCGGCCAGCTCGCTGATTTGAAGCATCGGGCGGCCAACCTCCTGGGCAATCCCCAGGTTAATCAGCGCGCGCAAAGCGTATTCGCCTCGTTTGGTCAGCTTCATCGGCGATTACTCTAGTCAACCAATAGACAATTGCAAGCGGTTTCTTTGACGCAGGAGGCGCAAGAACGCGGAGCGACGCGACGCGACGGTGCCGCGACCAAAGTGGCGCAGGTTTCCAACCTGCGCTACGAGGCGAGTCTGTGCCGCTGGAAATAATCCTCGCACGGCACACGACGATTTGGGACGGATAGCGATGCAGAGCAGCAAACCTCCGCAAAGCTCTGAGTTTTCTGCGTTAACGATTTTGATGAAGTCGCTGTTGCATCGCGTAAAAACTTTCAGCATCATCCACAACCATCCGAAGGGAAAATTAGCCATGAAACAAAACAAAACCGCAAAACCGCTTGTCGGAATCCTGATGGGCAGCGATTCGGACTGGCCGACCATGAAAGCCGCCGCCGACACCTGCGCGGAATTTGGCATCGCGACGGAAGCGCGGGTTTCCTCGGCGCACCGCACGCCGGATGATGTTGCCGATTACGCGCGCAACGCGCACAAGCGCGGCTTGCGCTGTATCATCGCCGGCGCGGGCGGCGCGGCGCATTTGCCGGGAGTCATCGCCGCGTTCACGACGCTCCCCGTCATCGGCGTGCCGATTGAAAGCAAAAGTTTGAAAGGGTTGGATTCCCTTCTTTCAATTGTGCAAATGCCCAGCGGAATTCCCGTGGCGACCGTCGCGATTGGAGGCGCGCGCAATGCCGGTTTGCTGGCCGTTCAAATCCTGGCGACGGCGGACGCTGCGTTGCAGAAAAAACTGGGCGCGTTCAAAACGAAACTCGCCGAAGAATCCCGCGCGAAGAATAAAAACCTGAGGTAGGAGTATCGCGCGAAGGATGTGAACGCCGCGCTCGTAAATTCTCTCTGATATGGGACAGGATGAACAGGATGGTCAGGATGGAAAAAAGAATCCTGTCAATCCTGCGCATCCTGTCAAAGATCGGATTGCGTTTGGAATTTGTTTTGGACGGGCTTGCCGCGCCGACTCGTCACGCCGAAGTCGGACGAAGGTGGGTGACTCGCAACCTTGGGCTGAGTGATGGAAGGCCGTTGGGATTCGTTTGCGGCGAGTCCATTTATCTGCCAGATGTTTATAACTCCAAATCCATATCCGTCACTGCGCCTTCGGACGCTGATGTGACGTGGCTCGCGTATTTCGCCAGCACGCCTCGGGTGTAACGCGGCTTCGGCGCTTTCCACGCTTTGCGGCGCGATTTCATTTCGGCGGCGGAAATCTCCAGGTTCAATTGCCGCTTCTCGGCGTCAATGGTGATGGTGTCGCCGTTCTTCACGAGCGCGATTGTTCCGCCCACATACGCTTCAGGCGTGATGTGCCCGACGACGAACCCGTGGCTGCCGCCGGAAAATCTTCCGTCGGTGATGAGCGCGACGTCTTTGCCGAGCCCTTTGCCCATGATGGCGCTGGTGGGCGAAAGCATTTCTCTCATGCCCGGCCCGCCTTTCGGCCCTTCGTAGCGAATGACGACGACGTCGCCTTTCTTGATGGTGCCGTCGAGGATGCGTTCAAGCGCGGCTTCTTCGGAGTTGAACACCCGCGCGGTGCCGGTGAAACGCAGGCCCTCCTTGCCGGTGATTTTCGCGACCGCGCCTTCGCTCGCGAGGTTGCCGTAAAGAATGACGAGGTGACTGTCTTTCTTGATCGGGTCGTTGAGTGAATAAATGATAGTTTGGCCGGACGGATAGGGTTTCACGTCGGCGAGATTCTGCGCCATCGTCTTGCCGGTGACGGTGAGGCAATCGCCGTGAAGCAATCCGGCATCGAGGAGCGTTTTCATTAGCGGACGAATGCCGCCGATGGCGACGAGTTCGCTCATGAGATGTTTGCCGCTCGGTTTCAAGTCGGCGAGGACGGGCACGCGCTTGCCTATCTTCGTGAAGTCGTCAATCGCGAGTTTCACTCCGGCAGCGTTGGCCATCGCGAGCAGATGCAGCACGGCGTTCGTCGAGCCGCCAAGCGCGATGACGACGGTAATGGCATTCTCGAACGCCTTGCGCGTCATGATGTCGAGCGGTTTGATGCCGCGCTTGAGCATCTCGACGACGGCTGCGCCGGCGCGGCGGCAATCGTCCATCTTCGCGGGCGAGATTGCGTTTTGCGCGGAGCTGTTCGGCAGGCTCATGCCGAGCGCTTCGATGGCGCTGGCCATGGTGTTGGCGGTATACATGCCGCCGCACGAGCCGGGGCCGGGAATGGCGCATTGCTCGACGGCGAGCAATTCTTCCGCACTCGCCTGGTTGTTCGAGAACTTCGCAAAAGTTTCAAATACTGAGACGATGTCTATCTTGCGATTATTGTCCATCGTGAGACAGCCGGGCAAAATCGTTCCGCCGTAAACAAAAACCGCGGGACGATTCAATCGCGCGATGGAAATCATGCAACCGGGCATGTTTTTGTCGCAACCGCCGATGGCGACAAAGCCGTCCATGCCTTCGCAACCGACGACCGTCTCGATGGAGTCTGCGATCACTTCGCGCGAGACGAGCGAGTATTTCATTCCTTCGCTGCCCATCGAGATGCCGTCGGAGATGGTGATGGTGTTGAAGACAATCGCCTTGCCGCCTGCGGCGTTCGCGCCCTTCTCGGCTTCGAGCGCGAGTTTGTCAATGTGCATGTTGCAGGGCGTGACCATGCTCCACGTCGAAGCGATGCCGACGAGCGGCTTCGCAAAATCCTCCTTCTTGAATCCGACGGCATAAAGCATCGCGCGACTCGGCGCGCGGTCATCGCCGTCGAGGACGAGGCTGGAATGTGGGCGGAAAGAATCGGACGTTTTCTTTTTCATTGCGCGGAATTAAAAATGAAAAAGTAAAAATTAAAAATGAAAAAACTTTGACACGGATTACACGAATTATCGCGGATTCTTTGTAAATCAATGTCAATCCGTGTAATCCGTGTAAAAGTTGTTCTACGAAAGCACACGATGTTCCGTCATGAAGTTTTTCACGCGCTTGGAGTCAATCGTGTTTGACCAAACACCATCGCGCTTAAAATGCGAGCCGATGATAAAGCCGTCGGCGATTGAAAGGAATTCACGAAGGTTGTCTTTTGTGATGCCGGAGCCGAGATAAACGGGCAACCGCGTCAACCGTTTCGCGCGTGTCACATCTTCGGGCGTCGGCGCGTCGCCAGTCATCGCGCCAGTCACGATGACGGCGTCGCCGCGCATGAATTCCACGGCTTCGGCGGTGAGGTCAATGCCCACGTCGGCAGTGATGGCGTGCGCGCTGTGCTTCTTTTTGATGTCCGCCCAAATCTGCACGCGCTCCGCGCCAAGTTGTTTCCGGTAGCGAAGCAATTCTCCAGCGCAGGCTTGAATCAAGCCTTCATCCGCGACGTGCGCGAAGGCGAAACCTTCGACGCGAATGAAATCCAATCCAGCCGCGTGCGCCACGGCCAGCGCCTCGTGATTTGCCGCGGCGAGAATTTGAATTCCGCACGGCAGCTTGCTCGCGATCTTTACTTCGCGCGTGATGATCGCCATCGCCGCCACGATTTCAGGCCCGACCTTGCCGCGCAGATACGGCGTGTCGTGCATGTTCTCGATCATGATTCCGTGGACACCACAGTCGCGGTAAATTTTCGCCTCGGTAACGGCTTTGGCCGCGATAGTTTTCAAGTCCGAGCGATGCGCGGGCGTGCCTGGCAGCGCGTCGAGATGGATCATCCCAATCACTGGTTTGGCATTTGCAAAAAGCGGGCGTGACTTCGGCATGGTTTCGAGAATACCAAGCCATGTTCGCGAGCCAAGCGCGGAAATCAAATTACAAAATTGTCATTCCTGAAATCCCGCAGCCGAAATATTCTTTTGAAACACTCCACCCATTGAACGCGCGCGCCGGTAGACTGTCTATTCCTCGGAATGTTCGCGACAGATCACGCAAAAAATGACTATGAGCGATAATCCGCCGGCTGGTCTTTCGACATGGAAACGTTCGCGTTGGGGCTTCGCCGCCTTTTTCTTACTTTCACTGTTCGTGGCATTTTCTTGTTTGCGCTTGCTTCTGCTCCTGAAATTCAAGCCTGCCGGCCTGCTGTCGCCAGGCGAAGTGGCGCAAATGTTCTTGATCGGGGCGCGCAATGATTTGTTCGTTGGGCTGCTGATGACAATGCCGTTGTTGCTCTGGCTCCTGATGATTCCCGACCGATGGTTTCGCGCGCGATGGCACCGGGTTTTGTTCCGGTTGGGATTTATTTTGTTTTGGGCGGTGGAAGTTTTTTTACTCGCAGCGGAATTTTATTTCTTCGACGAATTCAAATCGCGCTTCAACACGGTGGCCGTGGACTATCTTCTTTATCCCTACGAAGTTTTCGTCAACATCTGGGCGTCCTATCCCGTGCCCGTCGTGGTGACGGTGTGCGTGGCGTGCAGCCTTGCCTGGTTTTATCTGGCGGAAAGATTGTTCGCGACGATGTGGGCGCAACCGGGTTCGTTTCGGGCGCGGGCCATTCCGCCGGCGGCGGTGATTTTCGCCTGCGCGTTGCTGCGCCCGACAATTGGTCTCAAGGGAACTCATTTCAGCCACGACCGAGTGATGAACGAACTGGCCAACAACGGCGCAATCTCGCTCGTCGCCGCCGCTTGGACGCACAACCTCGACTTCGCCGCGTTTTACAAAACGATTACAAAAGCCGAAGCCTACGAGCGCGTGCGAAAAATGATGGCCGCGCCGGATGTCGAGTTCAAAGGCTCCGGCGAAAATCTCGAACGTAAAATCGCGGGCGATCCAAACAAGCCGAAGTTGAACGTCGTGATTTTTCTGGAAGAAAGTCTCGGCTCGGATTTCTGGGGTTCGCTCGGGCGAAAAAAAACAACGCTTACTCCGGAGATGGACAAGCTCGCCGCCGAGGAAGGAATGTTGTTCGCAAACATTTACGCGTCTGGCAACCGCACCGTGCGCGGGTTCGAGGGCGTGCTCTCCTCGTTTCCGCCGCTGCCGGGTGATTCCATCGTCAAGCGCGACCTCTCGGACAACGTCGAAACCATCGCACGCGTTTTGAAACGCGACGGCTACTCGACGGTCTTTCTCTACGGCGGTCGCGGGCTTTTCGACGGGATGCGCTCGTTCGCCATCCACAACGGCTACGACCGCTTCATCGAGCAAAAGGATTTTCCAAACCCGACCTACACGACCGTCTGGGGTGTGTGCGACGAAGATTTATTTGGCCGCGCGATTGAAGAATTTCGTGAACTGTCGAAATCCAGAAAACCTTTTTGCGCCACGCTGCTTTCCGTTTCAAACCACAAACCGTTCGGCTATCCCGAAGGCCGGATTCCAGAAAAGCCGGATCGTCATCGCTCAAACGCGGTAAAATATTCCGACTACTCCCTTGGAAAGTTTTTCCGCGAGGCCAGAAAAGAGCCGTTCTGGACGAATACGATTTTCGTGGTCGTTGCGGATCACGGTGCCCGCGTCTACGGCAAACAGAGCATCCCGATTCATTCCTACGAGATCCCGCTTTTGATTGCCGGCCCCGCTGCCGTCAAAACTCCAGGCCGCGTGCCGCATCTCGGCAGTCAGTTGGATGTTGCGCCGACGATTCTCGGTTTGCTCGGACGGCCTTATGAAACTTTATTTTTCGGCCACGACCTGCTCAAAAGTCCACCGGAAAACGAGCGCGCGTTCCTGAATCACAACCGCGACATCGGCATGTTGGCCCGCGACCGGCTCGTCGTTCTGGGGCTGATGCAGGGCGAGGAATTTTACGAAGGCGATCCAAAGAAAGTGGACATGAAGCCGCTCGCACAACCGACCGATGCCGACCGCGAGCTTCAAAAAGATGCCATCGCCATCTATCAGGTCGCCGACGATCTTTACGTCCACAAAAAATACCACCTTGATCCGTAAGTGGCAGGGCACTCCGTCTGGGGCGCAACTTGACACCACCACCATTCTGCAAGGGGCTGGAAATTCGCTGGAGCG